>JAEYPP010000014.1 GCA_023410575.1 Bacillota bacterium | reverse complement strand
GAAGTAATCGATACTTGTGCAAATAAAATGGAGTAAAATGCTCTAAATATTTAATGTAAATGGAAAGTGGTAGTGAAATACTCCACTTTCTAATTATTTAACTAACGTATTATTATTAGGCGCTTACAGTCAACATCTTGCCGAGTTTGAGTAACACAAAGAAAAGCTACAGCCCAGTAATATTAAGGGCTGTAGCTTTACTTCGTGTAATTCTAGTTTATTTTTTAAATAATCTTATCTATTAAGAATTAACTTGGTTAACTCTACAGGCTCAACAATCTTACCATCTTTATAAACACGCATATTACCAGAAGCAATTTCGTCAATCAAGATAACTTCGTCGTTGTTGTAACCAAATTCAAATTTTATATCCCACAAATCAAGCCCGATGGACTTAAGATCATCAGCAACAATCTTGGTAATCTTTAGGGTCTGTTCCTTCATGCTCTCGAACATAGCTGGTGTCATAACGCCTAAAGCTGCAAGTCCTTCACCAGTTACAAGAGGATCGCCCAAATCGTCATTCTTAAAGGTACATTCTACATAACCACCTTCTAATTTAGTACCATCTTGTATGTATTCACCATATCTACGTATAAAGCTTCCAGTAGCAACCAAACGACAGATAACTTCAAGACCGTGACCGAATACGGTTGCTGGAAGAACTTCCATCGTAGCATTTTCAACATCAGCACTTATATAGTGAGTTTTAATGCCTGCTTTCTTTAAAAGCTCGAAATAGTGAACAGAGGTCTCTAAATTTGCTTTACCAATACCTTCGATCGTGAGACCAACTGAGTTCTCACCTGGATCAAATACGCCGTCTTTTCCGGTACAGTCATCTTTGAATTTTAGCATTACATTGCCATTGTCAAGACCGTAAACGTCTTTTGTTTTTCCTTCATAAATCTTATTCATAGAATTCTCCTTTGCCATAGGTGCGATTGAAATATCCAACGACACTACTTTAACACAATTTTCCACAATAGAAAATATATTTTTGAAAAAAACAAAATATTTTAAATGAATGTTTTGGAATAAATGTTAAAAAATATGAAAGAACCTCTTTTCGTGTGTAGAATTTTATACTATAATGGCGTTAGACACACAGAAAGTGATATGACGGCACTTGTAGTACCGGAATGGAGGAGACAATGAAACAAGACATGATTGTCATTTTGGACATGGGCAGCACGGAAAATACCGTGATTGCAAGACAGATTCGTAGTATGGGAGTGTATAGCGAGATTCATCCGCACGACATTACCCCAAGCGAATTAAAGGCTTTGGAAAATGTTAAGGGTATTATTTTAAGCGGTGGCGAGAACAGGGTTGTGGACGGCGCGCCTGTTGATGTGAACCCTGCAATATATGAGTGTGGATATCCGGTTATGGCTATCGATCACCCAACTGCAAAGTGTGAGAAGAATTTTACTCAGATTCCTGATGATGCAACAATGAAAGCTTTTGTATTTGACGAGTGTAAGTCAGAGGCTAACTGGAATATGAAGAACTTTATCGAAGATCAGGTAGAACTGGTTCGTCGTCAGGTTGGCGACAAGAAGGTTCTTTTAGCATTGTCTGGCGGGGTTGACTCTTCTGTAGTTGCTGCACTTTTGCTAAAGGCTATCGGAAAGCAACTGGTTTGCGTTCATGTTAACCATGGTCTTATGAGAAAGAATGAGTCTGAGAATGTTGTTGAAGTTTTCAAAAATCAGTTGAATGCAAACTTAATTTATGTAGATGCTACTGATCGATTCTTAGGAAAACTAGAAAATGTGGCTGATCCTGAAGAAAAGAGAAAGATTATCGGTGGCGAATTCATTCGTGTATTTGAAGAAGAAGCTAGAAAGTTGGACGGAATTGATTTCTTAGGACAGGGAACAATCTATCCTGATATCATTGAATCTGGAACTAAGACTGCAAAATGTGTTAAGTCACATCATAATGTAGGTGGACTTCCTGAGGATTTACAATTTTCATTGGTTGAGCCTCTAGCGCAGCTGTTCAAGGATGAGGTTCGTGCTTGTGGTGTAGAACTAGGATTACCTGCTGAAATGGTATACCGTCAGCCTTTCCCTGGCCCTGGACTTGGTGTACGCTGCCTTGGAGCAATCACTAGAGATCGTCTTGAGGCACTTCGCGAGGCAGATGCAATTCTTCGTGATGAATTTGCCAAAGCAGGTCTTGATAAGAAGGTATGGCAGTACTTCACAGTTATCCCTGATTTCAAAGCAGTTGGTGTAAGAAACAACGCAAGAAGCATGGGTTACATGGTTATCATTCGTGCCGTAAATACGATCGATGCAATGACTGCAACCATCGAGAGAATCGATTACGATATTCTTGAGAAAATCGTGGATAGAATTACAGCCGAAGTTCCTAGCGTAAACAGAGTGTGCTATGAGTTGACAAAGAAACCTGTAGCTACGATTGAGTTCGAATAACGGATTAAAACCTCGGATGCTCAATATAAGGGTTTCCGAGGTTTCTTTATGTGTATTGTCTAATTTAGATTATATTACCCTTATTAATCATGGATTCTAGAGGATGAAGTGATGGATGGGTACGATATTGACCTGTGGGATATGTATGCAGATTATATCAATGGAACTAAAGAAATAGCGGAGTGTAACGCAGCAATTAAAACGGAGTACTACATTGATAAGTGGATAAGAGGGGTAAGCCATTTTTGGTTATAGAGTGTGGAACATATGATGGACTGATGAAAAATATTATGGGGGATGCAGACCCTTTTCCATATGATTTGACAGAGGATGAATTACTGAATGAGGTAAAGTACTCACTGGGGATTGAACCATATCCTAAAGATTACTAAACACTTGAAACTTTCAGGTTTCACCGCCTTTATAGATTGATTTATTTGTAAAAAAGAATTTCTTCTTTGCCAAAAACATGATAACATTCTGATAACATTGGTTCAGCTAGTCTGTACATACTGGATAATTGAAATGAGTGTAATGATGGTTTGTAAATTTCGGACTTGTGGAGAGCCTGAAAGCAAGTGATTATTTGAAGTGGACGGTGAGTTTTTATGAATAAAGATTGGTCAGAACTAAATAAACTTATACAATCGCAACTTAAGAAAAAAGATTCTTTCAATTTAGGGATAGATTCTTTACTTGAATTGAGAAAACAATTGATGCAGCAGTTATTAGAGATGAAGCAAGAGTTGTGTTATGATGATTTTTCGGCAATTCCGTTTATGAATGCCAATGGCTATCATAGCAAAACGATTGCATATTCTTTGTGGCATATTTTTCGCATTGAAGATATTGTTGCGCATTCACTTATTGCAAATGATGAACAGGTTTTCTTTGCTAATGGCTATCAAATTCGCATAGGTTCTTCTATTATTACTACGGGAAATGAACTTGTGGGGGAGGATATAGCAACTTTTTCAAGAGAGTTAAATATTGATGAATTGTATCAGTATATTATTGATGTGGATAAAGCAACGACAGCTATTCTTAAATCACTTACTTTTGAAGAAATAAAGACAAAGATTACAGAAATTCAAAAGCAGTATGTGGAAAGTTTAGATGTTGTTAGTAAAGATGAAAATTCATACTGGCTGATAGACTATTGGTGCAAGAAAGATATTAGAGGACTAATACATATGCCATTTTCGAGACATTGGATTATGCATACGCAAGCATGTATGAGAATAAAAAACAAGATACTATCGATTAAGTAACTTTGAAAAGAAATCAAATGCAAAGAAGTAAAAAAGATAAAAATCCTAAGCCACCTTCAAAATCTAGGTGTACACAGAGTTTGAAAGCATGTGAATCCTTGAGGTTGTAAGTCTACTTTTCGTAGGTAGTAAAAGTCTCTTTGTATGCTTATGATATTTGCATAGGAGGTACATAAGAATGAATCAGTATATAACAGGAGCAGTTATAAAAGAATTGCGAGAGAAAAATCATTTGACACAAGCAGAACTTGCTGGAAGGTTATGCGTTTCGGATAAGACTATTTCAAAATGGGAAACTGGGAAAGGATATCCGGATATTTCTTTATTAGAACCAATAGCAAAGGTTTTTGGGGTGTCGATTACAGAACTCATTTCTGGGAATGCGGTTAACAATGTGAATGTAGCAGCTAATATGATGCGTTCAAATTTCTATATATGTCCCGTTTGTGGAAATGTCATTCATAGTATGGGAGAAGCTGTTATCCACTGTCATGGGGTATTACTCACACCGTGTCAGGCAGAAGATACAGACAAGAACCATAAGATGCATATTGAAAGAGTGGAAGATGAATATTATGTTCGTGTAGATCATGACATGACGAAACAACATTATGTTTCTTTTATTGCTACATTATCGTCTGATAAGATTCAAATGACTAAGCTTTATCCGGAAGGTAATGCAGAAGCTAGATTTAAAATACGTGGAGTAAAGAAGATTCTTTTTTACTGCAATAGAGATGGATTGTTTTCTGTCAATGTTGTTAAGGGAGTTGATAATCAATAGACTTCTTATGGCAAAAAAATTATTACTGAAATATGAAGAACTAAGGTTTTATTAGGTCTTTTATGATAAAATATAAATCATAAGAGGCCTTTTATTATAGTAATAGAAAGTTTGGAGCGTGTGTCAAAATCTTTTGACAGTATGGAATCGTGAAATGTCAAGGGCTTTTGATAGCCATAGTTAGCTTTTTTGATTATGCTACAGTTACAAGGAGGTGACAAAGATGGAACTTGGAAAGCAAATAAAAAAATATCGGATGAGTGCGAATTTATCACAGGAAGAATTAGCAGAAAGAGTATATGTTTCTAGACAGACGATATCGAATTGGGAAAATGATAAGAGCTATCCAGATGTAAAAAGTTTAGTGCTGATAAGTGAAATCTTTCGAATCTCTCTTGATAATTTAATCAAAGGAGACTTAGAAAAGATGAAGAGAACAATTGATACACAGGAAAATGCTGTTTTTCAGAGAGACAGCTTAGTATTTACAATATTACTTTTGGCAGAGATTATTTTGCCTGTACCACTTTTGATATATGGAAAATGGTATGGTTTCGTATTGTATCTGTTGATATTCGGATTCTGTATGTATTATGCAATAAGAGTTGAGAGATTCAAGAAAAAACATGACATTCAAACGTATAAAGAAATTCTTGCATTTTCAGAAGGAAAAAGCTTGAATGAGATAGAAAAAGCAAGGGAAGAAGGGAAAAGACCTTATCAGAAAATAGTGATAGTGGTTGGATTTGCATTTCTGGCTGTATTGGTGACTATTACAATGGTAGCTGTTATAAAAATATTTATATAATATGGCAGTGAATAGAAGTGGTAGGTAGTAAAAGCAATCTAAGAAGCATTGTATGTTATTATGATAGAGCTATTGTTCAGATTTATTTAGCTCGTAAGTGGTTAGGAAAATTTGGAGAATGGGAAGGTAAAGTAGATAAAATGAAAGTTGATCGCATTCTTGGTATTATTATATATCTTTTACATCATGATCATGTTCCTGCAAGTTATTTTGCAAAACGATATCAAGTATCGGTAAGAACAATACAGCGAGATATCATTAGTATCTCCTCAATTGGAATTCCTGTGTATGCAGATACAGGAAAAAATGGTGGATATTCCATTCTTCCTAATTATAAGATGAAAAATATAGATGTTAGAGCAGAAGAACAGCAATTAATTATTAAGGCGCTAGAAAGTCTTGCATCTGCTTATTCAAGTGATATTTTAGATTCTTTGATCGATAAATACAATGTGATTGTAGAAAAAGAAGGTGGTCAAAAGATATTTTGGGATTTTAGTGTGACTAAGGAAAATAATCAAGTTCAGGATCTGAATGGCATATTAGAACAAGCAATACAGCAAAAGAATTATGTACAATTTGATTACAGAAACGCAAGTGGAAAACTTTCGAATCCTATGGTGCAACCACTGGCAATTCATTATAAATGGTATGCTTGGTACTTATTTTCTTATGAAAATGAAAAAAAAGAATATAGAACTTATAAAGTAGCTAGAATGAGCAATCTGGAAGTTAAGTCAAAAAAGTATGATACACATCATGGGAATATTAAAGACCGAATGAAAGAGTCGGAAGAAGCATATATAAAAACTTGCATTCATATAGAAGTTCATTTCGATGAAACAGATAAGGGGTTGATGAGTGAGTATTTTCCGGACTGTGCAATGGAGTATGTTAATAAGACAAAGTGTAGAGTATTTATTGATGTTCCAGCTAAGGAAAGATTATGGAAGGCGCTATTACTAAGTTTTGGAGATAAAGTAAAGGTGATCGGTCCAAAGGAATGCCGAGATGAATTGATTGATAATGCAAAAAGATTCTTATCGAACAATGACATAGAGTTGTTATAGATAATGAGGAAGCACTACGCGATTATATTATACATAGAGCTAGAGATGGTTCAGAGCATTGGCGAGAGTAATTAGATATTCGAAGTTGTAGGAGTGAAAAGAATGGTGATTGAAACAAAACGATTAATTTCAAGAGAGATGACAGAAAAGGACTTCGATGCCCTTTATCAAATCTTGACTGATTCAGATATAATGCAACATTATCCATATACTTTTGATGAAGATAGAGTAAGGGGATGGATAAATAGAAATATAGAGAGATATCAGATATTTGGTTTTGGATTATGGGCGGTTTGCTTGAAAGAAACAGGCGAGATGATTGGTGATTGTGGATTAACAATGCAACTTATCAATGGTCAGATAAGACCTGAAATCGGCTATCATATAAGAGCAGATCAGCAAAGAAAAGGATATGCGAAGGAAGCGGCAGTTGGTGTTAGAGATTGGACTTTTCATAATACTCCATTTAATATTATTTATTCATATATGAAGTATACAAATGAACCATCATATAAAGCCGCAATTTCTTGGGGCTGTAAGCAAGTGGATGAATTCGAGGATGATGTGAACGAAATTACGAAGGTATATGCAATTACGAGAGAAGAATGGGCTAATCTATAATTTAAGCAATAAGAATAGAAGAAGGGTTGGTATTATGAGATGAAATTCGAGACTATTATGGAAGAATACTATCAATACGTATTCAATTTTGCCATGAGACTTTCTTGTCATCCACAAAAAGCGGAAGATATTACTCAGGAAACATTTCTACAGGTATATAAGAATTTACATCAATTAAAAGAAGATAGAGCGATAAAAAAATGGATACGAACCATTTGCTATCATTGTTTTCTTATGGAGTGTCGTAAAAATGATGCCAAATTACTTAGCTTTGTAGAAAGTACAGAAGAACTAGAACAGGAAGGAATCATGATATCTCGCCCAATACCTGGTCCAGAAGAAGAAGTAGTAGTTGCGGATGAGATAAGACAGTTACAGAATGGCTGTTTTTATGCGATGGCTAGAAAACTCACTTTGAATCAAAGGATAGTTTTTTCACTTATCGATATGTTTGGAATGTCATTGGCGGAAACTTCAGAAATGATAGAACTTTCAGAAAATGCAACAAAAGGACTATTACATAGAGCAAGAAAGAATATTGATGCATTTTTTTCAGATCATTGTAATTTGTTAAATGAAAGAAATCCATGTTCATGCAAAGCTTGGATAAATTTTAGACAATCTCACGATGATAACCAACAAAAAACGAAAGAAATAGTTGAATCTATTAAGGATTTTGGAAAAGATTATATATTTGATGAAAAAGTTCGGAGTAAAATTAAATATTTATATAGCCATATGCCAGAAGTAAAGCCAGATAGAGTATGGTATAATAAAGTTTTAGAATCGTTAACCTAGAAGAAATTAGTAAAATATTTTATATTACTCGTATCTTGTACAAAAATTTCGCATCTATATTTTTGCAAGGCCTTATATAAGCAAAAATATTTTAACAGGAGGATATGATATGATTGAATCGAGATGCGGAGTAGAGTGTAACAAATGTGAAAACAAAGGAAAATGGAATTGTAAGGGATGCCTCAATATGTCTCAACCAGTATGGGGAGTATGTGAGGTAAAACAATGCTGTGAGAAAAAGAAGTTGAATTTTTGTGGTGAGTGTGAGATTTTTCCTTGTAGTATGCTAGAAGATATGGGAAAAGAATATGGATATGATACAAGTATTAAAATAAACCAATGCAAGAAATGGTTATCTGAGAAGTAAGGGGTGAGCTTGTATGTGGTATGAGAATATGTTTGATGAGGTAGAACAGTATAAAGATGATATCCAGGGTAAAAAGATGGCTTCATACATCGATAAAGCAATAGGGTGGAGTTTACGGGATTATAGTAGGACCAATCCTACATGGGTACGTAATTTTATTGACAATCATAAGGATAGGCTATCTAAATTAAGTATGAAAGAAGCTAGTAAATACTTATAAAGTTGCCTAATTTGTATGCAAGGGGGAGTGAAACAATGAAGAAGATTAACAGTAATTCTTATGGTGGACGTATCATAGGAACTGGCTTATTGTTTCTTCTGATAATTCCCATTGGATTAGGCGTAATAAATACTATAATAAAGTTTCAATTCATTGGGGGAGTTATCATATTCTCTGCTGTGGTAGGTGCATTAATCGAGCTCTTTGCTATTTTGATGCTGATAGTTGAATTGCACCAAGATCGAATTATTGATGCCTATTATAGCGAGAATCCGTCTAGTGAGAAAACACCACAGGAAATCATCGATGAAAACCGTATGACGAAGAGAAAAAATAAGAATTAACTAAATTTTAGGAGAGAGAAGATTTACTAGTTCGTATTGAAATAATTAAGGGACTGGCGGGAAAACAAAAAGGAGGCACTTCGAGAGAGGTGCCTCCTTTATAGTTATGGCACGGGTATTGCATCATATTTAGCGAGTGTACGGGAATGCAAGTCATTGGTATTGGCAGCAGGTTATCGAGATGTATCTGATTTGTATAATCAGATCATACCAATCTTTTGGGGACCTTTAAAAGTTTTTATATCAAATAATATTATGGCGTCCCAATATGCAAAAAGTATAAGTTGTCCTGTTTATATTATTAGCTCGGATGCGGATACAACCCTACCATTAGGTATACAAGTGAAGCTGAGTAAACTTTATAGTAATTCGAAACTAAAATTTTTTATGAATATAAAGCGTGAAGATTATTTTGATACAGAAGATGTAACACAATACGTTAATGAAATTATAAATTCAAAATGATGTGTTGAGTCTGAAGTGGTGGAGTAAAGCAATATATTAAGTGACTGAAATTTTTCCTAATGCAATATAACTTAAAACGTGAATAATAGACTTTTTCTTGCAACTAGAATAGAAATCTAGTAGTATATAAAAATATATATTAAAAGAGTACTTACAATTTAATCTGAGTTGCTTTAAACGTAAAAGTATTTAAAACAGTGCCTCTGAATAACGATAAAGCGTAAATTGATACATAATAAATGCGAAATTACATAAGAGAATAAAATCGATTACTATTAATTATGCAGAAAAATTATTGTGGAGGTGAATATAGGGTATATATCCTATGAGAAATTATGAAGTATAATATTTCTAAAGCTAGCAAAGAAGATTTACCATTTATTTTGCAATTACAAAGAGATGCATTCTATAAGATTGCAGAAGCAGAGAATAATTTTAATATTAAACCAATGACTCAAACTTATGAGGAAATGAAAGAAGAATTTGAGAGATCAATATTTTTAAAATGTGTGATGGATGATAAAATCGTTGGTTCCGTAAGAGCATATACAGATGAAAATAATAAATGTCATATCGGAAGACTCGTTGTTCATCCTGAGTATCGAAGAAAAGGTATTGGTAATGAATTGATGAATGCAATAGAGAAAGAATTTAAAAATTCATCATTATTCTGTCTTTTTACAAGTAAGGCGAGTGCACCAACGGTAAAATTGTACACGCAATTAGGATATGTTATTGTTGGTGAGTTAAATGATGAAAAGCCAGCAATGTTCCTTATGGAAAAGAAAAACTAAAAGAGTAAGAAGGAGTAAATTAATGAATCAATCACCACTCCAAAATCAGATAGATAAGATTTTTAAATCTCACACATCTATTCTATATAGTTATGCCGATATTTCATATAGTAAGTTTTCTGAGAATTATAAGTCGGCCTTGGTTTTTGCGGTACCTTATGGAGAGCAATTACTTTAAGTGATTATTCAGAAAACAAATTTGAAAACGGAATAGTTAAGGCAATAACGGAATCGGACCAAATTATAAGTGAGTTGGAAGACATACTTAAAGTAAGCGGGTTAGAATATTACATACCAACTACTGAGTTTTCATTTAAATATGCAGCAGTTCATGCAGGGTTAGGTTGGATTGGTAAAAATGATGTTCTTATTACAAGAGAATATGGTCCACGAGTTAGACTATCTGTGGTTCTGATTAATGATGTATTTGAGTATGGGAAAGTGATAGAAAAAAGTGAATGTCCGATCGGATGTAATCTATGTATCAACATCTGTCCATGTCATGCTTTAAAAGGGATCATGTGGCATATAAGTGAACAACGAAAAAATATTATAGATTATCGTTTTTGTTACAAATATAGAAGCGAATACATAAAAAAGATTGGTCGAATGGATGCCTGTGGGTTGTGCATGGCAGTATGTCCATTTGGAATCAGCGAGAAAGAAAAAGAATTATTAGAGTAACAGAAGATTAATCAGATGGTAAAAAGGTTTCATAAATATTATCATCGTATAAGGGGGAAGACAAACATGTTAACGCAAAACAAAGATTGGTTGCTTAGGTCGAGATTAGTTAGATACATTAGTATTTAATTTTATTTTAAAGGAGTATGAGAAAATGCCATTAGTTCGTATTGAAATCATTAAGGGAAAAGACAATGAGTATAAAAAGAAAGTAATGGACGCTGTACATAAGGCACTAGTAAATGCGATTCAGATTGAAAGCGGGGATAGATTTCAAAGGTTATACGAAATTGAAGAGGAATTCTTTGAAAAAAGTGAAAGCAAAACTGACAATTTTACAATGATAGAGATTACAATGTTTCAAGGACGTACAAAAGAGCAAAAAGCAAGGATTTATGAAGAAATCGTAAAAGAGCTCTATGAAAAGTTAGGGATACAGCCAACGGATGTATTTATTGTTATAAACGAGCCTCCGAATGAAAATTGGGGACTGGCGGGAAAACAAAGGATTCTTGGAGGAAGCAAATGAAAAAGATACTTTTGATTGTAGCTGCTATTTTGGGAGTACTTGTTATCCTTTTTACTATTAGTGGGTTTGTACCAATCAACGGAGTTTTTTTAGGCGAATACATGGTGATGGAAGATAATTCAAGTATCGAAATGCAGGTCGGCGTAAGCAGTTCAATCGGGTTTATAGGCCGTTATTCTGTGAAGTGGAAAGATCAAGATGCTTACATAACATTCTATAATACATTTGGCGGGATCAATAGCTCACTTGGAGCGAATAACAAAGTAGTACTAGAGTTACCTGAAGCATGTGATGCTATTTATTTTAAAAATGGTAGTGAGTATGATTTAAAACTTACTAAAAATAGTGAAACAGATAAGTGGGAGAGAGCTCCGCTAAAATAGCATAAGAGGAAATCAGCAGAGCAACTGGTTTGTTTTTTAAAAGAGAATGTAAAATTTACATAATTAGAATATGGTTGTTAAGAGATATATTAAAATAAAGCCCCAGAGAAGTTCGTAACTATAGTTCTGAGATTGCAACAGGCTATCCAGGCCAGACTCATAATACTTGTAAAAATCGTAGGACTTGTAATCGACGGAGAATCTGCGATGGAAACTGCTCTCGAAGCGTCATTTACTGTAAAAACTGTAGTCTTTGTAATCAAAGCTGTCCTGACTATGTAGAAGAAGTCTGCTGGGCTAGGTTCCGCGCTCCCTACATATGCAATGGCTGCACAGAGAACGGTAAATGTTCTTTAGTGAAGACCTTTTATGATGCAGAGAAAGCCCACATTATTATATCAATCATAAGGATGAACTTATGTGCAGTGAAAAGACGATGTATAACTACATTGATGCTTGTCTATTTGATGTCCGGAATATCGATCTACCAAGAAAGGTCAGATTTCGAGAGAGATATAAAAAGCCAGAATTCAAAGTT
>JAEYPP010000090.1 GCA_023410575.1 Bacillota bacterium | reverse complement strand
GCATCATCTGCACGATAAGCAGGATGTCCGGTTGCCTGTACATAAGACATATCATCTGGAGTATCTTCATGACCTGCATTATGATCAAATTTTACTAAAGGCAAACCACCACCATTATTCACTTGAGCAGATAACATGAAGCGAATTTTATCAGCAGCAGCTTCAGGATCAAGATGAATTACACCTTGAATATCCTGAACGGTATCACGATAACCATAACCGTTTCTTAAGCCACAATAGATAAAAGAAGCAGCTCTTGACCAGATAAATGTCATAAAGCATTGATATGCGTTCCAGGTGTTAATCATGCTGTTAAAGTTTGCATCTGGAGTATTCACTTTGAAGTTTTCTAATTTAGTGTGCCAGTAAGATTTTAACTCTTCTAATTCTGCATCAACAGCACCAGCAGCTTCATATTGCTTTAAGATTTCTGAGGATTCTTTGTCATTTTTCTTACCTAACACATAAATGAACTCTTTCGTCTCACCAGGTGCTAGCTTAACTGCAGAATGAAGTGCGCCGCAGCTGTTGGAATTGTAGTTTAATGTATTATCACATTGACCATTCTCTATTGCAATTGGATTACCATAACTATGATAGTTACCGATAAATGAAGTTTTATCTCCATTATAAGAGGTGATAGGTTGTCCAACCATACCAAAGAAACGTTCTCTATGGTTAGTACCTTGTTCATCTTTACAATCATTTTCATTAATTACTTGAAGAATCTTATTCCCTTTAAAATATGTTCTAGTAATAAATAGAGTATACTGTAAATTCACCTGATCATTTTCATAATGATCTTCATTCGTAAATTCTATATAACCAAAGGTAGAGATGGAACGTTCTTTTGAATCGTTATTCGTTACCTTTAATCTCCAAACTTCATGTGTTTTATTCAGTGGTACATAATACAATGCCTCACTATGTATGTTAGCATAATCTGCGCTAATGATTGTGTAGGCTGTACCATGGCGACATACATTCTTATATGTATTCAAATCTTTCCCAACTGGTTGCCAAGAAGCTGACCAATAATCTTTTGCATCATCATCTCTTAAATAAAGGTAACGTCCTGGTTTATCTTCTTGATTAAATATATATCTTGAAATTCTACCATTTGCACCACTTTTTACAAAGCTGTATCCGCCAGCATTGTTTGAGATGATTGCACCATATTCTGGTGAACCCAGATAGTTGGCCCAAGGTGCAGGCGTATTTGGCTTTGTTATAACGTACTCTCTGTTTACTTCATCGAAATATCCATAATTCATAAATTTGTCTCCTTAAACTAAATCTCAATATTAACATAAAACAACGTTTCTTCAATTATAGCATATGAAATTTTGTGCTTCAATGTTTAATCATATTCAAATGAAATTCGAAAGATAAGATATGACATTTTATTTTATTATTTGTCACTAATTGTAGAATATTGGCATAGATTATAGTGATAGTATTAATTACTATTAATAATTAATGTGAGGTGAATGATATGTGTTGTTTCAATAATAATTGTTTTGGATTTTTCAATGGTTGCTGTGGTAACCGCTGTGGCAACCGCTGTGGTAACTGCTTTGGCAATTGCTTTGGTAATCGCTGTGGTAATTGCTGCGGTAGAAACGGAAATTGTGGCTGTGACAGAGACAGAGATTGTGACTGTGACAGAGATGACAGAGACAGAGATTGTGGCTGTGACAGAGACAGAGACCGAGACAGAGATGACAGAGACAGAGGTTGTGGCTGTAGCAGAGACAGGGACAGAGAAAGATGCAGACGTTGTTGTGAGAGATGTTGTGATTGACCATTTCTTACTCAGGGCTGTCGCTTTATGCGATAGCCCAATATCGATAGTATAATTATATCAAAACATAAAAAGGGTTACCTGAAATCTTATAAGAAATTAGATTTCAGGTAACCCCAGTTTTGTTCCTATTTCTCTTCGTTGTTAGCAACTTCTGCCATCTTCATTGCACGAACCTTTAAGGATAAACCGAATAGGTTAATGAAGCCTTCTGCATCATGATGATCATAAAGATCGCCAGTTGTAAACGAAGCAATACTTTCGTTGTATAAAGAATATGGACTTGTTGTTCCTTGCTTAATGATATTTCCTTTGTAAAGTTTTAACTTAACTTCACCAGTAACATATTGCTGAGTTACTTCAACAAAAGCTTGTAAAGCTTCACGAAGTGGTGTAAACCATTTTCCTTCATATACAACATCCGCAAATTTGTTGCCGATTTCCTTTTTACAGGTTAACGTTGCACGATCAAGAATTAATTCTTCAAGCTGTGTATGAGCTTCCATTAAGATTGTTCCACCTGGAGTCTCATAAACACCACGGGATTTCATACCAACCACACGGTTTTCTACGATATCAACAATACCGATACCATGTTTTCCACCAAGATCATTTAGCTTTGTAATAATATCAGAAGCCTTCATCTTAACTCCATTCAATGCAACAGGAACACCTTTTTCAAAAGTAAGAGAAAGTGTCTCACCTTCATTCGGAGCTTTTTCAGGTGTTACGCCAAGCACTAATAAATGGTCGTAGTCAGGTGCATTTGCTGGATCTTCTAATTCAAGTCCTTCATGGCTGATGTGCCATAAGTTACGGTCACGGCTATAGCTATGGCTTGCATCGAAAGGAAGATCGATTCCATGTGCTTTACAGTATTCAATTTCTTCTTCACGTGAAGACATCTTCCAAGTGTCATTACATCTCCAAGGTGCAATAATCTTTAAATCAGGTGCCAATGCCTTGATACCTAATTCAAAACGCACTTGGTCATTTCCTTTACCGGTAGCACCGTGGCAAATAGCAACAGCACCTTCTTTTCTAGCAACCTCAACTAATTTCTTAGCGATTACAGGTCTTGCCATAGAAGTACCAAGTAAATATTTATTTTCGTAAATAGCATTAGCTTTTACGCATGGAATGATATATTCATCAACAAATTCATCGGTTAAATGCTCTATGTACAACTTTGTAGCTCCTGAAAGTTTTGCTCTTTCTTCAAGCCCATCTAATTCATTGCCCTGACCAACATCGATACAGCAGCAGATAACTTCGTAATCATAATTTTCCTTTAACCAAGGAATAATAGCAGTGGTATCCAATCCACCAGAATATGCGAGAATAACTTTTTCTTTCATCGTAATTTCCTCCTTTATTGAATAAAAATCAATTGAATGTTATAAATATACATCAAAACTAAAATAGTTTCAATACCTTTTTAATAAATTCTTAATCAATTTTATTACTTTATACTATATATTTTGTAAGATGGTTATGTTAGAATGTTACGTAGTGTTTACATAGGTAAAATTGTTAAGACTAATGACGTATAAGCGAGTAGTTTTAACAATAGTAAAAGGGAGATTAGAATGAAAGAATTTATTAAGAAGTTAAATCATGGTTGGATACTATTGTATTTTATTATTTATTTAGTTTGGTTTTTTTATTTGGGGCAGATAAGTGCGGATTCCTTTCATGCAATTGAAATATCTTTGGATCAGTATATTCCATTTAATGAATGGTTTATCATTCCATATTATATATGGTTTCCATATGTACCACTTGCAATTGCATATTTTTTCTTTACTTCACGTGAAGAATACTATCGTATCTGTATGTTTTTGTTTATTGGGATGACTATTTGTTTGATCGCATATTCGATATATCCAACCGGTGTATATTTTCGACCGGATTTAAATACCTTAGGAAGAGATAATATCTTAATGAATATGACAAAGTTTATTTATAATATTGACCCTGGTACGAATGTTTGTCCGAGTATTCATTGCTTTAATTCCATCGGTGTAGCGATAGCAGTATTAAAATGTTCACGTTTAAATAAGAAGAAATGGCTTACTGCAAGTATTGTCATACTTAGTACATCAATTTGTATGTCTACCGTTTTTGTTAAGCAACATTCTATCGTTGACTTTTTCTATTCGGTATTATTATCAGTTATAATGTATTGTATTGCGTATGTTCCAAAGTATGATCGTCTTTTTGCTAAGACACGGTTACAACCAGAACTAGTGGAATGCTTACCTTTTAATATTCGTCCAGTGAAGTCAAAAAAAATTGTGAATTAGTTATTATGAAAGGAATTTTATGTACCCTATTATATTAGCCTCTGGTTCCCCAAGAAGAAAAGAAATACTAAGTCAAGTTGGATTTGAATTTACAATCGAACCTTCACTGAAAGAGGAAATATCGACTTTGGATTTACCAAGTGATTTTGTTATGCAACTATCGAGAGTAAAGGCTGAGGACATAGCCTCGCAAAAAGATGGACCTGTTATTGTTATAGGAGCAGATACCGTAGTTGCAGTGGAACAATCGATTCTTGGCAAACCAAAAGATGAAGAACATGCGGCAATGATGCTACGAACCATTGCAGGAAGAGATCATGAAGTATACACAGGAGTTACAGTGATTGTAAAGGAAGCTGATGGAACAAGTCGATATGAAACATTTTATGAAAAAGCAAAAGTGTCCATCGCATCCATGTCAGAAAAAGAAATTAACTCTTATATAGAATCAAAAGAGCCTATGGACAAGGCAGGGGCTTACGCGATACAAGGAAGGTTTGCTTGCTTTGTCAATCGAATTGAAGGGGATTACTACACAATCGTTGGATTGCCAATTGCACATTTATACAAAGTATTAAAGGAGTTAACGAATAGATAAACGAAAAAAGTGTTTTGAGTGCAAAGCACTTTTTTTGTTCATAAAAGTAATAAATAAAAAAATGAATTAATACTTGCATAATAATTATTTTAGATGTATAATTATAAAAACTTTTACCAAATTAATGCATAAATGATGAGATTAATGCATAAAAATACTTGGGCGTATGGCATATCATTTATCGATCGGTAAACTCTTAAGATATAGAAAGGCGGGATTTTATATGAAAACAATAAGTGGTGGTGTTACTGCAGCAATGGGATTTCAAGCTGCCGGTGTATATGCAGGAATAAAGAAACAAAAGAAAGACATGGCTTTGGTATATTCAACAGTTCCAGCAGTTGCAGCTGGTACCTTTACAACGAATATCGTAAAAGCAGCTCCTGTGAAGTGGGATATTGACTTAATTAAGAGTGGAAAGAAACTACAGGCAGTTATCTTAAATAGTGGTGTAGCTAATGCATGTACTGGAGCCGTTGGAGAACAAGACAATGAAACTATGGCAAAAGAGATGGCAAAACAATTAGGAATTGAAGCAGATACCGTTCTAACCGCATCGACAGGTGTGATTGGAAGAAGTATGCCAATGAATACAATAGTAGCAGGAACGAAGCTTTTAAAGGAAGCATTAGCTGATACAATAGAAGCAGGACATCTAGCAGCCGAAGCGATTATGACAACCGATACAGTCTCAAAGGAATGTGCGGTTTCTATTGAACTTGGAGGAAAAACTGTCACAATTGGTGCAATGGCAAAGGGCTCAGGTATGATACATCCCAATATGGCTACAATGCTAGGTGTTGTTACAACAGATGCAGCAATAAGCAAAGAGTTATTACAAGAAGCTTTAAGTGCTAGTGTGCAGAAGAGTTTCAATATGATTTCAGTCGATCGAGATACTTCAACGAATGATACATATGTAGTGCTAGCGAACGGATTAGCTGGCAATGAAGAAATTACTAAAAAGGATGCAGATTTTGTACTATTTTGCGAGGCATTAAATTATGTATCTACGAATCTTGCTAAGATAATGGCTGCCGACGGAGAAGGTGCTAGCAAACTGATTGAAGCAAAGATTTATCATGCTACTACTTATGATGAGGCCGTTATCCTTAGTAAATCAATTATTACATCTAGTCTTGTTAAGACAGCAGTGTTTGGAAATGATGCGAACTGTGGAAGATTTATCTGTGCGTTGGGTTATTCAGGCGTTAAATTTAATCCTGATACAGTCGACTTATATTTTGAGAGTGTGGAAGGTAAAGTAAAATTGATTGAAGATGGTGTGGCATTAGAGTTTTCAGAAGAACTAGCTGCAAAGATTTTATCTTCAAAAGAGGTAACTGTGATTGCGGATATGAAAGCAGGAGAGGAATCAGCAACTGCTTGGGGTTGTGATTTGACGTACGATTATGTAAAAATCAATGCAGATTATCGATCATAAGAGGAGAGAATACAATGACACAGGAAAAAGAAGTTGATCAAATTTTAGTAAAAGCTCAAACATTAATTGAGGCATTACCATATATTCAGAAATTTAATAATAAAAGGGTTGTTGTAAAATATGGTGGAAGTGCAATGTTAGATCCTGAATTACAGCTTAATGTAATTAAGGATGTTGTGTTATTAAAATTAGTTGGTATGCGACCAATCATCGTACATGGTGGTGGTAAAGAGATCAGTAAATGGGTTTCTTTACTTGGTCATGAATCTAAATTTGTGGAAGGACTTAGAGTAACTGACGAGGTTACGATGGAAGTTGCAGAGATGGTGCTTGGAAAAGTTAATAAGCATCTTGTTCAGATGGTGGAACAAATGGGTGTTAAGGCAGCTGGTATTAGTGGTAAAGATGGAGCAACATTAATCGTTGAGAAAAAAACAGTTAATGGTCAAGATATTGGATTTGTTGGTAATGTAACTCAAGTAAATACGGATTTAATTGATACATTAATTGACAATGATTTTATTCCAATTATCGCTCCAATTGGATTAGATAAGGATTTCAATGCTTATAACATTAATGCGGATGATGCAGCATGTGCAGTTGCTACTGCAATTGGTGCTGAAAAACTAGCCTTCTTAACTGATATTGAAGGAGTTTATCGTGATTTTAATGATAAAAATTCCTTAATCTCAGCTCTTACTTTAGAAGATGCTGACCAATTGATTGGTGAAGGTATTGTGGGTGGAGGAATGCTTCCAAAATTAAAGAATTGTATTGATGCTGTACGAAATGGAGTATCAAGAGTACATATATTAGATGGTCGTAGAGAACATTGCCTATTGCTTGAGTTTTTTACAAACAAAGGAATTGGAACAGCGATTATTAACGATGAGTCAGTATTATATGATCATGAGTCAGTTTTAAAGAAGTAAGGGATAGGAGGTATCCATATGAAAGAAATGATTGAAGAGGCGAAACAAATGCTAATGCCAATGTACAATCGCTATGAGATTGTACTAGATTACGGTGAAGGTGTATATTTATATGATACAGATGGGAAGAAGTATCTGGATTTTGGCGCTGGGATTGCAGTGAATGCACTCGGTTATTCCAATCAGAAATATAAAGATACATTAAAAGCTCAGATTGATAAATTACTTCATACATCTAACTTGTTTTATAATGAACCAACGGTTCAAGCGGCAAAAAAATTCTTAAATGCCTCCCAGATGGATAAAGTATTCTTTACGAATAGTGGTACCGAAGCAATTGAAGGTGCACTAAAGCTTGCAAGAAAATACTATTACAAAAAACATGGTTCCAAAGATAGTGAAATAATTGCCATGGATCATTCGTTCCATGGAAGAAGTATGGGTGCTGTTTCAGTTACTGGAACTAAGAAATACCGTGAACCATTTGAACCTTTGATCGGTGGTGTTGTATTTGCAGAATTTAATAATTTGGACAGTGTGAAATCAAAAGTTTCAGATAAAACTTGCGCTATCATCTTGGAAACTTTTCAAGGTGAGGGTGGTTTCTATCCTGCCCAAGAAAGTTTTATCAAAGGCGTTCGTAAACTATGTGACGAACTAGATATTGTCATGATCTTAGATGAAATACAATGTGGTATGGGGCGTACGGGTGCGATGTTTGGTTATCAAAAATATAATATTGTACCAGATATTATGACGAGCGCAAAAGCGTTAGGTTGTGGTGTACCAGTTGGTGCATTTGCTGCGGTTGATAAGGTAGCCACTGCATTTGAAACAGGCGATCATGGTAGTACTTATGCTTGTAATCCTTTTGTTACAGCGGCTTCTAGTGTTGTTTTTGATTTATATGAGGAGCTTCATATTCTAGAGCATGTGAATCAAGTTGGTTCTTACCTCTTTGAGCAAATTGAAAAATTAATGAAGGAAAAGACTAGTATTATTGCACATCGTGGTTTTGGTTTGATGCAAGGAATCGAACTAAATATACCAGTAAGGGACTTAATTGAAAAGTGCCAGGATAAGGGTCTGATATTAGTTGCTGCTGGCACTAATATCATTCGATTTGTACCACCACTCGTTATTACCAATCAAGATGTGGATGCTATGATTTCAATTCTTTCACAGTGTTTGTAATATTATAATCTCAAATGGAAAGCCTATCTTTATATTAACATAAAGGTAGGTTTTTTCTATGGGATTTATTATTGCATTAATATCAGGAGCGTTAATGAGCGTGCAGGGGGTATTTAACACTGGTGTAACAAAGCAGACAAGTGTATGGATAGCGTCGGCATTTGTTCAATTTTCGGCGTTAATTGTTTGTATCTTGGCTTGGGTTATTACTGGCAGAGAGGGAACGATTGGTTCTTTGTTTCGTATTCAAGATAAGTATATGTTAATCGGTGGTGCACTGGGAGCATTTATCACTTATACAGTGATTCAAAGCGTAGGCTCTCTTGGCCCAGCAAGAGCGGCTATGTTGATTGTCACAGCGCAGCTGGTAACCGCTTATATCATTGAATTATTTGGTATGTTTGGTCAGGAAAAAGTTCCATTTCAGTGGAGAAAAATTGTTGGTTTAGCACTTATTATTGCAGGAATATTTACTTTTAAGTGGAAAGACTAGGATTAAAGGGAAAAACCTAAAAAAATTTGGTTTTATTTCATCTTTTCTACTTGTATTAGCAAAATAGATTAGGTACAATAGTTATGTAAGTTTGGTTGAGAGTATGGTCTTTTCATGGGAGGTTTTCTATGAAAAGAAAGAAAATTCTTCAGAAATGTTTGATAGGAATTTTTTTTATAATTGCAGGTGTAATTTATCTTGGGACAAGTATTACAAAAGAGATTCATAAGGATACCGATTTAGATCATAATACCGATTTAGATCATAATACGGTTGCTGTGGTAAATAGCGATACATTAGATTTATCTGAGAGTGTATCAGAAGAAACGCTTATTAAAACGTCAATATTAACTGATATACCAATAGAACCTACTAAGAAAATTGTAGTACACGTTTGCGGATGTGTTGTTCAACCAGATGTTTATGAATTACAATTGAATGCTAGATTGATTGATGCAGTAAAGGCAGCAGATGGTTTTACTAAGGATGCCGCTACAGATTGTATTAATCAAGCTCAATTACTCATAGATGGTCAAAGAATCTATATTCCAAGCATAGAAGAAATTGAGAAAGGGTTAGTAATTCAGGACTTTGTTTCAGAAAATCAGAATTCTGCAAAGAATCAACGTGTGAATATCAATTGTGCAACGAAGGAAGAGTTAATGACATTGCCTGGAATCGGAGAAGCAAAAGCAGAAAGAATTATTGCTTATCGAGACGAACATAATGGATTTCAGACAATTGAGGATATACAGCAGATTGCAGGGGTTAAGGAAGCTACATTTTTAAACGTAAAAGATCTTATAACGATTGAATGAGCTTTTGAAATAACGTAAGTTGAAAGAGGTGGAAGATTTGAGTAAAAAAGTACTAGTCGTAGACGATGAGAAATTAATTGTGAAGGGACTTCGCTTTGCGTTAGAGCAAGATGGAATGGAAGTGGACTGCGCCTACGATGGAGAAGAAGCAGTAGAAGCAGCAAAACAGAAGGAATATGACGTTGTGCTATTGGATATTATGCTTCCCAAATTCTCGGGTTTTGAGGTTTGTCAACAAATTCGCGAGTTCTCTAATATGCCAATCATTATGCTTACCGCTAAGGGTGATGATATGAATAAGATTCTAGGGCTTGAATATGGGGCAGATGATTATATTACAAAGCCATTTAATATTCTTGAAGTAAAAGCTAGAATTAAGGCGATTATGAGACGAAATGCACGAAATGCCGTAGAGAATGAAGTGGCTAAAGTTATAACCTACAGAGATATGAAGATGGACAGTGAAAGTCGTAGAGTTTTTATTGCAGATAAAGAGATTAATTTAACTGCAAAAGAATTCGACGTGCTTGAGTTATTGATTCTGAATCCAAATAAAGTATACAGTAGAGAAAATTTGCTTAATATTGTTTGGGGTTATGATTATCCAGGTGATGTTAGAACAGTAGATGTGCATATACGTCGTTTGAGAGAGAAGATTGAAGAAAATCCAAGCGAACCTAAGTATGTACATACAAAATGGGGTGTTGGATATTATTTCAAAAATTAAGAAGAAATTAAGAATTTTAACAAGTATGCGCGTGCATATTATGATAGCCTTAATGCTGGTTGGAATTGTTCCAACCGGCATTTTAACAAATCTCATGTTTGATTCGTATACAAACCAAAGCATTCATGATAAGATTTCGAATCTACAGACTTATGGAACTAATTTAGCAAATCGAGTTATATTTACTGGATACTTAAGTAGTCCGTCTACTGGTGTTGAGGTGAATACAGAATTATCTTTGCTAGCGAATCAATATAACGGACGTATCCTTATTGTCGATGAGTCACTTTGTATCCTACACGATACATATGAAAGAGAGAATGGAAAGGTGCTAATTTCTAGCGAAGTAATCAAATCTCTTCGTGGAAAAAGTTCGACTGTAACGGATGCAACAAAAAAACGTGCAGAGTTGACAATTCCGATTGTTCAAACAGATATTCAAACAACAATCGGTGTTATTATTATCAATATTTCATTGGATAATGAATATACGATATTAGCGAATATGAGAGAACAAACTACAATTTATGTGAGTGTAATTACTTGCATATTATTGATGATTGCATTTTTGTATTCCAAGCGACTGATAAAACCATTAAAATCAATCGTAGCCTCCATACAGCATGTTACCGATGGCTACATGGATGATGAAGTTAAGATAAAAGGTTATTATGAGATTGAACAGATTTCTGAGAACTTAAATGAGATGCTTCAAAAGATTCGTACTTTAGAAGAATCACGCCAGGAATTCGTGTCCAATGTATCGCATGAGCTAAAAACGCCGATTACCTCAATTAAGGTATTGGCCGATTCTTTATTGATGCAACAAGATGCGCCAGTGGAGATTTATCGTGAGTTTATGTCTGATATTAATGAAGAAATCGAGAGAGAAAACGATATTATTAATGACTTATTATCACTTGTAAAACTGGATAAGAAAACTGGTGAGATGAATATCGCACAAGTAAATATTAATGAACTCCTTGAGATTATACTGAAACGTTTAAAACCAATCGCTTTAAAAAGAAATATTGAAGTAATATTTGAAAGCTTTCGTTCAGTAATTGCTGAGGTAGATGAAGTAAAATTGTCACTAGCTATTTCTAATTTAATTGAAAATGCAGTGAAATATAATTTGGATGATGGTTGGGTACGAGTTTCATTAAATGCTGACCACAAATACTTTTATGTGAAAGTAGTTGATTCGGGAATCGGTATTCCAGATAATGTGCAAGGATATATCTTTGATCGATTCTATCGAGTAGATAAGGCAAGAGCAAGACAAACAGGTGGAACTGGACTCGGGTTATCCATAACGAAGAATGTTGTACTCATGCATAACGGGGCAATCAAAGTATATAGTAAGGAGAATGAGGGTTCTACATTTACGATTCGTATTCCTCTTAGTTATATTCCTTAAGGGTTTGGACGCTAAGATTTACACAAGCGCGTTAGGAATATGTCGTTTACGCGACCGCGCGGAACAAAAGATGTGCTTGTAAAGTATTGCTCGTGAGAGTTAGCGAAGCACACTTTTGTTTAGCATATGGAAGCACAAATTCGATATGCAAAGGAGTTAGAAAAAATTATGAAAAAAACATATGGTATCATAGTGCTTTGTTTGCTTATCGTTCTTGCTGGATGCAGTGAGAGTGAGGAGGAAGTAGACACTGGATTTAAAATTTATTATATTGATCAGGATGCAACAAAGCTTATACCTCAAAATTATGCAATAAAAGGCACGACACCTGCCCAAAATGTGCTAGAATTGATGGATGCTATGAAGGTAGAACCATCCAATACTGAGCTAAGTCTAGCAATTCCAAAGGACGTTGGTTTTGAAGGGTATAACTTTGGTGAGGCAGGACAGCTCCAGTTAAGCTTTGATGACAAATACTATCTTGTCAAAGGTGTGGAAGAGGTATTAATGAGAGCTGCGATTGTGAAAACATTTACTCAAATTAATGAGGTGAAAGAAGTAGAATTTTTTGTCAATGGCTTACCGTTGATGAAAGGCGATACCTTAATAGGTCGAATGCAGGCAGAAGATTTCATCGATAGTGTTGGTGAGATGACATCATATTCCAAGAATGCAACAATCTCTATATATTTTTCTAATGCGGAAGGTAATGCTCTAGTTGAATCACAGCGACAGGTTAAATATGATGGCAATATAGCACTGGAACAAGTAATTATTGAACAGCTGATTGATGGACCAACTGAGCAAGAAATCGGAATGAAGGGTACGATACCAGTTGGAACTATATTAAATAAGATTACGAAAAAAGATGGAATTTGTAGCATCGACTTTAATGAAGTATTTCTACAGTCAGTGGAAGGTATTAATGCTGACATTACAATTTATTCTATCGTGAATACACTTGCAGAACAACCAAGTATTGATAAAGTACAATTTACAATAAACGGAGAAACAGTTGAAAGCCTAAAGAGTATTCCGCTGAATCAACTATTTGAGCGAAATCTTAATATTATTGAAGGTGAAAAATAGAATTGGAGGCTAAGATATGATAAAACGACCACTGCTTGGATGGGTGGCTTCGTTAATTATCGGGATCTTTTGTTATCAGATTAAGACAATTTATGTGATAGGAATTGCGATTGTGCTATTGTTTATTTTGATTTTACCAAACATAGTACGAAAGATTTCTACCCCGTTTACGAAGGAAGACTGGCATAGGTACTTATGGCCAGTCTTTTTTATCCTTGGATTCGTTTGCATGTATTATGCAAGCCAAATCAGTAAATTTGAATCAGAGCTTATAGATAGCGTCTATGGTGAGGTATATGGTGAAGTAACTGATATTAAACATAAGGGTGATAACATCACGCTTTTGCTTAAGAATATTAAGGTATATAACAATGAAAAAGACCAGTGGTATGAGGATCGTGGAGCAATCGTTTCTACAACTTGTAATAACAACTACGCCATTGGTAATCAGATCTTAACTCTAGGAACAATCTCTGCATTAACGAAACCAACTAATCCAGGCCAATTTGATGAATATTCTTACTATAAAACTAGAAATGTAGTGTGCAAGGTATTTGCTGATGAGGTAACAATTACAAATTCAAGCACATCTTTTTTTTATGATTTTGTATATCAACTACGATGCAGTCTGGTAGAGCAGATGCAAGCCTTGCTTCCAAAGGAAGAGGCCGGTTTAATGAGCGCAATCTTATTTGGGGACAAGACACTGCTTTCAGATGAAGTTAAGAAGTTATATCAAGAAAATGGGTTTGCTCACATTATGGCAGTCTCTGGACTTCATGTCTCTTTGTTAGGATATGGTCTATATACATTACTGCGAAAATTAACAACACCATTATGGGTGGCTACATTGCTCCCAGTAATAGTTCTGTATATTTATGGAGCGATTGTTGGATTTTCCGTATCTGCATGCCGTGCAATCTTAATGTTTGCAATGTTGATGTTATCAACCTATATTGGAAGATGGTATGATATGGTTTCAGCATTATCACTTACTGCTATTATTCTATTACTTATTCAACCACTTAATCTTTATGATGTAGGTTTTCTGTTATCTTTTGCATCTGTTATTGGTATCGCAGTTATTTATCCAAGACTATGTGATGCTTTTGTACAAGATAATAAGCGAGGAACAAAGATAAAGAAAGCTTTTTTATTAAGTGCATCTACTCAATTGGTCACGATACCACTAACTTGCTACTTCTTTTATGAAATCTCTTTGTATTCTTTGTTTATTAATCTTATTCTCTTACCATTGTGTTCTATCTTGGTTTTTTCTTCCCTGCTTGCTTGCCTATTTTCTTTTATTTTTATACCTTTAGGACAATTTATAGTAGGTAGTACTTATTATATCCTACAATTCTTTTCATTTATACTTCATATTCCAGAAAAACTACCATATCATCTGTTATTAGTTGGTAAGCTTACGCTTTTTCAAATGATCGGTTATTACCTTGTTTTGATTGCTGCTTTTCTGATCTATCGTATGGAACAAAAAAGGTTTAGCTGGTATGGTCTTGTATTCTTACTCTTATTTTTACAAGTTAAATTGCCAAGAAACTTAACCATTACCTGTCTTGATGTATCTCAAGGTGATTGCATTATCATTACAAATCAGGATCAAGTAGTTATGATTGATGGAGGAAGTGTAAATCAAAAGCAGGTTTATGAATATCGTATCAAACCATTTTTAAAGTCAAATGGAATTAGGCACATTGATACAATTTTTCTGTCTCATGCTGACACAGACCATGTTAGTGGTATTCTTGAGTGTTTAGAGCAGATGCAATCGAATCGTGTTGCTATGAAAGATTATAATGGTGAGATAACAATAGGAACCTTGATTATTCCAAAGTTGGATTTTTATGATGAGGCTTATCAGGAGGTAATCCTTTTAGCGAGGAAGAAACAAGTTAATGTTATTGCGATGCAAGCAGGGCAAGAGTATGAAGTAGGTGGTGTGACCTATCAAGCACTTCATCCAACACATGGGTATTCAACAGACAATCGGAATAATACATCGCTTGTCTTATGGGCGAATTATAAGCAATTTGATGGATTGTTTCTAGGAGATATTGATCAAGCGGTGGAAGAATCAATCGTTCAAGCGTACTATTTACAATTCATAAAGGAAAGTTTTGAATTTTTAAAAGTTGCTCATCATGGTTCAAAATATTCGACAAGTGAAAATCTTCTAACAGCAGTAAAACCGAAGGTGGCAGTGATTAGTGTTGGTAAGAAGAATCGATATGGACACCCACATAAGGAAACGATTATAAAACTTGAAGCGAGTGATTGCAACATTCGAATGACAAGTGAAAAAGGTGCTGTTACGTATCAATATTGACAATATTGTTGCAGTTCAGCCATACAGCTGAACTGCAACAACTGATGCACACAAAGTGCAAAAGAGCACTTTGACGCATGATATTCTCTGTTTTAATGGCGTAAAACACCTCGCGGTACTGAATGGCTGAACTGTAACACAATATTTCATAAGATGACGAAAGTTCTTGAAAATTGTTAGCTAAAATAGTATACTCTTAGTTATGAATGAATAGCGGTTTAGAATGTTTAAGGTGGGGGACTAAGTTTTGAAAAAAAAATATCTGAAAGTTGTAATAAATACTCTATTTTTGATTGCAGTATTTTGTGCAACTGCTTATATTGTGTTTAAGGACCAGGAAATAGAAGCCGTAGTTGATTCAATACATCGTGCAAAGAACAGTTATATCCTAATCGGTGTAGTATTAGCATTACTATACATATATAGTGAATCTTTCATTATACATTATCTGTTACGAAAAGTTAAACACGGTGTTGGTGTGATTCGTTGTATCATATATTCATTCGTTGGTTTTTTCTTTAGTGCAGTTACACCATCAGCTACTGGTGGACAACCTGTACAGATAATATGGATGAAACGTGATGGAGTAAGTGTCGCGGTATCAACTTTAGTTCTGATGATTGTAACAGCAGCATATAAAACAGTATTAATTATCATGTGTGTATTTGCTGCGTTATTCGAATGGCAATTTATTTCAGAATATGCTTCTAGTATATGGTTTTTAATCATAATAGGAATTGTTTGTAACGTAAGTTTTGTTTTATTTCTCGTCATCGCTATCTTTCGCCAATCATGGTTGACGAATATGATTGGAAAAACAGTTTTCTGGTTAGGGAAACATCGTATTATTAAGAATCGTGAACGATGCTTAAAAAAAGCTTGGAAGTCATTAGGTAGATATGATAAAAGTGCTGATTATATAAAGAAAAATAAATCCGTATTGCTTAAGGTTTTACTAGTGACAGTATTCCAACGTTTATGCTTATTTGCGGTAACTTTTGTCGTATATCGAGCATTCGGATTACATGGCAAGAGTGCGTTTGAGATTATAGCATTACAGACGATTATAGCGTTAGCAGTAGATTCATTGCCATTACCAGGCGCTATGGGAGCTAGTGAAAGCAGCTTCTTAATTATATTTTTAACAATTTTTGGTGAAGAATTCATATTACCTGGTATGTTATTGACTAGGGGAATTACGTATTACTTAATGCTTATTGTAAGTGCAGTGATTACCTTTGTTTCATATCTTTGGGCAAGTCGTAAGAAAAAATTAGAGAGTGGTGGACTTTAATATGATAGGATTTTATAATTATTCGGTAATCTTAACTTATGTAGGCTTAGCGGCTTCTATGATAGGTATCACAGAAATATTTCAAGGCAACTATCGATGGGCTTTATTATGCTTAATCATCTCAGGGACATGTGATATGTTTGATGGGAAAATCGCAAGAGCAATGAAAAATCGATCTGAGGAAGCAAAAGTGTTTGGTATTCAGATTGATTCTTTATGTGATTTAATATGTTTTGGTGTATTACCAGGATTATTCGGATACTATACTTGTAGCAACCGTACGTTAGGTACGATAGCAGCAGTAATTTTTGTGCTAGCTGCGGTAATTCGTTTGGGTTATTTTAATGTGAAAGAAATGGCAAGACAACAACAAACGACGGAACACAGAAAGTATTATCAAGGTTTACCAGTTACAACAATCTCTATGATTCTTCCTAGTGCTTACATTATTCGAGAATTGATTGGTGAGAAACATTTACCTGGATTTTTTTATTCGATTTTGTTATTAATTGTTTCTTTCTTGTTTGTATTTGACTTTAAAGTTAAAAAACCTGGGAATACCGGTTGTGTTATTATGTCAGTTTATGGAATTGCTATATTAGTTGGTGTTTTATTAGTATAGGAAAAATAGAAATCGAGGTTAACAGATGAAATATAAGGATCGAAAAGGAAATATAATAAGTAATTCAACAAAACAGGATAAATCATTAGAATTTATATATTCTAAGGCTCCTATGCGATTTTTATTACGAATACTTGCTCGACCTATTGTTTCTAAAATAGCTGGAAAATTTTTGGATACATGGCCTTCTACCTTTCTAATTGATTCCTTTGTGAAAAAGAATCACATTCAGATGAAGGATTATGAGAGAAGAAGATATTGCTCTTATAATGAATTTTTTACTCGGAAAATTAAAGCTAAGAAACGTCCCTTCGATCAAACACCATCAACCTTAATTGCGCCTTGTGATGGTAAAGTTATCGCTTATCCGATTAATTTGGATTCTAAGTTTAAAATCAAGAATTCTTACTATACGATTGAATCCATGTTACGTAATCGTAAGCTTGCTAAGGAATATGTAGGTGGGACTTGTGTTATTATAAGATTAACGGTAGATAATTATCATAGATATTGTTATGTGGATCAGGCTGCAAAGGAAAGAAATCATTTCATTCCAGGTAGGTTATATACAGTGAATCCAATTATACTTGACCATGTTAATATATATAAAGAGAATTCAAGATCCTATTGTGTGCTAAATACTCAGAACTTCGGTAAGGTGATACAGATGGAAGTTGGTGCATTGATGGTTGGTAAGATTAATAACTATCATCGACAAGCAATTGTAATGCGTGGCCAGGAAAAAGGTAAGTTTGAATTTGGTGGTTCTACGGTTGTGTTATTATTACAACGTGATGTCGTAGGTATTGATGATGATATCTTAAAAAACACAAAAGAGGGGTATGAAACAGTCATCAAGATGGGAGAACAAATCGGAAAGGCATTATTTTAGTTCGAGGGATTTTAATGAATATAATTAAACAGCATATAAAAAATAAGGAATTTAAAAATTTCTATCTTATCTATGGAACGGAGGCTTATTTAAAAAGACTCTATAAGAATAAGTTGAAAAGCGCTATTTTAGATGATAGTGATGATATGAATTATACGTATGCGCAAGGCAAGGATATCAATGTGGATGAAATCATCCACATTGCAGAAACCATGCCTTTTTTTAGTGACAGACGTTTAATTATAGTTGAGAATAGTGGATGGTTTAAATCAGCCAATACGTTTGCAGATTTTATCAAAGAAATGCCGGATACAACATATATCGTGTTTATAGAAAATGAAGTTGATAAGAGAAATCGATTGTACAAAGCGATTAAGGATACTGGCTATGTTAGTGAGATGAACGGTATGGAGGAAAAAAATCTGAAATTATGGGTTGCCTCTCTACTTAATCGAGAACTAAAGAAAGTAACGGAGGCAACGGTTGCATATTTTTTGAATAAAGTTGGTTCCAATATGGACAATATTGAGACTGAATTGAATAAACTGATTGCTTATTGCTATGAAAAGGATGTTATAACGAATGAGGATATCGATGCAATCTGTAGTGAACAGATCACTGGAAAGATGTTTGTTATGCTTGATACAATCGCCAACAAAGATCAGAAAAAAGCGCTAGAATTATATTATGATTTGATTACATTAAGAGAAAAGCCAATGACAATCTTATATCTTTTCATACGGCACATGAATCTTTTACTGCAAGTAAAGGCATTCCAAGCAAAAAGAATGGATAATGCAACGATTGCATCTAAGTTGTCAGTTCCACCATTTGCAGTTAATAAATATGCACAACAATCCAAAAATTTTAAAAGTGAGATATTGTTACAGGCGATACAGCTTGGTACAGAACTAGAAGAATTAGTAAAAACAGGCCGTTTGGCTGATCAGATTGCTGTTGAGTTATTGATTATACAAGTAGTTGCAATGTAAATGAACGAGTGAATGATGAGTGAATGATAAGTGAATGATGAGTGAATGAGGTGAACCTGAATGTATCAGATTTTTATTGTAGAAGATGATGAAGTTATTGCAAATTCTTTGTGTGAACATATCCAGACTTGGGGACATAAAGCCTTTTGTGTTAAGGATTTTCAATCTGTTTTAAAAGAGTTTGTTGCTTGTTCACCTCAATTAGTATTACTTGATATCTCCTTACCATTTTACAATGGTTACCATTGGTGCACTGAGATTAGAAAGGTTTCAAAGGTGCCGATTATCTTTATCTCTTCAGCAACGGATAACATGAATATTGTTATGGCTATGAATATGGGTGGTGATGATTTTATTGCAAAGCCATTCGACTTGAATGTAGTTATGGCAAAGATACAGGCTATGTTAAGACGTACTTATGATTTTACAAGTCAGAATAATTTATTAGAACATCATGGAGCTATCTTAAATACGCTAGATAATACTCTGACCTATCAAGAAAATAGTTTAGATTTAACAAAAAATGAGTATAAAATATTAGAGTTACTGATGGAGAATAAAGGTAGGACAGTAAGCCGTGATATGATTATGACAAGATTATGGGAAACGGATAGCTTTATTGATGATAATACATTAACGGTGAATGTCACCCGATTGAGAAAAAAACTGGAGTCCGTCGGGTTAGTTGATTTTATTGTTACAAAAAAGAGAATGGGTTATCTGATTGGAGAGTAGAGATGAAGATATTTGTCAATTATCTAAGATACCATAGGAAGAGTATCGTACTGCTTTGTTGTTTTTCACTTATATTCTCCATTGTTTTTTTTGTTGGGAATGCAGATTTATCTCTTGTTCTGTATGCCTTTTTGCTATGTTGTTTTTTGTGGGTGATTGTTATCGTCATTGGATTCTCAAAATTCTATAAAAAATGTAAGACGTTAGAAGAGATAAAACCGAATATTCATTTATGTATCGAAGAACTACCGAAAGCGATGAATCTAATTGAGGAACAATATCATGATATTATTCGTAGCATGAACGAGGAGCAGATTGATTTACTATCCTCTTATGATCGATCCAAAACTGATATGCTAGACTACTATACGCTTTGGGTTCACCAGATTAAGACACCAATCTCTGCACTAAGAATTCTGTTACAGTCAATGCCAGAAAAAAATCGAGTAGTTCTTGAAAATGAGCTATTTAAGATCGAACAGTATGTGGAGATGGTTTTATCCTATATACGCTTAGGAAGTGATTCTACTGATTATAAGATAGAAAAGTATTCGCTCGATGATCTGATCAAGCAAGCGATTCGAAAGTATGCTCGGCTGTTTATTCAAAAGAAGTTAACCCTTAATTATGATGGTGTGGATGAAATCGTGTTAACAGATGAAAAATGGCTGTCATTTGTAATTGAACAGGTATTATCAAATTCACTTAAATATACAAAGACGGGCAGTATTTCTATCTATATGGATCCGAATCAAGTGTTAGTGATTGAGGATACTGGAATCGGGATTACGACAGAAGATATCCCACGTGTATTTGAGAAAGGATTTACTGGTTATAATGGCAGAGATGATAAGAAATCAACTGGCTTAGGTATGTATCTATGTAAGTTGATTATGAATCGACTTGGTCATGGAATCCAGATGGAATCTAAAGTATCCAAGGGGACAAAGGTTCGATTATATCTTGCTACAGCTAACTTGACTTATGAATAAAAAGAGTCGGCAATCAAGCTATGTACATAAATAATCAAGCAGTGATCATAGATTGGAACCTTACACAAATGTAAGGTTCTATTTTATATTGTAAGCTAAAATTATGGTTACAGGTTAGGAAATCATTCATAATGTTCGTTAGAAAGTAGAAAACAGGAGGATATCAAATGACATTACTCGAGGTAAATAATTTAAAGAAAATATACACAACCCGTTTTAGTAAGACTCAGGTACAGGCATTATCCAATGTTACCTTTTCGGTTGAGAAAGGGGAGTATGTTGCAATTATGGGGGAAAGTGGCTCTGGTAAGACAACGTTATTAAATATTTTGGCTTCTTTGGACAAACCAACATCAGGTGATGTAAAACTAAACGGAACTAGTATGTTAGCAATTAGAGAAAGTGAAATAGCGGCATTTCGACGTGATAATCTGGGGTTTGTATTTCAAGATTTTAATTTATTGGATACTTTTTCGATTAAGGATAACATCTTTCTACCACTTGTTTTGGCAGGAAAATCATATCAGGAAATGCAAGAGAAAATGATGCCAATTGTTTCAAAGTTAAGAATTGACACGTTACTTGATAAGTTTCCATACGAAGTATCTGGTGGGCAAAAACAGAGAGCTGCAGTAGCACGAGCATTAATTACAAATCCATTGCTTATTTTAGCAGACGAACCTACAGGCGCACTAGATTCCAAAGCAACTGATGGATTATTGAAGATGTTTAATGAGATTAATGATGGTGGGCAGACAATCTTAATGGTTACACATTCTACAAAAGCTGCAAGCCATGCAAAACGAGTTTTATTTATTAAAGATGGCGAAGTTTTTCATCAGATATATAAAGGAAATATGAGCAATGAGGAGATGTTTCTAAAAATTTCAAATACTCTTAACATGATAGCGACAGGTGGTGTATCGAATGAGTAAATTATTCTATCCGAAGTTAGCTAAAACAAATATGAAAAAAAATAGTAAGTTTTATCTGCCCTATATACTTACTTGTATTTTTACAATCATGATGTTTTACAATATGTGTTCAATTGCGTCCCATCAAGGATTGAGTCGAATGCCTGGGGCAGAGAACATTCAGATGTTGATGACATTAGGTAGTTATATTATTGGTATCTTTTCAGTCATCTTCTTATTCTATACGAATAACTTCCTGATGAGACGCAGAAAAAAGGAAATTGGGTTATATAACATTCTCGGTATGGGAAAGCGTCATATCGCTAAGGTTTTATTTTTTGAGACAGTTTTTACGATTGTAATCTCTTTAATCGTTGGATTATTGTGTGGTATGTTGTTCAATCGACTCGTAGTTATGGCACTTGAGAAAATAGTAAAGTTACCAGTTGTTTTAGAAACAGAAATGAGTCTAGCCTCCATTATTACGACTGTTATTTTGTTCGTTATTATTTTTCTTCTATGTTTAATTTCAAATTTAGCAAAGATTAGTTTAAGTAAACCAATCGAATTATTACATGAACAAAACGCAGGGGAACGTGAACCAAAAACCAAATGGTTAATTGCCTTGATTGGATTTGCATCCATTGGAGGAGGTTATTACATCGCATTAACGACAGAATCACCACTTGAAGCAATAATATTATTCTTTGTAGCTGTTATTCTTGTTATCATAGGAACGTACTGTCTATTTACTGCTGGCAGCATCTTTGTATTAAAACTTCTAAGAAAAAATAAGAGATTTTACTACAAAGCAAAACACTTTACTTCGGTTTCTGGAATGATTTATCGTATGAAGCAGAATGCAGTTGGTTTAGCCAATATCTGTATCTTATCTACTATGGTATTAGTTATGGTTTCAGGCACGATATCTATGTATCTTGGTTCAGAAGATGCTATTGATACTATGTATCCATATGATATGATTATTAATCGAAACTGCAATTATGAAGAGTTGATTAAGGATAAAACATCAAGGGATCATGAGTTAGAGAATAATACTTTAACCTATGATAATATAATGAGTGAAGTAAAATCCTCAAAGATGGAAGTGACAAGCAAAATGGATTATATACTCTTGAGTGTTGCTGCAAGAAATTCAGATGGTAAGTTCATCTTTGATGTAGATAATTATCCAGGTTCCAGTGATGTCAATGGTTTGGTATTCTTAACATCAGATACCTATAATAACCTGACGAATCAAAACATAGAACTAGCAGATGGTGAAGTCCTTGCTTATAGTTCTAGCAAACTATTAAATTCTTCATTTTATCTCTTTGAAAAGGAGTATACAGTAAAAAATAGACTGGATGAATTCCCAATTGTCAGTGACTATGAGACTTATGCAACGCAGATCCATTATATTGTATTACCTGATTTCGATAATTTGGTAAAGATTTATGAGGGGCAAAAGGAGGCTTATCAGGATAAGGCGAGTTCTATCAGCTATCAAATAAGTTTTGATATAAAAGGTAGTGCCAAAGAAAAGATAGATCTTTATAAAGACTTAAAAACATCCCTAGATCAAGAAGGTGTAAGCAGTAAGATTGGAAAAGTCTACGTTGCATGTAAAGAAGATATGCGTGATATGTTTTATCGTATGTATGGTGGATTCTTCTTCCTTGGTATCTTTTTAGGAACTTTGTTTATTATGGCAACCGTATTAATCATTTACTATAAACAAATCAGTGAAGGATATGAAGATAAAGAGCGTTTCTCGATTATGCAAAAAGTTGGAATGAGCCAGCATGAGGTTAAAAAATCCATTCATTCTCAAGTGCTTATGGTATTCTTCTTACCAATTATTATGGCTGGAATTCATGTACTTGCATCCTTTAAGATGATTACAAAATTATTAGGAGTTTTAGGTCTTACGAATGTGCCGCTATTTGCAATTTGCTCGGTTGGAACCGTCATTGTGTTTGTTATTATCTATGCATTTGTCTATGCGATGACAGCGAAAACTTATTATAAAATTGTAGGTTAAAAAAAGATTATATATCAGCTAAGAGGTTACATCTTAGCATACAAAAGTCTAGTGTATGTCAAAGCACTAGGCTTTTCGTTTGCGCTTTTTATACATGAAAAGTATCCTAAAAGGATTACAAGACAAATTAAGTAAAAAGTATCAAGAATTGACATATTTCATGATAAATTGTATTATTGTTTTATAAAGTTACTTAGTATTTGTCGAATATCATGAATTGGGGAAAGGGGTTTCGATATGCCGTTATTTCAGAACAATAATCCAAAGGAAAAGCAACACAGTGGAATACTGGGGGCGTTTTCGGTCGATGTTATTAAATGGGAACCAGAGAGCGACCAAGAAGCAAGTCTGATTGTTCATAAGTTTGAATATGAGGATTTTCCAAATGGCTCATATTTGATTGTACATGCATCACAGATGGCGATATTTACGAATAATATGTCAGCAGGAAATTCGATTGACTCTGATGATGCTGGTCAATCGCAAGTATCAGTATTTATTGGACCATGTAAGATTAAGTTGGAGACTGGAGATAGCCGATTCGCACCATTTCGTAATATTGCCCATCATTTAACAGGAGGGGAATCTTCATTTCATAGTACGGTTTACTTTGTAAATACAACCTATATGAATGAGTTATCCTGGGGTACGCAGAGTCCTATTGTTGTAATGGATCCTGAGGAAGAGATTAACGTTCATGTCAGAGCATTTGGTTTGTTCGGTGTACATATTGAACAGGTGGACACTAGCATTGCTATCGTTCAAGCTCGTAAGTTTTTACATAAGGTTGTTGGAACAAGGTCTGACTATACTCGTGACGAATTAGTAAAGTTTATGCGCGCAAAGATTTTAGAATATGTTCCTGATTTACTTGCTAAAAGTATGATAAATCAAGGAATTGGCATTTTAAAGATTAGTACCTATTTATCTGAGTTTTCCAGAAATATTCATGGAATGTTAATTGAGTATTTTAATGATTTTGGACTAACATTAGACAATTTCTCTTTCCATAGTATCAATGCTCCAGATGAAGATTTACGAGAAATCAATGATATGAAGATACAAAAGAAACGAGCTCAGCTTGAGGCAGAAGGTACAGCTAGAAAGATGGACATTGAATCTGCAGCAAGGGCACGTATGCGTGAAAGAGAAGGATATACATATCAACAGGAACAAGCATTTAGTGTGATGGAGACAGCAGCTGCCAATGAAGGAACGGCTTCTACTTTTTTGGGAGCTGGAATGGGACTTGGAATGGGAGTCGGAGTTGGACAAGCTGTCGGGAATGGCATGGGAAGTTTAGCTCAAGCTACACTTGGAGATACAGGTATTATGCAGCCACAGAAAACAAATACTGCAAGTACTTCGAACAATGTAAATACTGTAAACTGTCCTTCTTGTGGTACTCTAAATCCTAGTGGGGCAAGGTTTTGTATAGATTGCGGGGGGAAAATGGAGGCAGAGTTACGGTGCCCAGATTGTGGGGAGATCATTATAAAAGGAGCAAAGTACTGCTTATCTTGTGGAAGGCCTCTTTCCAATGCATGCCCGAATTGTGGGACGGAACTTACGAAGGGAGCAAAGTTCTGCCCTGAGTGTGGAACAAAAATATGATGAGGGAGAAAGCATAATGCAGAAAAATAATAATATAAAAAAGATTATGTTAATTGAGATTCTTATGTTTCTTGCCTGGTGTGCGGTTATCTTAATTTTTGCAGATTATGATAAAGCTGGCTTTTATTTTTGGGGTGGATTTAGTTTTGGTATACTATCCTTTATTATTGTAGCAATTTCGTTGTATTTAACTGATATAAAAGCAAATAGAAACACGACGGAGATTAGTTATATACCAGTTTATTTTACGATTATTTATTTATTCTTTTCTTTAGTAATAAATACTTATTTTATATTCCGTCTATCTGGTAAATTCAATGTTGTATTAATGTCACTTAATGGCTTTATTTTAGTATTATTCACTGCAGTCAGGTTGTTTACTGATCAATATGTTAGTCGAGTGGAATATCAAACGAGTCATATTACTGAGAAGATTCGTCCAATCTCAGCTATTTCTTCTCAGCTAGCGTCGATTCTCAGTCTGACTACGAACTCGAATACGAAGAGAGAATTGCATATTTTAAAAGAAACAGTAGACTATAGCTCGAATATTTCGCAAAAATTTTCTGAGGATTTACAAAAAGAATTTGAATTGCAACTCAATCAGATACAGACAATGATTATCGAAAATAAAGATCAAGATGAGATTAATAAAAAAATACAAGAAGCTACGCAAACTTGGAAGTATAGAAATAGTGTAGTTTCATCAATAAAATAGAATGAGGTAGCACGATGGAATTAGGAGGCTTACAGTGTCATGGCTGTGGTAGCAGCAATGTTGTTTTTAACTCTAAGAAAAGGATCTTAATTTGCAATCAGTGTGGAAAAGAAGAATACTATTCAAGAGCAACCCTAAATTCTAATGGGAAAGTAATGTTCAGTAAAGAAAATGCGTTGAATTTTTTCACTGAAGGAAAGTTTGATAATGCACAGCATTATGCATTGGATATATTAAATATATTCAAAGACCATGTGCCAGCACTTTATATGATTGCGTACTATGATGAGTTTGTTATGAGAAAAGAAGGTGCTTTAAAGAGCTTTTTTCGAGAGATTAAGGAAATATCACTAGAGTATGATGAGGTGCAGGATATAAAAAAATTAATACTAGCTTCTGCATACAATATGATTGATTACGAAAGAGAAGTGATTGAATTAGTTTCAATAAATATGCAGTCAAAAGAAGATGAAGCAGATTTATGTGAGTTTGTTGATAAATTATGTCCTTATCTAATTTCTAGAAGGGCGTCAATGGATTTTTTGACGAATCATCTCATTGACTTGTATAAGGAGCTTGCAAGACATTGTGATATACCAAAGACATGTTTCGCATTATTAAAAGGGATCGATGACAATCCGGATTCACCTTATGTGAATAAGTGTTTTTATTTACATGCAAAAGCAAGATATTTTTATGATCATTATATCTTGCCGGTTGGGACTATCATCGATGCAATGAGGACAAGAGATATAAAAGAGAAATTTATCGCTTCATATCGGAAGAAAAAGGCAAAATATGAAGAGGATGCAAATTTATAAAAGGAGGGGAGAATATAAATGCCAGAATTAAGCCAATTAGATATTAATAGGTTAGAGAAAAAGGTCGATAATCTTACACAAATTACTGCTGGGGTTAATAATCGTATGGAGGAAATAAGTGAATCAGTTCTTGAAGTAAGTGATGAGTTAAAGGACTTGGCTAATCGCTTTCAACAGATGGTGGAAGAACAGAAAAAAACGGCATCACTGCAACAGGCATTGACAGAACTTGTTCGTGTACGACAGGAATTGGAGCAGAACTTTGGTAATTATAAGGTTGTCAGAGAAACCATGCTTGGTGTCTTGCAGGCAACTGACTTAGCACTTGTAAAAAAGACTACAATATCAAGGGTTTCGGAAGAACTTATGTTATCAACACCGAAATACTGGCTTGCACCATGTTTAGTAGCGGTTTCTGCTTGGATAGGAAATGATCGTAATCTTGCTGAGAGAGCAATTGCAGAGGCAATAAAAAGAGATGAGGAAAGAACAGCACTTACAATGGCATTGATTTGTAGAAGAAATAATAAAGTTCAGACATGCTATGAGTGGCTTTCTATCTATTTTTCTAAGCAGGATGCTGCTAATTTTTCTGAAGGAAGTTTTTCCTATATTGATGCGTATGTGAATGGTATATTTGGTCCAGATGATAAACATATGTGTGATGATTACATAACAAAATGGATCAATGAAATTCGAGGCAACAACAGTGTATTTGAAAAGGAACAGGAGGATCTATGGAAAGGTTATTGTGATCAGTTTCATAATGAAATCGGTGAGCTCTATCCTGACCTAAAGTCTACGGTTCAAGAGTATGACAGAATTAATGCTTATGTTGGTAGAATTAATTCTGTGGATGCTATTGCAGATAACTTTATCGGAATTACCAATGCCTTTGTAGATCAGGAACGACTTAAGGCGACGATTGATAAAAATTTAATTACTCTTGTGAGTAGATATGATGAAGAAGAGGAACCTCTTAGGAAGGAAGAAGAGTATCTTAAGGCTGTTAAGAAATTTGAAGGTGATAGGGATGCTGCAAAAAAAGCGATAGAAGCCGCGGAGCACTCTAGACAGATTAAAGTTCTTAATTTGGTTGAGCAAATGACACATGTGATAACTACTGATGGAAAAGTATCTCCTTCTGAGCGAAAAACTGCAGTGTCTTTCCTTAGTAGTTATATCAAAAAGGGGTTTGAAAATTACGTTACTGAGAAAAAGGCAGATTTTCCTCAGAGCATTACACTAAATGTAAATGGTTGGATTGGATCTACTTCTGATGGTAGTAATCTCAACCAGTTATGTGCAGACTATGAGAATTATTTGAGTGATCAACATACAATGGAGATGACTCAAGCTACTACAAATACACCTCGCAGCTGGCTTTTTGGTACGATATTAGTTGGTGGATTTACATTGGGCTCGCTAGCATTTTCAATGCTATTAGCTGTGATTTTAGGAGTTTTTACCGGTTATTGTGCGATTAATATATACAAATCAAAAAATGATATTAATACCAAGATAAATGAAATCAACCAAAAGTATAATGATATGAGGGTACAAGGTAAGAACAAGATTTGTAGTTGTATTAGGCAGTGGAATGATGCAAAGAATATTGCTAATGAGTTTAACAATAAACCAATACGGAATATTATAGCATAGGAGATGAAAATATGAGCATAGATAAAGATGATGATTTTGATGATTTAGAGGCGATGTTTGGTCAGTCTAATTCTGATGTGGAAAAGATGGAAAAGGTTGTTTTAACTCAGAATCTTGAAGGCTTTGCCAGCTGTTTTCCTGAATGGGATTTACATCCTCCCGTAAAGTGATATACTTAGCAGAGTAATCAATAAAGACAAATAAAAAGTGATATACTTAGAGGAGAAAGTTATGAAGACACTTTATGTCACTGACTTAGATGGAACGTTATTAAATCGTAAGGATACGATTAGCGAGTTTAGCATTACAACCATCAACCGTTTGGTAGAGGAAGGTATGATTTTTACATATGCGACGGCGCGATCTATGGTTTCAGCCTCTGTCGTGACGAAGGGGTTAACGACAAAGATACCAGTGATTGCATATAACGGAACTTTTGTGTTTAATGCTAATACTGGTGGTATTCTGTATTCCTGTGCCTTCTCAAAGGAAGGTAAAATCTATATGGAAGATTTACTTTCGTGTTATCATATATCTCCTTTTGTCTATTCTTACATAGATAATGAGCAGAAAGTCTCTTATAATATGAAGGCGCTTAACGATGGTAAAATGCGATATCTTGGGTTGCGCAAAGGAGATAAGCGGTTTCGTTCTCTTGAAGATGATAACAATCTCTATGATGGTGATGTTTTCTACTATACTTGTATCGGTGAGAGAGAAGAATTACAGCAAATCTATGAGGATATAAAAGAAAATCCCAACTATACATGTGTCTTCCAACAAGAATTATATCGCCCTGAGTATTGGTTAGAAATCATGCCAAAGAATGCAACAAAAGCGAACGCAATACTTGAAGTAAAAAAGATGTTTCAGTGTGACCGGATTATCTCCTTTGGAGATGCCATTAATGACATCCCGATGTTTCAAATCTCCGATGAATGCTATGCAGTTGAAAATGCGGTAAGCCAGCTAAAGGAGTGTGCAACCGGCATTATCGAGTCCAATGACTGTGATGGAGTAGCGAAGTGGTTATTAGCTCACTTCAAAAACTAACCGATTGACAATAGCTTCTACGTGGATTTTTGTCGTATTTAGCACATTGGCAGCAAGATCGGACTCATGTATCATTAATGGCAGTTCTGTACATCCAAGAACAAGTCCATCCGCATGATTGTCTTGAATCAACTGATTCGCTAAGGATAGCATTCTAGCTTTATCTTCTGGTATGACAATCCCATCTTCCAGTTTTGGAAAGATAATATTATGTACAGTTTCAATTCCCTCTGGATCTGGTACGAAAGCATCGATTCCATAAGTAGGGAAAACATTCGTATATAGACCATTGGTCATCGTAAATTTCGTTCCAAGAATTAATACCTTTTTTAAATGAAGTTTTTTCGCATACTCACAAGTAGCTTCAATGATGCTAATGAGTGGTAGCGGAGAAACTTCTTTTATATGCTAGGAAATTCCTCAGAATTTCCTAGTATATAAAAGAAGCGTCCCCCAAAAGAGGGACGCAGATATGCACACAAGCGCGATATGAAGATGTAGCATACGCGACCGCGCTTGGCGCGCGTGTTTTGCAAGCACAACACGATTAATTCGAAAATACAATATGAGGAGTGTTCGATGCGATTGCTACGAAGGTTGCTCCTGCAGCTTTTACATGATTGATTGCTTCTAATAACATGCTAATGAGTCCCTCATAATCTTTTCTTTCGAGAAACCCTAACATCTTTGTCATATTAACACTTTCAATTACTAATTCAGGATATTGATTATCACACTTGATTTCTCGATATCTGTATATGATGTCATTATAATAATCTAACGTAGAGGCAGGTCCAATACCACCGATGATTCCAACCTTTTGCATAATTATATCCACCTTTCGTTTTTAGGTTTATTAGTTGATTATGATATTTCCTTTTCTGATTTGCTCTATTATAAACTTATTATGGAGGAAGTCAAGTGAGAATTACTAAAATATCCAACTACTATACAAACAATATTCTTATTAAATTTTAATATATACTATATTGCATTATAGAATAGTAAGTGATATGATGTACTCAATCATTCTTGTGGTATAAAATACCAAAAGTATAAATGTGTAGCGAAAGAAGGTGCAAAATGAATGCTCAGTTTAAAAAAGGCGTATTAGAATTATGTGTTCTAGCGCAATTACGTGAAAATGACCGGTATGGATATGAGTTGACCGAGGCAATTTCAACTAAAATGGAGATTGCAACAGGAACGCTATATTTAATACTAAAGCGTCTAAAGGATGAAGCTTATGTAGAAACCTATTTAGTAGAATCGGTTGGGGGACCTGCAAGAAAATATTATCATTTAACTAAGAGTGGAATAGCGTATGAAGAAAGCTTAAAGAAAGAATGGTTAGAATTTGCTAAAGTGGTGAAGGAATTAATTCATGAAAAATAAAATGGGAGGAGATATGATATGAAACGTGTAGAGTATATGAGCAAGTTGAGTGAGGAGCTTGAAATCTTTGCTGATGATGTGAAATCAGAGATTATGGAGGATTACGAGGAGCATTATGAAATTGGTCTTGCGAATGGGAAGACAGAAGATCAAATTAGTGATGAATTAGGTGAAATTGAGGAACTTGTAAAGGAATTAAAGAAGAGTGAAAGTGTAACAAACCAATCAAAGGATACGAATCAATCAATGGACGAAAATCAGCCAAAGGATACGAATCAATTAAAGGATACAAACCAATCAAAGGATACAAATCAATTATGGGTAAACGAAGCAAAAGAAGATGACAACAACGCAAGTAATGATTACCAAGAAAACAAGGCAAACCTACCAAGAAAGGTTGAAGTTCGTTCTAAGTTTGCTTATGTTGAGGTTGTAACCTCCGACGATAATCAGATTCATCTTGACTGGGTGAATTACCATGAAAGCAGAGCAAAAGAATACTATGAGTTTCGGTCTTGGGTAGAGGGGACAACGATTTATGGAGATCTTTGCAGGAAAAATATCAGTAGTATTTTTTCAATGATATTTGCTCAAGATGTTAAAATCGTAGTAAAAGTTCCTAAGGGATTTCCAGAAGTAGAGATTATCTCAATGAGTGGTGGCACTCTTATGCAGAATGTAGAAGTGCAATCTGTAAAAGTCAATTCAGCAAGTGGTAATATTTGGGCGGAGCACTGTATTGGTAGCCAGATGAGCTTAGACACAAAGAGTGGTGAAATCATCTGTAAACAAAGTAGATATTCGAATTTATATATGGACACAAAGAGTGGTGATATTGTGTTTGGCGATATACAGAGTAATTCGATTCATGCACGTTCTATCAGTGGAGATATTTCTGGAAACAATCTTTCTGGGGATGCTAACTTAAGAACAGCAAGCGGGGATATTAAAGCTTATACTGTCTTTGGAAAGCAATTTGATATATCTTCGATTAGTGGAGAGGTAAAAGTGGAACATTTACAGGGAGAAACGATGAGAATCGCGACAAAAAGTGGTGATATTAAGGCTGAATTTTGTGTTGAGAGTTGCGTAGCGTCTTCAATCAGTGGTGACTTGAATCTTATGAATGCAAGAGAGAGTTCTTTACAAGCAAGCGCTGTTAGTGGTGACATTGAGATTACGTGTAACGGTATCTCTGGATATGAGGCAGAGATTCACACAATTAGTGGGAAAGAAACGTTAAGTTTTAAGGATAGAACTGACAAAAATTGTGGTAAAGGTGTATTTACATATGGTACAGGAATGACTAAAATAAAGGCAAAGACAACCTCTGGAAATATACGTGTTCGAGGATAGAGTAAAAAGGATACATAACTTGATTGTAAATGTTGAGAGAAATCAGATAGGAGATTACGATGTTTCGAATAGGTGAGTTTTCAAAGTTAACTCATGTGTCCATACGAATGCTACGGTATTACGATGAGAATCAACTTTTATTACCAGAATATGTAGATGAAATGACTGGTTATCGTATGTATACGACCAAACAGATCGAGCAGCTTAAGCGAATACTATTCTTACGTGAGCTTGGATTTGGAATTGCTCAGATGAAGGAAATGATGAAATCATGGGACAACGATGGTTATTTAAAGCAGTGCTTAATCGATCAACAATTAACCATTCAGAATAACATAGAGAGAGAGAAAGAGATGCTTGCTCGGCTACAAAGTGCAATTGTGGACATGGATCATCAGACCTTAGAATCTAATCTGCAAGTAACGATGAAACATCTTCCTTCGCTTCATGTGTTATCCTTGCGAAGAGTAGTTGAGAATTACTATCAAGAGGGTCTTTTGTGGAAAGAATTCATGGAGGAACTAGTGAGGCAGCAGCGAATCGATTTCTGTTCGAATGCTTCGTTTTCCATTTATCATGAGCAAGAATTGGAACAAGGAGTTGATATGGAACTTTGTATCTTGTTACCAGAATTGCCATCAAACGTAAATTGGTTGCACTCAGATTGTATCTTACAATACAAAACGACGAAGGAGATTACCAATGCAGCTTGCTTCTTTGTTTATGGGCCTTTTGAAAAGATAGATGGCGCTTATCAAGCATTCGCATTATGGCTCGAGCAGCATCCACAATATCGTATCAAAGGAGAATGTCGTCAGATTGTACATAAAGGACCACAAGAATGTGAGGACCCTAATGATTATGTAATTGAATTACAAGTTGAAGTAACGATACAAACATAGATTCCTCTTTATGAAGCAACGAAATCAGTAAATAGTCGTTAGGATGAATGGGGTATTATCGAATAGAGACTTGACTCTGACATTATGTGAGGGATTACACTACCAAAGGGAAAGGAGTGAGTCTATGTATCACATTACTATCATTGGTCAAATTGAATGGAAGAACTATCATGTTTATATTCGAATCATTGAGGAATGTAAAAGAGGATTACGACATGCAGAATCGTTTAGTCATATGCACCTTGTATATGGCGATTTTGCGTTGGAGGAATCCAATAAAGAGAAACTATTAAAACATAATATTATTAAGATTGAGAAGTTAGATCGAAAAGAAGGTCTTATCGTTGGAGAGGTAATTTTTCCTAGGTCAGTTGAAACTCAGCAAAAGTCATACTTATATGATTTGAAACCTTATTTCCCGTGTGAGGATCGTGTCATTACACTGGAAGAGTTTCAGAACAGTTTTGGTAAAAATCAGTGTTTGAGTCAGGAACGTGTAATTACAACGATACATGATAATTCAACTTCTTGTGACTCTAATCATATGGAACATAATATTACGATGTGTGGGAAAATTCGAGTTCTTGAAGGACAAACTTATATTGAGTGCTCGAAGGAGAAAGTAAAACAGTTTCAAGACCGAGAAGTAATTCGGGTGTTTTGGTGGTTTCATCGATTTGACAAAAAGAATTATCGAAAGGTTGCAGAGTGTGACCCACCTTATGAAAATGCTCCTCGCGTTGGAACATTTGCTTCGCGTTCTCCCGTTCGTCCTAATCCGATTGCTATGACGACAGCTCGAATTATTCGAGTAGATGAACTTAATGGGAGAATTTATGTGAATGCGTTGGATTGTTTTGACATGACACCTTGTATTAATGTTTTACCTTATGTGAACGCTTATGATTTTGTGGAACGTGTGGAAGTTGCAGAATGGGTAAAACATTGGCCAGATTCTTGGGTAGAAGAAAAGCCGGTTTTTGAGGATGTATCTACGAAAAATATGAATTCGAAGAATATGTCTGAGAAAAATTTGGATAAAAAGAATCTAGATAAGAAGAATATGGATCGCAATGATTTGATTACTGAAGAAAGTATATTAGATCTGAAAGACAACGAGTCTCCAGAGTATGAGATGTCTTTTGAGGATTTTATTCACTCAAGAAATCAAGGGAAACTAATGAAAAAACATAAGAATACTCTATTGCAGCAGCTTAAGGAAACAAAAATAGAAAAAGAGCCATGTCTTAGCGTTTATGGGGCTTATGAGAATAATCTAAAGAGGATAAATGTATCGATACCATATCAAAAAATCACTGCTCTTGTTGGAGTCAGTGGAAGTGGAAAGTCCAGTCTAGCATTTGATACAATTTATGCCGAATGCCAACGAAGATTTGCAGATCTAGAAGGTAGTCGTGAGTTACTTCCAAAGCCCAAAATATCACGGATGACTGGTGTTATTCCAGCAATCGCTATTTCTCAGCAAGCAATTGGAAAAAATACACGTTCTACGGTTGGTACTTATTCGGACTTGTACGATGATTTGCGCTCGATTTTTTCTACGATTGGAGTTCGACATTGTCCAAACTGTGGACAGATGATTGCTCCGATGACAATGGAAGAAATGATGAACTTGTTTCAACCTGATGAGACGGTTGAAGTATTTAATCTCGATAAGGAACTTGTTAGCTGTAAAACTTTACGAGAACGGTTAGAGAAGGCATTAAGGGAGTCACATGGAGCATGTTATGTAAAGGTTGATCATCAGTTTATAATGTTGCAAACAAGACAGATGTGTTATCGTTGTAATCAGGTAATGTTTCATTTAACACCTGCTACATTTAACTATATTGATTCTGAATCTTACTGTAAATGTTGCAACGGTCGTGGAATCATTGTTGAGATTAGTGAAGCAACGATTGTTCAAGACAAAAAGAAGTCGTTGCTCGATGGTGCATCTAGCTTGTATAAGGGATTGCGGGAATTTCAAAAACATCCAAATGCAAACTGGATGATTGGAGAAGTACTCGGTTTGGCACAAAAGTTAGAAGTAGATTTAGAACTTCCTTATGAACAACTTCCAGAGCAATTTAAAACTTTCTTATTAAACGGTACTGGAGAGGATACAGTAACTTTTCATTATGTTAATGAAAAAAATGGTCGCAATGGTTCTATTTGCCGACCAGTCGAAGGAGCAATCTCAGTTATTAAGAGAATTTATAGTAAGAATGGTGATGTTTATCCGATTAATCAGTTTGTATTGCAGAAAGAATGCCCAGTTTGTAACGGAGAACGTCTTTCAAAAGAAGCAAGATTGGTGACCGTTGGTGGTGTTCGATACCCACAGATCGCACAGATGACATTCACGCAACTTTTTGCATGGTGTAGTCATATATCGGAGCAAGTTTCCGATTCTGATTATGCAAAAATAGAAGCTACCGTAACAAACATTGCTCGAGTTTGTCAGGTCGCTCATAATTTAGGCATTGATTATCTTTCCCTAAATCGTGATACTTTGACGTTATCTGGCGGTGAGAAAAAACGTCTCAAATTGCTATCCAATCTAGCAGCCAATATCTCAGGAATTCTTTATGTCATAGATGAACCTACAGCTGGGTTGAACGTGAAAGATTATGATTTATTAAAAGAAATGCTTCATACAATCAAAGCGCGAGGTAATACCATTCTTATGGTAGAGCATAGTGCCAAAATGATAAAAGAGGCTGACAAAATTATCGAGATTGGACCTGGCGCTGGAATACATGGTGGTGAGATTATTGAAAATGGACCTATCGTAGCCTCTTTATCTGAATTACCAGCAAGAGTCTTACCTCTTAAGGACAAACTGGATTTTGAAAAAGGGTTACAATTTCAAAATATTTCCTATCGTAATTTAAAGGATGTTACCTTTACGATTCCATTGCATGCAATTACATGCATTCATGGAGTGAGCGGTAGTGGAAAATCAAGTATGCTAGAGGGAGTTATATACGAGCGAGTTTGTAAAGATTTAAAACCATTTTCGCAAGTATGTTATGTTGACCAACAGCCAATCGGAAGGAATCTTCGTTCTTCGCCAGCGACCTATCTTAAATTAATGGATGAGATTCGAAAGATTTTTTCGAACCTAGAAAGCGCAAAGCGTCTAGGTTTTAAAGAGGCAGTATTTAGTTATAATAGCTTAGCAGGACAATGTGATTGCTGTAGGGGAATTGGTCAGATTAACCCTGAATTTATGCCTGATGTCTGGATTACATGTCCAGCCTGTCAAGGTAGTCGATATAAAAGCCAAGTATTAGAAGTAACTTATCAAGGCTACACAATTGCTGATGTTCTTGAGTTTAGTATTGAGAAAGCAAAAGAAGTATTTGTAAATGAGGCAAAATTACAACCTATTCTACAATTGTTATGCGATGTTTCTCTTGAATATCTGATTATGGGACAGAGTACAACAACATTATCTGGGGGAGAAGCTCAACGCTTAAAACTCGTGAATGAGCTTATGACTCAGACGAAAAAAAATACACTCTATCTTTTAGATGAACCAACCTCTGGTTTAAGCCGAACCGAGGTGATTGAATTGTTGAAGTTATTTCATCAACTTGTTGAAGATGGGAATACAATCGTTTTGATTGAACACAATGAGGAGGTTTTAATTAATTGTGATTATCAAATCGAACTTGGACCAAAGGCAGGAGATGAAGGTGGAAGAATTATAAGTCAGTTGTGTTTAATAAGTTCATAGATAAAAACAAGATTTGTTAGTAAAATCAACGGTTGCAACTAATGGTTGACAAATTGCAAGGTGCCGTTTTCTTTACCAAATGGCTTCCATATGCTACCTTAAGGATAGAAAAAATATTAAGGAGGATGTCGCATGAATATAAGTAGTGGGAGTAAATTATGTGACAAGATAATACAGTGTAGAAAGGAAAAAGGGCTATCACAAGAACAATTAGCGGACTATCTGGATGTTTCAAGACAGGCGGTTAGCAAGTGGGAGTCGGATCAGACAATGCCTTCTTTGGATAAGATAATTCAGTTGGCTGATTTATTTGGTGTAAGTATTGATTACCTTGTACGAGAGAATGTGATTTCAGAAGAAAAGAATAAGACCGTTGTAACAACATTAGATGACACCTTGGTTATGCAACAATTAGGTGAATTAAAAGAATTAGTGAAAACGCGAAGAATGGGAGGATATGAATATAAGAGTAAAAGAACAATTGGTGGAATCCCCCTCGTTCATGTCAATTTCTCTTCTGAAAGGCCAGTTCTTGCGAAAGGTATTATTGCAATTGGAAATAGTGCGTTCGGAGTGATTAGTGTAGGCGGCTTCGCTGCTGGTTTCATTTCCATTGGAGGATTTGCCTTAGGACTTTTATTTGCGCTTGCTGGAATATGTATTGGTGGAATCGCTGTAGGTGGTGTAGCTGTAGGTATATTAGCAATTGGTGGTTTCGCATTAGGTATGTATTCTTTTGGAGGATGTGCAATTGCAAGTAAAATTGCAGCTGGTGGATATGCATCTGGTAATATCGCAATTGGAGTTACACCAAGAGGAGAGCATACGTTTGATGTTGCAACAGCGACAAGAGATGAGGTTATGAATACCATCAAACTATATTATCCTAAAGTACCTAATTTTCTTGCAAGATTGTTTTCCTTTTTAGTACTAAAGTAGGAGAGAAGATACGTTATAGCTTATACGCAAAGGAAGTTCTAAACGGAACGAAAGGGCCTAAAATATAGGCCCTTTCGTACCGACGACTTCATAACAGTCTTGTGCTTGTAAAGTTCTTTTTATAGACTTCGTTTTAAGTAGATCATATCGATAAGCTGTTGTCCATCTTCAAACATAGGATGATCGTAATTATCGATAAAGAAGTTTTTGACTAAGTGTGATTTCATAAAACCACATCTTTCATAGAAACGAAGTATCGTAGGTACATTGCCTGTTCCTACATATAATTCACTGTTTGGCTCCTTATAGTAATCAACAACAAATTCAATTAGTTTTTGTCCATATCCTTTTCGTTGATATTCGGGAACGGTAGCAATATTCTTAAGTTCATATATTCCTTCTTGCTCTTGCGTAATAACGCAAATTGCCTTAACATCATTATCATACAAAGCAAACATATCTCCACGGTATAAGTATTTTTCTATCATACCGATATCTTCATCTGCAATAAGCAACAATTCCATGAATTTTGTCTTATCACAATCATTAATTTTCATAATTTCCATTCGAAATCTCTCCTTTTAATGAAATGAGTACTTTTGCTATGTATCGTATTTCCTGCTTTTCTTTATGGTTCATCCCCCCTATCCTCTATATCATACCTAGTACACATGTTTTTTTCAAGTAGATTGTTCAGATAATATACTTATAAAGCTATTTACATCAAACAGTTTCTCTCCTACGAAACAATTACGATTATATTAGTGTGAGTTTCATAATTGTGAAAAAAATGAGTGAAAATGTAAAGATATGTTGTTGAAAAATCTGGATCTATATAGTAATATATTACTGTATAATACATCAATAGGAGGAATAATATGAAGAAAAGATTATTCGCAATGACATTAATATTTTGTTTGGGACTTTGTGCTTGTAATAAGAAAGAGGAAAAGGAAGCAATTGATACAAAACCAACAGTAACTAATGAAGGTAATGATCAAGTAGATACACCAAAAGATACGGTTCAGGTCGAACCAAAACAAAAGGTTGAATTATCAGATTTTCTCTATAGTTTTCAGATAGCTATTAATGATGAGGTAATCCAGCTTCCAGTAAAGTATAAGGATTTGGTTTCTACCGGCTGGGAATATACTGGAGATGAAAATCAGGTAATTCCAGTTTCAGATTACATAGAATCAAGTTATTTTGATAAGGGTGATGATAGCATTTATGGATTGTTTTACAACTTTGGTACTAAAGAAGTTGTAGCAAAAGATTGTGAACTCTACGCACTTAGTATCAGCTTATTTACGAAGACAGTGTCTACTAAGGTTATATTACCAAAGCAAATTGAGCTTGGTGTTTCTACAAAGGATGAGGTGGTAGCTACTTATGGAGAACCTACAAAAACATATGATACTGATTTTCCATCATATTTCTATGAGATAAGTGAAGATGTATATATTAATTTGCAGTTCAATGATGAAGGAATCCTTCAAAGTATATACATGGAGAATTCTGGGGATTACGATAATTCTGGTGTTTCAGATGATTCTGAAGATTCAGATGATACTATGACTGGCGAAGTTGAAGTAGAAGATTATGTAGCACCTAACGAGCTTTCTTCTGATTTATATTTATATACATTTGAATTTGATGGAGATTTATATCAATTTCCAACACCACTTTCTGAATTTATGAGCAATGGCTGGGAATTAAATACCGATATTGAGCCATCAGTATCCGGTGATTATACTGATTTGGTGTTAAGTAGAGATGGTAAAGAATATATCTTTTCTATGCTTAATGATGAGTATAATTCATCCAATCTAGATGGTCGAATTACTTATCTCTATATTAATACAGATGATTACAATATACCTATCACGTGTGGTAATGGCATTACGATTGGTATGACTAAAACTGAACTTCAAGAGGCTCTGAGTGATTATACTGTAGAGATTGATGATAGTGATAAGTCATCAATTTGCTATCATGTCACAGAAGAAGGATATGATTATAGTGGATATTGGTTTTATCTTTCTGACGATGTTGTTAGTGACATTGAGATAAATTATTAATGAATTCTATAGTTAAATGAAAAAGTAAATTCCAGTCTCAGGGTATAGCTTGATTTTGTAGGACTAAATTCTAGTTATTCACTTAACAGATAGCTTTTTTTATTATATAATAGGCACTAAAGGACACCTGGTTT
>JAEYPP010000048.1 GCA_023410575.1 Bacillota bacterium | reverse complement strand
ATTTTATAGCATCCATCTCATGTAAAATAAGTAACGAAATATTGATATATAACAGTATTTTCAATAAGAACTCCATTATTAATCCTCTTATCAATCTTTAATTTATTTACATATTGCTTCAACGTATCGAGTCTAATATTTTGTATCTTTCGTTAAAAACCTGCACTTAGTTCCTGAAAGTCTGGGAACAGAATTTTAGATTAGAAATAATAATCTATACTTCTGTGAAATACTTATACTTACAAATATTCTTCCTTTAAAATACTAAGGATTTTCTCAACACTCTCATCAACAAAATGATCCATCTCTTCTTCTTTTAAATATGTATATTCTCTCTCTAGATTTTCTTTTTCCATACTATAAAAACCAGTAATATATCCCCTTCTATTATCAAATGCATCGGAACTAAAAAAATTAAGATATTCATTTTTAAATCCAATTGCATTCTTATAGATTAAAAACGTTCGAAAATCAGGATTTCTCTTTAAATAAAGAAAGTCAAGATCATACCAATCTTTTTTTAAGGTCCATATCCATTCGGTTCTATCTTTATCATATAGTGTTCGAAATTTCTCGATGCTTGGGCTAACTACTAAATCACCCCACATTATATCAGTTAATAGATGTGTCAAATAGCCAAGGTAAAAAGATTTCTGTTTACTATTATATATCTTTCTTTGTTCTATAGAAAAAAATTGATCCACATATTCTTTTATATGAATGTCTTTCAGCCCATCAGCATCTGTTTCTTTAAAATGCGAAATATCCCCACTCGGAGTAAAAACCGACCAATCGTTATTTGGTATACCACTGTCAGGAGCTATATTACCAACCACAAATTCAATTTGTGAAAGATTGCTTAACTCATCCAATAATTTATCTGATATGCGTAAATGCACCATCCAAGACGCCATTTAGTTCTCCTTCTCTTCATAATTCCATTTCGCTTTTGTTAACAACATGTCTTTCTTTCCCAATAGATATACTCATGATCTCTATGAGTTTCATTCAATCCACATTTCTTCAGTACTTTTATCGAACCCACATTATTTATTAGGCAATCTGCTTTTATTACTTTTACACTGTTTTGTTGGGTAGCCCAATTTATTAGCGAGCTTGCCACTTCATAGCCATATCCTTTTCTTTGTTCTTCATCAATCAACCCAAACCCAATCTCAACATTGCCATTATCATCAGGTTCACCTTTAAATCCTGCATCTCCGATTATGCTCATATCATTCTTCTTAATAATAATCCATACGTCAAATCCACTGGCAACATCATTTTTTGGCATTGTGTCTTTTATAAAACTTAGTATATCGATAGTGTCTTGACGTGGCCAACTGGCATTAAAATTTACACCCAACTTCTCAAATTCTTTTTTATCACCGTTTATAACAGAAATCACCATCGAATATGTCATAGGCATTATTATTAATCTTTCCGTTTCTATACTTAAAGCTCCCATGTTATTATCTCCTAAATTTTGTCTTCTGTCTTCCTCACGCATATAATGATAAAAATATACACTTATCATATAATAGTCATGTTCTGTCAAATTAGTAAGAATAAGCCACCCAGGGCATGAATGCATTGTTACAAGATGTCGGGTTCCCGTGAAGCAAGAGCCGCACGGATGCGGCAGTCTTATTCAAAACTTCGTAAACATATAAATTTATTATTTTAACCCTCCGATCAATAAGCCACATCTGGATTGAACAATGCGCCTAGGTCGGACTCCAACCGCACGCATAATATCTACGTCGGTCTTTGACCCATAACAGTCCATATCCTTCGCGTATTTTTTTGAAACATCGGATCAAGGATGAACATAATTATATCAGTCTGCTGGGCATACATACGCAGTTGTATCGCCGGGCCACCTTGTGCTAATAACCACTTTTCTAAATCATTATACAAAAATACCCCTCCCTATATTCAGTTTTAGTCCAATGTCAAAAACAATAACGAATCAAGGCTGCAGAGCCCCGCTCTAAATTGATATTGCACATAACGTCTCGTGTTCCCGACACCCCAGAGCCTTAAGGTGTCCGCTCGTTATTGTTTATCTAACAAGAAGCCCTCATCCCGGACACCGGGTGCTAGCACTTAGGTTGTGGAGTGTCTGGGAACATATTGTTATGCGTAGTTACAACGACAACACTACACTTATTATCTAATAAGCTCTCCAATAATAGTTTTTTTAGAATGTTTGGATATAATGTCATATGAAATCTTGCTAGGTATTTGATTAAATAACAAGAATGATGGAAAATGTATATTTGTGCTGTGTTTTATATAGCTTAAATTATACTTAATAACATCCTGTTTCTCTTCCTCAAACACTTCATACACAAAAGTATTTTCAATATGTTCCATGTATTCATCTTTGTTTTCTTCTATCTCATCCTCCAGTGACTTACCATATATGCTTATTGGGAGAGGGGGAGTAGGAATACTAGCCTTTATAGGATAATCAGCGTATTCTTCTACTCTCGCAGTCTTTTTAGGTCTAAAAATATAGTCGAACGTATTATTTATCTTCTCTATAAAACTATCACCAGGAACTTTGAGTTTATCAGGTTTTACAAGACATCCTTTTTCAATATAGATGGCAATGTCTATATCTTCGTCAAAATTCTTTCCAACATTAGCAATAACTCCATTGAACCAATATAATGAATCTAGGTACATAAAATATTCAATGGCATCATTATACTCAATAATCTTTGAGTATAATTTCATAATGATTTTATACTTTTGCTCTTCATCATCAGTTCCAGATATGGTAGTTGAGGGTGATGTACCAAAAAATCCACCTCCGAACATACTTCTTCTCTTTTCAAGATTCCCAAGATTGAAAAAATTATCATCTAGCTTGGATTGATTCTGTTTTTGGTAATATTCTTTAATTGTCTCTGTAACGCTTGTTGAAAGCACAATTATTTGCTGATTTAGGAATTTAAGGTTAGTTGTTAACAGTTCGATTTGTTCTGCAGCTTCTTTCAAAGACTCATTATCTTCATTTGTTTCTTCATTTGGAGCGATACTATTTAATTTATTTTCATCTCTGTTATGTAGTTTAATATCATGAATCTCTATGAATAATTGTGAAATCTCATCTTTAGTATTGATGCAATACTTACACTCTGAATAATTTGAGTGTTTCATAATAATATGATCAGATGTTTTTCCATCATCAACACAAAGTATCTTAATATCAATATAATCGGCATAATCAACAACCCCATTGTTTGAAACAAGCTTCATGAAATACATAACCACATGATTGGTTAATAGTTGTTTAAATTCATCTATATCCTTATACGTCCAATATATCCCCATATCTTTATATTTCTTCTTAAATTCTTCTACTCTTTTATGCTCTTCGGGATTATAATCAGATGGACTGATACTTCGATCGCTAAAATAAACAAATACTTGCTTACCCAACTTTATCAATTCTTCTATCTCTTCTTCTGTTCCAGATCCATAATTGTCAGTAGGGGTCCCAAATCGAGTCCAAAAAACAGCAATTGCAGCATCACTATCCCTTACTATTTGATTATTGAGTAGATCTTGAGGTTTTCCTCCAGATTCGGGATAAGTGTGAGTTGACCAATGCTTTACCTTCAAATCAATACTATTAGCCTCTCCAAAAAGTCTGTTAAAATTAGTAACGGTATCATTAACCACGTTTAACTCATCTTTAACATCTGATGGACAAGATAGTAAAACACTATATTGAGTAACTTTTTTTGCCATTTCTTTAGTTCCTTTCTATACAGAGTTGTAATTACGCATAACGTGCCGTGTTCCCGACACCACAGAGCCTTAAGGTATCCGATCGTAATCATTAACAAAAGAGAGCCTAAGCCCGGACACCGAGTGCTTGCACTTAGGCTGTGGGGTGTTGGGAACATATTGTTA
>JAEYPP010000015.1 GCA_023410575.1 Bacillota bacterium | reverse complement strand
TTTCTGCACAGACAGATAACCATATCTGTATTATAGCAGAAGGGAAAGTTGTGTACGAGTAAATTCCAGGTGTTCCAATCTACTGGAATTTACTCGTGCAAACTGGAATTTACTTTTTCACTTAACATAATGAATTCTATTGTTTAGGAAAACCATCGTATGAATTAATGCGAAGAACGATGAATGGAATAATCACTACGAACTTTTTAACATTAAAAAAATGTTGTTGAAAAAAGAGATATACTGTGATATAGAAATATATTGCAGTATATTTTTTTACAGGGGAACGTCATGAAGAAAAGAGTAATCGATTTATTAGGATGAGGAGAGCTATATGAAATAATTTAAGTTAGCATAACTAAGGATGATAAGATGGGCTTTATGGATGCAACTGGTAAAATTATGACTAAACCGATATTAGATAAATTTAGTTACTTTCCTGATAATATGAATTTATGTCCTGTGAGAAAAGAAGATAAGTGGGGCTTGTGTCCAGTGTGCAAAAACGATAAGTGGAGCTTTATTGATAAAACAGGGAAAGTAGTGACTAAGTTTTTGTGGGATGAGGAGCCAATCCCAATCGAGGGAACCAAGCTTTGGAAAGTTGTAACCGTAAGTGAGGATTACGATAGATTCGAAGGAATCGTAGATGATACAGGAAAAGTTATTCTGAAAACTGAATATCCAACGTATGGCATATCTGAATTTAGCGATGGTCTTGCAGCAATAAAGAACAAGGATAATGATAGTGGTTTTGTGAATGAAGAGGGAGAACTATTCATTCAATCTCATTATTATGGATCGAAAAGATTTAGTGAAGGTATTGCTTGGGTTTATGGTGATATACCAAAAGACAGTACTCAATTTGAATATGTGGAAGAAATGGGCTATTATCTATGGAGACCATTGATACATCTATGCAATACTTAAGCACCAAAGGGTGGGAGAATGTATCGGATTTTAAGGATGGCTGCGCAATTGTGAATAATGATGATGGTAAGTATACGGTGATCGATAAGAAATTTAATGAAATATTCACATCGAACTATGAAGTCGTTGAAGTCTTATCCAGTGATTATTTTGTATATAAGAAGTATGACAAGTATGGAATCTTAGATAAAACAGGCAAAGTAGTCATAAAGGCTTCGTTTAGTTCTTGTACACAAACAGAGTGGTCCCTGAGGGTAGCATCGCATGCGTGCATCAAGAAGAATGGGAGGATATTAAATTTGGCTTTCTCTCGCCGAAGGGAAAATTAATGTGTAATACCTTCTGGGATAGTTATGAATCTGAAGTCTGTGATAATTTTATTCAGGTTTGCGTTAAGGATAAGTGGGGATTGTTGAACTTATCCAGTGGTACGTTATCAGTGAAACCACAATTTCAAGAATTAAGATATCTTAGAAGTGATAAGGATGAAAGTCTTTGGATTGCGATGAAAAATGGAAAGTATGGGATTATTGCGGTGAAGAAACTAAAGTAAAAGTAAAGTAAAAGTAAAATTAAGGAGTCCCTCTCTTCTTGTTTGGTGTATATTTTACTTAGACACTATTCATCTACTACAAAAAGAAAGAGGATTCCTTATATTTTAGGCATTTTTCTAAAGTTGTTTATTGCAATATAGATAAAACAATGGTACTGTGGATAAAACTACTAAAACTTACGATTGTTTTTGGGTTGCAAAAATTGAATTCATCATATATAATATTCGAGTGAGAATTTTATCTCATATATATTTGGAGATGTATCGAAGAGGCCGTAACGAGCTTGACTCGAAATCAAGTTGTCCGCAAGGGCACGTGGGTTCGAATCCCACCGTCTCCGTTAATAATGATTAGTCCTAACCTTGAGGGGGTGGGACTTTTTTGATTTAAGCCTTAAAACTGTTCGAATCCCACCGTCTCCGCTCTAAACCCAAGAAGCTTCTAGGTTTTTTCCTTTTTGTGTTGCATTTACGAAACCTAAAATACAGGGCATATGATCACACTGTGGAGGAAAGAAGATGTTTCAGTCGCAACCCGCCACAGGCGCAGTATTTGACAAACAATACTTTGTTCTTGAGGCGAGAGTCGGTAAGTGGCATTTTAGATTGTAAACTCATGAAAGTAGAAGCAGTTTATAAACGAATAAAGGGAAGTTATAAGGTTATAATTAAATATACGAGTAGGTATGAGAATGCCTTATATGGCATACCCCGTTTTTGAGATTAGTTGTACAGAAATAACTGAGAATTATTTCTTCGTTTTATATCGTTGATCAAGATATATCAATATACAGAGAATTAAAGTAATTAGATTCATTATCTCTGAAGCATTTATGATAATCACCTACTTTCGGATTAATTTCCCCGTCAGTGAATAATTATCCTTCTCATACCTACAACTTAAGATTAATACACAAACATACATTCTGACTATAAAAAGCATAATCTTTTATATTACAAATTATGACACCTTTACGTTACTCTCATAAGTAATACTGTAAAAGTAAGTATCACTACATATGTCATATTCATACTCCTTTCTTGCCAAGAATAATGTTAACCCCAGATATTTCCCAATCATAAAAGTGTTCGAATCCCACACGTCTCCGTTAATAAACCTTAAAGAGGTTGGGACTTTTTTAGTTTTTTGCTCGCAAGACTTGAGGTGAGAGTCGGGTTATACTCTGAAAATAATAGATGATATAGAGGAATTAAGATTTATGAAGATATGGACATTAGTTATTTAGCTGTGTTGCATCCGTGATTAGAGAATTGAATTTGGGATATAATAATAATGAAATTATTGTAGGTATGAGGATACCAAAATGGCAATCCTCTTTTAGAAGAAAATATATAAGAAAAAAAGCATATTTATATCTTCCGTTTATAGCGTTGATCAAGGAACGCTATAGTACAGATTATTAACGTTATAACGTCAATGATATCTGAAATGGATATAATAATCACCTTCTTTCGGGTAAATTTCCCCCGGTAGAAAATAATCATCCTTTCTCATACCTACAATATAAAGTTATCACAGGAATATAGGTAATGTACATCTTATTCGTAATCTTTATTATTACAGGGAACGACATTTAATAGTCCTAGTACATAGTATGACAATAGCTAATTAATGAATGCATAAGTCACCTCCTGACTCTCGACTTACCAAGTGAAATGCTTGAAAATACGAAAAAGTCAGCACGATGCCACGGCAAAGTGCTGACTTTTTTAATCTTGCATGATTAAGTTGTAGAGGTGAAGAAGGTTATGTACAGATTACACTATCTCTATTTGCACCTCGAAAAAGGAATCTCTATTTACCCATATCGTTAGAGGACCAGCCATGCGCTGTGTCGCTGGAAATTGTCAGTTTCACAAAGCGGCGCAGTACAGCAGACGCCTCGGCTCTTGTGGCTGTACCCAGAGGGTTGAGATTGTCGTTTTTGCCTTTGAACACGCCTGCCATCTGCATCTGTTTCAAGGCTTCCTTGGCGTAGGTACTGATTTTAGCGTTATCTGCAAAGATCTTTTCGATATGAACCTTCGGCAGAGTATAACCGATGGTCTTAGCATAGTTGCTCATAATGACCGCCATTTGCTCATGGGTGATGGACTGATCCGGGGCAAACTTTCCATTGCCAAACCCGTCTAAAATGTTGTTTTCGCTTGCCCACTCAATGTAGCCCATATAGTAGGCATCGCCTTTCACATCACTGAAGCTACTCTTTGCGTAGCCACTTACATCGGCGTTAGCAAGCCTCCCCAGAGCTGTGACGAACATTCCTCTTGTCATAGGGGTGTTCGGCCTAAAGATAGTTGTCGAAGTGTCGCTGAACAACCCACGGCTTACCGCAAATTCAATATCTTCCTTTGCCCAATGACCTGTAATGTCCTTAAATGCGGTGTTGACCTGTTTATAGCCGATGCCGTAGGTGGAAAAATGATCGGTGCTAAAGCGCAGTACCTTTTCCGAACTGTCATAGACCGAGTTTACCAGCCAATGTACCTTGCCCTTGCTATCTACATAGACAGCCTGCACATTCCCGGCCTTTTCATTTGCGCCGAGGGTGTACGGGATGGTTATCGATACGCAGCCTTCGCCGAAGCTTTTGACCGTCTTGCCGTTGCCATAATTCACTTTGAGGTCAAATACCGGACGGCTGCCAATGGCTTTTTTCGCATTACCGGTCAGCTTGCCACTGTCCATGCGGGTGGCGGTGATATTTACATCCGATTTTGCCTGTTTGTTGATTTCTTTAATAGTCGCCAAATCCATGCCGACTCTGATTTCTGGATTGTCCACCACCACAATGATGCTCACAATCTTTTTGGCAATGATGGTATCCTGCACGGCTTTTGGCAGATTGATTATAACATTAGAGCAGGTCTTGTTGCCAGTATTCACACGGAGAACCACCGTGATGCCATTTTGCTCCGTGCCGTTTTTCTTGGCATCCGCTAAAGCCTTTTCAAAGGCTTCGACCACAGTTTTGTCCGTGATGTTCACTGTGACATTGCCCTTGTCATCCACTGTACCAGGAACCTTGATTTCTCCCTGAGTGGGTGAATTCGGCTTATCCAGAGCAGGTGGGGTGACGATGACAGGATTGCTGTTGTCATTCGAGGAGCTTCCGCTGTCGCTTCCAGAGCCACCGTTGTAAGAAGGAGCCGTGAACTTTAGATATTTGTAGTTTTTGATTTTTGCCGAGTCATAGGCAACCAGCGTGCTGCCATCATAATCTACGCTTCCCATGACCTGCATACCCGTGCCCAACGTCGGGGCTGTGTCCATCGCCATACCTGTGCCCTTTATAACAGGCGAACCGCTTAAGACGGTGATTGTTCCAGTGCCGTAATTAGCTATTGCCGTCCCGTTGCTACCTGGACATTCCACTGTGCCGCCGCTTATCGTTAGGGTGCCGGAATTAACTATTGCCGTCCCGTTACCTGTACATTTCACTGTGCCACCACTTATCGCTAGGGTGCCGTAATTATCTATTGCCCTCCCGTTGCTACTACCTGTATATTCCACTGTGCCATCGCTTATCGCTAGGGTGCCGTAATTAACTATTGCCATCCCAAAATCTGTACATTCCACTGTGCCGCCAGCGACAATAAGCTTTCCGGATGTCACCTTAATCGTCGTTTGTTTTACACAACTGATTTTGCCGTTTTTATCGTCGCTGTTGTCTGTAATCGTCAGTGTACCGGTGCCATTATGGTAGATACTTTTCTCGTCGTCACTCGCTAGAGTTTTGTTGTTCAGGTCGAGGATAAAGCTGATAGTATTGTCGTCTGGAATGGTGACATAAGTCGAAAGGGTCATGTTATTTAGCAGCTTGATGGTCTTACCCTCGGTAACCGCATCCACCGCTTCTTGTAGGGTAAGGTAGCCTGTGGTGCCGATTTGGGCAAGATACCCAAAAACCAGATATTTGTAGTTGTTGATGTTTGCCGAGTCATAGTCAACCAGCGAGCTGCCATCATAATCTTCGCTTCCCATGACCTGCATACCCTCGCTCAACGTCGGGGCTGTGTCCATCGCCATACCTTTGCCCTTTATAACAGGCGAACCGCTTAAGACGGTGATTGTTCCAGTAGAAGAGTTAGATATTGCCACCCTGTTCCTTTCCACTGAGCCGCCGCTTATCGTTAGGGTACCGGTATTATTTATTGCCACGCCGTCTTCAACCATGCATTCCACTGTGCCGCCGCTTATCGTTAGGGTACCGGTATTACTTATTGCCACCCCGTAGTTATAATATCTATGCACTCCCACTGTGCCGCCGCTTATCGTTAGGGTGCCAGTATTACTTATTGCCACCCCGTTGGAAGCCATGCGTTCCACTTTGCCGCCGCTTATTGTTAGGGTGCCAGTATTACTTATTGCCACGCCGTCTTTAGCCATGCATTCCACTGTGCCGCCACTTATCGTTAGGGTGCCAGTATTACTTATTGCCGCCCCAGAGGAAGTCGTGCATTTCACTGTGCCGCCAGCGACAATAAGATTTCCGGAAGTCACCTTAATCGTTTCCGAAGGGGCTTGGATTACGCCTTTTTTATCATCGCCGTTGTCTGTAATCGTCAGTGTACCGGTGCCATAATGGTCGATACTTTGCCCGTTATAATTAATCAGCTCTTTGCTGTTCAGGTCGAGTATAAAGCTGTTAGCTTTGTCGCTTGCGATGGTGATAGTAGCCGAAAGTCCAATGTTATCTAGCAGCTTGATGGTCTGACCATCGGTAACCGCATCCACCGCCGACTGCAGGGTAGGGTAGCCCGTGCTGCCGATGGCAACAGGTGAAGGATCAATCTTGATATATTTATAGGTTGCATGATTTGCCGCATTATACGCAACAACCTCGCTTCCGTCCTTTTTGGTGCTTGCTGTAACGATGCATCCGTCCGAAGTTGTCAATGATCCGTTCAGTGCATTTGTATCACTTTGGGTTGTCACCGTGCCTCTTTTGACAGTTACCGCTCCGGATATACCCTTATCGAAACCGGTTGCATTTACTACACCGTCTTTGATTGTAATTACCCCACCAGAGTATATGGCACAAGATGCATTTCCGTCATGTGTACTGGTAGCTGTAACTGTTCCATCAATGATTGTAATATTTCCACTGGAGTATATACCATAGCTGCTACTTCCTGTGCCACCACTGACATTCAATTTACCGCCGCCATTTTGGAAAATGTCCAGTTCCTTAGCATAGATGCCGAAGCTGTAGATGTTACTTCCACTTTGACCTATAATAGTGTTATTTCCCAGTAAATAAATGCACAGGTTATCGGTGCCAGCGTAAATACCATAGTAAGATTTTATATTCAATTTCTTGCCCGTTATACGCACTGGTGATGGTCGCATTGTAAAGTAGAAGGATATTTTCGCTTGGTATAAATTGAACGATACTATCGTCGCCATCTGCTTCGCCAAACACATCGTCCTTATTATCCTCGGTCACTTGCACGCCGCCCACCCATATATTGTAGGTTGTGGCAGACAAGGGAGCGGCCAGCCTACGTCCTATTACCGCAGTTCCAACCGTCACGGTAATCTCCGGCGTCGGGGTAGAGACGATATAGCCCTCAATCACCGGAGTAAAGACATAGTCGCCCTCGACCTCCATGTCGTATTCCGGTGTGGATTCCCATTTCACTGGAATATCCACGGTGGTCTCTTCCCATTCAGGCTCAGCGACTGTTGTAGGGGTCGCTGTTTCCGGGCTGTCCCAATCCTGTACGGAATCCACCTCGATAGACACGGCTGTCCGTACCGTGGCGGTCAGTGTATCGGGCAATTCCAAATCCTCAAAGGATGTTCCAAGTGATACTGTTTTTTCTGCTTCTGTAAGCGGTGCAAAGTTGGTGATTTCCCCGCTTGTGCCAATGGTCGTATGGATTTCTTCCGCCATTGCCGATACCGGCAGCAGGGTTAGTACCATGCACAGCGCAAGAAACATACTGAGTATTCTTTTCATAGTGTCTGTTCCTCCTTTAATCGTAAAAATGATTTTCCTTGTTCCAAAAGTTTCTGTATTATTCCGGTCTCTTCCTCGGTGGCCAAGCGGATGTTGTTTTTCTCACAGTAGGGGCAATCCTTTACCGCTCCCATCCGACAGAATAAAAAACCACAGTCCTCACAAGCATAAGTCAATCCATCCTCTCCTTTCTCCATGGATCGAGCACCTCATTTCATGCTAGGCATATTCGCCTTGTCAGTCTGCTCTATAAGATACTCTCTTTGCCTAAATCCCAGCATTCCGGCGACCACGGAGACTGGGAGCATTCGGATTTCACGGTTCAGCTTTGTTACACTGTCGTTGTAGATTAGACGGCTGGTACGCACCATGTTTTCAAAGGTCTGCACCGCGTCCATGGTTTTGATATAGCTTTGGTTAGCTTTTAGTTCAGGGTATTGCTCCATTACCAAGGCGATCCTGCCCAAAGCTTCGGAAATAACCCCTTCTTGACGCATCACATCATACGGCGTGGATTTTGCCGTGATAACGATCCTTCTTGATCTGATTGTCTCAATCAGTGTTTCGCTTTCGTGCTTGGAATAGCCCTTGGTCAAATCCAATAGAGCCGTCAGAGCATCAAAACGGCTGGAAAACTGCACCCCGATCTGGCTCATGGCATTGCTGATATTCTCATCTAGCACCACCAATCTGCGCTGGGTGGAGATGATCCATAGAACAATGACCGCAATAATTATGGCGATTGTGATGAAAGTTGGCAGCATAATAAAGTCTCCTTTTATTTTTAAGTGGTTACGTTTTTGCCGCTGCTATTGCTGTCGCCTGTGCAGAGGAAGGACAAGGAATTCACTCATCCAATGTTATCGGGATTATCAAAGGCAAGCACCTTGATGTTGGAATAGGTATCCCCTAGTGTTGTTGACAAGTGTGATATCCGAAGTGGCAGGCGCCGATGTGTCAGGTGTGGAAGTTGGAGCGGAATTGCTTCCTCCGCAGGCCACAAGGCTCAGTGTCATAGCAAGTGTCATCATGTGTAAGGAATAGTTCCTTATGTTTAATTTAGCAAAAATCTCCATTCAAAAACCGCCCGCTGCATGAAACATGATTTTTTCGACATGAAATACGAATTTTTCGACATGAAACATAATTTAGAGGAAAGTAGGTTACGGTTTTTTTGCTTTGCTTTTTTGCTTTTAGAGTGAAGCAACACCATATCATACAAAAATCGACGAGTTCACACGAATTTTGTCATGTATTTGCCATAATTTGGTGGTATACTATAATCTACTACTTACATAAATGATTTTCAATTTAATCTGAACCTGGTAATCAGTAACGACCCGATTTGCAGGAGGGAGAGCCTGCGAGAGTTTCTGAAGAAGTCTAATAGAACATGGAGGGGTGCTTATGCTACAAATTGCGGTCTGTGACGACAATATTGACGAGCTATCCAATATGGTACAGCTTATAGACCTGTACCGAACATCAAGACATCTAAACTGTGAATACGCCGTCTTTCTAAACGGATTTGATTTGATTTCGGCCCTAGAAAAAGGAAAGCGGTTTGATATATACTGTCTGGATATTATGATGCCGGGCTTTTCCGGTATTGAAGCGGCAAAGGAAATTCGCACCTTTAACAAAACCGCACCAATTTTATTCTTCACCTCATCACCTGAGTTTGCTTTGGAAAGCTATTCGGTGAAAGCCATCAACTATGTACTCAAGCCAATCTCAAAGCAGAAGCTATTCTTCACCTTTGACGAGCTGTTAGAGCAAATCAAAGCGGAAAAGGATGAGGATGCGGTGATTGTAAAGAGCAATGAAGGTATTCAAAGAATACTAATCTCCAATTTGGTGTTTGCCGAGGTCATCGGCAGAAACGTCCTCTATCATCTGATCTCTGGTAAGGTGGTCGAATGTATGGAGCCTTTTTCCTCTGTCTGCGATAGCCTGCACAAATATGGGTGTTTTATCAAACCTCATCGCTCTTATCTTGTGAATATGCAGTATGTGGATATCATCGAAAATCATCAGATAACTTTACAGACTCTTTCCTCTGTTCCTGTCGCACAGAGCAAGGCAAAGGAGATAAGACAGCAATATCTTAATTATCAGATGGAAGGGGAATAAACGCATGGAGGGAGGTGCTTTAAAGTGGCAGTAATAGTGATAGGACTTTTACGATTTGGGGTTTCTCTAATCTTTGGCATCACGGTAACGGTTCGCTTTGCGGGAATAGAACCCACAAAGAAAAACAGGTTCACTATCGGTTTGCTCTGTGTCTTTTTCCTTTTCGTTCAAACCTCCAGTTGGTGGCTTTTGGGCTTAAATCTGACATCAAAGCTGTATCCGCTGATTATCCATCTGCCACTGATCGTGATATTCTCTTTATACTATAAACGTCCGTGGCTTATCTCCGCCGTCAGCGTGCTTTGCGGTTATCTTTGCTGTCAAGTACCATACTGGTTCGGTCTCATTGCAGGAGCTGCTTTCGATAGCAGACTTGCGGACCATATTTTTTATGTTGGGGCGATATTTTTATTCTACTATTTCCTGAAGAAGTATGTGGCAGTTTCCGTCCGGCATCTTATGGAGGTGTCCACTAAATCCTGCGTATTTTTAGGTGGGGTTCCGCTTTTTTTCTATCTGTCCGACTACGCTACCGAATTCTATACCAATGTGCTTTACAACGACACCAAATGGGCGGTACAGTTCATGCCCTCAGTAATATCCGTTTTCTTTTTTGTGTTTATTATCCTTTACTATACTGAGATACAAAAACAGGCAAGCCTTCAAAGAGAAAAGGATATGCTGGATACACAGTTTAGATTGGCGCAGACAGAGTTTGCTTCTCTGCGGCAGTTACAGCACAACGCCGCTTCCTATCGGCATGATATGCGCCATCATTTTACGCTTTTACAAGGGCTGGCTTCCAAGGAACACATCGAGGGAATTAAAGAGTACCTACGAACTGCCCAGTCCGATATGGATTCCATCACGCCAACACGCTTTTGTGAAAACGAAACCGTCAACCTGATTTTGTCCGCTTTCGCTACGAAAGCGAAACAAGCGGAAATCATGCTGACGGTGGATGCGAAACTACCTGATCTGCTTCCCTTTAGCGATACTGAGCTTTGCTCGCTCTTGTCAAACGCTCTGGAAAATGCCATCCATGCCTGTGAGCAGATACCTGACAGTAAAAAACGCATCATCCGACTGCGTATGTTTTCCAAAAATAATAAGCTGTGCATTGATCTACATAATAGCTATCGGGCAGAGCCGATATTCCATCAAGGACTCCCAGTATCACAAGAGCAGGGGCATGGCTTTGGCACAAAAAGCATAGCTCATATTGTGGAAAAGCATGGTGGTGTATATCAGTTTTCGGTTAAGGACGGCTGGTTTATATTTCAGGCCACTGCATAAGAGTTGGAGACCTCCCTTTATACTCGCTGTATTAGACGTGAAAAAATGCCCCTCAGTTATGCTAAGGGGCAATAAATTTCTTCATCTAGTTTTGTGGTTCTTACATGACACTGATACTAATTTACGATTCATTCAATGTCTGAATGGTTCTCCCTACATAAAATTTGCCAGCTATCTCATTTGTATTAATTATCTTACCTTGATCCTGTAATTCATCGGCCGGAAGTAGTAAAGATTGCGTTTCGTTAGTTCGATGTATTCATCTTCTACAGTACTCATAGCAATGCAATAAATCCCAATATAATACTAATGATATTAATATCGCAACAAATACAGCTACATTTCTAATCGTGTGCACATCTTTTACCATACGAGCACTCAATCTTATCTTTAGTGCATCTTGTTCTGATATATCATCCATATTCTTATATACTTCTTCCCCAATTGCATATAATGCCTTATTAGTTTCTGTTTTCATAAAATCAATAATAAGTTAAATAACAGGATAATACCTCAAAGTAACGATAGTCAAAAGACACCTAAACCCAGTAAATAAGCAGTATAAATACTGACTCGAAATCAGGTTGTCTGCAAGGGTACTTAGAAAAAAATGTTAGATATCTTGTCGAAAATTTACATATTAATTGTAAAAAAATATAATTAATGTTACAATTAATTTACATAAAAATGTAAAATAAATTCTGATTTAGGAGAATTACAATGCGATAGGGACAGCAAATTTAGTTTTTTTGTGGATAAGTTATGGTGCTGATTATTTATACTGGAGGATGTAAGTGTTTATGAAAAAGAGTGCAAGTGCTGTTTCTATTATAGGTGGAGCTGATGGACCGACGTCAGTATTTCTCTGTAAGAGAAATTCAAAGCTGACATTGAGACAATTCAGTATTGATGCTGAGGAGGTATTGTATGCAACAACGTCCCAATTTAGATAAACATTTAGATAGTGAGATATTTCGTAACTTCTATTATTTAAAAGAGGAATTAGTGGAGTTTTGTAGAGAAAATAGATTGCCAATGTCTGGTGGGAAATTAGAACTAACAGAGAGAATCGCTTATTTTTTAGATACTGGAGAAACGCTTATTGCTTCAGCTACTAAGAAACAAAAAGTGTCGATCGACAATATTAATGAAGATACAGAGATTGAAACAAACTTTATCTGTTCCGAAAAGCATAGAGTATTTTTTAAGGAGCATATTGGAAAGAGTTTTTCGTTTAATGTTACTTTTCAGAAATGGTTAAAAAGTAATGCTGGTAAAACTTATAGAGAAGCAATCGAAGCCTATGATAAAATAATAGAACATAAGAAGAATAATAAGACCTCCATAGAGAAGCAATTTGAATATAATACATATATTAGAGATTTTTTTGCCGATAATAGCGGGAAATCATTAGATGAAGCAATTAAGTGTTGGAAATATAAGAAACAATTACCAGGACATAACCGTTATGAAAGATCAGACCTTGTATTTAAGCAATCCTTTTTACAAGCAATGGAGGATTCTGAGTGTTTAGATGATAAAGATCTCTTTTTAGCTGCTGGTGGTATATTAAAAGACCAGGAAGAAAATCCACTTGCTATTTCTGAAATTAATAAGAAATAAATGACGGTAAGGAGAAGAAAGAATGGACAAGAAAAGTATATTTAGACAAGAAAGTCTGGACAGAGTTGCATCCCCGGAAAAACTAAATGATTATATTAAGGTTTCTAACCCTAGTATATGGCTTGTTATGCTGGCATTATTTGCCCTAGTTGTAGGTGTATGCGTATGGGGAGCTACTGGAACCCTTCCAAAGACTATGACGGTGAAGGGTGTTATTACTGATGAGAGAACGGTGACTTGTTATATTGGTACAAGCAATATAAGCTCGGATATAATAGGATGTAAATCCAAAATTGTTCCCCCTCAGGAGATACAAACTGATATTAGTGGGACGGTTACTGAGATTAGTCAGAATCCATATTCGGCAGAGGAGATTGCTAGTTTACTAGGAAGTGATTGGATGATTAACAATTTAGTGCAGGACAATTATGTATATATTGTAACCATAAAACTGGATGAAGATTCTTCTATACCAGATAATACCTTAGCAGATGTTACATTGATTACTTCAGAAGTGAAACCAATTGATTTTATATTAAATTAGTGACATAGCAATCTAATTTTGGAGGCAAATTAAAATGCAGAATGAATTAAAGGTGCCAAAACCCAAAAAACTGGTAAAGGTACCAGTTATCATGCAGATGGAAGCACTGGAATGTGGCGCAGCCAGTTTGGATATGATTTTGGCTTACCATGGTAAATGGGTACCTCTGGAACAGGTAAGAAGTGATTGCGGTGTTTCCAGGGATGGAAGCAATGCATCAAATATAGTAAAGGCTGCTAAAGCTTATGGTTTTCAGACGAAAGCGAATCGATGTGGTATTGATTTTGTTAAGACAAAGGTTACATATCCTGCTATTATACACTGGAATTTTAATCACTTTGTTGTTTTAAACGGGTTTAAAGGTGATAAGGCTGTAATAAATGATCCGGCAAAGGGTACTGTTATTATATCAGCGGAGGAATTTGACCATTCTTTTACTGGGATATGTATGCAGTTTTTTCCCAGTAGTGATTTTGTAAAAGGAGGTAAGCCAAAAAGTATAATAGAATTTACTGGTTCCAGGTTAAAAGGTACCTTAATGCCTATTCTATTTGTTATGTTTGCCGGTCTTTTAACAGCATTTTCCGGGATATTAACTCCTGCATTTTCACGAATATTTACGGATAATATACTTACCGGTGAGAATCGAAACTGGTTATATCCTTTTCTTGCTGCATTTACGGGGATTGTAATCTTCCAGCTCATTACAGGCGCTATAAATGAAATTTATTTATTAAAGATAAAAGGTAAATTATCCATGGTTTCGAATGCACAGTTTATGTGGCATACCCTGCGCCTCTCCATGGAATTCTTTTCTCAGCGAATGGCAGGCGATATAGCAGGGCGCCAGAATTCCAATGATGAAGTGGCAGAAACTTTAGTTTCGAAGCTATCACCCATATTACTTAATCTGGTACTGCTGGTGTTCTATTTTATTGTTATGCTTCGATATAGTATAATCTTAACGGTTATTGGTATTGGAACTATCGCATTAAATTTATTCGTTGCTAAATATTTATCCGCTAAAAGGATTAATCTTACCAGGACACAAATGAGAGATCAGGGTAAATTACAGTCCTTATCAGTTTCCGGTATCGAAATGATAGAAACAATTAAGGCTGCTGGTGCCGAGAACGGATATTATGAAAGATGGTCTGGTATTCATGCAGCAGTAAACAAATCTACTGTAAATTTTGTATTTGTGAATGAACTTTTAGGTGCAATTCCTTCCTTACTTCAACAGCTTTCTGGAATCGTTATTCTCGCTATGGGAGTATACCTGATTATGACAGGCAACTTTACGGTGGGTATGCTGTTGGCTTTTCAATCCTTTTTAACCTCCTTTTTACAACCAGTAAATGGGCTCATTGATGTAGGACAGAAAGTTCAGGAAATGAGAACCTCCATGGAACGAATTGAGGATGTAATGAAATATAAGTCAGATATAGAGGATACGGAGGCCCAAATTATTGAAAAAACTGATTTTGAAAAATTACAGGGTAATGTGGAACTCAAAAATATAACGTTTGGCTATTCCAAACTAGCCCCCCCCTTAATTTCTGATTTTAGTATGACACTAAAACCAGGTTCAAAGGTAGCCTTTGTAGGAACCTCCGGTTGTGGAAAATCGACACTGGCAAAATTGATATCTGGCTTATACAAGCCTTGGGAAGGAGATATTCTCTTTGATGGTAAACTTAGAGAGGAGATACCAAGAGAAGTATTCACCGGATCACTGGCAGTGGTAGATCAGGATATTACTATGTTCGAAGATAGTATTTTAGATAACATTAAAATGTGGGATAACACCATCGAAGATTTTGAGATGATAATGGCGGCAAGAGATGCCCAGATACATGAGGACATTATGTTGCGTGATGGAGGATACAATTATAAAGTAGCAGAAGGTGGTAAGAATTTCAGCGGCGGTCAGCGCCAGAGATTTGAAATTGCCCGTGTACTGGCTCAGGATCCGACTATTGTAATACTGGATGAAGCAACCTCAGCTCTTGATGCAAAAACGGAATATGAAGTTACCAAAGCGATCAAAGACAGAGGTGTTACCTGTATCATTATAGCACATCGTCTTTCCACAATACGTGATTGTGACGAAATTATAGTTATGGATAGAGGTAAGGTTGTTGAAAGAGGTACCCACGACGAACTATATAGCAACGGTGGAATGTATGCGAAACTGATTGCAGTAGAATAGAGGAGATGAGATTTTGGGTTGGTTTGACAAACAAATAAAAGATAGAATAAATAACGACAATGACAGTGTAGAAAATTCTTTTTTTGACATGACTTCTGTACTTATGGGAAAATCAAAAAAAGCCTTTGTTATTAACAATAAAAGGATTATTACCCATAGTGCTGTAGAAGAAATTTGTAAATTCTATCATGTTGTAATTAGTGATATACCAGATAATATAACGGACATTAATGAACAACTGGAGTATATGCTTAGACCATCAGGAATCATGAAACGGAGGGTAGCTCTAGAAGGTGATTGGTGGAAGGATTGTAATGGGCCAATGCTTTGTGAGACTCTTTCCGGTAATGTTGCTGCGCTGATACCAAGTGGAAATAGGGGATATAAATTCTTTGATTATGAAACGGGAATGTCTGTTTCAGTTAATTCAAAAACAGCAAAAAAACTACAGCCGGAGGCAATTTGCTTTTATAAACCCCTGCCCCAGAGACCTCTTTCTGTAAAAGATTTATTTTCATTTATCATATCCACAATATCCCGGGCAGATTGTATTATGATAATAGCAGCAGGACTTGCAGTATCTCTACTTGGAATGATTCTGCCCTCTGTAAATAGTATGATATTTTCAGATATCATACCTGCTGGGAAGAAAAGTCTTGTTTTATCCGTTTCATTTTTAATGATTGGCGCTTCTTTATCTACGTTTTTGATAAATGTTACAAAGTCTTTACTTCAGGCAAAAATAAAGTCAAAGATGGATATCGCATTACAGAGCGCAGTGATGGCACGTATCGTTAATCTGCCAACACAGTTTTTTAAGGATTATAGTGCAGGAAGTTTGGCAGGACGAGTTAGTGTCGTAAATTCCCTGTCAGAAATCTTATGTAATATCGTATTTGGAGTAGGTCTTACTGCTTTTTTCTCACTAGTATATCTTACACAGATGTTGTCCTTTGCTCCTTCTTTAGTGGGTCCTGCTATCGGGATTCTTATAATTCAGCTGGGTGTTGCTGTACTGGGTATTCAAGTTAGAATGAAGTTAATAAGAAAGCAGATGGAAGCGAATACAAAAGTACAGGGTATTGTTTTTGCTTTATTTTCTGGTATACAGAAAATTCGTCTGAGTGGATGTGAAAAGAGGGCTTTTTCTAAATGGGCCAAACTTTATAGCGCAGAAGCTGCTACCAAGTTTAATCCTCCCTTATTTCTAAAACTTCAATCTGTATTTTCCACTACTATAGTGTTATTGGGTACCGGATTAATTTATTTAATAGCTGCTTCTTCCGTGGTAGAAGTATCACAGTATGTTGCATTTAATGTAGCTTTCGGATTGGTAAGTGGTTCCATATTGTCCTTAACCTCTGTAGCAACTGCGATATCTTACATAAAACCTATTATTGAAATGATAGATCCTATTTTAAAAGCACAGCCAGAAGTAAGTATGAATAAAAAAGTAGTTAATAGTCTGTCTGGGCAGATAGAATTAAATAATGTATCCTTTAAGTATACTGAAGATGGACCACTGATTATAAATGATCTGAGTTTAAAGATTCGTAGAGGTCAGTATGTCGCAATTGTTGGAAAGACCGGATGTGGCAAATCAACACTTCTACGTATGCTTTTAGGATTTGAAAGGCCAAAAACAGGTGCCATCTATTACGATGGAGTGGACGTAGAGAAAGTGGATCTTAAATCGTTAAGGCGTAATATTGGAGTAGTAATGCAGAACGGAAAACTTTTCGCCGGAGACATTTATTCTAATATAACAATTTCGGCACCCTGGCTAAATCTTGAAGAAGCCTGGAAAGCAGCGGAAATGGCTGGAGTTGCAGAGGATATCAGAAACATGCCAATGGAAATGCATACTTTAATCAGTGAAGGGTCAGGAGGTATATCCGGTGGTCAAAGACAGCGGTTAATGATAGCCAGAGCCATAGCCCCTCAGCCTAAAGTACTGATGTTTGATGAGGCTACTTCAGCTTTGGATAATATTACTCAGAAGCAGGTATCGGAGTCTTTATCAAAACTAAAAAGTACTAGAATTGTTATAGCCCATAGACTTTCAACCATAAGAGAATGTGATCGTATTATCGTACTTGATAAGGGAAAGATTATAGAAGACGGAAAGTATGAAGACCTGATTCAACAAAATGGGTACTTTGCAGAGCTGGTACGTCGTCAGCAGATAGATACACCAAATGAAGAGGATAATATTGCTTAAAAGGAGCCTTATATGATAATGGAGGAATTGGCTGAACGATATCATCAGCTTTATCTTACACCGGCAGAAGGTGTATCTGTTTCACAATTATATACGGAGATCGTGAATCAAGGTAAAAAGCCGGAAGCCTTGTTACAGTTAATGGATTATGGGTTAAGAGGTTTTCTTGGGTCGAATCATGACAAATTCTTTATGGAAGATACACCTGCAGGAGTCGTCGAGATTGTTTATATATATGAACGAGCTGATTTTGAGCGATTTGTGCAAATAATGATGTACCGTGGTGAACTGGTGCCGGTACCAAAATCCATGGGAGCTGTTTTCCTAAGTGGAATTATTAATTGGAGAAAGATAGATTTGCACAAGGAGGAGTATTTCCATCAGGGTGGTCTATTGTGGGGATGGAAGGAGGAATTTAAACGATTTACCTCCGATAAAAATAACTATAAGGATAATATAATCGTCGTTAGTCATGGAGGATATAGTGGAATTAATGCTTTAGAAGTAAACTTAAGTGAGTCAGAGTGGAATGATAAATCTTTAACAATCAGAGTCTATCATGAATGTGCTCATTTTATTTCTAGAAAGTTATATCCTAAAAAAGTAAATGCCTTGTGGGATGAATTACTAGCAGATTGCATTGGCTTGTTGTTTGCCTTTCATCGTTATGATGCGTCCTTAGCAAAACAATTTCTTGGAGTATCAGAAGACGGATATCTGGAGGGTAGACGTATTAAGAATTATTTTGCCGAATCTGCTTCTTTGGATGAGGAAGCAATGCGCGCGGATATACTAATTAATCGTATAGCGGAATTGGTATTGCAGTATCAGGAAGATCATTTAACTTATTATGATATTTTATGCAAATTGGTTGAGCGAGGAGAGGAATTTGTAGAGGGAAATATTGGGGAGTAAAGTGGAGCTTGGTAAAAGTGTATTAAATAATTACCATTTATGGTTAACTCTAAAATATTGTACAATATTGTATAATATGGTAGAATTAAAGTAAATTTTACAAATATCTACATAATAATGAACTATATTAAATATTTGGAGGAAGTATCATGAATATCAATAAAACAGTAAACGGTGAAAAACTTACACTTAACCTTGAAGGCAGATTGGATACTACAACTGCGCCCCATTTAGAATCTGAACTTAAAACTTCTTTAGATGGAATAATTGCGTTAGATTTGGATTTTACTAACCTTGAATATCTTTCTTCAGCAGGACTACGAGTGATTCTTGCTGCTCAGAAGGTAATGAACAAACAGGGATCTATGATTGTACGTAATGTTAATGATACAATTATGGAAGTTTTTGAGGTAACTGGCTTTGTAGATATACTAACTATTGAATAGAAAAGTAGAGATAAAAGTTGCATTTTGTGCACTTTTGGCTCTCTGATTGCGTCAGTAAGTTGGAAGAATAGTTAAGGCGGCTATTCTTCAAAATTAGTGTGAATATGAAGTACAATTTTTACACCGGAAGAACTTAGATGGGAGCCAAACATGACTCGTATACATATTTTTAATAATATATATATAAAGAAAATGGAAACAAAGGATATACTTACAGCAAAATTACTTTGTGACAGACATGTCGGTAAGGGTTTGTATTCAGAAGAGTTCTTTCATGACATTCTCTTATTGGAAAACCATTTTTTTTATATAGTTTATGATAAAGATAAAGTAATTGGATTTTTCTACTATTTAGTCATTACTCCAGGTAATCCCATAGACATTCCGGGATTGGATATTTTGGCTTTTAGGGAAGTACCTGATAAAAATGGAGTGTTGGGTATCTGCCGTTCCATTGGAATTGAGGAATCTTATAGAGGGAATAAGCTCTCAGATGTATTGTTGCAATATTTTACAAGTGTCTTATTTGAAAGCTATCATGTTCAGGTGATTTTTATCCCCGCATGGGTAAAAGGAAGCTATATACCGGCAAGAAGATTGTTGGAAGATAATAATTACAGTTTTTTGTGTAATTTATATAAACCCTGGATTAACAACACCCAGCTTCAATGTCCCTACTGCAAGAAGAAGAGGTGCATCTGTGATGCTGTTATCTATCATATGAAGGAGAGTACCTACTATGAAAAAAAAGCCCTATCTTCATAAATTATCTCATAAGCTTACAGTTGGATTTATTATTCTTGGTACTATAATTTGTTCCACAAGTTGTACAATCGGTTATATTAAATACAAAACAGTAATAGAAAAACTTTATAATGATACCGCTTATAAAATAGCAGATGTGGCACTTACCTATATCAATGGTGATGATGTGGAAAGATATTTAGAAACAGGTATCACGGATGAAAAATATGAGAAAATGGGAAAACAGCTTTCTGATCTTAGAACCGCTATGAGTGCTAATTACGTTTATCTTGCAAAGCTTGAGGGCATTGATTTAACTTATGTATACGATGCCGATAACCTGGATGATAAATATCCTTCATTTGCTCTTGGTGATACTGGTAAAATCAATCCAGATTTTGAAGAAGATGCTAAAATAATATTAACTACAGGTAAAAGGGTAGATAATTACTTTTACTCACATAGCGAATTTGGCTATAACACCTCTGCAATTGTTCCGGTTTATGATTCAAATCATAATGTGGTTGCAATTTTAGGAGTTGAGATATCCATGGAGACACTTCAGAACACCCTATTTCAATATATTTTATATGCTGTTATTATCTCAACAGTACTAACCGCCATTTTTATTGCCTGTTATTTAATGTATCTTCGTCGTCAGGTGGTATCGCCTATTAGGCTGATTACAGAGGAGGCAGACAATTTTATTAAAAAGGAAACGATTGTTTCAAAAAGCCTTGATAAAGTTAAGACAAATGATGAAATTGAACTTCTGGCTATTTCAATTAAAAAGATGGAAATAGATATCAATGATTATATAGATAATCTAACAAAAATTACTTCAGAAAAGGAAAGGATCAGTGCAGAATTAAATGTTGCAACACAGATTCAGGCATCCATGCTTCCTTGTATATTTCCAGCATTTCCTGAAAGAGAAGAGTTTGATATATTTGCCTCCATGCAGCCGGCTAAAGAAGTTGGTGGAGATTTCTATGATTTCTTCCTTGTTGATCAGGATCATCTAGCAGTCGTCATAGCAGATGTTTCAGGTAAAGGGGTTCCGGCAGCTCTTTTTATGGTAATTGCGAAAACATTAATCAAAAATCAATTACAGGCTGGACACAATCCAGCGGAAGTATTTACTTTGGTAAATACGCAACTTTGTGAAAATAATGAAGCTGGGATGTTTGTAACGGCATGGATGGGAGTACTTGAGATATCAACTGGTAAATTCACCTTTGTTAATGCTGGACATAATCCGCCGCTGGTTAAAAAGGCTGAAGGAAGTTATGAATATTTAAAATCCCGTCCAGGCTTTGTATTAGCTGGAATGGAGGATATGAAGTATCGTCAATCTGAAATGGAATTATTAACAGGAGATGTACTTTACCTCTATACGGATGGAGTAACAGAAGCAACAGATGCTTTTAATGAATTATATGGTGAGGAAAGACTTCAATCTTTACTTAATAGGAATATAGAGGTTATGCCAAAAGAACTGCTTCAGGCAGTCAATAAAGATATTGAAGCTTTTGTAAAAGAGGCACCTCAGTTTGATGACATTACCATGTTAGCACTAAAAATAACGTGATAGATTTGTATCATTAGTATAAATGGTAAACAGTTTATTATATAAAATAATAATTTGCTGAATATATAGGAGGTACTGATTTGAATAAAATTGTTGTTCCTGCAAAGATTGATGCTCTTGATGAAGTCCTTGCCTTTATTGAAAAAGATTTGGAAGCCAAAGATTGTAATTTAAAGGTTCAGATGCAGATTGCTATTGCTGCAGAAGAGATATTTGTAAATATAGCACAATATGCATATGAAAAGAAGGATGGAGAAGTAGTAATTCATTGTGACTTTAATAGTGAACCAGGAGCTGTGACAATTACTTTTACAGATAATGGAGTGCCCTATAACCCTTTAATAAAAGAAGACCCAGATATATCACAATCAGCAGAAGATAGAAAAATAGGAGGATTGGGCATTTATATGGTTAAAAAGAGTATGGATAAAGTTCAATATGAAAATAGGAATCATCAAAATATTCTGACCATTGTTAAGAAGATTAGTTAATTGAATTTGAACTCGGAGGAGGAGTAAAAATGTTACAGTGGGGTGAATACTTCCAAAATCCATTGTATTTGGAAATGACAAGAAAATTTTTGATTATGGAAGAAATGCGTCCTTTATTATTAGATTTTTGCCATATAAAAAAAGGGATGAAGATTCTTGATGTTGGATGCGGAACAGGATTTTTTAGCAGGTATTTATTGGGAGATTCAAAGGAAATTCAAGTAATAGGGTTAGATGCTGACAAAAGCTTTATTGAATATGCAAAAAAAGAAACACTTAAGCAAAATAGAGAGATTGATTTTGTTTATGGAGATGCATTATATTTACCGTTTGATAATGATAGTTTCGATGTTGTTGTAAGTCATACTTTTCTAACGAGTGTAATGGACTACCAGAGAGCACTCGAGGAAATGAAGCGAGTGTGCAAAAAAGATGGATATATAGCTTCCGTTACAGCAATGTCATTTGAACCACAAGTAATAACTGAAGGTAATCATGGTAGGGAATGCTTTTGGTATGACAGTTATAGTGAATTAGCAAAAAAAATTTGGTGTGCATTTGAATACTTAAATCCCATGAGTAGTTATATGCAAGGAGTTAAAACAGAAAAAATCCCCCAATTATTTGTTGATAATGGACTAAAGGAAGTATCAATTTACCCTATTGGAAAAGCATTTTCCTTAAGTAATGAAGCTTTCACCGTGGAGGACAGACGAGAGTACATTATTAAAATGTATGAATCTGATATTGAAAAAATTAATAAGTTTAAAAAACTAAGGTTTTTCCAAAGATTGATAAGTAATGATGAGATAGAGGAATATAAAAAACTTTCAGAGATTAGAAAACATTATTTATTGGATCATGTCGAAACTAATACGGAATGGGAATGGGAAGGTGGCGGAAATTGCTTAATTATTGGTAAAAATACTAAAACCGAGCAAATTAATATTCCAGAAATCAAACAGAATCTAATTGATGAACGATTTAAAGATTCTAGTCCGGAAAAAACAGTAAATAATATTAAAAGTATTTTGAAGCAGGTTGGGATTATAACGAATGAAGTATGGAATGATTCTCAAGTTAAAGGCTGCTATTCAGTTCGTATCGAAATAAATGGTTCGAAAGTTGGTCAAAATGGAAAAGGAATGACCAAGGAATTTGCATTAGCCAGTGGATATGCTGAACTGATGGAGCGAATTCAGACAGGATATTTCTATGTTGGAAATCAAGATGAGGAATTGGCAACCTATAATGGATTTACCTATATTCCGGAAGAAGTTTATTTAACAAAAAACGAAGTATTAGAGAAGAATGAAGTTTGGTTTCAGAAGTTATATCATTCTGTTTTTGAAACAAGTAATGCTTATTTAACACCAAAACGCTTTTTGGATATGCTCGCTTATAAGAAGTACGCTATTACAGACAAAGATTTTATTGCGATACCTTTTTACGAGTTAAAAACAGAAAAAAAGGTACATATACCAATGGTTATATTGGAAGATTACTATGCAACAAATGGGACCTGTGCAGGTAATTCTAAAAATGAAGCCATTGTGCAGGGACTTTCTGAAATAGTTGAACGGTATAATAATTTGAAAATCCATAAAAAATGTATTGCGCCGCCTACAGTGCCGGAAGATTATCTTAAGAAGTTTAAAAATATATATGAGATTATAACAAACATCAGGGAACATAAACGATACGAAATCGTAATAAAAGATTGTTCCTTTCAGCAAGGATTTCCTGTAGTTGCGACTATCTTAATTGATAAAGAGAAACAAACGTATATTGTGAAATTTGGAGCCCATCCAGTATTTGAAATAGCTCTTGAGAGATCAATGACAGAACTTTTTCAGGGGAGAAATTTGGAAAATGCAGCTGTAATAAGCAGTTTATTGTATGATACGAAAGATGTAAAAAAAATGGATATTATACATAATGTGCTTAAAAATTCAACTGGGAAGTATCACTATAGTTTCTTTAGTGAAAAAGGGGATTATGAGTTCATAACCCCTGAAGACAGAAGTGGGATGAGCAACGACCAACTTTATGAATATGCGGTTAACTTTTTTTATGAAAAAGGTTATAGCATATTCATTAGGAATGCTTCTTATCTTGGATTTTATACATTCCAAATTATAGTTCCTAGCTATAGCGAGATATATAACAATGGCATATTACGAATAAAAGAAAAGATATCACGAGAGAAAGCTGCATATACAGTAAATCATTTATCGCAGGCAACAGATGAGGAATGTAAAAATTTAATAACCTATTTAAAATATAAAGAAAGCTTTTCCTTGGAAAACACATTGGAATATTTACTAAAGCTACCGCTAAACACTAATTATGGTATAAGAAACAGTTATCTAATGTATTTTATAGCATGCATAAAAATTAAAAATTATAGTCTTGCTAAAGCGATAAGCGATATATTATTAAATATAGCCATAAGTAAAGAGGAACAGGATTGTTTTCGATGCTTTGGAATGTATTTTAAATTTAGTAAACATGAAGAACAGAAAGAATTGATACCAGCATTATTAGGACGGTTTTTTAAACAATCCGTTGTCGATATGACTTTAAATAGTTTGGTGGATACTAATTTACTAATAAAGAAATATGGTTTTACCTGTAATAATTACCACTGTTTAGAATGTGAGAACAACTGGTGCTGTGATTATAGTAAAATAAAAGAAGTAATAATGAAATTAAAGGATTATTATCAAAAGACATCACCCCTTCAGAAAGAAATGTTAGGTTTAGACAAAATGTTTTATTTTACAAAAGCGGAACAAACAGTTGCAGAATATTACGTTCAAGGATATAAAAGAAAAGACATTGCCAGTAAATTATATGTATCAGAAAATACCATAAAAAAGCATTTGGATTCCATATACAAAAAGATTGGTTCAAGTAACCGTATGGACGTCTATAAGGCAATTAAAGAGTACTTTGGAAATGAAATAGTGTAAAAAAAATCATACTATATCTATTTTTAGACAAAATTACCCATATGGGTAGTATGAATTGACAATATATTCTATATAATGAGTTTATAAAATAAAAAAGGAGGAATTATTATAATGACAACAAAAGATTTTATTGCTAAGTTGAATGATCCTGATTTAGTTAAGAAAATGGAAACTGTTACATCACCTGAGGAAGCATTTGCTATTGCGAAAGAAAATGGTGTTACAGATAGCTTCGAAGAGTTTATGAATGAGATGTCAGCACTTAAGGAAGCAACCGGCGAACTTTCTGACGATGATCTGGAGGCAGTAGCAGGTGGTGCTTCTACTACAGAGATAGTTTCAGCAGTTTCAACTACAGTACAAGCAACAGCAACCGCAGCATCCGCTGCAGTATAATTAAGAAAGAATAAAAAAATAATAGTTGGGTGTTTATCCAACTATTATTTTTATATTGAGAGGGAAATATTATGGATAAATTAATCAGCAGAGGCAAAGATGCAAATCCACTGGAAACATTGAATAAAATTAAAACAATATTATCAGACATTGGTATTCAGGTAAGCCATTCTTTTGTAGAGACAAGTATTGAAAATTGCTTCTCTTCTCGCGTGTTTCTAGAAGGCCAACTTAAGAATTTTATTGGCACTAATGGCAAAGGTACAACGAAAGAGTTCTGTCTTGCAAGCGGATATGCTGAATTAATGGAACGAATACAAAATAGTATGTTTATGTACGGGTTGCATTATCTTGATAAAGATACAACTGTTGAAATAGAAAATATGATAAAATCCCTGAAATACAATACTTGGGAGGAACTGTTAGAAAAAGATGATTCCTATTTGAATAATTTGGTAAATCAATGCGTGAAAAGTATGTCAAGTACCCCCATGTGGTTACGAAAACAGACGGCAATAGAACAATTAAAGGTTACCTTCTCGCAGCTTGAGGATAAAATTCCAACAGTGCCTTTTTATCATGTTAACAAGAAAGAGTATGAATGGATACCTGAGACAATTGCAAAATTTTTTGTTATGAGTAATGGAATGTCTGCAGGAAATACCATAGAAGAAGCATTAGTACAAGCCTATGCAGAGCTTTTTGAGCGAATGTCACAACGCAGTATTATTTTAAATAAAATTACTCCGCCCAGGTTACCGGAATATGTGATTGAGCGTTATCCATATGTTAAAGGAGTAATAAAAGAAATTGAAAGTTCAGGCAAATATAAGGTCATTGTATGTGACTGTTCATTGGGAAATCGTTATCCAGTAGTATGTGGAATTATTATAGATGTGAAAAATCATAATTATGGTATAAGGTTTGGGGCGCATCCTAATATGGGTATAGCTTTAGAACGTGTATTTACAGAATCCTTACAGGGTAAGAATCTTGAGGAGTTTACAAAATACAGTACAACCATTTTTTCTTATCTACAGGAAGATAATTATAAAAATGTATTTAATAATATGAAGATTGGGGCAGGATACTATCCAGCCAGTATATTTGGAAGTAAACCAACTTATGAATTCACTGAGTGGAATTGGGACGCTGAGGGAGAAAACAAAGTACTTGCTTATAAGATGAGTAAAATAATTCAGGAGGACGGGTATGATATTTATGTAAAGGATTCGTCTTTTTTAGATTTTCCAACAGTATTTGTAATAGTCCCGGGATTAAGTGAACTTTGCCCATGTTCCTTACTATACTTAAAAGAACTTAAACTAAAGTTCAATGTAATGGTTAACTTATTACATATAGATCAAATGGATGATAATAAAGCTTTGCAGATTATCAGATATGCGAAATCAATTCGTAATTCTGTTTTGGAGAATACCATAAATTCCATGTATTCATTTCCGCTGACGAACAAAATGCATGGTGGGAATGACGAAATTGACTTCCTTATTTCTGTTTGTTATTACTACTTAAATAACCTTTCAGAAGCTTATCATTATATGCATGTATGCAAAAGTCAGATGATGGAAACTGATGAGGATTATGTATATGTATCATTAGTAGAGAAGTTATTCTTAGGAATGATGAAAGGATATGATTCAGAAATATTAAGGGACTACTTAAAAAGTGTCAGTGATGAAGATACTTTTAATAAAATAATGAAGGACTTTAGTGAGCCCAAAGCAGTATTAAGTAAATTATATCCTCACATTGATGATTTTACAGAATCGGAAACGGAATCCAACAGTTATCAAGCTTTATGTGGTTTTTATAAAAGAGTATTTAAGAGACAAGAAACCAATGATGTTTCCATGAAGCATCTACACATCATTTTTGAAGATTATAATTAGAGATGGGAGCTAGTATGAATTATGATAGGATTCTAGATAATGCAAAGGAATGTGAATGCAGACTGTTTGAAACTGATGGTGCTGATGGGATTTCTTCCAGATTCAGATATTTAGCTCCTTTTTGGAATTATGTTAAATATAGGGTAAATCAAGAAAATATGAATTGGGAAATGCATTTTTGTCAAGGTTCCATGTATAATCTAAGAAATACATATTTGGATAATATGAACCTATGGTGTGAAAAAACCGTATTGTCTTGCATTAAGCAGGAGCTATGCCATTTAAATAAATATGATCAGTTTAAAAGTATGGAAGGTTATTCTATTCATAAGTATATAGAATTATGGCAGCAATATAGCATCCACTTCCCTGAAATGATAAGAATTACCTTGATTTGGACTGAGGATTTTATTGAACACATAAAGGAAATAGTGAAGCGGTTAACGGATTCTTATCCTGAAATAGTTCAAACATTAATTCGTAAAGATTCTGGTAAAGTGTATCGTGTTAACGGCGGGTTATCTGATCTCCACGAGGGGAGATGTGTCCAGATCTTAACTTTTGAGGACGAGTCTAAAATAGTATATAAACCTAGAAGTTTAAAAATTGATTTATTATGGAGTAGTTTTTTGGATTTCCTGGCTGATAAAGCAGGGATTGGAAAAATACCATCTTATCAATGTGTTAACAAAGACATCTATGGCTTTGCTGAATTTGTGGCTACTTCTCCTGTAAAAGATGAAACTGGATTTCATAAATACTTTTATAACTGTGGTTTTTTACTTGGAGCAGTGTATTTTTTACAAGGAAGCGACTTACATAGTGAGAATTTAATTGCATGTGGTGAATATCCAGTTCTAATTGATGTAGAGACTATCGTAAGAAATGGGAACATATCAGCGATATATGATTTAATGAGGAATTTAGAACCCTATGAGCAAGACAGTGTAAGAAAATCAAATTTATTACCATTTTTATCACCCTATAAATATTTAAAACCAGGATCAGATGCCTTTACTACCAGATACTATGGTAGTAATAACCTTCCTTATTCCGAAGATGGTGAAACCCGTTCAGGAAGGTATTACTCCGAAGATATTGTGAATGGCTTTTCTCTTTGTTATGAAACTATATTAAAACATTGCAAAGATGTTTTTACTGAGGGTGGAGTATTATATGAAATAAAGGATTGCCAGATTAGGGTTTTACTACGTAGTACATCTGAATATGCAAGATATTTAAGCTTGCTTTCAAACAAAGAGTGTATGCAGGATAGTAACTGTTTTGAAGAAAAATTCAATAATTTAAAAAGAATATATTATAGCATTTCAAAAAGTGACACTATTCTGCCTGAGCTAAACCGGTTTATAGGGGAGGAAAAAAAGGCTTTAGAAAAAGGTTATATACCACGATTAAGTATAAAGATTGATGAAACATTACCCTGTGATAAACCATTTAAAACTTGTCTGGAATATCTATCGAAAAAGCATGATTATATGGGAGAAACGGATAAGGAAAATCAATCTGAATTAATAATGAAATGTATGTCTGCAAAGAAAGCTTATGATGATGGTAATAAGATTGAAATTATAGAATGGGAAGAAATGACAAATTATAATTATAAAGATAATTTGTATCTCTATATGGACCAATGGCTGGATAAGTGGAAAAGTGCGCTAGATACAAGAATTCCTTATGGGTATGTAGTAGAACGTGATAATTTTTTTTACTACTATAGCAATTTAGAATATGAATTTTCCGAGGGTTTTTTAGGAATTGTTCCTGCCTTGGCTCTATGGTATAAATTGACGAGAAGTCAAAAAGCATTCAATTTATTAACTGAGATAGCATTTAAAATTGAAAATAAATTCAAGTTAATCTCTCCTTCCATTTATGGAGAAGGTTTAGTGGATGGTCTTGACGGAATCTGCCTGATTACTTACAAAACATTTGAGATGACAGGTTTACCTGCTTATGAGAGGTTATATCTTTTATCATTGGAAGCAATTATTCATAAAAAGATTAAAAACACATATTATATTGGCAGTGAGACTCCATCTTTATTCTATTCACAGACAGCGTCCATCTATGTATTATCAATGTGTGCAAAGGAAAATCCATCCGCTCAGTTAAAACTGGAAAAATTAGTAGATGAGTTGTTGAAGCAGATAAAAGGTGGTTTTAAAACAGAAGAATCTGGGTTAATGTTGGGTATGGATGGAATTTGTATGGCATTAATTACTGCACAGCCATTTTTATCGGAGCGATACTCAAATGAAATTGGAGAGTATATTAGCAACTATTTTGATACTTTTAGCCTAGAACAAATTAATTCTGAGAATTATTCTATTGCTAATGGGTTGGCAGGTCATCTGATGTTATATAGCAAGAAGATGGAAGATAAGGAAGACATTTTCCTTCCTTATGTAAAGAACAGAAGTTTTGCATTTGGAAGTGCAGGAATTATTTATGAATTGGATAAATTATTCATGGACCATAATAGCAGGGGATATAGCCAACAGTCTGACCTTTATGCCAAGTATATGTTAAAGGAGATTAGTAGTAGTGCTATTATGGCAAATCAGCCGTCGAATGATTACTTCCCCTCCTTTTTATATGGAGAGGGAGGAATCGTATATAGTTTGGTGCATCACTTTTTGTGTACAAAGCAGAATGAGAGGAAAGAATGAAGAAGGTAATTTCATTAATTGGCTCCCGTGCAGGTTATAATTCTTATACAAAAGAGTTATGTGTTAACTTTATTAAAGAGCTTAATCAGGTTTATAAAGGAGACTTAATATCGGAAGTATTAACTGCCGATACTTGGGGTATTAATCCTTGTATATCCTGTAAAATTTGCTTTCATAAAGGATATTGTCCACAAGATAAAAAAGATAACCTGAATGTAATAAAGGAGAAAATATTAGCAGCTGATATTGTTATACTTGCTTCACCTGTATATGCATGTAATGTATCTGGTGATATGAAAACATTAATCGATAGACTGTCACTTTGGTTGCATACCATGCCTCTTATTGGAAAAATTGGAATTCCATTATGTACAACCAGTAACAATAATTTAGATAGAGTCATGGATTATCTTAATGAAATGCTACAATATATGGGTGCCTGGGTACCAACAGATATCGGAGCTTCCAGACACAAAGGAACTATAGAGTTGAATGATGAAGAGAATCTACATAAATATTTAATAGAAAAGGCTGAGTTAGTATATTATTTGAGTAAAAGTAATCAGAAATATACTGAAAAACAAGAACAATATTTTATAATACAAAATAAGAGATATGCAAAACAAATTGCATTTTCAAAATTATATCCAAGCTTAAGCGAAGATTTTGCAGAAGCCAGGATATGGCAGGAAATGGGTCGTGATACATGTCAAACCATATATGATGTTGTGAAGAATTAAACTAAAAAGTACGGTTAGGACTCTTTTTATTCTTGCTTGCTAGAATCTAGAGTCTATGGTCGGTAAGTGACAGGAGAGTCAAGGGAGGATAGCAAGGTTGCTAGCTGTTGTGATCGTGTTTCCTATATGACAGACGGAGTTGTTTATTATGATACAGATAAAACAATGGTACTGTGGATAAAATACGGAAACTCAAAAAGTTAATAATGTTGCAAAATGCAACAAAATGGTATAGAATGGAAGGAGTTAGATTGTACTAATTAAGAAGTAGTTTACATGATATTGAGGAAATATTGGATAGAAAGATACTTCTATTAAGGAGTATGAATAAACATTACGTGAGATAAGGGGGGATTAAGAAAAGAAGAACGGAACTAAGTTGAATGCAAAAGATAACACTACAAAAGAATACGTACGAATAACGGAAGTATTGTAAGATGATTAAATACGATATAAAAAAGGAGAGACAGAATGAAAAAATTAGTAAAGAAGTTATTATTAACTTTTAGTTTTGGATTAGCTTGTTTAGTAATGGCTAAAGCTACGAATGTACAGGCGGCAGAAGTACCAGAGAAAGTACGCGTATATTACACAGGGCAAGACAGTTTTGATGTAAAATTGGATCATTACGGTGATTCGATTGATAATTTGAAAGTAAATAGTAAGAATGCTTTGGTTAAGATTACAAGTATTGATAAATCTCAAAATCAAGATGAAAATAATACAATAGTTGAAACTAATAAACAAAGCATTGGTATTTATACAAAAAAATTTGGTACCTATACAGTAACTTTTGATATTGTAGATGAGAATGGAAAAAAGATTAGTTCGAAAAAAACAATTGTTTATTGTTATGAAAGTCCAATTACGATAAAAATTGACGGTAAACATGTTTCAGACAATATAACCGCAAAATCAGGCAAAGTAACCGTTAGTGTTGCTTCTAAGAATAAAATCAGTAAGTTACAATATGGAAAAGCAGAAGAAGTTGAAAATGGTTCAAAAGCAGAAGGAAATTATGATTATACCGTTGATTATGTATATAAAACTTTTAAATCAGGTAGTAAAATCACATTTAATGCAATTCCAGAGTCCAGTGAAAGAATAAGTGATTATAGTAGTGAGTATTATGTATCAAAATATCAATATCTGTGGTCAGGTTTTACTGCGTATACACCAATTAAGGTTACATATAAAGATCAATATACTGGAAATAATGAAGTATTCTTAACTTATGCAATAAGTAAAATCGTAGAATAATTTATTAATTAAAATAGAATGGTAATTTTGCTTGATAGGGTGTGATTTTTTAATCACACCCTATCATACTATAAGAAACTATAAGCGGTGGTAATATTTTAGTACTTGGAGGATTAAGTTTAATAAAAGTCCTTATGGATTAAGTTTTAATCCAATTACATTTGGATAAACTGTACAATGGAATCAGTGGTAGAAGCAAAGGGGTCGAAGTACGGTAAGCAACATAAGAAGGATCGGAGTTGTAATTCTTATTCTGACGTTCTTCGAGACGTTTGGCACCACTTAACATGACGTAAATAATACTTAGATATCCAAGTACAGGAATGATCCATTGTAAGGCAGTATCATAAGCAGTAATGCCAGATACAAAGACACCAGTCCAGAATAAAAGCTCACCAAAGTAGTTTGGGCAACGAACGATTTTATACAAACCATAATCGCAGAAACGGTTTGGCGCTTTTTGTTTTGCTTTGGACTTTTGAGCATCTGCTATTGTTTCAATCATAATTGCAAGTATCATAATGACGATTCCTACATAAGTTGAGAGATCTGCTGTCTTGCCATTGACCAAGCGGTAAAAGACAGGACTAACTTCGGCTACATATAACACAGTAACGCTAATCCAGATAACAATTGAGACAAAGAGCGGAATCTTTTTATCAGCACCAGTTTCATTGTAGACGTTTTGACGATAAGCAGTACTCTTAAGTTCACGTACAAGTAAAAAGCCACCCAGGCGAATGCCGTAAATGACGAACAGTACACATTGAAGTATAACGGCAGTTGAAATGGTTGAGTGATATAAGACAATTAATGTAATACCTGCACCAGCTATTGCAAATCCGTAGCCAACGGACAAAAACCATACGAATTTGTAAAATCCAATGGCACATAACACCGCACATACGATGAACAAAATTAACATATTGAATGGGAAAACCATATTTTTAACATTCCTTTCATTTGTGATAACAAGACTTTATGTATTCTTTAAAACTGAGCTTTCCGTACTTTGTGGAGGCAACCATTTCATTCGATAAGGTCCATTTAGAAAAACGAATGACAGCTTCTTTCCCGTTCTTCTTACTTTTTGCCATCCATGCAAGGAGTGAGAATAACCAGATTGGGGCACGTTTGATTACAGCAGGTTTACCAGCAGCGTCAAAGAACATCGTCGCAATTTCTTCATAGGAATAAGTTTCGTTTCCACCGATATCAAAGCATTTCTTATGATCGAGCATATGTGATACGATAAAGTCGGCAAGATCGGATGTATCTATGACATTGGCATGTACTGGCTTCTTACCAAGCAATGTAACTTTGCCTGCTTCAATCATTGGCATAAATACTTTGGCAATATCGTAAAAATATCCAGTCGGACGATAGATTACATAATCAATCTGGCTTTCTTTTATTTTCTCTTCCATTAAGTACTTAGCATGTAACATTGGAACTGACGCATCGCCATCGGCTTTTAGAACGGAAATATAAGCGAAGTGTTTCACATTGGCACGTAAAGCTTCTTCTAAGAGATTTAAGTTTCCTTGATAATCAATATCATAGTTGGTCACCTTTATAGAAGAGGAGGTAAGTCCTACCGTTGTAATCACAACGTCAGCACCTTCGCATAATCCGGTAAGTTCCTCTTTGTTTGTAATATCAACTTTTCTATAAGTAAATCCAGTTGATAGATCAGGTAATTCGTGAATGACCAAATCAGCTGCTATGACTTCGTGTCTGTTCTGTACGAGCTTTCGTAAAATGTCACTTCCAAGTTTTCCGAATGCTCCGACTAATACAACTTTCATGTGTGCCCCCTCCTTTAATCACGCTTTTTTTCTTTGGCGCGTTTATCATTAATCATCTGCATATGTTCTTCGGTAATTAAAGTTACGTCATGCTCTCGTGCCCAGGCAATGCAACCTTTTAGGGCAGTCGGTAAAAAGATTCTCGGAATTTTTACCATCATCTTGCAAGCACCTTCTGTAAATTTTATCTTATCATCCATACGATTCGTTGCATATTTGACGGAGTCTAAGTTACCTTCACGGATTGGTAGTAGCTCGGGAATAGGTTTTTTAAATGAAGTGTACCAAAAGTTTTTACTGTCACGGTAACCGTAATCTACCGGAACACGAGGAAAGCCTTTTGCACGTACACCATTGATGATCGAATCGTAATACTTTGGTTTCATAAGAATCTTATCGACGCGAAGTATGAAATGAGCTCCGAACTTCGAAGTAATTCCGTTGAAATCATGATATGGAGGCTCATATCCATTCAATTCACCTGGAAGATCCTTATCAGCACCATCTAGATGTCGCATCCAAGTACATTCGAATACTTGATAAGATTCTGCCACGACTTGTGGAAATAGCTCTTCTGGATGCTCTAAAGCCATCAATCCGTCTTCTAAGGTAAAGATACAGTCCTTCATCTTTTCTTTTGGAGTATCACCTGGAAACCCCATACGGACTGCTTCTTTAAAATACTTTTTCTTATCTGGAATGAAATTTAACGCACATTTACCATTCTTTAAAAGATGATGAGCGGTATTGGAAGAATTACGTGCACATAAAAGCATAGCATAATAATCCTTACCTGCGATGTAATATGGCTGGATCAAAGAATAAGCGCCAAGAGATGTTAAGCCGTCCTCAGTTAAGGTACTAATCATGACGGTTGGCATTGGCAAAAAAGCGGATGTTTGATAAAAGTTGTCAACAATTCTAAGATTCTTAAAACTACTCATAATACAACCTCCTTTTATTTACTTGGATAAAGACGATGACAAATTTCTTTTAGTTGTTCAAAACAAAAGGAATCGTCGTTGGATAACATAAGAAGCATCTCTGCAGTAAATTCAGCTAAATAGTCATCGGGTTTAATCTGTAATCGAAGAAGCAATGAGGTAATAATAGAAGATATCTGAGTACTTAGCATTTTATGCCTTTCTTTCACAACCAAACTTCCATTTGCCTGTGTTGCGTATTGGTCCCAACAGCAGCTATAGTTCTCACGAAACTTCTTAAGTACATCATAGATTGCAAAAAGAGCAGAATAGATATCAGATGCTTGTTCCGATTCTTCTTTCATGAGTGACAAGCAGTGATTCCAATCATATAGTATAATCTCAGCAACTAACATATCTTTGGAAGAAAAGTAGTTATACATCGTGCCAACTGCGATATTACATTTTTTTGCAATCTTTCGAATGGTTAACGTAGTATATCCATGTAGTAATAGTTCCTCTTTGGCAGCTGATAAAATCATTGAATTTAAGTCAGAGATAATCTTTGGCATACGCATCACCCTATGTAAAGTTTTATATGAACATGTTCATTATAGAACCAATTTAAATTAACGTCAATAATTAGGTGGTAAAGTTTTCTTATGCCCACCATTTTACTTTGTACATCTTGATTCATTTGTATCTGTGAATAATCTATTCCGTTCGTGGGTTGTAATAAGGGGGTGTAATAAGAGAGATTTTGTAACATTAAGTAGAATCCTGTCATAAGCTATATTATGAAAGGAGGTTCAGTGTATGGATAACCAAATGTGTAATGGGGTATTTGCACCAGTCTGTTCTCCAGAAGTATGTGATGTTCCCAAGATACCCTACTATCAAGATCTTATGATTGGATGGGGATTTGTTAATCGCTCATGTGATGATGATTCTAGTGGCGAGGTAAGATTTCAAATTAAAATCTATCGAAAATTGCTAGATGTGTTCGGTAGACTTAGAGTGGAGGATCAATATGGGAATGTGATTCTTGTTTCTGATCAACTAGAAGCCTATCACGCAGCAACGGAAGAAAAAATGGTTGCGATTTTTCATTATGATGATCCTAATACAGAAAGTTCAAGAGAGTTAACGGTATATGCAAGTACACCAACTAAGAAAAAGGAAGCTAAGTTCTATATCTATTCAGCTCCATTGATGGATGAAACGATATGCATTGGGGGTACTGTGAAGGATGGAGATATCATAATTAAGCAAAGTGAAGTGGAACTAGAACATTAAAGGTGGGAGGAGTAATATGGAACAGGAATATGAATCAGTTATGGATGAAAAAGATAAGATAGAGATGGGTCAAGAGGAAAGAATAATCACCACTAAGCTATTGGGATATTACCGAAACAAAGAGTTACTATTTTCACTAAAGCCAGTGCAGCTATCCATCTTAAATCAGACCTTTCGACCTTTGATGGTTGCAATCTTAGAGCATGTGACTTCTGATTATGTCTATTTGAAACATGTTAATATTAAGATGCAGAATGCTCAGGAATTTGTGTTTCCAACTCCATTGATCATTCCAATCAAGCAAATTGCTTGGTTTATGGAGTTTGATTACGATACTCGTATTTCGATCTATTAAGGGGGAGAGCTATGGAAGATAGGACGTTTCAAACTAAAAGTAAGATTCTTGTTATGACAGAGGCTTATCCATTTTTTTTAGTAGGCATCCTCGTGTCATTAGACAAAGACTATATCAATGTGAAGGCTGAATTTGGCATTCCGTTACCACTTAAGGATCGTGTATTTCACATTAGAAAAGATGCGATTTCTGCATTTTTTATAGAAAATGATGAGTGCAAAATACCTACAGTTTGGTAGAGAATGGAGGTAGTTGTATGATTCGACATTTTGATGTTACTGCAATTAAGCTTAACATCGTGTATAACAAATACGGTGATTATGATCCCAATGGCTTAATGTATGTATTAAATGAGTTTAAAAGTATGGTTGAGTGGCAGGTAAAAAATTGTCCCGGGACTTATGTTGATTTGGTACAGCCGCTTGTTCTAAGGGTGAACCAGTATGATACAATAGAAATATGTCTTACCAATGAATTATGTTTTCCAGCATCCATCAATTTGAAGGGGTTACCAGGATTGATTCAGTCATCCGATGGGGCTTTTGTTGGATGTAATGAAAATACAACCGTACCACCTGGAAAAACACATGTGTTTCAATGGGAAGCTACAACAATGGGAGGTTACTTTTTCTCTGATTTGGGAAATCCTTTAAGTTCTGAAATCGGAAGCAATATTCATGGATTATTTGGAGCTATCATCGTGGAGGCACCAGGAAGTACGTGGACAGATCCTCAATCAGGAAAAGAGCTGCATAGTGGTGTTTTTGCTGACATCCATCATCCGTTTTTGCCTGATTTTAGAGAGTATGTAACTCTATTTCATGACGAAACATCAGTCATTAATCGATGTGGTGAGCTAGCATGGGACCCAATGATGAATATGATAGGGATGACACATTCGATTAATTATCGTTCCGAGCCAATGAGAAACAGGCTTAATCTCATAGAGCAAGGAATTGTTGATCAAAACAGTACGGGAGAAGAAGTTCACCATGATTCTTGGGTATTTGGCGATCCACCACCTACGATACTTCCAAGAGCTTATGTCGGCGATCCAATTCGTTGGTATGCAATCAGTGCAGGAATGCAAGAAACACATATTTTTCACCTTCATTTACAACAGTGGAATAGCATTCGACAAGATCCAGGTACTGATTATCTAGATTCGATCGCGATTGGACCAGGAGAAGTATATGATTTTGATGTTGCCTATGGAGCGGGAAGCTTACAAAAAGCTTACGGTGATACGATTTATCACTGTCATCTTTATCCTCATTTTGATGAGGGAATGTGGGGAATTCACCGCATCCATAATGTATTAGAAGATGGAACGAGACATTATCCGGATCATACAGTGATTACCCCATTAATCCCACTACCTGACCTACCATTACCACCAAAACCAACGAAAGAAAGACCAGGCTTTCCATTATTCATCCCAGGAGTTGTTGGAGAATGTGCACCAGTTCCGCCGATTGGGTGGTGTCGAGAATTGCCAATCACAGATTTAGAACGGAATGCTCTGGTAAAAGATTGTCAGCCTGGTGCATTGTTTGTAAATCCTGTACAAAAAGGAGCTAAGATTCGTAGATACGATATCGTAGCGATACAACTTCCAATCCAATACAATGAAGCAAATTGGCATGATCCGGAGGGAAGGATCTATGTCCTAAAAGAAGACGAAGAAGCAATTCGATGTGGTATAAAAAAACCAGAGCCACTTTTTATCCATGCACTTCCTTATGAGAACATCGAGATACATTTTACGAATAAATTACCAAACCAAATAGGACCAAATGCTTTTCAAACATTAACTGAAACATTATTTTCATCCACTCATGTTCACTTAGTTAAGTTTGATATCTTGTCAAGTGATGGAGCAAATACAGGATGGAATTACTTTACTGGTGCAGCTTGTGGTCAAACCGTAGTATATCGTTGGTATTCAGATATGGAATTAAGGGCATGTTTCTTCCATGATCATCTATATGCACTTAGTAATCAGTTACATGGATTATTTGCAGCGTTGGTGGTAGAACCAGAAGGGTCTAAATTCCTAGACAGCCATACGGGTAAAAAAGCATTAGCAGGTACACAATTAGCGATAGAGAATCCATTTATTCCGAATTTTAGGGAGTTTAACTTGGCAGTGGCAGACTGGATACCAGCCTATGATGGTTGCAAACGGCCTCTGAACCCACCAGAAAGGCCAGGTGTAATGGATGATTTTGGTGTTATGGCATTTAATTATGCCTCTGCTCCATTCCAGATTCGAGGTGGTGATCCAGCCGATGTATTTAGTTCTTATGTTCATGGGGATCCTTGGACTCCTGTTTTTGAGGGATATGTTGGAGATCCAGTTCGAATACGATTATTAGATGGATCGCATGAAGAATCTCATGCCATTAATTTTAACCGATATCAATGGCGCAAAGAATACAAGAATGTGAATTCTAGTCGAGTTCAAGAACAGCATATTGGGATATCAGAAGCATATACCTTCCAATTTGAATTAGAAGGTGTCCAAAATAATAAACCACAAAAAGACTTCGATGTACTATATTACTCTGGTGGAATGGATGATTTGTGGTTAGGTGTATGGGGAATTCTAAGAGTTCATGGTAAACGAAAGAGATGTTTACACAAATTGGGAGATCGTAAAAAGTTGAGAACGTGTAAATGTAGAAAGAAGAAGGAGAAAGCAATACAAATTGCCTCGGATGAAGTTTCTAAGAGTGTATTTTCAGAAGGATTAAGGATACAAAAATATCATATAGCAGCAGTTCATACTGACATTGTATATAATAAGTTCCTAGATCATGACCCGTATGGTATCACTTATGTGCTATATGAGGATGCTAACAAAGTAATCCGTGGGGAAATCAATCCAAAACCTCTGATTCTTACCGTGAATGCGGGAGAAGGCTTGGAGATAACGTTGACGAATCTATTGCCTTTACAGTTGGAGATTCCGCAATTTCCAGAAGTTCCGGTTCAACGTCCATGGCCATATAGTAATCGAATTGGTTTGCATAGTAGTGGAGCTATCTATGATGTTAGAACCTCGGATGGCGTAACGGTTGGATACAATCCAGATCAAACGGTAAGTCCAGGTCAGACCGTAGTATATCAATGGTACTATCCAGAGGATGCAAAGCAAGCGCTTTTGGTTGATTTGGTGGATACGATGAATCACCGAAAACATGGAGCCTTTGGAGCTATCAATTGCATCGCACCAGGATCGTTAGCGAGAGATAATTTTACTGGTAAACCTGCCACTATGGGTGATCAGCTGATCATTGAGAATTTCTTTTTACCAACGTATCGACAGTTTACTCTTATCCCACACAATGGAATTTACTTGGAAGATAAGGAAGGAAGGTTACTTCCTAGAATGTATTTTGAACCAACCGTAGAGCCAACGTCAGAAATGTTTGATACAGAAGATCAAGGTATGAAGGGGTATAACCTACGATCCGAACCATTTTACAATCGTTTGTTAGTAAATGATGTTGTAAGTGAGGTCTTTGCATCTCTTCCTGAGTTTAATGGAGATGCATCAACGCCTATTTTCTATGCAAGAAGTGGTGATTCTAAGGTAATGAATGTTATTATGCCAGGAGATCGATCACGTGCTACGTCCTTAGCGATTCACAATAATTTGGCATATGAGGATTCCAACTATCTATCATCACGAATCAAAGGGACAACGACAGCGATATCTGCTGGAAATACGTTTGAACGAAAGTTACTAGACTACTCAGAGTATGTTGAGGAACAACCTGGGGATTATATGTATCAATCAGCCAATATTACTTGGGATATTGAGCAGGGAATGTGGGGAATGATACGAATCGTAAGCGATGATTGTAATGAGGTAAGTAAGATTAGAAACTACAGGAAGTGTTAGTAAACAGATTATCTGAGAATAAGACCTCTGATTATCTGCAAACCGGTAACGAAGAATTTCTGGATATGTTTTTGACTGCAAAGCACCTAGAAGGATGTTCCGACAAAACAATACGTTATTATAGGTGTAATATCGAAAAGATGCTAGAAACAATTGACATTCCAGTGGTAAAGATAACTACCGAACTGCTACGGAAATATCTTGTTGAGTATCAGTCAATAAATAATTGTGGAAAGGTAACTATTGATAATATTCGCAGAAGCCTTTCCACTCTCTTTTCTTGGTTAGAAGATTATATAATTAAAAGTCCGATGAAAAGAATTCATAAGGTGAAAACCGCAATTGTTGTAAAAGATACTATTCCGGATGAAAAGGTTTAAAATTGTCTCATAGGAAGTATATATCATAAATAGATTGACTTGTAACGCAAAATGCGTTACAATATAGAAAAATGGAGGTGTTTATTATGGGAAAAACGACAACATTAAATTTAAGAGTCAATCCTGATGTAAAAGAAAACGCAGAAAATGTACTTGCTCAATTAGGAATACCAATGGCTACAGCAATAGATATGTACTTGAAACAAATATCATTGATAGGGGGAATTCCTTTTTCTGTTGTATTGCCGAAGACTGCTAATTCTGTGAATACAGATACGATGTCCGTATCACAGATACATCAAAAATTGGAAAAAGGCTATGCGGATATTGAGAAAGGGAATGTTGAGGATGCAGCTAGTGCATTTGCAGCATTTAGAGAGAGGCACTAATGGAGAAATATAAGGTTGAGATTACAAGGGAAGCATTGCAGGATATGGAGGATATATATAATTATATTGCGATAGATTTGCTTTCACCTGAAAATGCAATGGGACAATATAATCGAATTGCCGACGAGATTTTGACATTAGTTAATTTTCCAGAACGATTTAGAATTATGGAATCTGAACCGGAGAAGAGAATGGAATTAAGAAGAATGCTTGTAGATAATTATTCGGTATTCTATACAATTCGTGGTGATAAAGTTATTGTAACAGATGTTTTGTATACAGCATCAGATATTGAGGCGCGATTACGAGGCGTGTAAGATGTCTTGAAAGCACGTGATTATTTAAAGTTGAGCATGTGTCATGTATAAAAAAGAGAAAGGAAAAGCATAATGGCTAATAACGAAAATGTATTTTATTTTCCAAGTAACAATAATACAATAGATATTGTACTGCTTAATAAAGTTAATACTGCTTATCTTTACATACTCATGCTGAACATTATACTATGGGGATTGTTGTTAATGGTGAAATTATAATTGAAACTAATACTGAAAAACTTGTATGTAAATCAGATAGTATCTTTACAATCCCAATGAATGTACCGCATTCCATAAAGCTATTTAGTGATTGTTCATATACAATGCTTAGTTTTTGTATTCATCAAGATTATTTAGTTCGCAAAGATATTGATAATATCAAATTAATGATAGAAAAAAATTAAATGAATTATTGGGCGAAAAGGAAATTGCAGCTAGATATTCAGAACTTTTATCAGATGGATTGATATTGTTATTAGCGAATAAATTAAAGAACATAACAAATGACAATTATTCTAAGGACCTAAAGCATAAGCTATTAGAAGTGCCAGAAACATCAATTTCTATCGAAGATATGTCAAACGAGATATGTATAAGTTCGTTTCATATGATACTCCAATTTAAAAAAGAAGTAGGACTTACACCACATCAATTTCAAATACAGTGCAGAATTAGAAAAGCTCAAAAAATGTTCTACGAGCAGGAAGAGAAGTGTGTTAATAATATTCTAAGGTAATGTCTTCACAACCTTCAAATGCATTCTTACTTATATCAGTTAGTGTTTTTGGAAGATACACTGTTTTTAATGAGATACAATCCTTAAAGGCCCAACCGCATATTTTCGTGGTGCCTTCCTTAAGATATACTTCTCTTAAATTCTTACATTGGTTAAAGGTAAAAGGAACTATGGAGGGAACGCTGCCGGGAATGGTAATGGATTCAATGCCACATCGAGTCATGGCATACTGCCACAAATTTATTAGGTTCGGAGGCAACTTTAATTCTTTTAAATTGATACAGCCATCAAATACAAAGCCACCAATATTGGTTACGGTATCTGGGATACTTACAGAGATAATTTCTGCATGTCCTTTAAATAAGTCATCATAAAGAATAGTAATATTCTTCGTAGTTGGAATTACTACATGTGTCTCATTTCCTTTATATGAGGTAACACAAAATGTATTATCTTCAAATAAGCGATAATAAAATTCCATTTTATTTCTCCTATCTCAATTGTTCTTATGTTCTGTACTTTTTTATAACAACCTTATCTTTATTATAATACAAAGTATGTACAAGTAAAAGCAGGTTTTTTATGATACCTATTTTAAAGTTGCGATACTCGATAGCAATGGATCAATTATAACAATGAATACAGATTAGTCCTAATCTTTATTGGTTGGGACTTTTTTGGCTTCTATTTCTGCTGTGTATGAGAAAGTAGGAAATAAAGCGAAACGCTCTACTAGACACAAACTTCTTAATGTTTCAAGTATACATAAATAACGATTATATGCTATTATATAGATGTTAGATAAATACAGAAATAACAATAGAAAGGTCATGATATGATATTTGATGTTATACCGGAGCGCTTTTTTAGCATCTTAGCGAGTCTGAATAAAAGAGTATATTGGGAATGCTTAGAGAAAATATTTGGAATTATGAATAATCAATTGTCATTTGGTGTGTCACGTGAAGCAGTGATTGATGAATTGATTTATTATTTTGACTCCAATTTATCATTAGAATTGGAATGTGAGGATTTTGAAGTTGGATTAGATAATTCTGATAATAGAGAAAAGGCTAACTACATGATTCGAAGACTTCAGGAATGTGGTTGGATCAATATAGAAACAAATAAAAGTCACGAACAGAAAGTGAATTTTTATGACTATGCCGTAGAAATCATGAAGTCACTAATTAGTATCTCAAAACAGGAAAAGATCGAATATCAAGGATACATATATGTGATTTATCATTTGGTCTTTTCCGATACAGAAAAACCGGGTATTGCATTCATTCAAATTTATGAAAATACAGATAAGTTGATTACCGGTTTAAAGACATTAAATTCTAATATAAAAAAATATATCGATGATTTGACGAAACATAGTACGGTGGCTCAAATCATGGAAACTTTATTTGAAGATTATATGATCAATATTATTGATAAAGCATATCATCGCTTGTTGACGTCAGACAATGTAGCGAAATTCCGTCCTGAGATCATAGAGCGATTATTAAAAAAGCAAAATGATGAAAATTATATAAGTGCTGCTGTTCATGATATTGCTGAGGTGAAGGAGCTATCAGAAGAAGAAGCAGAGGAATATGTTTATAATACATTAAGCAACATTATTGATGCTTTTAATCATATGGATGATATCTTAGCAGAAATCTATAAAAAGAGTACCCAATATCAGAAGGCAGCAGTCAATCGAGCAAAGTTTCTTCTCTCAAGTAGTGAAGATGTGAAAGGTCAGCTAAAAGATATTTTGGTATATCTCAATCAACATATAAATCAAGATTCTCTTGATCTAAATTCTATTTATGAGTTTGAGTTTATTGATTCTATGATTCATTTATATTCTAGTACTTTTATGGATGAGAGTTCTTTGTACACTCCATTACAAGGGAGAAAAGAATTTGAACCAGAAGAGATGAAAGTGGTTGAAATTGATGAAGAGATGCGTTTAGTAAAACGCCACGAAATGGAAGAAAAGCTAGCGAAAGTATTAAGTATTGATATGATTACAAAGTATGTTGATTCCGTTCTAAAGGATAAGAAAGTTATGCGTGCTTCAGAATTTCCAATCATAACGCAGGAAGATTTTATGAAGCTAATCTATATCCGATTGTATGGACAGAGAAAACGGATGAGATATCGTGTTGAGGTCAAAGAAGTCATTAGTGTGAATGGTTATCGATTTCGGGATTATGAGATTTGGAGAGTATAGAAGATTAGGGGGATTTTATGGAGTTTCTACAAGGAATGTCGAACTTAGAACAAACAACATTTAAACGTATTTGTAATCAATTGTTTGCAAACTGTTTTGTTATTAAAAAGAACGAGACAACCAAGAGTGACTATTACTTTATTCTGAGATATCGTCTTATCTTTGAACAGTATATTAAAGTATTAGGATATCGATTAGATATCAACGAAGAGTATGGTGTTGTACAAATGGTAAATCAAGAGAATACCAATCGATTGAATCTAAAGCTATTTGAATCGATTATACTAATTATATTGCGAATTCTGTACGATGAGAAGAGAAGTGAATTGTCCTTATCCAATGATGTCATCATTGATGTTGGAGAGATTCAAGATAAGTATCTGGCGTTAAAGATTCGGGAAAAACTAATCGATAAAACAACGATGAATAATACATTAAAGTTATTTAAGAAGTTTAACTTAATCGAGCCGTTGGATAAAGACTTAACAAAAGAAGATTCTAGAATTTTGATATATGATTCGATTCTAATGGCAATTCGAGTAGATGATATTAAAGAGGCTTATAAAAAGATGGAGATTTATAAAAAGGAGGAGAGCAATCATGAAGAGACTGACGAGAGTGAGATTGATTAACTGGCATCGTTTTTTTAATGAGACGATAACATTCGATCAGTCGGCGTTGCTCTCAGGCGAGAATGGGGCTGGTAAATCAACCATCTTGGATGCAATACAGTTCGTTATTACAGCATCAAAAAATCATTTTAATAAAGCGGCTCATGAAAATGGGAAACGTAAACTAGATGGTTATGTACGATGTAAGACGGGGCGGGAAAATCGGCCATATGAGAGAACTGGATTTGTTACAGCACATGTAGCTTTGGAATTTTTTGAAGAATCCAAACAAAAATATTTTATCTTAGGAGCGGTTGTGGATTCTGCTGTCCCAGAGAAAGAACCAACAACCGTTTGGTACCATCTTGAGGGATTACCGTTAGAGGATTCCATGTTTTTTCAAGGAATGACTCCGCGCAACATTGACAATTTTAAAGTAGTAAATAAGCAGAATCTAAAACTTGTGACAAAGATTCAGACAGATGCAAGGAAACAGTTTAAAAATCGTTTTGGGCGAATTGATGATAAATTCTTTGAATTAATTCCGAAATCACTTGCTTTTAAGCCAATTGATGATATTAAGGACTTTGTATATTCTTATGTGTTAGATAAAAAAGAAGTAAACATTGAGGAATTGAAAGAGAATGTTCGTACGTATCAAGAATTAGAAAAGATTCTTCAGGTGATTGCTATTAAGCTATTAAGACTTGAGAAGATTAATGAGAAGTATAAAGAAGTACAGACTTATCTAAGGCGTGAAAAAGTTTATGAGTATTACATTGCAAGAGTTAATGTAGTGATTAATGAATCAGGAATTGCTCATGAATCGAATAAGATTAAGCAAAATGAACTTAAGATGAAAGAGCTGAATGAAAAACAAAAAGTAAGAGAGCAACAAAGAGATTCTAAGGACAAGCAGAGAACGAATCTAAAGGTTGAACTTGAAGGCAGCGACGAATATCGTGCACTACAACAAATCCAAGAAGAAATTAAGCGATTAAAGGATAAGTTGGAACGTTTAGTAGATGAGAAAAAATCTCTTAATATCGAGGTTAGGAATTCTCTAAAGAAAGCAACAGTATTAACAAACTACTATAAAGAGATTGATCAAACAAAGTCGATTGTTTCCTTCCTTAAATTACTCAATGACTATATTGCTTGTTTTGAAAGAATTGAAGATTGTTCCGACTATGCGACTGCCTCGTATCTTGTAGAACGGCTAATTCAGGAGAAAAATGCACGGGCAGAAGAGATTCGAAAGCAATTATATGAATTAAATGATAATCTTTCGAAGGAAAACGAGAAGAAAAAGGATAGTAAGCAGATTATTGAGCGATTAGAACAAAAGAAGTTAAATTATCCAACTTCTGTGCTAAGGTTATTACATGCAATCAAAGCTGAATTTCAAAAGTTAAATCGTAATATCGAGCCAAGAATTCTATGTGAATTATTACAGGTAACAAAACAAAAGTGGACCAATGCAATTGAGGGATATCTGAATACACAGCGATTCTATCTTCTAGTTGAGCCTGATGATTTTGATTGGGCACTCAGCATATACAAAAGACTTAAAGAACGAGAGCAATTGTATGGAGTAGGCTTAATCAATACCGCAAAATTAGAGGTATATGATGAAGTAAAGGAAGATTCTTTAGCAGCTTGTGTCACTTCTGAGAGTATTTATGCAAAACAGTATATTAATATGGTACTTGGTAAGGTCATCTGTTGTGAGAAAGAAGAGCAGTTAAAACTTCACGAGGTAGCAATCACACCAGGTTGTATGAAGTATCAAAATCATGTGGTTAGTGCGATTGCTCCTAAGCTTTACGAAGTGCCTTTTATTGGACAGGAAGCTTATAAGGTACAACTAGAACAGGAGAGACAGCGTTTACAAGAATATGAGAAGAATATTATTGAGTATAAGCAAAAAATAGCTATTCTGAATAATGTAAAAGACTGTATTGCAACCGATTACGAACAAGGGATTAAATATAATGTTACAAAATATGCTGAGTACAAATATACGGTTAATACCTTAGAAAAGGCTATGATAGACGAAAAGACTCTAAAAGAGAATGCAACCTACATCGAAAAACAAATACAGTTAGAAAGTATAGAAGAAGAGATTAAGAAACTAGTGGATGAGATACGTAACTGTGATATGGAGATTGGGAGTTGTGGGAAGACGATTCTAATTTCTAAAGAAAGCATTCAAAATTATCAGAGTAAGATACAGGAACTTGAGCAGGAATTAAAAGCTGCAGAGCAAATGATTCAGGATGATCTTAATCACGTAGCCAAGGATTTTGAAGAACTTTTGAATCAAAAAGATATGTATAAATTAAAAGAAGATTATGACAAGGCTCGTGCTAGAAATCATACAATGAAAGAAAGTGCAACGGTAGATTTAATTACAAAAATGAATGAATATAAATCTCAGCATGATTTTGGTGCAGAAGCATCTCTGCAGGGATATTCTAGTTTCTCTGATGAGTATGATAAGTTAAATAATTCAGAGATACTCAAGTATCAGGAACAAGTGGTAAAAGCAAAGAAAATAGCAGAAGAAGAGTTTCGTGAGCAGTTTTTGTCAAAACTTCAAGAAAATATTAAAAAAGCTCATGGTGAGATGAAACTTTTAAATAAGGCGCTAGAGAATATTACCTTTGGTTCAGAAAAGTACAAGTTTGAATTTTCACCAAGTAAAAAATACAGTATGTATTATGAGATGATTATGGATGATTTTAATTTAATGGAGGGGAATTCTATCTTTTCTGGTATTTTTAATGAAACGCATCGTGAGGTAATTGAAGAGTTATTTGAAAAACTGACTGCTGAAGGTGAAAATAGTACCAAAGTATTAGAAGAATTTACAGACTATCGTTCATATATGGATTATGATATAAAGATTGATCATGGAGATGGAAGCTTTTCCTACTATTCCAAAGTGTGTGAAGAAAAGAGTGGTGGGGAGACACAGACTCCTTTCTATGTTACGGTAGCAGCCTCCTTTTTACAGCTGTATAGTAATAGCATCGGTGGTGAGTCAATTGGATTAATTTTATTTGATGAGGCATTTAATAATATGGATGATGAACGAATTGCAGGTGTTCTAGAATTCTTTAAGCAACTAAATCTTCAGATCATTGTTGCGGCTCCACCAGATAAGATTCAATACATTGCACCATCAATTCATAATACATTATTAGTTTTAAAGGATAATGAAACTAGTTATGTTGAGAGGTATTCCTATGAAGGCGTATGATCAGGTTATTATCAATGCTTTACTTGATAAGTATGAGCATAGTTCGGTATATACTGAGACGAATTCAAGAAAGGTGAGTATTGATTATAAGTTTACTAAACAAAACTTACCAATCTATTTCGATGAAAACTCCAATGCTTATGAAGAAATCCATGAGATGATGAAGGAATTAGAACACAAAGGTCTTACTACGATTGTATGGAAAGATAAGCTACGTCAAAATGTAATTAGTAAGGTGATTCTAAATCAAGATTCCATTGATAAAGCTTATGATTACGTAAGGCGAGTACGACAACAAGAAATCCATGAATGTTGTATTGATTTCTTTGCAAATTATAACTATCAGAGTGACACAGGAAAAGCATTTGGCTCCTACATTATCAATCAAATTCGACATAATGAAAGTGTAAAAAAATATATAAATATTGAAGATTTATCTTCAATCAAGGAACTGCTTTATGGTCTAGAAGGGGTACTTAATAATGTTGGTGAATGTTATGTAAGAGAATTATCAATCTTATTATTTGGCGACTCAAAAAAATTAGAGTCACTTACTACAAAAATTACTCGAATCATTCTTGATTTTGACAAAAGATCAAAAGAACTTTCGGAATGTACTGATATATTAGCAGAATTTAATATAATGAAGAATCCTTCCTATGTGTTTCTGAAAGGCAAGGGAACAATTTTTTTAAAGGAAAGTAAGATTATACTTGCTAACTTTCCACATGGAATTGGAGTTAATAGTCAAGATGTTGAATCAATCTCTTTTGAGCTAGCAGGTGTAGTTAAAGTGATAACGATTGAGAATTTAACTACATTTCATCGATATGAAGATAAGGATACTTTGATTGTTTATCTAGCAGGTTTTCATAATAGGGCCAGACGTTTGATGCTTCTTAAGATTGCACAATCCGCAGGGGATATTTTATACCTTCACTGGGGAGATATTGATGCAGGAGGATTTAAGATTTATCGAGATTTATGCAAAAAAACTCATATTCCATTTCAAACATATCGAATGGATCAGGAAACATTGTTGAAATATCAGTCCTATGCTAAGAAATTGACCACAAATGATGTTAACGAGATAAAACGATTAATAGAGGATCATTTTTTTAGGAATGATCGTGATGTGCTGTTTTGTATGTTGGAACATAGAATTAAGTTGGAGCAGGAGATTATTGATGGATAATTACAGCTATGGCTATAAGTCACTACTGTTTTTCTAATGCTAGTTGTGAATTAGCATTAGAAAAAGATAAGATTAATATCTTATTAGGATACTATATGTATTCAACTAGTTCCTCAATTTTCATACGTCTTATGGTATGTCGATTTGGATCAGGAGCAGGTTGTGCACTGTAACCAAGCGCAAGAATATTAATTGGTTCTAGTTCCTTTGGAAGGTTAAATTCATTCTTTAGAACATTCGGGTCAAAATAGCAAATCCATACAGAACCGAGTCCTTGTTCCGTTGTTGCTAACATTAGATGAGTTGTCAAAATAGAAGCATCGATGTCAGTTGTAATCATACCATCAACTGGTCTTACCCAGGCTTTTGTTTTATCTGCGCATACAATGATTGCAACAGGCGCATGGAAGATATTAGCTGTTATGCTCACTTTATTAAGACCTTCTTTGCTTTGTACAACAAATAAACGAACTGGTTGAAAGTTTGCAGCAGTTGGTGCAATTCTTGCAGCCTCTAGAATCTTGTCTAGTTTTTCTTGCTCTACAGGTCTTTCCTCATAAGCACGTACAGATACACGTTCCTTGGTAAGTTGAGAAAATGTCATAAAATAAACCTCCTATGTAATATTGGTTATGATTATAATTATATAAAGAGTTGATATTTTTACAAGTATGCACTTTTTTGTAATATACTACCCAAATAGATAGTATAAAAGAGGAGTATAAGAGATGGCTGAAGAAGGTAAGTATATTACAATCAACATGAAAGAGAAAGATATTATGGAATAAGTAATTTAAGTGATTTATGGAAAACATATGGATAAAGGCCATCGGAAGGGAGAAAAATCATGTTCTATGAATTGGTTCCGAACTTGCAAGAGCTTACGTATGAACAACTTTCCAGGGATAATATCAATATTGGGATGATTACGGTAAAGGAACTGGAAGCTTCTTATCAAAATCTAGAGTTTTCGGAACAGACGGTAGATGCATGTCATAGCACAAGCAAAAATATACAAAATACTTTAATGGTATATGATGATTATACGTTTGGCATCTTAAATATTATTGACCCTAAGGATATCTCAAAAAAGCCGGATAAGATTGCATTCTATATTAAAAAATCTCTATTTTTGATTGTAGATATTCATGATGAGGATAAAAGTACGATGGAGGCGTTAACGAATGTACTAAAGATTCAAAGTGGAAAAAAAACAACCTTAGAAAAGGTGGTTCACGGATTTTTCTCTAAGTTAATCTGCGAGGATACATTGGACCTAGAAAACCTAGAAAAGCGTATTGGACAGATGGAAAAGCGAGTACTTAACAATGAACTCAAGCATTTTAATGATGAGCTATTGAGTATGCGAAAAAATCTACTTTTATATCATAACTATTATGAGCAGCTGGTCAATATCGGAGAAGAACTGATGGCGAATGAGAATGACCTGTTTGAGGAAAGTAATCTACGTTACTTTAAGCTATTTACGAACCGTGTCGACCGCTTATCCCAAAGTGTACAGTTTTTGAGTGATTATGTAACACAGGTGAGAGAGGCTTACCAGGCACAAAATGACTATAATCTAAATAGTATCATGAAGTTATTTACGGTAGTTACTACTATTTTTCTTCCATTAACCTTGATTGTAGGTTGGTATGGGATGAATTTTAAATACATGCCAGAACTCTCCTTCCGGTATGGTTATTTTGGCGTGATTTTACTTAGCTTGGGTGTGGTTGTGGCTTGTATTCTATGGTTTCGACATAAAAAATTTTTCTGATAATTCTTATAAAAAATAGGAACAACCTCAAATATTGGTTTGGTTGTTCCTGTTTTTTAGGTGTGTCCAGTAGTGCTTATAATTAAGAGATAAAAGAAGTATAGTAGTTTATGATGGAAGCGTACAGTCATACATCCCTTGGTAATCTGAGAAAATGTTATAAAATAAGTCTCCCATATATTGTAATATTGGTTAACCATGATTATAATGATATAGACAGCCAAGATTTTACAAGTATACGCTTTTTTGTAATATACTACCCAAAGAGATAGAATAGAAAAGAGGATGAAAAGAGGAGAAAAAGAGGAGAAAAAGAGGAGAAAAAGAGGAGGTTAAGAGATGGTTGAAGCATGTATGGAGATTACCTGTCCAGTGGAAATGACAATTTCCTTAATTGGCGGTAAGTACAAAGTTGTTATTCTATGGCACCTTATGAATGGAACACTTCGTTATAATGAAATACATAAAAAGTTATCAAGAGCAACAGACAAGATGTTAACACAACAGTTAAGGGAGTTAGAAAGAGACGGGTTGATTACAAGGACAGTTTATCCTGTGGTACCACCGAAAACAGAATATACTTTGACAGAATTAGGAGAGAGCTTAAGACCGATATTTCTAAAGATTCATACTTGGGGAAGTAATTATATGGAAGCACAGAAAGAAGAAAACATGGCATAAGGTTGATTTTGTTTGAATATTGATCTGTGTTATGTTAAAATTACACAATTAAGATTCTAAATTAGGGAGGGAAAACTTTGAAATTAGTTCAACCATGGAGTCGTACGAAAACAATTGTGACAATCGGATTTTTAGTTGTTTTTGGTCTATTTTTTGCATTTATGATAATACAGGGAGTTCAAGTAAGACAAAACAAATCAAGTATTAAAATCTCAGGTGGTATCTTTTATAGTGTTGATGTACCTTACACGGAAATCAACGATGTTGAGATAACAACTTCGATTACTTATGGAACTAGAACGAATGGAGCTAATATCTTGTCGTATCATCTTGGTAATTATGAAAACTCAACTTATGGATCCTATAAGTTATTTGTTAATTCAGATGTAAAAAAGTTTATTGTGATTCATTATGGAAACCAAAAGACAGTAGTGTTTAACTGTAAGAATGAAGAAACTACGATGCAGGTATATGAGAAGCTTTTAGAACAAATCAGGTAAAACATTCAAATATTGTAGTTAGATAAGTCTACCGATGAGTGGATGTGCACTTTTCTAGGAGTAGTAGACTTTGTATTGTATACATAAGGATTTTAGAAGAATTTACGTTATGTAAAAACAGGAACAACTCAAAATATTACTTTGGTTGTTCCTATTTTTAGTTATGCCAGGCGACGTCTCGGGGAAGATGAAGTATCAGAAATTTAAATCATGAATGTATACAGTATTAATAGGATAAACCTAGCCTGCATTGATTGATTCGACTTCCCATTCGATGATATTACCAGAGTGTGCATTGATTTCAAAGTCGTACTCTGTATTGTTGTATTTTATAGTTCCTTCATATACGTGTAACCCGTCTTCTTTTTCAAGATGGATTCGTACATTAGAATCTGTAGCACCTGGCACTTTTTCTAAGGCAATCTTTTTTGCTTCTTCTTTACTTATGATTTGGGTTGAAGCAGAAGAATTAGAAGAATCATTGTAATCATCATGGTCATCGTAATCATCATGGTCATCGTAGTCATCATGGTCAATGTAGTCATCATGGTCAATGATGTCGTCTTCATGGTCTACATCATAACTTAAGATCGTTCCATTCACAGCGTGAATGTCATAGTCATATTCTTTTGCTCCAACACGAAATTCTACTTCATAAACCTTGATACCATCTTCCATATCAAGTTTGATCTTTAAGTTTGTAGTATCTTCTTCTTTAACATTTGCATGTTTTAAGGCAATCTCCTTTGCCTTTTCTTGGCCTATATTTGCATTCTCTTTCTCAATCTTTGTTGTAGATTCACTTTGTTGATGAGAATCGGTTACATTATCTATTTGTTGAGTCTGGAGTTTATGATTCGTAGCGTTCATTGTGTTGGCACTTACTGTCATGCCAAGCATTACGCTTCCTACTAAAGTTGCAATCACAAGGGTACCTACAATTTTCTTTTTCATAATCTTTTCTCCTTTAATCTTTTTTATTGTTGTTGTGTAACTTGTGCTTATACTATATAAAAGTAAGATGAAAGGAACATTAAAAATTTTAATTAATTTTAAATTCAAAAGAAAAAGTGCTGCCAACACCGAATTTACTCTGAACCGATATGTTACCACCGTGAGCTTCAACAATCCATTTCACCATAGGAAGACCAAGACCAGAACCGTTATCTTTTTGTGAAGTACGGGATGGGTCTACTTGATAAAACCGTTTCCAAATCTTGTCTAGATGATGTTCTTCTATCCCAATTCCGTTATCCTTGATGGATCCCAAGATTGTTTTCTTATTTAATCTTAACGAGATGAGTGTTTCACCACCAACTTTACCATAGGTTATACTATTGGATATTAAATTAATAAAAAGTCGCATCATCATTGTTTCATCTGCCTGAAAAAAGATATTGGGAGTGATATCAGTTTTGAGTGTTATATTTTTTTTCGTAGCATAGTGGCGTTGCTCTACTACGATGATTTCAGCTAGTTCACTCAGATTCACAGTTTCTAGATGAAGCTTTAACTGTTTCTGGTCAGATCTGGCAAGGGTAAGAAGTTGTGAGATAAGGTTGGACATATTTTTTGACTGTTCTAAGATGATTTTAAATCGTTCTTTCATTTCTTCCTTATTCATATCTTCTAGTAATGAATACTCACATTGTGCTGATATGATGGATACAGGAGTGCGCAGTTCATGGGAAACATCAGAGGTAAATTGTTTTTCGTTCTCAAATGCTTCCTCTAAACGATCCATCATATGATCGAAAGTACGAGCTAGTTGGTGTACTTCATCATTTCCTTTACCGAGTTGAATACGTTTGTTTAAATCTGTTCCTGAACTGATGTGTTTGGTCGTTTCGGTCATCTTAGAAAGAGGTAATAAAGTTCTTCTAGTGATCGAGTAACCTCCAATTACGACACATAAAACAAAAACAGGAAGTAGAATTAAGGATAGCCCTAAGAGTATACGTATTGCATTATCCCCTTGTGTCTGGGAGGCAATCCCACGAATCCAAAGGTTTCCATAGCCTTTTACTGAATCAAGATGGTCATAGACGTACCAGATATTTTGGGTAGTAGTAAATTTACGTACATTTTCTTTCAAAAATGGAGTGGTAGTATCAAAATCTGGTGGGATACGACCATAAAGCAGTGTACCATCGGTATCATAGACAGAAAGATAGATTCCCTTTGCTAAAAAACTAAAATCCTCATCCAATTCTAGAACACCATCTTCAAATTCTAGTTCAGTAGCGCTTTTTGTAACATTCTTGATTAATTGATCCTTAGCGCTGGAAATGATTCTTTGATTACTAATAGAAATCAATAGAGAGAGAATTAGTAATATAAGGATTGTCATAAATAAAGTATACCAAAGCGTAATTTTCATTTTGATGGAAAGATGTTTCATTGCACTACTCCTTTAATACATAGCCGGTACCTCGGATTGTATGAATTAGTTTTGGAGAAAAATTATCATCTATTTTTTTTCTAAGATAACGGATGTAGACGTCAATAACATTAGAGCCACCTTCATAGTCATAATTCCAAATATGTTGTTCAATTTTATCACGAGTAAGGACAACTCCTTGATTGCATATCATGTACTCAAGAATGGAAAACTCTTTCGAGGATAATTTGATTTCTGTTTGATCGCGATAAACAGCCCGAGCATCGATATCGACGGTTAGATTCGCTAAATGATAACAATGGTCTTGCCTACCACTCTCTCTTCTTAATAATGCGCGAATACGAGCTAGAAGTTCATTGATTGCAAATGGCTTTACGAGATAGTCATCAGCACCTGCATCGAGTCCATTTACTCGATCCTCAATGCTATCTTTTGCAGTTAGTAATAATACGGGGACCTTATTCCCGTTTTTTCGTAGTGTCTTTAATACCTCAAGACCACTCTTTTTCGGCATCATAATATCTAATATAACCGCATCATATTCAGCAAATTTTATATAGTCCAAAGCTTCTTCTCCATCAAAACAGGAGTCTAAGGTATAATGTTGCTTTTTTAATGTTTTTGTAATGATGTCATTTAAGTTAACCTCATCTTCAGCCAATAGGATTCGCATCGCTACCTCCAATTAATGTTTTCTCTTAGTATTCATCAAAATTACTACTTTGAGTAATCTTTTAATGAATTATGGGGTTGTTGCATAATACTTCTTAAGTTGAACTTATCCTTGATGAAAACAGCAATGTAGCCTTTTTCTTCTATGTGTTAACTTTATTTAAATTTCATTTGATGTTACTCTATATTTTCGCAATACAAAGCTTGACAAAGTAAGAGAAAACAGTCAAAATATATACATAAAAAAGGAAAAGAGGTATTAAGTATTATGAAATCTATTGATTTGAGTAAATACGGTATTACTGGAGTGAAAGAAATTATTCACAACCCTTCATTTGAAGAGTTATTTGTTGCAGAAACAGATCCCTCTTTGCAAGGCTTTGAAAAAGGTCAGGTTACAGAACTAGGTGCGGTAAATGTAATGACAGGTATCTATACGGGCCGTTCACCTCAAGACAAGTTCATTGTTATGGATGAAACCTCAAAAGATACTGTTTGGTGGACATCAGGCGAATTCAAGAACGACAATCATCCTTGCAGCGAAAAAGCATGGAATGAAATAAAAGATATCGCTCTGAAACAGCTTTCAGATAAGAAACTTTATGTAATTGATCTATTCTGCGGCGCTAATGAAGATACAAGAATGTCTATCAGATTCATTATGGAAGTTGCTTGGCAGGCTCACTTTGTTAAGAATATGTTTATTACTCCAACTGCCGAAGAACTTGAAAACTTCGAACCTGACTTTGTATGCTATAATGCTTCAAAAGCTAAGGTAGAAAACTACAAAGAACTCGGTCTTAATTCAGAAACTGCTGTAGCATTCAATATTACATCACGTGAACAGGTTATCTTAAACACATGGTATGGCGGTGAAATGAAAAAAGGTATGTTCTCAATGATGAACTATTACTTGCCTCTTAAAGGTATGGCTTCCATGCACTGCAGTGCAAACACTGATATGAACGGTGAAAACACAGCTCTCTTCTTTGGCCTTTCTGGTACAGGAAAAACTACACTTTCAACAGATCCTAAGCGTCTATTAATTGGTGATGATGAGCATGGTTGGGATGACAAGGGAGTGTTTAACTTTGAGGGTGGTTGTTATGCTAAAGTTATTAATCTTGACAAAGAATCAGAACCTGATATTTACAAGGCTATCAAACGTAACGCACTTTTGGAAAACGTTACAGTTAACGAAAATGGTGCTATAGATTTTGATGACGAATCTGTTACAGAAAATACACGTGTATCATATCCGATCGACCACATTGAAAAGATTGTTCGCCCTGTATCAACCGCTCCTGATGCTAAGGATGTAATCTTCCTTTCAGCAGATGCTTTCGGTGTACTTCCTCCTGTTTCAATTTTAACACCTGAACAGGCTCAGTACTACTTCCTGTCAGGCTTTACATCAAAACTTGCAGGTACAGAACGCGGGATTACAGAACCTACACCTACATTCTCAGCATGCTTTGGTCAGGCATTTTTGGAACTCCATCCTACAAAATATGCTGAAGAACTTGTTAAGAAAATGGAAAAGAGCGGTGCTAAAGCATACCTTGTAAACACAGGATGGAACGGCACAGGTAAACGTATTTCCATCAAAGATACAAGAGGAATTATTGACGCTATTTTAGATGGTTCAATCTTAAAGGCTGAAACGAAAAAAATTCCTTACTTCAACCTTGCAGTACCTACAGAATTACCTGGTGTTCACACAGGTATTTTAGACCCACGCGATACATACGAAGACGTTGCTTTATGGGACGAAAAAGCAAAAGACCTTGCTGCACGTTTTGTTAAAAACTTCAACAAGTACACAGGCAATGATGCAGGAAAGGCTTTAATCAGCGCAGGTCCACAACTTTAATTTTTAAATAAACATATCAATTTGGATTTGGAATAGTGGGGATCATAAAAAGAACATATATGTTCCAATCTTATTTAGTACATATAAGGGCATACCGCGATAAAAAGCGGTATGCCCTTAATCCATATATGCAAGAATTTTCAAATTCATTTTCACGGTTTTAATAGATAAAAGCTAAAAGAGTCTTCAAGATAGTCACATATATTGACACAAATTGGATGTGAGGATTATAATAATGTAACTGTTATAAAGTTATGTCATTCAGATGGTATCAACAATAAAAGAAGTATAATCTATATTCCTATGCTAGATTGATTTGTTATGTGGCTGATATATTACCTGATGAACCGGAATGGATGCATAGTCAAAATAAGAAAGAAGGCCTATAATGACAAGTGAACAATACAAACATGCAGCGAATTACTGGAAGACTAAGGATACCAAAAGCGTGAAAATGAATCGAGATGATTTATTGATACAGGTAGAAGAATACATTCATGCAAATAATACTTGTGCGCTTGCTACAGGAGTAGGAGACTTTGTACGGTGTACGCCAATTGAATATTCTTATTATGATGGTGCCTTTTGGATGTTTTCAGAAGGTGGAGAAAAGTTTATTGGCTTAGAAAACAACAAGAATGTTTGTTTAGCAATCTTTGACCGGTATGGAGGCTTTGGTAATGTAAAGGGAATGCAGATTATGGGAATTGCATGTATCGTTGACTATTGTTCTAAGGAGTATATAAAAGCTGCAGAATATAAAAACATACCACTGGAATCCTTAAAAAGATTTGCAGAACCGATGAATCTGATTAAGGTTATGCCAAAGAGGATTGATTTCTTAAATTCTGATTTCAAAAAGAACAATGTTGCTAGCAGGCAATGTTTGATATTTTAGAAGGTTTAGCATCAAAGAGAGGGAGAACGAGAATATACTAGAGAATAAAATTTTGAATTAGAATATCAATATACTTATTAGAGATAAGCTGTGCAGAAAAGGGCATAAAATGAACAGAAGAAAAGAATAAAGGATGTATAATTACCTCTTAGATTGGAGGTAATGATATGTCAAAACCAAAAAGAGGAAAACATGTGAAAACAATTCCGAATTGGCGTGGGACCTGTCCAGAGTGTCAGCGCTCAGGGGTAAAATTATTATGGGTTAAAGTAAGTACTGATAATAGTAAGCAAAATGTTTTTAAACGATGTGGAAATTAACTTTAACCTCAAGAAATTTATTTGTTTGGAGGATAAAGTATGGATATGGTTCAAAACTTGTTGGAAGTGATGTATAACAGGAGGAGCATTCGCTGTTATCAAGATGACAGAATAGTTGAATATAATAAGATTATCATGTTACTTGAGGCGGCGATGGCAGCTCCATCAGCGTGCAATCTGCAACCTTGGGAATTTATAGTCGTGAATGAAGAGGATGGAGTTAAAAAACTAAAAACTTGTATTGACCATAACAATGGTAAGTATTACAATGCACCTGCAGCATTTATTGTCTGTGGAAATAGAAACTATCTCCCGTTGGAATGGGATGGCGATGCTGTTATGGATTGTAGTGCGGCGATTGAAAATATTTTATTGACGGCTACGGCTATGGGGCTTGGAGCGGTTTGGATAGGCGCATTTGATGAAGAGGAAGTTCGCAAAAATTTCAATATTCCTTCTCATGTTTCGGTAAATAGTATAGTTTTATTTGGATATCCAGCTGAACAAAAAGCACCAAGAACACAGTATACCGAAGAAGCTGTTTATTGGCAACAGTATTCACCAGAACGAGAACATCCACCAAGATCAACAAATTTACGTTTCTTAAAATAACAGGTTTCATAAAGGGGGTTCAAGTATTGGACTTTCGTAAAAAAGTGTATACGGAAGGTTTGGTACTTGGAACCTTTTTTATATTCATCAAAAAAATGTGGAGAAATATCTTGGAATGCAGCAGAAGCTAGAGAACAGCAAAGAGATAACGAAGGAGCGAGTTCCTTTTATCAAAGCAGTACTTAGAAGGGGAATTATATCGGGTGATGGTATCATTAAGTGGTGTGATGAAACGATAGAAGAATTGTTAAAAGAAAGGGTTTGATTGCATCAATTCGATGTGCTATTACAATTAAATAAATGTAGTGGCTAAGGTGAATGATAAAAGTTAATGCAGAAAGTTGAGGTACCTAACCTATGTTTATATCAGAGGAGGAGTTTGACCGCATATTAGCGATAATGCAAGCTAAAGTTGTAAAAAGTCCACTGCATGAGGAACTAGAGCAATGGGTAAAGAATGAGTTTGATAAAAAGATATATGGTTATATCTGTGATTATGCAAGGCCTGATTTACTTCGTTTAGTGATTGTTTTCTTTCGTATGGAGGACTATCAAGATTTTTGTAATCAGTATAATTATATTGAGCAGATTCAGCTAAAATTTGCAGATAAGTTTGCAAGACTTGCTAGAAAATATCATATACATCCAGAATATCATGGTTCTCATAGAGTATTTGTATGTTATGAATCAATGGAAGATCAAATTCAGCAAAAGACGTTGAATATGGCAAAGGAGGAACTTTATGCACTAGCTCACAATGAAGTGTGGAAAGTATTACTTGAGTTTGAGCATATAGTAATCTTTTATCATACAGATGAAGAAATCAATCGATATGAAGAGGATGGAACAAGTCAAGCATTACGTCAAAAATGTTCTGAGATAGTGAAAAAGTATGATGTATATGGTGTTTTTCCAAAGGGTTTATCTTGTGAATTTTGCAGTAAACAGACATTAGATGAGAAATATAGTGGAAATATGTACTATTTTTACAAACGATAGAAGGGCGAATTATCTTATATCTTTCTAAGTACATAAAAGGAGATTAGACACAAGCAAACAGAATCGAAAAAAATGTTAAATTTTCCTTGACATATATAGATTATCGATATACTCCATATATCGATAATCTATATATGGAGGAGTATTTATGATTGATAAGAGTTTAGTTTCCGGTAGTACCACAATGCTTTTGCTACAATTACTAGAGGAAAAAGATATGTATGGATATGAGATGATTGATACGTTGCGAAATCGATCGAATAACATATTTGAGTTAAAAGCAGGTACCTTATTTCCATTACTTCATTCCTTAGAGGAGAAGAATTACCTTACTTCTTATGAAGAAGAGAGTAATGGAAAAGTACGTAAGTATTATCGAATTTCAAAAGAAGGAAAAAAATATTTAACACAAAAGAGAAATGAATGGAAAGAATATTCAGATGCAGTGAGTAAGGTACTTGGAGGTAACTGCTATGAATTGTGCTGAGTACTTAAATCTAGTAAAAGAACAGATTCGGAATAAGCGAGCAAAGGAACTCATCGAAGATGAACTTAAGGATCACCTTGAGGAACAGATCTTAGATTATGAGAATGCAGGACTAAGTCGAGAAATAGCTGAGGAAAGAGCAATTGAGAGTATGGGAGATCCAGTTGAACACAGGTATTGCCTTTCTTTTCTTATGGTCTAAGGAATGCAATTTTTAGTTATACAATAGCTGGATTATTGTTATCTATCTATCGTAATACAGATTTAGTTTCAGATAGCAAAATTAAAAGAATTCGGCTATTTATAAGATGAGTTAAAATGAGAATATTTCTTAAAAAAAATGAAGTGTGCCTACAAGACACACTTCATTTTGCATTATACAACATTTTTTATTACAAGTCTATATCTTTTTTTGAATAAATGGTAGAATATGACTAACGGGTGAATCTTGGATTAAAGGAGAAGATCATGAAGGATGAGAAAAGTACAGGGACTATCTTTGGATTAAGTAGATTGGACGAGGAAAAACAGCTAGCGGAAGTTATTAAGGTGGCACAGGATAATCTGGAATGGATGAGACGTCATTACGAAGGAATTGCTGATCAGCTCAGGGACATGCTGGAAGTCTATGATACGAATGATAAGGAAGGTTTAGCTCTGTGGTTCAATACCGAGTCTCAACTCAATGAAAGTCAACGAGATTTGGCAAGATGTTTGAAAGCAAGAAAAAAACCATATTTTGGGAGAATTGATTTTGTTGATTCTAGTTTGCAGAAGGAAGAATCCTACTATATCGGAAGAGTTGGTATAGCAAAGAGCAAATCAAAGCCTCTTGTCATTGACTGGAGAGCACCAATTTCCTCTGTTTATTATGAAAATTCGCTTGGTACTTGTACGTATGAGGTAAAGAGTGAAGGAACTTATCAGATTGATTTAAAACGAAAGAGAACGTATGAGATTGAAGGTGATAAGTTAATTGATTTTTTTGATTCCGATGTTGTAGCGAATGATGAACTATTAACGAAGTATTTAGCGAAAAGTAAGAAGGCAGTTTTAGCTGACATTATTGGAACGATTCAGAAAGAGCAAAATACAATTATACGAATGTCACCGAAGACAAATTTAATCGTTCAGGGAGTTGCAGGTTCGGGTAAAACGACAGTGGCGATGCATCGAATTTCGTATATTTTATACAACTATGAGATGTTTCATCCACAGGATTTTTATATCATCGGAAGCAATCGAATTTTGTTAAAGTACATTACTAGTGTCTTGCCAGACCTGGATGTGTATGATATCTCACAGATGACAATGGAAGAGTTATTTATCCGCCTACTTTATGAAGATTGGGAACCAAAAGTTCAAAAAATTGGATCTCTAACACAAAAGGACGAGCTTGCGTGTATCAAAGGAAGCTATCAATGGTTTCATGATTTGGAAATGTTTTGTTCGGATTATGAGAGAAAAAACATACCGACAGAGGATGTCCGAGTAGAAAAGAATGGACAACTGCTATTAGAGCAACAAAGAATTGAAGGTTTTATCAAGGAAAATTCTAAGTTATCGATGCAAGAAAAAATTAATAGTCTAAATGAACTTCTACTTTCTAAGCTGGAAAATGAGTTGTCAGGTAGAAATGTATCATATACAAAAGAAGAGAAAATAGAGTTACAGAAAATGTGCCAGTTGCATTTTGGAAAAGATGAGTGGAAAGGTTCTATTTACGATTTGTATGCAGATTTTCTAAAAGTTCAGTCAGATAAGGGCACTAATATTACAATGAAAGAAAATATATATGATGTGTATGACTTAGCTGCTCTTGCATATTTATACAAACGAATCAAAGAAATCGATGGAATCCGTGAAGCAACTCATGTGGTCATTGATGAGGCACAGGATTTCGGTATGATGGCTTATGGAGCATTGAACTATTGCTTACGGGGTTGCACCTATACCATTATGGGAGATGTTTCGCAAAATATTCATATTGGATATGGACTAAATGACTGGGAAGAGCTTAAAAAACTTATATTAACTGGAACATATGATAGTTTTGGCTTATTGAAAAAAAGTTACCGAAACACGGTAGAAATCTCAAATTTCGCAACCGAAATATTAAGACATGGCAATTTTCCAATTTATCCTGTAGAACCAATTCTCCGACATGGAAATCAAGTAAGTGTAAAAGCCTGTAAGGGAGAAGGGGATATGTTACAAAAGACAGTTGATATAATTAACGTCTGGCAAAAAGAAGGTCATGAGACGATTGCTGTGATTTGTCATGACGAGATGGAGGCAGTTAATGTAACGAAACAGTTAGAAAGTAAAATAAAAATAACAGATAGTAATTTAGAGACAGCAGAATTCGAGCGAGGAGTCATGGTACTTCCTGTGGAATATACTAAGGGATTGGAATTTGATGCAGTACTGTTGTATCATCCTTCCATCGACCATTACCCTGCAAAAGATCAATATGTAAAACTGCTATATGTAGCTGCAACTCGTGCACTACATGAGTTGGCAGTTGTACATTTAGGTGATTTAACAGAGCTGATTGCAAAACCAGTGCCAGAAGAAAAAAGAATGCAGTTTCTTATGAATGAGGATATACCAGAGAGAGGCCAGTATAAGAAAATAGATTTAGAAAGTGAAGAAAAAAAACAGCTTGAATTAGAAAAGATTTATCAAAGGACTCTAAAAAATCATGCCAGTGTTCTTATAGAAAAGCAAGATTCAAGTAATGTGATTGCTAACTCAGTCGATGAGAAATCGACTCAAGACAATCCAAAGGCAGAAAATTCAATAGAGGAGTCTAAGCAAAAAAGAGCTAAACTGCAAAATAATTCAGGAATACCAATGAATGAATCTCCATACCAATTTAACGATGTACCAACCACTAGTATGCTGTATCCAAAAGGACATAGCCGTATTGATAGTTCTATTCGCTGGGTAAAACGGACAAAAGAATATATGGATTTTGTCAGTAGTTATGGAGTTTTACGTCTCATACCAGTGGGTGAGGCAATGATTCGAATACAATTTCAAAAAGGACAAACAGCAGAATTTGTTCCTGGATATTGGAACTATGTATCAGATAAGCAGGTTTCTTGGAATGCAAGAGAGAATAAAACACATTATGAGATAATAGTAGGACAGATTGTTGTTAGGATTGAGAAGAAGAGTGGTGTAATGCAATTCCATAATAAAAGTGGAAAGCTATTATTGACGGAAAAAAGCTCTTTACCAAGACAGATGGAAGAAACAAACGATTTTTTTCAGACTTGGAATTACTTTGATTGGCCAAAGAACGAAAAATTATCAGCAAAAGGAATTCTTGACGACGAGCTTGAAAGACTAGACCAGAAAGCACGATTTATATCCTTTGGAAAGAAGAGTCTGCGTATGCCGTTGTTAGTTTCCGATAAAGGGTATGGGCTTGGAATTGCTGCTAACGGAGCTGTTATGTGCTGTGATATTCCATTGTATGGTCCATATGTCTATACCGAAGGCATGAAACAGATTGATTATTATTTTATGTATGGAGGAGATTATAATCATACGCTTGAGCTGTATAAGAAGTTGAAGAAGTAAATATGACAAAAGCAACCAGATGAACATTGAGTTTCTTCTGGTTGCTTTTACATTTTCAATTATTTTTTTTCTTTTTTCTTTCGTTGCCCCACCTTCTAAAGATCCTCTATTATTATTACCGTTATTACAACCGACTTCTGTATTCTTCTTTGGCGATAAGATTTTGTTAAGAAAAACAAAAACTACTTTTTCAAGTAGTCTTAGCTAGTATATATCTAATTTTCAATCCACATCATTTCTGATGACTTTACCATTTTAATAAATATACCAAAAAATGTCAAATTAATATTGACAAAACCAAAATTTTACTGTAATATTTTGGTAGAAGTTCTTAGATATATAATAGCTATAAAGGAGAATTACATGATTGCACATCTTAAGGAAGTTGATGGTAAAAGAATAATCCAAACAATCGAGGAACATTGCAGAAATGTAGGCTCCAAAGCTAAAAAGATGTTAGAAGGAACAGGATTGGAGAATACGGTATATCTAGCTGGACTTTTACATGATATGGGGAAATATAGGGTTGCTTTTGCTGATTATCTTGAAGCATGTAATTCAAAAGAGGAATCTGAGAAGCCAAAAAAGGGAAAAATTAATCATTCATATGCAGCTTTGGTGTACATTGCAGAGAAGTATAATGTAGGGAAAGAACGAAGTATAAAAACGCTGACAGCTGAGCTAATATGTTTTGCTATGGGAAGTCATCATGGAATGTTTGATTGTATGAATCTTGATGGTAATTTAGGAATCGAGTATAGACTTAATTATGACAAGGCTGAGATTGGTTATGATGAAGCAGTCCGAAATTTTCTAGAAAATTGTGCAAATGAAAGTGAGATAGATGATTTATTTGACAAAGCAGTGGTAGAAATAGAAATAATATCAGAGAAAATTCGTAATATATATCGAGACAAAACGAAAAAAGCTGGATCCTGTTGCAAGTTCTCATGGTCGATGGTGGCAAGACTATTATTATCAGCGATTATGATGGCAGATTATGCTGATACGGATTTGTTTATGAACAGGAACATCAAAAATGATGATGAAAAAGGTGTAGAAGTTAATTTTGATGAATTTAGAATTGATTGGGAAGTACAAACACAGTACTTTGAAAATAAATTACAAATGTTTAGTGAAATAATCACAATGGATCATAATCTAAAACAAGTAACTATTAATAAAATAAGAGCAAGACTAAGTCAAAGCTGTAAAGATTCAGCTGTGGGGCAATTAATACGAAGAGAAATCAAAGGGATATATCGTTTGAATATGCCAACTGGAAGTGGAAAAACACTGAGTTCCATGCGATATGCAATTGAGGTAGCAAAGCAATTCAAAAAAAAGAGAATCCTATTTGTAATTCCACTATTAAGTATATTAGATCAGAATGCACAAGTAATTCGAGATAACTTACTGAACAGTGAAAAATTTATATTAGAACACCATTCTAATGTTTTAGATTCAGAAGTTATGAACGAGTTTGGAAAACAAAATGAGTTAGGTATGATATCTTGGCTGGAACCAGTTATTATTACCACTGCTTATCAATTTTTAATGACATTATTTTCGGGAAAGGGAGCATCAATTCGCCGATTTCAGGCACTAAATGATTGTGTAATTGTAATAGATGAAGCCCAAACAATACCAACAAATCAGATTGCCATGTTTAACTTGGCGATGAACTTTTTGTCGAATGTCTGTAATGCTACAATTGTTTTGTCGACTGCGACACAACCTGACTATTCCAACACTGATTATCCGATTATCTTTTCCAATAATGCTGATCTTGTATCACTAACAGACGCAGAACGACGAGTGTTTGAGCGCGTAGAAGTAGTAGATATAAGAAAAACTGAAGGATATACCATCGAGGAACTAGCTGTCTTTATTCAGGATAAGATGCTTGAAGTGAATTCATTACTAACCATATGCAATACAAAAAAAGAGGCAAATCAATTATATCATGCATTATCTATATGTGGTGAAGAGTATGAGCTGTTTCACTTGTCAACATCAATGTATAAAGCTCACAGAAAGCAGGTTTTGTCTAATATGCGAGAATGTTTGGAAGCGTCAAATGATAAGATAATTGACATGAGAGACCGACCTAAAATGGTTTGTATTGCTACAAATTTAATCGAGGCAGGAGTGGATATTTCGTGTGAATGTGTTGTACGTGTAATAGCAGGGCTTGATAGTATCAATCAAGCAGCTGGTCGTTGTAATAGGAATGGAGAATATGATGGTACTAAAAGTCTTTATATTGTGAATTTACGTAAAGAGAATATAGAGAGATTAGAAGAACTTAAGAACGGTCAAAAGGCAATGTTTAGTGTTTTTGATAGGTTTGAAAAATTAAACATAGGTGATGAGGAGCAGATCAACTATTATTTTAATGCATTCATGAGAGAGTATAGTAACTCTAGTGATATGCAGTATCCTCTAAAACATCTAGGATGCACATTATTTAGCCTAATGGTGGAAGTGAGTGAAAGAAATAGTAGGAAAGAATTTTATTGTTTTAGGACTGCACTTGATACTGCTGGAAGAGAATACAAGGTGTTCAACTCAAATACTAGAGAAATTATAGTACCTTGTGATGAGAATGCAAGAGATCTAATTGCGGATTTATGTTCTGAAAAGTGTAAATATGATTTTGGATATAGAAAGACTATTGTTAAGAGATTACAAGACTATACCTTACAAATATTCGAGTACCAATTTCAACAACTTTGTGATTGCAATTGTATAGTAGCTTATGGGGATTTTTATGTCTTGGATGCAAGTTGTTATAACATGCATACGGGATTAGAAATGGAACAAACATTATATTAGAAAGGAGGAAGCAAGATGAAACATGATAATTACGTTGAGTTTTCTGTTTTTGGTAATTATGGATTGTTCTCGGATCCAATTATGCGAATTGGAGGAGAAAAGTTTAGTTATCAAATCCCAACTTATGAAGCGGTTAAGGGTATCTTACATAGTGTTTACTGGAAACCTACCTTAATCTGGGTAGTGGATGAAGTGCGAGTAATGAATCAGATACAAACAGAAACGAAAGGGATACGACCAATTAAATATTACAACGATAAAAATGATTTATCATATTATACTTATCTAAGAAATTGCCATTATCAAGTAAAAGCACATTTTATATGGAACGAGAATAGGCCAGAGCTTGTGGCAGATCAAGATGAAAATAAACATCATAATATTGCCAAAAGAATGATTCAACGTGGTGGGCGAAGAGATATCTATCTAGGTTGTCGCGAATGCCAAGGATACGTTAAGCCTTGTATATATGGGGAAGGTGAGGGCTTTTATGATCACGTGGAAGAACTATCCTTTGGATATATGTATCATAGTATTACATATGCAGATGAAGCATATTCACAAGAAACGCAAGGAAACATGACGATTAATCTATGGAACGCCACGATGAGAAATGGAGTAATAAAATATATACCTCAACAACAATGTGAACATCGTGTTGTAAAGGCGATGGATATAAAACCTTTTGGCAAGGAATGTAATAATTTCACGGGAATCGGTGAGTTTATGGAGGTGGAGTAAACGTGAGCTTAATGAATATGCTTTGCCAAACTTATGACTATAATTTAGGTATGATAGGCAACGCGAAAAAAGGAATTCCACTGTCTCCGGTAGCTCATACGATAGCCAATGCACATGTGGAAGTTATAATTAACTTAAAAGGTGAATTTTTAGATGCATCTACTTTAACAAAAGAGGTGGGTAAAACATTAATACCTGTATCAGAGAAGTCGGAAGGCAGGTCAGGTACGACAATAGCGCCACATCCTTTAAGTGACACATTATCCTATATTGCTGGTGATTTTGCATCATATGCGCACGGGGATAAGCTTAAAAGAACGTGCACATCTAAATATTTAGAGTACATAAAAAAGCTTGAGCAGTGGGTGACATCTCAACATACGCATGAGAAAGTACAAGCCATTTATCAATACTTAATGAAGTCAGAACTAATTCAGGATCTAGTAAAAGTCGATATCGTATCACTTAATGTAGACGGAAAGTTAGATGATAAAAAGATTGCAGGTAATCCATATGAAAAGGTGCTGTTACGCTTTGTTGTGGTTGGAAGTAATAACATTAGTACAAAGACGTGGGAAGACACCTCTCTTATTAATGCTTATACGAGGTTTTATGCTGAACAACAAGTAGGGAAGAAAGATATATGTTATATCTCAGGAATAAGAGGAGTTACTTCTGTAATTCATCCAAAAGGTATTGTTTCAGCCAGTAATAGTGCAAAACTCATTTCAGCCAATGATGATTATGGATATACTTATCGAGGTCGATTTAGTGAAGCAGAACAGGCATGTACAATATCGTATGAAGCTTCACAAAAATCTCATAGGATTCTATCTTGGTTAGCAAGTAATCAAGGGATTATCATTGGTTCTATGGATAAGCGAACATATATCTGTTGGAATCCGAATGGAAAAGAAATACCAAGCATCGAAGATCCTGTGTGTGGTGATTTTGTTGATGAAGAGGATGTACCTACAACTGAGCCAGAATTTAAAAAGCGTCTTATCAATGCACTATATGGAAACATAGATGGATTACGAGATAATGATGATATTGTTATCGTAGGACTTGATGCAGCCACGACAGGAAGACTTTCGGTTACCTACTATAATGAATTAAAAGCCTCTGATTTCTTAAAGCGTTTGGAGAATTGGTGTGAAGAGTGTAACTGGCTATCTGCTTATTTTATGTCAGACAAAAAACAAATTATAGGAATACAAACACCTAGTCCACAAAAAATTGTTAGATATGCTTTCGGCGTAGAACGTAGTGGTTATATCGATCTTAATGATAAGATATTAAAAGAGCAGATTCAACGAATCTACTATTGTATTCTTGATGGACATGCATTTCCAAACGATATTTTACAAGCACTAGTAAATAAAGCATCGAATCCACAATGCTATTCGAAAGAAAAATATAGAGAGTTGCTATCTGTTACTTGTGCAGCAATAAAAAAGAAGAAAATAGAAAGGCAGGAAAATGTTCAAATGAAACTAGATGAAAGTAATGTAAATCGTAGTTATTTATTTGGTCGTTTATTGGCCGTTGCAGAAAAAGTTGAAGAAGATGCAAATAAGGTAGCCGATATTTCAAGATTAACGAATGCAAAACGATTGCAATCAACCTATGTCAATTATCCTATGCGAACTTTAATGATCTTAGAGAATGCATTATTACCATATGTACAGCGATTAGACAAGGGCGCTCAGATTAGATATGAGCAATTAAAAGGTCAAATCTATCAACAAATTATGCAAGAGGATGAGAGTATGCTCAATAGGCCATTGGATGAGAACTATTTACTTGGATACTATTTGCAAAAGAACGAGTTCTATATGAAAAATTCAGATAAATAATGATTTAGAAGAAAAGGAGAAAGTAGTCATGGGTATATTAGAAAATAAAATTGATTTTATAACAGTTATTACGGTAAAGCAAGCAAATCCTAATGGTGATCCGTTGAATGGTAATCGTCCACGTGTTATTTATGATGGAAATGGTGAGATTTCTGACGTTTGTATCAAACGAAAAATACGTAATCGTTTACAAGATATGAATGAGAATATTTTTGTACAGTCTAACGAGCGTTGTAACGATGGTTTTAAAAGCTTAAGTGAACGAGCTAGTAATACAATAACAGAGTATAAATCATCGGATGATTATGCAAAAAAGGCTTGTGAAACGTGGTTTGATGTTCGGGCATTTGGTCAAGTATTTGCATTTAAGGCAGCTAAGGGTAAAAAGGATGGATCGTCAGTATCAGTTGGAGTACGTGGACCAGTTTCCATTCATCAAGCGTTAAGTGTAAATCCTGTGGAAATTAATAGTATGCAGATTACAAAAAGTGTAAACAGTGAACCAGATGATAAAAAGGGCTCTGATACAATGGGAATGAAACATATGGTGAATTTTGGCGTCTATTTGATCAAGGGTTCAATCAATGTGCAACTAGCTGAAAAAACTGGTTTTACTTGTGAAGATGCGGAAAAGATTAAGGAAGCACTACGTACGCTATTTATTAATGATTCATCCTCTGCAAGACCTGATGGTAGCATGGAGGTTGTAAAAGTATATTGGTTTAAACATAATAACAAAATTGGACAATATTCATCAGCTAAAGTGCATGATTTAATATCGGTTGAGCCAAAGGAGGGCATGGGAATCCCAAGTTCAATCAGTGATTATAATATTTTACTAGATGAGTGCACAGATTTAGAAGTTGAGATTATTGATGGAATTTAAGGAAGAGGATTACTTGCAGTTGTCAGGGATACAACATTTTGCTTTTTGTAGAAGGCAATGGGCCTTAATACATATAGAACAGCAATGGAGTGAAAATTATAGGACAACTGCAGGTGAAATATTTCATGACCGCGCCCATGATGAATCAATAACAGAGAAGAGAAAAGGTATCTTAATAGTACGAGGATTAAAAATATCATCCCGAGTTTTAGGGATTAGTGGACAGTGCGACATTGTTGAATTTCATGAGGATAGTGATGGAATCAATATAAAGGGTCAAGATGGAATGTGGAAAGTCATTCCGATTGAATACAAACGAGGTGAACCAAAAGAAGATAATTCAGATAATTTACAATTATGTTTGCAAGCTATGTGTCTTGAAGAAATGTTTCTAACCGACATTTCATACGGTTTCTTATTCTATGGTAAGAATAAACGTCGTACTAGGGTTGATTTTGATATTAACATGCGAACCCAAGTACAAGATATGACATCAGAAATGCACGAATTGTTCGCTAGAGGATATACTCCAAATTGTAAAAAGAAACCTAGATGTAAGGCCTGTTCTTTAAAGGATATATGCTTGCCAAGTATACAAAGCCAAGCTAGTGTTGAATCATATATATTACAAGAAATGAAAGGTTGTGATTAGAAAATGAAAAAGTTACTAAACTCACTTTTTATCTTATCAGAAGATACTTTTTTAACACTAGATGGTGAAAATATTGTGATTAAAACTGGTGAGGAGACTGTTGGTAGATATCCACTACACAATCTTGAAAGTATTCATTGCTTTAGCTATAGAGGTGCATCACCTGCGCTTATGGGTGCATGTTGCGAACGTGGAATTGGTTTGGCATTTTATAGTCCATATGGTAAATTTCTTGCAAGTGTAAAGGGTAGTAGTATTGGTAACGTCCTATTACGAAAGGAACAATACCGAATATCAGATAGTGAAGAAAGAAGTTGTCTGTATGCAAAAAATATGATTATGGGTAAGGTGTTTAATGCTAGGTGGTGTATTGAAAGAACAATTCGAGATCACGCGCTTCGTGTAGAAACAGAGCGTCTAAAGAATGTATCGCAGAACCTAAAAAGTTCATGTGATAAAATTCGTTATATAAATGAACTAGATACAATGAGAGGGTTAGAAGGTGAATTGGCTTCCCAGTACTTTTCTGTCTTCAATGAGCTAATTATTAATCAAAAAGAGGATTTTCAATTTGTTAAGCGCACCCGTAGACCACCTTTAGATAAGGTAAATGCATTACTTTCTTTTGCATACACACTTCTTGTATCAGACTGTGCTAATGCATTAGAAGGGGTAGGACTTGATTCTTATGTTGGATTTATGCATCGAGATCGTCCAGGTAGAAAATCGTTAGCACTTGATTTAATGGAGGAGTTACGAAGTTCAATCTGTGACCGATTTGTACTTACCCTTATTAATAATCGTATTGTCAATGAAAAAAGTTTTGAAGTAAGAGAAAATGGTGAAGTTATTCTGACAGAAAAGGGAAGAAAACAATTCATAACAACATGGCAGAATCATAAAAAAGAAACAATTACTCATCCTTATTTAAAAGAAAAGATTTCATGGGGTTTAGTTCCTCATATACAAGCTTTATTATTAGCAAGGGCAATAAGGGGTGATATTGACCAATATCCTCCTTTTCTATGGAAATAGAGGTGAATATGTTACTATTAGTTACCTATGATGTATCAACTTCTGATGTAGGTGGAAAGACACGTTTGAGGAAAGTTGCGAAGGAATGTGTAAATTTTGGTCAGCGTGTGCAAAATTCGGTTTTTGAATGTAATGTTGACTCATCGCAGGCTTTGAGATTAAAGCATAAATTATTGGATTTGATTAATGAAAGTGAGGATAGTTTACGCTTTTATTACCTAGGAAATAAGTATGAAACAAAAGTAGAGCATTTTGGTTGTAAAAAGGGATATGAACACGATGGAGTATGGATTGTTTAGTGCGAAAGGAAAGCAATCATGTTTTTATTAGTAGGTTCGCACTAACTTTTCTTAATAATATTAATAAAAATCTTGAAAGAACCAGAGCAATATTGTATGAAAATAGTAATTATGTACATTAAAATTAGAAATGAGATACAAAATTTTTGTAATTTTTGCTGTCGCTCCCTTCGCGGGAGCGTGGATTGAAATGAGTCAATGATCAGATTGTCAAGGGGACCGTGGAGTCGCTCCCTTCGCGGGAGCGTGGATTGAAATAAGAAAATCGTATTGATTATTGTTGGCATTCAAGTCGCTCCCTTCGCGGGAGCGTGGATTGAAATGAAAATATTTAACGTGATACTATACTTGACATAGTGTCGCTCCCTTCGCGGGAGCGTGGATTGAAATGAAAATATTTAACGTGATACTATACTTGACATAGTCGCTCCCTTCGCGGGAGCGTGGATTGAAATAATTTTAGAAATTGTTGCAATTATCATCGGTGCGTCGCTCCCTTCGCGGGAGCGTGGATTGAAATTTAGTTTGTAGTATGCCAATATCCAACGCGAAGGCGTCGCTCCCTTCGCGGGAGCGTGGATTGAAATTTTATTTGTAGTATGCCAACATCCAACGCGAAGGCGTCGCTCCCTTCGCGGGAGCGTGGATTGAAATTGTGAAATATGCGAGTCGTGCTTAGACAGCCCATCAGTCGCTCCCTTCGCGGGAGCGTGGATTGAAATTTGTCTGTGCTAGTTCTTCGATACATCTCAGTGTGTCGCTCCCTTCGCGGGAGCGTGGATTGAAATAGAGACATGGGAATCGAATCGGCAGGATATTTAGCGTCGCTCCCTTCGCGGGAGCGTGGATTGAAATCTGCAGTAACTGCACCAGGTGGAGTACTGAATAGTCGCTCCCTTCGCGGGAGCGTGGATTGAAATATAATCGAGCATTGGAATATCTACTGCATCAGAGTCGCTCCCTTCGCGGGAGCGTGGATTGAAATTTTTCAGCCTATCAAAAGAATATATTCCTACTTTGTCGCTCCCTTCGCGGGAGCGTGGATTGAAATAGCTTGTAGCAAGTAATAACCATCGGTCAAAACGTCGCTCCCTTCGCGGGAGCGTGGATTGAAATATATCAATACACCAGAAGAAATCTTTCTTCAATGTCGCTCCCTTCGCGGGAGCGTGGATTGAAATAGCTTGTAGCAAGTAATAACCATCGGTCAAAACGTCGCTCCCTTCGCGGGAGCGTGGATTGAAATTTTCTCTTCATATGGAATAGTCCAGTCATTTACTAGTCGCTCCCTTCGCGGGAGCGTGGATTGAAATAATCCCAAGCCCTCCTGCTGACTTATTTATGTAATGGTCGCTCCCTTCGCGGGAGCGTGGATTGAAATAAACCAGTGGAGAGATTTATTTAATTGGGCGCCGGTCGCTCCCTTCGCGGGAGCGTGGATTGAAATAATTTACCTTGTCTTTAAATAGAATCCCTTGCTAGTCGCTCCCTTCGCGGGAGCGTGGATTGAAATTACATGAGAATTAGTTTCAAAATGTAAATGTACCGTCGCTCCCTTCGCGGGAGCGTGGATTGAAATGCTTTTATCTTTGCTAGTAAAGAATGTTGTATCTGTCGCTCCCTTCGCGGGAGCGTGGATTGAAATAACTATACCATTACTGTAATATTTTTCAATTGGTGTCGCTCCCTTCGCGGGAGCGTGGATTGAAATAGATTTCTTCTCTCAACACCGAATTTAGCAATCGTGTCGCTCCCTTCGCGGGAGCGTGGATTGAAATTTGTAACCATTTTTCTGTGCCGATTTTCGGTTTCTGTCGCTCCCTTCGCGGGAGCGTGGATTGAAATTTTTGCGAATACTTGCATAATTTTTACACAATTTGTCGCTCCCTTCGCGGGAGCGTGGATTGAAATATGATCTCCTTGTACGTTTTTACGCTATCTTTATGGTCGCTCCCTTCGCGGGAGCGTGGATTGAAATTATAGAAATAATGTTTGCTGATGAAATATATAATGTCGCTCCCTTCGCGGGAGCGTGGATTGAAATGTGATTGATTGGTCCATTGTAAGTGATGCTTGTGGTCGCTCCCTTCGCGGGAGCGTGGATTGAAATACTGATTTTAGGTTTTTCGATTGGAATTAAGTTATGTCGCTCCCTTCGCGGGAGCGTGGATTGAAATTCCGCACGTTCTGTAGTCAGCCCTATCATCAATAGTCGCTCCCTTCGCGGGAGCGTGGATTGAAATTAAAGAATCTGCCTGAGACGCACTGTCTGTATAACTGTCGCTCCCTTCGCGGGAGCGTGGATTGAAATGGCTTGGACATATAGAGCATTGGCTAATCGTGACCAGTCGCTCCCTTCGCGGGAGCGTGGATTGAAATCTAAACGTACAAATTAATATAAATGTCCGTAACATGTCGCTCCCTTCGCGGGAGCGTGGATTGAAATACGTGAAACATAGTTTAATATGTCTTTTTGGTTACGTCGCTCCCTTCGCGGGAGCGTGGATTGAAATCTTTGTGGCAGGAAGTGCTCTTAGCGCTCTTAACTGTCGCTCCCTTCGCGGGAGCGTGGATTGAAATGTATCTAACACCGCACCATCCACAATGGTATACGGTCGCTCCCTTCGCGGGAGCGTGGATTGAAATTATACTTAACTGTATCAACAGCATCCCCAATCTTGTCGCTCCCTTCGCGGGAGCGTGGATTGAAATATTAAAGGACCCTTTTTTGTTTCAAGAACCATATGTCGCTCCCTTCGCGGGAGCGTGGATTGAAATTTTTATTGTTAAGGTAATAGCTTATGGTAGACTTGTCGCTCCCTTCGCGGGAGCGTGGATTGAAATCACCAGGCGCAATCAATTGTTAGTGGATATGAGTGTCGCTCCCTTCGCGGGAGTGTGGATTGAAATTCCTTATGGAATTACACTACAAATTTTATCAATGTCGCTCCCTTCGAGGGAGCGTGGATTGAAATTTTATAATGCCTTTTAATCCTTTGTAGTTATCTAGTCGCTCCCTTCATGGGAGTGACATCTTGAATTACTAATACTTGCAATAAAAAAGCTCCCTTTGTGGGAGCGTTTTGTGTGGAGAGTTAACCATTCCAAAAAGTGTAAAAGTAGTTATACCGTTATCGCTCTTTGGAATGGTTATTATGAGTACCAAAGAGGTAACTATAAGTTACCAAAGTCAGATAGCTAAATAATTAGTCGATGACAAATTCATAATATCCAAATTCTTCATCATAGTTTTCACTATATCCTTCAATATCAACTATTAATTGCTTATTAGGGTCAAGTGCTGGGAGACAGATGATACCACTAGTAGTACCAGCAGGTTCTAAATCATAATTAATTTCTGGATAATCTGCAGAATAATTTGACTGATCTTGATATTCAACACTATCTTGATAAGCAAGAGTTGAAATATCGTAAACATGGAAGATATCAGATCCATTGTTATTAACTGTCACATATAGTCTTGTTTCTTCTTCTGCAAATTCTACTCTCTCTAAAACGACCTCATATCCTAACTGATCTATGGATTGATTAACCTCTTTTGTAACTAATGCAGGTGCTACCACTTTATCATAGGATGAGAGTTCTACCGATGCAGCATTTATTACTGGACCGGTTACCAATCCTGCCAAATCAAAGGTTTCATATGTATCAACAACTGTACCAAAGATAGATACATAGTCACCGTCAGCTAATTCAATACTCTTATCAGAATAATTTATCTTTGTGCTATTTGTGTAACTTTCAGGATTTTGAACAATTTCGAATGATACGGAATTATCTTTATACTCTGGATCTCCAACAACGGCACCAGTTAATCTAACTGTTTCATACTTATATTTTCCTGGATCCTCATATAATTTTCCAATCTGATCTTCTCCAATTGTAGCTATTCCATCTGCTATATTTTTTTTGCTAGCAGCTTCTTTTCCATTTCCACATGATGCAACTAGTAGAAGTGAAAACATAAGAATTAATGTGGTAATTTTTTTCATAATTTTCTCCTTAAATAATATTTATTGGTAGCATAGCACAAAAAGTAATATATTGCAATAAAAAGTTACATTATGGGGTAATAGGTAATTAGTATTATAAAAATGTAACTTATCCTCATAAAATGTAGTAAAATCAATGTTTAGAACCAATAAGGATATTGTAACCTTTGAGAGGAGGAAGAATCGTAAATCAATTATTTTGTAATAAAATTTGAGATTATAAGAAAAATATATGGTAATTAGTTATATATCATTTCATTTAAAAATCATATTTTTGTTAGAAGTGTTATTTTTTACTAAATAATTTAGCAAAATTAAGAAAAACTTACCAAAAATTAAAAGAAATCTCCTGAAAATGTAGTCTAAACTACAAAATAAGTCTTTTCCACACACAAAAGATACAATATAAATATAATATGAGTCTTTCATCAAATAAGAAGGGATTGAATATAATGATAGAAATCATTACAGGATAACTAATGGAAACCTTAATGGAGGCAGAGCTGCAAATTTATTCATATTAGTAAAATGTACCACAATTTTAACTATTTCTATATAAATACTGATTAATATGCCGAAGTGTAAAAAACTGGTTGACTTTATAAAACTGCAATGGTAAGATACAACATAAATAAACACCCTTGAACGACAAAGGCGTCAGAAGTTAATTCTTCTGGCGCCTCTTTTGTTGTTTAAGACAAGTAAAATGCTTCATCTTGTTGATAAGGAGGGAGGAATATTACTAAGCATTAATGTTACAAATTACCGTTAGATATAAGATAAAAAACAAAAGATTGTCATGATTACAAAAAAACAGTACACCAAGATAAAAGGAAGAGAAGTTCATAACACAGAAAAAATAAAATTGGAGGTGTTTATATGAATACGACGATGATAATTGATACTATGTGGGTATTGCTAGCAGCTATCCTTGTTTTCTTTATGAACTTAGGTTTTGCAGCTGTAGAAGCAGGATTTGCAAGAGCAAAAAATACTGTAAATATTCTATCGAAGAATTTTATTGTATTTGCGATTTCCTCTCTTGGTTTTTTATTACTTGGTTGGGGAATTATGTTTGGTGGAGATAATCCATTCATTGGAACGCAGAATCTTTTTATATTAGGAAGTTCAGATCTTTCTTTTTACGATAATACGTTGACACAAAATGTTCCTTTCTGGGGAAAATTCTTTTTTCAATTAGTATTTTGTGGAACTGCAGCGACTATTGTATCTGGTGCAGTCGCAGAACGTGTCAAATACATTTCTTTTATAATCTTTTCCTTCGTATTAACGCTTGTCATTTACCCTATCATTGGTCACTGGGTATGGGGCGGCGGCTGGCTGGCTCAACTTGGATTTTTGGATTTTGCAGGAGATACTGTAGTACACTCTGTAGGTGGATGGGCAGCTCTTTCTGGTGCTTTGATTCTAGGCCCACGTATTGGTAAATATGGTAAAGATGGTAAGGCAAAAGCGATTCCTGGTCATAGTATGTCTTTAGCAGTAATCGGACTTTTTGTATTATGGCTTGGTTGGTTTGGTTTCAATCCTGGTTCTACTATGTCATTTCAGAATCCAGGAGATGTTATGCATATACTTATGACAACGAATACAGCAGCTATTGCTGCAATACTTACTTCTACAGTAACCTCGTGGATTTTTATTGGTAAGCCAGATCTTGGTATGACAATTAATGGATGCCTTGCAGGTCTTGTCGGTATTACTGGTAGTTGTGCATACGTAAGTATTGGAGTTTCTTTCTTAATCGGTGCAATTTCAGGAATTCTTGTTGTTTTTGCTGTACTATTCTTTGATCGTATCAAGGTGGATGATCCAGTTGGAGCAACATCGGTTCATTTATGTTGCGGCATATTCGGTACCCTATGTGTTGGTTTATTTGCAAAAGAGGGCGTTACAAGCTTATCTACTAAGAACGGTCTGTTTTATGGAGGCGGAATTAAGTTACTTGGTGTACAGTTCGTAGGTATACTTGCTGTAGGAGCATTTGTATTCATTACAACATTGCTTGTTTGGCTATTTATAAAGAAAACAATAGGTATCCGAGTATCCAGAGAGGAAGAGATTGCAGGTCTTGATATCGGAGAACATGGAAATATGGCGTATCCTGATTTTGCTCAGGTAACTGCAGTAACAGAATTAGCAAAAGGTATGAATGCAATTAATTCAGATGACAAAACGAAAAATATAGTCGAAAAAACTATATCACCAGATGTAGCTATTCCAGTAGTTGGTGAAGTTCGTCAAGGTGCAAAGATGACAATGGTTTCAATTATAACAAACCAAACGCGGTTTTCTGATCTTCAGGACGCATTGGAAAAGGTTGGTATCACTGGGCTAACGGTTACAAATGTATTAGGTTATGGCATGCAAAAAGGGCAACCAATCTATTTTAGAGGTAACCCTATGGAAACAAGATTGCTTCCGAAGGTGAAAGTAGATGTTATCATTTGTAAGATACCATTACAAACCTTAATTGAAACGGTTCAAAATGTTCTTTATACAGGAAATATTGGTGATGGAAAAATCTTTATCTATGATGTAGAAGATGTTATAAAGATTCGTACAAAGGAACATGGCTATGATGCTCTTCAAGATGAAGAGTAAATAAGAATGAAGGGGACTGTCGCACTAAGAGCAGTATTAATAAAGAATGAAGGTTGATGGTATATTTTCGCTGTAGCGCTACGCTCACAAGCCCCACAAAGTGCGTGTGGGGACTTGTAAGGCACTCCGAAAAATACCATCGCCCTTCATTCTTTTATACAATACTCAGTTAGTGCCGCAGTCCCTTTTGTTTGAATTCATTGCAGAAAGTATGTAGCCTCTATCGAACTTGAGAAGGAGAGACTCCATATTTTTTCTTAAATGCCTTACTGAAGTGATATACATCCTCATAACCGACTTTTATAGCAATTTCTTTAATACTGCCCTGAAACCCACTTTTTAAGAGTTCCATTGCGTGATCTAAGCGAATATTGATTAAATGTCGAATCGGTGCATCACCTGTCTCAGACTTAAATATTTTTGAAATATAAAATGGGCTGAGATACATATTTTCAGCAATTTGATCCAATGAGATTTTTTCGCTATAATGTTCCTGCAGATAGTTTGCAATACGCTCTACGATATACTTTTTGTTTGTAGAATCAAAGGAATATCCTGTTGAGATCGTAACTGGATTCGTCTGTTCGCGGATGATTAACAGTAACATTTGGACTAAATAAGACTTTAACATGTAATATCGTCCTTCCTCACATACTGAGTATTCTGCAGCAATTGACATACAAAGTTGGAAGAGTTTTTGACGTAAATCTCCAGTAGTATGAAAAACGGGGCTATTATTTTTTAAAAGCAGAACATTTGCTGGACAGTTTCTCATCTTGATATCTGTAAAACCAACAAAAAACTCAGTCGTAGGAGTGGAAGGAGAAGATAAAATGGATTGATGCTTTACTCCTGGATTTAAAATCAACACATCGCCTTCCTTTACATCATAAATAGCATCATCAATTTTATAATTACCACTACCAGAAAGTATAAAGGCCATCTCAATGTAATCGTGGTTATGATACTTTTCTACATATTTATTTCTTGTACCTTTCCAAGTAAAAAGAAAGGTAGGATCAATTTCTGTTACTAGATTATTATCACAATCCATTGTTTCTTAACTCCTTATTCTATGTAATTCATCACAGCTAATCTGTTAGCTAGGCAATCATTATTAGGTGAATTTTCTTTTTTACACTACTATCATCTTATTTTATCTTTTTTTTATTCCCTTGTAAATTATTACTTATCTTTTTCTTTCAGTTATCACAAAAACATACATCAATGTCGCAAGATTTTACATTTTATTATTGCAGAAAAAAATATACGATAGATTATGTAAGTGATAATCAGCCAAAAGAATGTAACTACGAGGGGGGAAAGTTCATATGACACCAATGAAATGGTTTTTTTCATTTTTGAAAAAATACCGCAAGTTTATGCTGATTGGATTATTTCTGACCATGATTGTATCTGTATTATCAGTTGTAAATCCTTATGTATCAGGTGAGATTGTTGATAAAGTAATTCGTGGAGGGGACCAATCATTATTGTTACCACTGATTGGTTGTTTAATTGGAACAACAATAGCAATTAGTATCATCCGATACTTATTTCAATTCTTATTTGAAACTGCGTCTCAGGGTGTTCTATATGATATGCGAGATAAAGTATATCGCAAATTATTAGAAGAAGACTTTGCATTTTACAATAAGAAGAGAACTGGTGATTTGATGAGTCGCCAAACGGGAGATATGGATGCAATTCGACATTTTGTTGCTTATGTAATTTACATGGTATGTCAGAATGTTCTTATGTTTGTATTTGCACTCATTATGATATTTACGGTAAATGTAAAACTTGCATTATGTATGGTAATCGTTTTACCATTCACTGCTCTTACTACAATTCTACAGTCAAAGGAAGTACATCCTGCTTTTAAAAGAACACGTGACTGTTTTTCTTCTCTCAATGCACTAGTACAAGAGAATGTCAGTGGCAATCGAGTAGTGAAAGCTTTTGCAAAAGAGGATTATGAGATTCAAAAGTTTGAGGAGGAAAATAATAAATTCCGTTTGGCACAAGTTTTGGCTTCTAGGGTATGGATGAAATATGTTCCGATTTTTGAAGTATTGTCTTACGTGCTGACGATAATTTTAATTCTATATGGTGGTTATATGGTAATTCATGATGAGATAACTTTAGGACAGCTTGTCATAGTAAATGGATACTTATGGATGCTGAATGTCCCATTGCGCATGGCAGGTTGGCTTGTGAACGATATTAGTAATTTTATAACTTCTGTAGATAAAGTTTACAAAACCTATGTGGAAGAACCAACGATTAAATCACCAATGGTAGGAGCAGTTCGGGATCATATTAAGGGTGGAGTAGAGTTTAAGCAAGTATTTTATCGTGCAGATGATGAAGATATTGTTATGGATATTAGCTTTAAGGTAGAACCAGGACAGACTGTTGGAATTATTGGTTCTACGGGTTCTGGTAAATCAACAATTATGAATTTACTTTGCCGTTTTTATGATACAACTTCTGGTGACGTTCTTGTGGACGGAGTCAATGTGAAAGATATCGATTTGTATTATCTTCGAGACAATATTGGTATGGCGATGCAGGATGTGTTTCTTTTTTCGGATACAATTGAAGGAAATATAGCATATGGAAGGCCAGACAGCACGTTTGATGAGGTGAAGAATGCTGCGATTATGGCGGATGCAGATGAATTTATTATGGCATTGCCGGAAGGGTATGATACCATTGTTGGCGAGCGTGGAGTTGGACTATCTGGCGGGCAGAAGCAGAGAATTTCGCTTGCACGTGCATTAATAAAGGAACCTTCCATCTTAATCTTGGATGATACTACTTCAGCTGTTGATATGGAGACTGAAAGCTTTATCCAAAAGCAACTAAAAAGTATGAAATCATGTACTACATTTATTATCGCACATCGTATTTCTTCCATTAAGGATTCCGACTTAATCTTAGTTTTGGACCATGGCAGAATTGTTGAACAGGGGACGCATGAACAACTAGTAGATGCAGGCGGTTATTATGCGAGTGCTTTTCGTAATCAATATGGTGAAATCCCCAAAACAATACTATTAAAGAAAGGGGGAAAATAGCTATGGCACGTAATCGATATGATGTGGATGAAGTTTTAGAAGATAGTTTTGATGCAAATCAGTTAAAACGATTAACAGCTTACATAAAACCGTATGGGAGAAAGATGGTAGGAGTTATCCTTGTTATGTTATTATCATCGGCATCGACAATGTTAGTACCAATCTTTATTAGTAAGGTCATGGATGTTTGTATACCAGATAAGGACATGAAAACAATTATTATTTATAGTGTTATAACCTTATTGATTGCATTATTTTCTGCATTTGCCCTTCGAATTAGGATTAAAACAATGAGCGTGATTGGACAGAATATTGTACATGATATCCGCTCTGATATATTCGTACATCTACAGGAGCTACCTTTTTCTTATTATGATGACCGTCCACATGGAAAGATTCAGGTGAGAGTTGTAAATTATGTGAATAGCCTAAGTGACTTGTTGAGTAATGGTATTGTCAATACAATTACGGATTTATGTAATTTATTTTTTATACTGTTATTTATGCTCTTTTTGGATGTGAAGTTAACGCTGATTTGTATGTGCGGTTTACCAATACTTGCAGTTGTCATTGTTTTTATCAAGAAGAGACAACGTCGTTCCTGGCAGATTCAGAGTAATAAGCAGTCCAATTTAAATGCCTATATTGCAGAGAGTATCAACGGTATACGAGTGACTCAGTCGTTTGTACGAGAAAAAGAAAATACGGGAATTTTTAATCAGCTCAGTAAAAACTATCGGAAAGCCTGGATGAGAGCAGTTATGTATAACTTTATTATGTGGCCAAGTATTGATATTATTTCAACCATTACCACATGTGTTGTATGTGTATTTGGTGTACGGTGGATATTAAGTCCAGATGCTACTTTAACTGTAGGTGTACTAATTGCATTTACCTCATACATTAGCCGCTTTTGGGCTCCTATTAATACACTCGCTGGATTTTACAATTCCTTATTGACCGCAATCTCCTATCTGGAGCGTATTTTTGAAACAATTGATGAGGAAGTTAACGTAAAGGATGAGCCAGATGCTTTTCTAATGCCTGAAGTAAAGGGTGAAGTAGAATTTAAGGATGTGGTGTTTAGTTATGAGGATGGGCAGACCATATTAAATTGTATCAACTTTAAAGTAAAGCAAGGAGAAACATATGCTATAGTAGGTCCAACGGGAGCGGGAAAAACTACGATTGTGAACTTAATTAGTCGATTTTATAATGTAGACTCCGGACAGATTCTTATTGACGGTATTGACATTTCGAAAGTAACTTTGAAGTCATTGCGAAGTCAGATGGGTGTTATGATGCAGGACAGCTTTATCTTTACTGGTACAATTATGGATAATATTCGTTATGGAAATATGCAGGCAACAGATGAAGATGTTGTAAATGCGGCAAAAACAGTATGTGCTCATGAGTTTATTATGGCAATGGAGGACGGATACCATACACAGGTCAATGAACGTGGTAGTAGACTTTCTGCTGGTCAACGTCAGTTAATTTCATTTGCTAGAGCACTTCTTGCCAATCCTAAAATCTTGATTTTAGATGAAGCAACCTCAAGTATTGATACAGAGACTGAAATCTTGTTGCAAAAAGGCTTAAGCAGACTACTTGTAGGAAGAACATCATTTATTATTGCGCATCGTCTTTCAACAATAAAAAATGCTGATTGCATTATGTATGTGGATCATGGCTGCATTGAGGAACAAGGAAATCATGATCAGTTAATGAAAGTAAAAGGAGAGTATTATAATCTTTATATGTCACAATTTGATTTTTTAAAAGAGGCATAATTATTACGTTACCATATAGTAGGCATAGTGATTTAGTAAAATATAACAAAACATCTTGACATATCTCATCATAAACCGTTATAATTAATATAACAATTTAAGAACTGGCAAACTTATAGAAATATGAGGACGCAAAGTTTGAAGTCTAAGAAAACAGTTAATTTAGTTTTTATGACCGTTCAGCTGCAAAGTGTAATTTTACTTTGCAGCTTTTTTATTGAATAGGAAAGTTCTTTGAACTTCCCTATTCAATAAAAAAGGCTCCGCAGGATCTTAGACGGCAAATCATTCAATTGTAAGGGTTATGAGTATTAAGGATTTAGGTACATGTCAAAGGAGGGTTCGCTTTACAATCAAAAATTAGTGAAGTGGCAAACTTACAGAAATGTAAGGACGCAAAGTTTGAAGTCTAAGAAAACATTATGCTATGTTTTTATGACCGTTCGGCTGCAAAGTGTAAATCACTTTGCAGTTATTTTTTTTTCAAGAGTATCGTATTAGCTACTAGGAAGGTAGAAGGTAAAAGGAGGTTCATAATGAAAGTTTTAAATGTATTTAAGAAGTTCGCATTCAATACAAAAGTGCCTGTCAATGTTCAGAATACGTACCCTAATAGTGTGGGAAATAATTCGTGGAATGAGAATGCATTAATCGATCGAACAGTGGGTAGATACAATACTTCTGATGATGGAAATTCTGAGACGAATTATAATTCGATAAATACCAATCATGATACGATGTTAAATGATGAGTCTACAACTAATGATGAGCTATACCTTGATATAAATCTTGTTCACGATAACGATATGAATGACCTAGAAGCTATGAATAAAGCTTCGAGTATTCCTCTTGTAGTCAAATATGATGATAGGAATCAATATGTTACTTCCATTCAGGGTAAGTTTAGTAATATTACAGTTAAGACTGCAGAAGATGCATTAATTTCCCTCTACAGTGTTAAAACTTTATTAGGATTAGAAGATCCCAACACTCAATTCATTCTTGATGAGGAAAACGAAGACAGATATGGTAAGACTTTTACATTCAAACAGTATTATGATAGTATTGAGGTTCTTGGTTACAATATTACAATTTCAGCAGATCATACTGGAAAGACTTCCTCTCTACAATCATGTATCATTGATAATAAACTCATAAAAAAGGCAGTTCCTACGACAACGCCAAAACTTTCTGTAAGTGAGATCAAACAGTTGATTCAAGAACAGTTTATTGAAGCTACAAGAATTAGTTCCTCCTTAATTATCTATGCTGAACAATCCAGTACAGCACCAGTATTAGCTTATTATTGCTACATAAGGAATAAGATGGATCGGAGTATGGGACATGTAACTGTCCTTGATGCTATGAGTGGAAAGATCATTTACGAGGATTCCACAAGTTTTTAAAACATAGAATATTTCACTCCAAATTTGCCATACTGTTAGTGAGGAGTGATGAAAAATGAAAAGTGAAGATATGAAAGATAAAAATGTTGTAAAGATTGATGATTATTATCAGGTCAATACAACGAATACACTTCGAATTGATTCAGATGCCAAGTATAATGTAGACGACATTGATATTTGTAATTCGAGTTCTACAACTGACTGTACAGGTTTGATGTTTCGTCCACCACAAAATCAGTATGAGACTGAGTCTTATCATGATATTTATTCATTTGGTCCACCTGATATCAAGGAGTAAAAAGTTAATATTTATTTTAATACCTCCATAAAGAACAATCATTTCATCGTTCTGTATGGGGGTATTTGTTATCACGGTAAAAGAGATATGATTATTGTGGAAAATATTCAGTTTCATATGATATACTAATTATTGAGATAACTCTTTATTAGTTAGTATATACAATTAAGATAAATTTATAGGGATACAATTTTGAGGAAGATAATTTTTGCATAGGAATTTTGGATGCAAGATTGTAGTTTATTATCGTATGAGCCGAGTAGTATGAACAGTTATGATAAAAAGGAGCTAAGTATGAAGTTAAAAGATATGATTCAAACGATTGAATTAAAATATCCAACGAGTCTTTCTGAAAGTTGGGATAATGTAGGTCTTATGGTTGGTGACCCAGAAAGAGATATCAAGAAAGTATTAATAAGTATTGAAGCAAATGAGGCAATCATCAATGAGGCAATCAAAGAACAGGCAGATGTGATTGTTACCCATCATCCATTTCTATTTAAGGGATTAAAGAGAATTACTACGAGCGATTATAAAGGTAGATTAATTCATAGTTTAATTCAACACAATATTGCAATTTACTCGATGCATACGAATTTTGATATTGCAGTGGATGGACTGAATGATTACTTTATGGAGTTGATGGGATTTTCCAATACTGAAATTCTTGAAGTAACTTCGTTAGAGAAGTTGTATAAATTAGTAGTTTATGTTCCAAAAAGCCATGAAGCAGCCGTTCGAACTGCTTTGGCACAGGCGGGTGCAGGAGCTATTGGTAATTATTCTGATTGTACGTTTCATATGGATGGAACAGGTCATTTTAAGCCGTTGCAAGGTGCAAATCCGTATGTTGGTACAGTAGGAGAATTAGAAACAGTAGAAGAAGTACGAATCGAATGTACGGTAAGGGAAGCTTACTTGAATTCATTAATACAGCAGATGAGAAAGGTTCATCCATATGAAACAGTTGCTTATGATGTAATTCCACTTTACAATACTGGGACAGCAGATGGTATTGGAAGAATTGCAAAATTATCTAATCAGATGAATCTAGAACAGGTAGCTTTGTTAATAAAAGAAAAACTCTCTATGAAAACAATTCGTGTAGTAGGTGATTTAAAAAAGCCGATTCATACAGTGGCAGTTGTCACAGGCAGTGGATCTAGCTATCTTAATACGGCTATGAAAAAAGGTGTTGATGTTCTTATTACTGGAGATTTAAAATACCATGAGGCACAAGATGCACTTGATGCAGGGATGTGTGTTATTGATTGTAATCACTTTGATAGCGAAGATATTTTTAAAGATGCTATGAAACGATTTTTGGAGACGAAACTTTCCATTGCTGTTGTAACTAGCCAGGTAAGCATCAACCCGTTTTGTGAATTGTAAAATGACCCAAATCGAAATATAAAAACGATTTTTTACATTTATTAACAATTTGTCAACAATCTGTGGATAACTTCCATTTTTTTACATATCCTACCGTGTGAAATGAATTGATGGATGTTATCCTGTTTTGCTTAGTAACTTTTTAACGTAGCAAAGCGAATTTTAGTTGAGTTTTTTTTGTAAATGTTGTATGATGTCATAAAAAATGTATATTGGCTGGTTTATATGTTAAAGTAACCCAGCTAGATTCAAGGAGGATATAATGAAAAAGGTAGTTAAGTTTGGTGGTAGTTCGTTAGCAGACGCAAAACAATTTGAGAAAGTTGGTAAGATTATCCGTGCTGATGAGGACCGTAAATATGTTATACCATCCGCTCCAGGAAAAAGAGATTCCAAAGATACAAAAGTTACAGATATGTTATATTCCTGTTATGCATTAGCAGAGGATGGTAAGGATTTCTCAGATATGTTAGAAAAAATCAAGCAACGTTATGAGGAAATTATTAGTGGGTTAAAATTAAAGCTTTCACTCAATCAGGAGTTTGAAGTAATACATAAAAAATTCATGGAAAAAGCAGGTGATAATTATGCTGCTAGCCGTGGAGAATATTTAAATGGTATCATTATGGCTAATTATCTTGGATATGAGTTTGTCGATCCAGCGGAAGCAATTTGCTTTACGAAAGAAGGTATCTTTGATGCAGAAAAAACGGATAAATTATTATCTAAGCGTTTGGCAAAAGCTGAAAAGGCTGTAATCCCTGGATTTTATGGAGCGCTTCCAGATGGAAAGATAAAGACCTTTTCTCGTGGTGGTTCTGATATTACTGGTTCTATCGTATCAAGAGCTGTAAAAGCAGATGTTTATGAAAACTGGACTGATGTCTCTGGCTTTTTGGTTGCTGATCCAAGAATTATTGATAATCCTGTTGTAATTGAGACGATTACATACAAAGAGTTACGTGAGCTTTCTTACATGGGTGCTACCGTTCTTCACGAAGATTCTATCTTCCCAGTAAGAAAAGCAGGAATTCCAATTAATATTCGCAATACCAATGCTCCTGAGGATAATGGTACTTGGATTGTAGAATCTACTTGCCATCAACCCAAATATACAATTACAGGAATTGCAGGAAAGAAGGGTTTCTGTGCAATTAATATTGAAAAAGCAATGATGAACTCAGAAATCGGATTTGGCCGTAAGGTTTTAGAAGTATTTGAAAAGAATAACATTTCTTTTGAACATGTTCCATCTGGTATTGATACATTCACTGTATTTGTCCATCAATCCGAATTTGAATCTAAGGAACAGAAGGTACTTGCTGGTATTCATAAACTTGCAGAGCCAGATTCTATCGATTTAGAAGCTGATTTAGCATTGATTGCTGTTGTTGGTCGTGGTATGAAAGCAATGAGAGGTACAGCTGCAAGAATCTTTGCTGCATTGGCGCATAATAATATTAATATTAAGATGATCGATCAGGGCTCAAGTGAGTTAAATATCATTATCGGTGTTAAGAATGCTGATTTTGATGCTGCAATTAGAGCAATCTATGATATTTTTGTAACCTCAAGAATTTAGTTGATCGTCCAATTATCAAAGCCACACTATTCTCTAAGTTCTTTGTTCGGAAATGGCGATATACTTAATTCTCCTTCAATCAATTGTTTTGGCGTACAGTTGTAGACCTTTTTAAAGTTTCTAAGGAAGGTGGAGTAATCGGTATAACCGCTTTGAACACTTGCTGTCGTTGCAGGGACTCCCTCTCGTAGTAAATCTACTGCGTAGGAGAGTCTCTTCTTCGTAATATAAGAGTGCAAAGAGGTACCAGTTGTTTCTTTAAATTGATGCATGAGATAAGAAGAACTTAAATACAATTCCCTTGAAATTTTTTCAATACTCAAGTCACCAGAGAGGTTTTGTTGAATATAGTCAATCATCTGGTCTACCGTTTGATTGGATTGTACAAAACTAGTTAAGTCATATTGAGAATTTGCAATGCATAAACGGTTTAGTGTGACCATAGCTTGCAAAAAAAGCGTATAAGAATAAAGCTCAGAACCATAATCTTTGGTGGAAATAGAGATTTTCAATTCATTAAGAAGATGAAAAAAATCTTGTCTTAGCTTCGAATTCGTACGTAATAGATTGGTTCTTTTCTCCATTGTAGTAAGAAAACATTGATTTAAGTTATAAGGAAGTAACGATGGTTGTTCTATAAATTCGCGGTTTACCCATAAAATCAGTCGTTCATATTGTTTTCCAGGCTGGATTACCGAACGATGAATTTCATGGTGATGGATTAGAAGGATATCCCATGGTTTTAATTGATAGGTTTTTCCTTCAACCATATATGTGACATCTCCCGAAAGAAACAAAATTACCTTAGAGAATTCATGATAATGGTAATCAATTGTTTGAGCATTGGAATCTTTTAGATGAAACAGACGAAAATTATCGTTGAGATAGCCACGTTTTACAATGGTATTGTTGTCCATAGAAACCTCCTACTTAGAAATTTTATTTATTGTATTATATATGATTTGTAATGTCAATTTTAAAATAGCAGAAAATGCAATATATCAAGCATTTTCTGCTATTTCTATTTCAAAAGGTGTTGTATATTATAATATTAAGAACTGGTAATCGATAATAACCTAGAAGGAAGGGGAATCCGTATGGAATATATCTTTGAAAAATATAGAGTGAATGGTAAGGATTATTTAGTATATGATGTAAAGCATCATCAATATGAATTAACCTCAGAAAAGATTAGACGTATATGTCACCATCACTTTGGAGTTGGAGTAAGCGGTTTGATTATGGGATATTGTGATACCCTAACTTCTAGTTACGTAACATCGTATGATGTAAATGGAAATTTGGAAGAACAAAATTATACAGCAATCTGTGCTTTCGCGCAGTATCTAAAGGATCATAATTATATTGGCTCAGAAAGGATGACAATTCATACAGTTTCTGAAACAATCGCAATTGATATCCGACTTATGAACCAAGAAGACGAAAAGAAAGGCTTGTCACAAATTACGATGTCGATACAAAATACTGATTTAAGAGTAGCAGCCGGAGCCGAAAATACAGTATTTACACCTTCTACAATTTCTTTTCTATCGAGCCAGATTAGAGAAACGGGAAAAATTATTACAGCAGAGCATTTCATTCAATCACTTTAAGAAAATATATAATTATATAAAAAGTCACCATATGAGGAAAAATAAATGAATTTATAGAATTAGTTGCACTTATCAGGATGTTGAGATAAAATGGTAGTAATTCTGTAGAATGATGAATGAAAATTAGTGAGGTATCGTATGGGGATTTTTAAATCGAACAAGAAAAATTATGAGAAACAAGAAAAAACTGACTCAATAGAACAAGCAATAGAATTAGCTAAATCAGAAGAGCAGATTGATTCGGATGATACGATTCAAATAAAGGAAAGTATTGATGAAAAACAGCAGCAAAATGAGAATGATTTTGTTTGTTATATTAAGGATATGTTTGAATATAAGGGTGGAGGTTCTCAAGTAATTGGGCAAGTACTTCTTGGTCAAGTTAAGGAGAAAGACAAAGTACTTTATGTAAATCAGAGTGGCAGAGTATTGGGTGGCTGTACTATTGAGGCCATTGATCAGGGTAAGAATCGAGTGGCGTTAGAAGCTGCAACATGTAACTCTAACTTTGGTTCTCACTATGGTTTTTATCTTCCTGAAATATCCAAAGAAGAGATAGTAAAGGGCAATCTATTAGTAAGTAGTTCTATGCTTGAGGGGGATAGAATTGAACAATTAAACATTGAAGAAATGGTGACAAATGATGTTAAAACTACTCATAGTCCAAAGTTATCTTCGAAAAGAAAAGAAGAAATCGGTCCAATCATCTTAAAAAAAGAAATAACAAAGGATATGTTAACCGATTTAACCATTCAAGAAGTTCTTTTCTTAATTTGTACTTTACGAACATATAATGAAAAATCTCCTATGGAGAATTTTAAGGCAAATGATGAGATTTTATATCAAACGATTGTTGATAAGATAAAAGCAACGGATAAGTTTTATATAACGATTGATAAAACGACTGGTTTTCCTTATATAAATACTGGTTTTGTCGATATTTATTCAACTGAGGAGTTTGCAAAAGAAGCAACTGACTATTATGCACAGAGATATCGTATGCTTGAAGTAAAAGAGGTAACTCATGGTATGTGGCCAGATAAAATGAATTATTTCGTCTATCTCTATTTTATAGGTGCTGAAAGGTTAATCGTGGATAATGGTCAATTTCGATGTGAGGTAAGTCGTTCTGATATTCTACCGCCACCTGATTATTCTAAAACACCTAATATATCGGTTCCGATTCTAAATCCTTCTTTACGCTTTTCTATGATTGACTTTTTTAGTGAATTACGCTGGAGAGTTAATTATCAAGAACGTGTAGAAGTATTAAAGAAAAAAGAAGATACGATGATTGAAGAGATTTGTAAGGCAAAATATCTAATTCCGATGAAGTATGAAGGAAATGCAGAACAAAGTGGGGACAAGCTTGTATTCCAACAGGATACTCAATTACTATTTGCAAAGATTACGAATGAAGAGAATGAAACATATATTCCAGTATTTACGGATTGGTTGGAATTCGAAAAGGCTTATGATAAGAATGAGTGGCACGGCGCTATTATGTCGATTTTAGAAGCGATTGAAATCGGTAATGGAGATGGTGTTGTAATTAATCCGTACGGCGAAAATTTAATTCTAAATGATAATAATATGAAGCAAGTGAAGGAAGAATGCCAACGTATGAAAAAGTAACATTAGAATATACTATGATAATAAACATTTCATGTTTAATTAATCATAGGAGATAGAATTATGGCTGACGATGACACAATTAAATTACTTAAAGAATGTAATGCTGGTATTAAAATGGCTGTCGCATCAATTGATGAAGTTTTTGATGCAGTAAAAGATGATAAACTAAGAGACATGCTATCGAAAAATAAGCAAGATCACGAGAGTTTAGGTGATCAGACGCATGTTTTGTTAAATCAATATCATGATTCAGAAAAAGACCCGAATCCAATAGCTAAGGCAATGTCGTGGATGAAGATTAATATGAAATTAATGAAGGATTCATCAGATCAAGAGGTTGCAGATTTGATAACGGATGGGTGCAATATGGGAACAAAATCACTGCATAAATATTTAAACCAATATAAAGCAGCAAGTGATGAGGTAAAGGACATTACGAAAAAGTTAATTGAACTTGAGGAGAATTTAATTAAGGATCTACGCCCATATTTATAGAAACTAACTTTTCCTATATAGGACAACGCAATTAATGTCCTATATAGGTTTTTTATATTTTGTAAGAAAGATATTAAAAGTCTATAAGAGAGAAGTTCACTCACACATGATTTAAAATAAAAAGGTATAGGGCCAGTGCATTATAATAAAAGATGGTATTTTATTCTTAGATGTAGTAGAATAACGATGATGTATCATCCATAAAATGAATGAAAGAATTAATAAGTGAGAAAGTTTTGGAGGAAAAATGATAGATAAGATAAAATTCATGGAAACGTTGCGCTCTATAGCAGAGGTAGCACAGGTTGCAGAAAAACCATTGACAAGAGAAGAGATTATCTCTTATTTTGATGATATAGAATTAACAGATGAGCAATTGACGATGGTATCTCAATATTTGCAAAATTCCACACTCGTCAAGGAAGGCAATGACCAACAAGAACAAGAGGAAGAATCAAATGAGGACGAGGGAATTAAGGAGCAATTAAGCGAATTTGATCCAATCGATAATGAATATCACCCTAAGAAACAATCAAAGGAAAAGGATGCATTTGAACAGTCAGTCGCTAATTCAAAGTTCTTATCTATGTATCTGCAAGATTTAGATGATATAGCAACTTTGTCGAAAAATGAAGCTCAAGCCTTATACATTCGATTGGTTGATGGTGATTCTACTGTTATTTCAAAAATATCTGCAGACTGGTTACTACGTGTCGTTGAATTGGCAAAGACATACTCTACACATAAAGTAAACTACGAAGACTTAATTCAAGAAGGAAACATTGGACTGATTAGCGGACTGAATCAATTGCTTGGAATAAAGAAAATGATCGATGTTGAGGAATATTTAAGAGAATCAATTTTAAAAGCAATGGAAGATTATATTGATGAGATGAATGCAACGGATGATTGGGAAGCTACAATCATAGCAAAGACTACGTTAATCAATGAAGCTAGAAAGCATCTGGCAGAGGAGAATGTGGCTATTCCATCCAATAAAGAATTGGCAGACTACACAAAAATACCGGAGCAAGAGATTGAGGATATTTTGCGTTTATTAAAAAATGACGATTAATTACAAGAAGTATTTACTATCTAAAGTATCTTTGGCGTCCTATCGGAGGATAGAACGCCATGTTTGCTTTAACATAAAAGATGTTTGAATGATAAAGATATCTATGTCGTTTTCACGTTATAGATGTCTTTTCTTTTTATTAGGTAATAAATAACAAATAAGATGGATGTTACAGTCCAGGTTAATGGATAACTTGTGAGTACTGTTTTAATTCCTGGCCAGATGGGTGTCGCAGTATAAATCCAAATAATACGTAAAGCACATATTCCTCCACAGGTCATAAGCATTGGTATGATTGAAAGTCCACAGCCACGAAGCGTAGATACAAGTACTTCGATTGTAACATAGGTTATAAACGTAGGTAGTATAAACTCACTGATGATTAATCCATCTCTAATTACTATCGGATCATTAGAGAAGAGCCTAAAAAGGAGTGGTGCTGCATAATAAAGTGTAAAACTAATAACGATAGCGATACCAAAAGCTAAACATAGTCCAGTTCTAACACTTCGCTTCACACGATCCATTTTATGTGCACCATAGTTTTGTCCAACAACCGTAGCGATACTTATTCCTAGCGCACCAATAATCATCCAAAAAATACTATCAATCTTACCATACGCTGTCCATGCCGCAATCATATCAGTACCAAAGTCATTGACGAATCTTTGAATAATGACATTAGAGATTGCATACATACAAGACTGGATTCCAGCAGGGAGTCCAAGATAAAAGATACGTTTTAGTACATAACTATGGAATCTAATTTCAGGTATCCTAAGCTGATAGCTATTGTTTGTTCTAATCAGAGCACGTAACACTAATATAGCACTTAAAAGCTGGGATAGGATTGTTGCAACTCCAACACCAACAATATCTAGATGGAATACACAGACAAAAAGTAAATCTAACACGATGTTTGTTAAAGTACATATGATTAAATAATAAAATGGGCGTTTGGAATCACCGATTGCTCGTAAAACAGCAGAGCCCATATTATATAATAAATTTGGAATGATACCCATAAAATAAATTCTAATATAAGTTGTTGAGTAAACCAGAATGTCGTCTGGAGTATTCATTGCTTTCATAATCATAGGCGTAAATCCAATACCAATAATCATCAACAGGAATCCGCCAACAATAGCGAGTGCTATTGCAGTATGTACCGCATTACTTGTTTGTTTCTCTTTTTTTCCTCCAAAAAATTGTGCAATTACAACACTAGCGCCTGAGGAAAGTCCAGTAAAAAATCCAACAAGAAGATTGATTAAAGTTCCAGTCGTACCACCTACTGCGCCAAGTGCTTCCTTACTGACAAATTTACCAACGATGACAGCATCAGTTGTATTATATAGTTGTTGAAAAAACGTTCCGAACAAGATTGGAAAGAAAAAGAGCATAAGCGCTTTTATTATACTTCCCTCAGTAATTTTATTCATTCGATTATCATTTGTCTTCATGTACAATCCTCCCATATCAGCAATTATTTGAATTTGCATAATTTAGTATCCTATTGTAGCACTAAGCTAATTAACTTACAATGAACTTTTTCTATAATTCCTTATTTTTTGACAAGGAAAAAATATATAACAAATACTATGGCACAGTATTTCACAAAAAGTTCACAAACATATTAGCACTCACCTCTTGACAGTGCTAACAATAAGTGTTATATTACAAATAGAACAAGGAGAACAAAAAAGAAAAAGTCTGATAGTGTGAAGTTTCTAATGTTTATATTAAAAGGAGGTATGACTATGTATTTACCAAGTATATTTGAAGACAATTATTTCGATAACTTTTTTGATCAGATGTTTAACTTACCAATGAAATTTAGTCAAAGAATGACAACAAACATGAGCACAGATGTTAAGGATTTAGGTAACAGTTACGAGATGGATATTGAGTTGCCTGGTTATGCAAAGGAAAATATTCATGCCGAATTAAACAATGATTATTTAACAATTACTGCAAATAAGAGTGAGTCAAACGATAGTAAGGATGAGAAGGGAAGATTCCTTCGTCAAGAACGTTATGAAGGTCGATGTCAGAGAAGCTTTTATGTTGGTGATTATTTAGCGGAATCTGATATACAAGCTAGTTTTGAGAATGGCGTCCTTAAGTTAGTATTTCCAAAGAAAGAGATTCAGAATAAAATTGAGCAAAATCGCTACATTCCAATTGAATAATAGAAGTAGAGAAGCAAAAAAAGAAAAAGGAGCACGAGAAGATTGAGTTTCTCTAGTTAGTAACAGGGATGGAAGAAAAACATAGTTATAAGTTTATTCTTCCATCTCTGTTACTGCGTAGATAACTTTTTCTGAATCAAAAGCTCCACGGGAATTCACATTGTTGAACTGTATGAATAATTTTGTTCTTTTATACATTCATAATTTCTTAAGAAAGAATTTCATAAAATAAACTTTTATCCAGAGAAATCTATGATATAATGTAGAAAGTCTTTAAATCCCAAGGGGGAAGTGACTTACTAGAAAGAATTTGGAGGATGAAGATTTGAGGAGGCTATTTAAAGTAAGCTGCATTGGTGTAATGTTATTAGCTCTTGTTGGATGTGCAAGTAAAAAAGAGGGTGCAGAGCAAACTACACATATTACAACACCTACGGAGCAAGTGAATGAAGGGGTAGCGGAGAACTCTAATGCTCAAGAACCACAGGGGGATTTTGCAGAGAACGTAATTATTGCTTTGGATGCAGGACATGGAGGTGGATTCTCTGGAGCATCTTATAATGGGCTCATAGAAAAAAAATTAACATTGACAGTGGCAAATGAAATAAAATCATATTTAGAGGAAAACTATACTGGTATGGAAGTTTTTCTTGTAAGAGATAAGGATAGTGCTTTATCAGGAGATGTTGCAATAGATTTGGAGATGCGAGCTGAGTATGCAAAGAGTGTGAATGCAGATGTAGTAGTAAGTTTACATTTTAATGCTTCTGAGAATCACACACAAGAAGGCGCCATGGTATTTATTTCGCATCAAGAGAATGTAACAGAAATAAGTGATGAACTTGGACATTCCATCTTAGATGAATTAGCTGCCCTTGGAATTGTTGATAATGGAACTCGGACAAGAAATAGTAACGATATGTTTGATGAGGATGGTAATCCATTAGATTATTATGCTATCAATCGACATTGTGCGAAGAGAGATATTCCTGGTATTATAGTGGAACATTGTTTTATGGATAATGACAACGATCAAGTGTTCATTGAAAGTGAAGAAAAGCTCAAAGAATTAGCGAAAGCGGATGCGATCGGAATCGCCAATTACTATGGTCTAGTAAAAAAGTAAAGGTAGTTGAATGAATGAGATTGAGGCTTATGTAAATCAGTTTGATAATGAGAAAAAGGAATGGATCCAAGAATTTACAGATTATATGCAGCAAAAACATCCAGAGATGAAGGAAGTCATTTGGTTTCGAATGCCAACCTATAAAAAAGATGAGCTTTATATTGCTTTTTCTGTTGCAAGGCATCATTTCACAGTTCATACCAATGATGAAAAGAGTTTTCAATTAATGAAAGAAGCACTGCCTGATTGCAAATGTGGAAAACGTTCCATACAAATTAAATATAATCAACAAGACGCCAAGCGTGTGATTTATAACACGATTGAGTTTTTGGCAAGAAAGATTGATTGTAATTAAAAAACTAGGCTTGATTCATTCACAACAAGAAAAGTTGATGAATAATCAAGCCTAGTTTTTTAGTGTTGCCAGTAACGAACTTCATTCAAGCGAGAGAGTGTTACGGATGCATGATGTTGTAATCCCATACTCTCTCCAAGGTGAATTTAAAATCATACTGGAAATTTGAAAAACAAAGAGTTATAATCAATCTATTACACTATCGGGAGGAAGGAAATGAAGAAATTAATCGGAAATAAGCAATTCTATCGTATGGCTCTAATCATTGCAGTTCCAATCATGATTCAAAACGGTATAACGAATTTTGTTGGAATGCTTGATAATATTATGATTGGTCAAGTTGGTCAAGAAGAGATGTCAGGTGTATCCATTGTCAATGAATTAATGTTTGTATTTAATTTAGCGATTTTTGGAGCTATTTCAGGTCCTGGTATCTTCTCAGCGCAATTTTTTGGTAATGGAGATCATGAAGGCGTACGATTTACCTTTCGATTTAAGCTAATTATTGGTGCTATCATAGGAGCCGTAGGTACACTGCTTTTTCTGTTATATGGTGAACAGCTCATCTCGCTTTTTTTACATGAAAGTAGTAATGGTGGGGATATTAAAGTGACCTTAGCTTATGCCAAAGAATACCTTTTTATTATGATTTTTGGTTTAATACCATTTATTATATCACAATGTTATAGTAGTACTCTCCGCGAAACAGGAGAAACAAAAATACCAATGGTTGCAGGAATAGCTGCAGTTGTTGTTAACTTTATATTGAATTCTTTCTTAATTTTTGGTTTATGTGGAGTACCAAAACTCGGAGTTGTAGGAGCAGCGATAGCTACTGTAATCTCTCGATTTGTAGAAACTTTTATTATCGTTTATTGGACACATACTCATAAGGAAAGGAACCACTTTATTGAAAAAGCTTATCAAAGCTTATACATACCGAAATACTTAGTAAAACAAATTCTAGTAAAAGGTTGCCCTTTATTAATTAACGAAGTGATGTGGGCAGCGGGAATGGCAGCTATGACTCAAAGCTATTCCCAACGCGGGCTTGAAGTAGTTGCTGGATTGAACATTTCAAATACAATAACCAATGTTTTTAATATTGTATTTATTGCTTTAGGTAGTTCGGTAGCCATTATTGTTGGGCAGTTATTAGGGGCGAATAAAATGAAGGAAGCTAAGGATACAGCAGGGAAATTAATTGCCTTTTCCTGTTTATGTTGTGTTGGTCTTGGTGCAATCTTAGCATTAACTTCTCCTTTATTTCCGCAAATCTATAATACTGATGATTTGGTGAAAAATTATGCAAGAGAATTTATATTAGTAATGTCGCTTGTTATGCCATTTCATGCGATTACGAATGCCTCCTATTTTACATTACGTTCAGGAGGCAAGACACTAGTTACTTTTTTATTTGATTCTGTATTTGTATGGTCATGTTGTGTACCAATTGCATATGGTCTAGTTAACTTTACGTCATTAACTATTGTGCCAATTTACTTAATTAGTAAAATGACAGAGGTGATTAAGAGTGTGATTGGACTAGTCTTAGTTAAGAAGGGTGTTTGGCTTAACAATATGGTGAAAGGGTAATGTTGCTTTGTTAGCGCTTGGCTTGATATTTTGCTGTTGGATAGCGAAATAGTAAGGTTTTTAGTGCTTTCCAATGGAATGGGTATAATGGCCATAAATAGTTTTTACCCGATATGGAAGGTGTAGTTGCGATGGAGATAATGACAAGGATACAACCGATGATAAATCCTGGAAGATGAAATAATCCAGTCATAATAACTAATAAAAATCGATAGAGCCGTAATGCTTGTGCAAATTCTTGCGAGGATATGCTAAGCATTGCAAGCATCGTAGTGGCACCATAAAACAGGACTTCGGTGGTAGCCCACTTTAGTTGAATTGCAATATCACCAATGATTAACCCGCCTACTAAGCCGATGGAACCAGATAATGCATCTGATGAAATAGCAGAAGAGTACTTGAAAATATCAAGAAATACTTCAATAATGATCACATAAATAAAAAGTCTGAGCGGTGTAACCGTTTCAGTTGTTATTACTTGCAAGGATGCAGGTAGTTGCTTTGCATATATTCCAAGCAATAAAAAAACTGGCATGATGAAAAGACTCGCAAGAATACATATAAATCGCAAAATGCGTAAGTAATCACCTACAGAAGGATTTTGATAATAGTCTTCTGGATTTTGCGTAAATTGAAATAGCGTACAAGGAAAAATCATAACAGATGGGAAATTATCAACAATTACTGTGATATATCCTTCCAAAAGATAACTACATGCAACATCGGGGCGTTGGGTATAGCGAGTCTGTGGTAACGGATTCCACCAACGCTTTTTTATGATTAATTCTTGAAGGCTTTGTGGTCCCATAGTTAAGGCTGGAACAGTTATGTTATTTATTTTCATCTTGATGTTTTCAAGAAGTTTCGTATCGATACTACCGTCAATATATGCAATTGCAACATCCGTTTTTGATTCGGTTCCAACGGTTAACATCTCAAAACTAAGTTTCGGATTACGAATTCGTCGACGAATTAATGCTGTATTGTAAACGATTGTTTCTACAAATCCATCTTTTGCACCACGGCTAACTTTCTCTGTATCTGGTTCGTCAATCCCTCGAATTGGATATTTTCTAGTATCTAATATAACAGCTTGAGAAAACCCATCAACAAAAAGAACAGAGGGACCACTTAGAATGTTTTTGACTAGCTTATCCCAGTCTTCACACAATTCGGCTTGAACATAACCAATTTTTGAAGCCACGAATTTCGATAAATCTTCAATTTTCGCATCTTGTGTAAACATTGGATTTTGTAGGTCAGAGAAGATATGCTGTAAGATGTTATTATCACATAAACCATTAATACCAATCCAATATGCCTTTGCATCACGTAAATACAAGGTTCTTGTAATTAAATCATAACTTTTATCAATTGGAAATATCTCATGTAGTTTTTCTATATTGTTTGAAAGTTCGTTCGACAACTCCATAATTTTACCTCAGCTACATAATTTAGAAAACAAATGTATTTTTTGATTATCTATCGCTTTTTATACAGAAAATGAATGAATTGGGTAAAAAAAGTGTGTGAAAAAATATTTGAAAAATTAGTCGATAATTAAAAAATAATTAAAAAAAATAGAATTTTATTAAAATTTGCTTTAATTTTTTGGGTTCTTATGGTAAAATAAATTGAAAATAAAAAATTCACTTATTTGGAATGTGAATGATAAACTGAAAGGAGATTATATGGACAGATTTTGTGCGAATTGTGGTCAAAAACTTGCTGATAATTCTGATTTCTGTGCGAATTGTGGAACTAAAGTAACAATACAACAACAGCAACCACAGCAACAACAATATCAGCAGGCACCGCAGCAGAACTTTGGTCAACAACCTCAACAAGGATATGGACAAGGAAATTTTAATCAGAACAATAATTCTAATATGAATCCACAGGTAAAGAGCAAAAATAGTCTTGCTATGGCTTTATCAATCGTTGGCTTAGTTCTTGGTATTATTGGTTCCATGATGTTTGGTATTTTCTTATCACTCCCAAGTTTAGCTGCAGGTATTATCGGTGTAATTATGGGGATTGATGTTAAGAAAAAGTCAAACAATACGATAGGACAAGGTGCATTTGTTATTGGTATTTTAGCAATCGTATTTTCAAGTATCTTCACAATTGGTTGTTCAGCGATGGAAGGTTACGGCTGTTACGGATGCGTTGGTGGTGCTTGTAAAGTAACCAATGAAATTGATGATATTTATGATGATATTTACGATGATTACTCTGATTTCTTTGATTAATAAGTACATATGATATTATGAGGCGACCACCTAGTGTTCTGCCCCTAAAAAGTTAGACAAAAATTGAATCAAGCAACTTACGAGGATTGAATCCTATATTGTATAGGGTTCAGTCCTTTTAGTTTTCCCTTAAGAGGCAATATGCGCACTACGCTGCGCTACGTCGCTAAACAAAAGTTGTACTTGTAATGTGTTAATCATGAGAGTGAGCGAAGCAGACTTTTGCTCTGTATTCCCTACCTGTTTCGTAGTTGAATAATACTATGACTTTATGTTAGAATAGATTTAATTAATTATATCATGAAGGGTAATGGACATTGATGATAGGTGATTAAAATTTATGCCGGCAATCACAGTCGGTTTTTATAGGAGGAATTGTAGAATGAAGTTCAGTAATGGATGCTGGCTGCAAAAAGAAGGGGTGGAATGCTTTTCACCGGCTCAAGTGTATTTTACTACTATTACAGAGAGTCTGGTTAAGATTTGTGCCCCTTGTAATCAAATCAACCATCGATGTAATACTCTTGGTGGAGTTAACATTACTCTTGAGATAACTTCTTGTATGGAGAATATCATTCGTGTAAGAGCTTATCATTATGCAGGAGTGAAGGAAGATACAACTAAATTTGAATTAAATGCAGGTAATCGATCGTACTTAAAGGCAAGAGAAGACGCTAATGAAGTGCGCATATTGTCAGGAACTTTAATGTTAGTAATAACAAAACAAAACTGGGGAATGGCATATTATCGTTTAGAAAAGGCATACGATGAAACTTCGAATAGAGTATTGTTGTCAAAAAGTGGTTTGAAAGATTTAGCATGTATGAAGACATCATGGAAAGGTCTTGCATATACTCATAACGAAGAGGGCACTTACTTTAGACAGCAACTATCCCTTGGAGTGGGAGAGTATGTTTATGGTTTGGGAGAAAGATTCACTCCATTTATAAAAAATGGGCAAAGTATTGATATATGGAATGAGGATGGAGGTACGTCTACCGATCAATCTTATAAGAATATTCCATTCTATATTACGAATAAAGGTTATGGCGTCTTTATCAATCAACCAGAAAAAGTCATGCTCGAAGTTGCTTCAGAAATGGTTACAAAGGTTGGATTTACTGTCGAAGGTGAAAGCATCGATTACTTTTTTATTAATGGTCCTTCAATGAAAGAAGTTTTGATGAAATATACAGATTTGACAGGTAAACCTTCGCTACCAGCACCTTGGACTTTTGGTTTATGGCTATCTACTTCGTTTACGACGGATTATGACGAAGAAACAGTGACCGAGTTTGTAGATGGAATGTTTGCACGTGATATACCATTACAAGTATTCCATTTTGACTGTTTTTGGATGAAAGAATTCTCCTGGTGTGATTTTACATGGGATTCAAGAGTCTTTCCTGACCCAGCTGGTATGCTAAGACGTTTGAAAGAAAAGGGACTGAAGATTTGTGTTTGGATTAATAGCTATATAGGTCAAGAGTCGATACTCTTTGAAGAAGGTAAGAGAAACGGTTATTTTCTTAAGAGAGATAACGGCAACGTGTATCAGTGGGATATGTGGCAATCTGGTATGGCTATTGTCGATTTTACGAATCCAGAAGCTTGTCAATGGTATACAAGTAAATTAGAGTATCTGTTGGAGCTAGGAGTTGACTGCTTTAAGACGGATTTTGGAGAAAGAATACCTACTGATGTCGTTTATTATAATGGAGCTAATCCAAAGAAGATGCATAATTTATATACATATTTATATAACAAGACGGTCTATGATTTATTAGAACGTAAAAGAGGAAAAGGAGAAGCAATCTTATTTGCACGTTCTGCTACCGTAGGTGGTCAGAAGTTTCCTGTTCACTGGGGTGGAGACTGCTGGTCGGATTATGAATCGATGGAAGAAAGCATGCGTGGTGGATTATCGTTAATGATGTCTGGTTTTGGCTTTTGGAGTCATGATATTGGAGGTTTTGAAAGTACTTCAACTGCAGATGTTTACAAACGTTGGGTAGCATTTGGCTTACTTTCCACTCATTCTAGATTACATGGCAGTACCTCCTATCGTGTTCCGTGGTTTTATGATGAAGAGGCGGTTCAGGTCGTTAGCTTTTTTACAAAATTAAAATCCTCTTTGATGCCATATTTATATCTAAGTGCGATCGAAACTTCAAACAGCGGAATTCCTATGATGCGCTCAATGATTTTAGAGTTTATGAGTGATCCAACTTGTGCATATCTTGATAAACAGTACATGTTAGGAGATTCCGTCTTAGTCGCTCCGATCTTAAATGATGAGGGAATAGGAAGATTTTATCTGCCTAAGGGACGCTGGACTCAGTATTTAACTAATGAAGAAAAATGTGGAGAACATTGGTACGAAGAAGCGTATGATTATTTTAGTCTTCCTATGTTAATACGGGAAAATACGATTATAGCTGTAAAATCAGATGCTTCTCAAGTGGTATACAATTATGCAGATGGAGTTACATTAAAAGTTTATGCGTTAATAGATGGAGTTGCAACAAGCACAGCTGTATATGATGATAAGTCTCAACTCGTATTAAAAGCAACTGCAATCAAAGAAAATGGTTGTATTACTGTAGAGGTTAAGACATCATTGCCTTATCAGATTGAGTTAATCAATGAAATCGGTAAGGAGATTATTACAAGTGGTACAGTGAATATGAAAGACAATGTGACTCATATAGCAGTGAAAAAGGGAGAAAGAACAGTAATTCATTACTAAATAGTGTTGTGTATTTAAAACATATGATTCTTCGATAACCAACCTTACGAAATTATCGTAATAAGATCAGGAGGACATTTATGAAATTTGGTATTTTAGGAGCAGGTAAAATAGCAGGCAAGATGGCTTATACATTATCCAAGATGAAAAAGGAAGGAATCGAATGTGTTGCAGTTGGTGCACGTGATTTAAAGAGAGCGCAGGATTTTGCAAGTGAATATCACATTAGAAAGGCATATGGTTCTTACGAAGAACTTGTATCCGATGAAGAAATCGATGTAATTTATGTAGCAACACCACATTCTTATCACTTTGAACATACCAAGCTAAGTTTAGAGCATGGAAGAAATGTATTATGTGAAAAACCTATTACAGTAAATGTGTGGCAAGTAAGAGAATTAGTTGAGTTAGCAAAGGAAAAGAAGCTACTTCTTGCCGAGGCAATGTGGACAAGATTCCTACCAATGAGAAAGGTTCTTGATGACTTACTTAACAATCATATTATTGGAGAAGTGACAACCGTTACTGCAAACGTTGGTTATTGCATGGATTGTGTAAATCGTCTACAGGATCCATTGCTAGCAGGTGGTGCACTATTGGATGTAGGTGTATATACACTTAACTTTGCTGCAATGGTATTAGGACTGAACGTAAAAGAAATGAAATCAACCTGTATAAAGACAAAAACAGGAGTTGATTTACAAAATATGGTTACTTTGGTTTATTACAGTGGTGCAATGGCAGTACTAAGTAGTACGATGGCCGCCAATACTGATCTTAGAGGAATGATTTATGGAAGTAAGGGGTATATTGAAGTCGTAAATATTAATAATTGTGAGAAAATAATTATTGCGCTAAATGATGGCGAAAGACGCGTCATTGAACGACCAAAGCAAATTACTGGTTTTGAGTATCAAGTGAGGGCAGTATGCGAGGCATTAAAAGCAGGAAAATCAGAATGTATAGAAATGTCTCATAAAGATATCATTGCTATTATGGAACTGATGGATCTGTTACGTAGTGAGTGGGGAATTAGTTATCCGTGTGATTAGTAACGCATTGATGTATTATAGAAAATCGAGTTATGTTATTAAAGTTTTTGAGGTGAATAATGGAACGTTTTAAGGAAATAGAGCGTAGTATTGTTAAAAGATTTCGTAAGGAAATTTGGAGACCATTTATTAAAGGAATTCAAAACTATGATTTGATTCAAGAAGGCGATAAGATAGCAGTCTGTATGTCTGGTGGCAAGGATTCCATGTTACTTGCAAAGCTGATGCAAGAACTACAGCGTCATGGTAAAGTAAAGTTTGAAGTAGTATTTTTAGTAATGGATCCAGGCTATCATAAGACAAATCGTCAGATGATCATAGATAATGCAGAGTTATTAAACATTCCGATTCATATGTTTGAAACGGACATCTTTAATATTGTTGCTGATATCGAAGATTCTCCTTGTTATCTTTGTGCAAGAATGCGACGCGGATATTTATATAAGAATGCTAAGGACCTAGGTTGCAATAAAATTGCACTTGGTCATCACTTTGATGATGTAGTTGAAACCATCTTAATGGGGATGTTATACGGAGCCCAAATTCAGACGATGATGCCCAAACTTCATAGTACAAACTTTGAGGGTATGGAATTAATTCGTCCAATGTATCTTGTGAAAGAAGAGGAAGTAGTTCATTGGAGTCAATACAATGATTTACATTTTCTTCAGTGTGCCTGTCGTTTTACTGAAAACTGCTCTACAGATGATACTGCAAGTGGCTCCAAACGTAAGGAAATGAAACTACTGATTAAACGTTTCCGTGAAGTAAATCCGAATATTGATATGAATATATTTAAGAGTGTTCATGATGTTAATTTAAAGACAATCATCGGTTATCATGATGGCGATAAAAAATATAATTTTTTAGATGATTATTAAGATAGTGCGAGAGCGTGTTGCGGATGAATATGTTTGTCATCCCATGTTCACATCATTTCTTTGTGTAAAATGACATGAGATATCTTTCTTAAGTACTTTGACACCTATGAATTTACAAAAAATAGGCTATCGTTTCCTATAGGAAACGATAGCCTATTTTAAATCTGATCCAATGAAACTGCATTCAGTCTCATCATGTACTAATAGAATTAAGCGATAGAGTTAACAGCTTTTGCTAAACGACCAACTTTTCTACCAGCTGTATTCTTGTGGTAGATGCCCTTAGCAGCAGCTTTATCGATAGCTATTACAGCTTCGTTTAAACATGTAGTAGCAAGAGCTTTGTCACCTGCAGCAACAGCAGCTTCAACTTTCTTTACTAATGTTTTAACTTTAGATTTGATAGCCTTATTTCTTAATGTCTTAGTCTCGATAACCTTAATTCTTTTCTTAGCAGATTTAATGTTTGCCATTGTGTAATCCTCCAAATAACTTTCCAAATTTTTCGTTATGCATGAAGTTACTTATGAGTAAATACGCTCATAATCTTACTATGGATCCGGACACGGACGTTTCATAGTAAATAATAATCGTTTCACGCTGACCATAGAGCTGAATATTTGAGAGTGCACTATTAATTGCGTGAAAACATTCTGTTATATCATAGTATAATTTTAGATTATTGTCAATACATATTTTGACGGTAAATGAAACAAACTTATGGAATGAGAAGATAAGACATAGCATATATTAGAAGGAGAATGTTTTATGATTAAAGGTCTAAAAAATGTTCGTACGGATCTTGCCTTGGAAGCACGAGAAAGATTTGAAGAAGATGACGTGGAAATAAAAGGTGTTGAGTTATCGCAAGAGATTATTAAAGAGAAGGATATGAAGATAACAACCGTAATTATTAAGGATGAGAATGGTGCAAAAGCAATGCAAAAGCCAATGGGAACATATATTACGATTGAAGCAGAAAAACTTCAAAAAAAAGATGATGAATACCATAGTTCCATCAGCGAAGAAATTGGAAAAGTTATCTTAAAGGTTATTGGTGATGCTGGTAAAGATGGGGTTATGATTGTTGGCCTTGGGAATCGCGAGGTAACGCCAGATGCGCTAGGACCTTGGGTTGTTGATAACCTATTTATAACAAGACATCTGATTCGAGAATATGGAGAAGAGTTTGAGAAAAAAAATCATTTATCTTGTGTTAGTGCAATAGCACCTGGGGTTATGGCTCAGACAGGAATGGAAGCTGTCGAAATCATTCGAGGCGTGGTGAAAGAGACCAAGCCTTCTGTTATTCTTGCGATTGATGCATTAGCAGCTCGCTCGGTTCAAAGGCTTAATACAACAATACAGATTTCAGATACAGGTATTAGTCCGGGAGCTGGAATCGGTAATAATCGTAAGGCATTAAATGAGGAAAGCTTAGGGGTAAAGGTAGTTGCACTTGGAGTTCCAACAGTTGTCGATGCGACAACAATAGTTTGCGATTCTATGGGAAATATGTTGAACAGTCAAGGATTTTCTGATGACGAAATAAATAAGTTTCTTTCAGAAGTCACGGAACATCAATCTGTTCATAATATGTTTGTAACACCAAAGAATATTGATGAGTCTATGAAGTGTATTAGTTACACAATCTCAGAGGCGCTCAACTCTTGTTTTCATCAGGTGTAATCGATATTATTGCAACAAGAGATTGCACGTATGATTTGTGTGGGTTGTTAATGGAAACTAAACATATGGATTATTAATCTAAAAATCATATGTTTAGTTTCTTAAGTAACATAGTCGATTTTTTCAAACTTAGAAGTCTAGTGTAGTTATTTAATTAAAACAAAAAGGAATGGGATGCTATGAGAAGACGACGTCGATTATCCAGGAGAGCGATAACAAACTACCGCATCATATTCATGCTTGTGATAATTGTTACTGGTGTCATTATTATCAAAGGGGTGGTTGCACTTGCCTCTGATGACATGACAAGAAATATGAAAAAACTTGGGGTTAGTGTTGTACAATCTATCTACTTGTCAATTACATCAAAGGAGAATCATGTTTTTTCTTATGTGGCAAAAGAAGAAACTTCCCAAAATACTGTATATTCGACAATAGCCGAGAGCGTCTCCCTAAATTATTATTCCATGCACCAGGGAAAAATCATTCTAGAGAATGAAGAGAACACCGAGAATGAGAATTATAACGAGAATTACGAATTTGCAGATGATTGGTATATGGCAGATGAGAATGGTATTGATGTAACTTTAAATCCAGCACTTACTGATTTGGCAGAACAAGAAAATCAATCGGTATTAAATCAAACAATAGAATCACAAGACAAATTAATTGTTGAGTATTTACCAGGGAATGTTGATATGTTACCTGAATATAAAAAAGCTTTAGAAGCAGCGAAGAATGGAGAAACTTTACATAACGAAGCAATTTCAGTCAGTAATTTTATCAAAACTCAATATGATATGTCAAAACTACTTGATTTTGATTATTTACTTTCAAACTTTTATGTTGTCGATTCTTCAACGAAAGCAACAAAAGAGATTTTTGACACAGAAAAATTATTTAGTATGAACTTTTCCATCAAGAAAAATAGTGATGCTCCACAAATTCTTATTTATCATACTCATGCGAGTGAAACCTATATTGATAGTAAGTCAAATGTAGAAGCAGATACGGTTGTTGGGGCAGGAAATTATCTCACAGAATTGTTAACGAATATGGGATATAACGTCTATCATGACAGAACTGCTTATGATCGCTTGCCAGATGGAAGTGGCAATCGGAATTTTGCCTATAGCACTGCGTTGCCAAACATAGAAAAGATATTAGCTGAAAACCCGAGTATTGAAGTTGTGATTGACTTACATAGAGACAGTGGTGAAAAGCGGGTGACTACGATTAATGGAAAAGATTGCGCACAAATCATGTTATTTAACGGGTTAAGCCGAAATCAGTCAGGGCCAATTGAACGTTTAGACAACCCAAATCTACAGGCGAATCTTGGTTTTAGTTTGCAAACAGCTTTGGTTGGGCGCAAGCTTTATCCTGGTTTTGTAGTTAGGAATTATCTGAAAAATTATCGATATAATATGCATTTAAGAGAACGTAGTTTATTGATTGAACTTGGTACCGTGAACAATACAGTTATGGAAGCCTATAATGCAATGGAACCGCTTGCTAATATATTAAACCAAATGCTGAGTAATCCATAAACCGTACCTTGTCAGCGTTTAAGACATATGTTATAATATCGCGTATGGAAAGAGCCATGACCTATGTTATAAAGAAAATAGGCTGGTGTAACGAACTTTAGAATGTATATGTAATTACATATACTAGGAGGAAATATGTCAGTTGACCAACGTAGAATTCGAAATTTTTGTATTATTGCTCATATAGATCACGGTAAATCTACACTAGCCGACCGTATCATTGAGAAAACAGGATTGCTTACAAGTCGAGAAATGCAAGCACAGGTACTCGATAATATGGATCTGGAACGTGAGCGTGGTATTACAATTAAAGCACAAACAGTTCGTACTGTCTATAAGGCTAAAAATGGGGAAGAGTATGTATTTAATTTGATTGATACTCCTGGCCATGTCGATTTTAATTATGAGGTATCTCGAAGCTTGGCAGCATGTGAAGGTGCTATTTTAGTTGTTGATGCAGCACAGGGAATCGAAGCGCAGACATTAGCAAATGTTTATCTTGCACTTGATCATAACCTTGAGGTAATCCCTGTAATTAATAAGATTGATTTACCGAGTGCAGATCCAGAACGTGTTATAGCTGAGATTGAAGATATTATTGGGTTAGAGGCTCATGATGCTCCACAAATTTCTGCTAAGACGGGTTTAAATATCGAGAATGTATTAGAAGCAATCGTTCATAAACTTCCTAGTCCACAAGGTGATAAAGATGCTCCTTTGCAAGCGTTAATATTCGATTCAGTCTATGATTCTTATAAAGGTGTTATAATTTTTTGTCGAGTAGTAGAAGGTACCGTTAAAAAGGGTACAACAATTCGCATGATGGCGACTGGAGCAGAGGCTGATGTTGTAGAACTTGGCGTTTTCGGACCAGGTCAATATATACCAGCAGAGGAGTTAACTGCAGGTATGGTTGGCTATATTACAGCTAGTTTGAAAAATGTGAAGGATACAACGGTTGGTGACACAGTAACGGATGCTGATAATCCATGTGTTCATCCACTTCCAGGATATAAGAAGGTAAATCCGATGGTTTACTGTGGTTTATATCCAGCAGATGGTGCAAAATATCCAGATTTACGTGATGCTTTAGATAAGCTTCAATTAAATGATGCGTCCTTACAATTTGAGCCAGAAACATCTATTGCCTTAGGGTTTGGTTTCCGTTGTGGATTCTTAGGATTATTGCATCTAGAAATTATCCAGGAGCGTTTAGAGCGTGAGTATAACCTAGACTTAGTTACAACCGCACCAAGCGTTATTTATAAAATATACAAGACAAATGGAGAAGTACTTGATATTACGAATCCATCCAATCTTCCTGATCCATCAGAAATTGAGCATATGGAGGAACCATTTGTATCAGCTGAAATCATGGTGACAACAGAGTTTGTTGGGGCAATCATGACGCTATGTCAAGAACGACGTGGTATTTACCTTGGAATGGAATATATGGAGACAACAAGAGCTTTGTTAAAGTATGAACTCCCATTAAATGAGATTATTTACGATTTCTTTGATGCTTTAAAATCAAGATCCAAAGGATACGCTTCTTTTGATTATGAATTGAAGGGTTATGTTCCATCGAAATTGGCGAAATTAGATATTTTAATTAATAAAGAAGAAGTCGATGCACTTTCCTTTATTGTTCATTCAGAAACTGCCTATGAACGTGGTAGAAGAATGTGTGAAAAGTTAAAAGATGAGATTCCAAGACAGATGTTTGAAATTCCAATTCAAGCAGCAATCGGAAGTAAGGTAATTGCTCGTGAGACAATCAAAGCTATGCGTAAGGATGTTCTTGCAAAATGTTACGGTGGTGATATTAGCCGTAAGAAGAAACTTCTTGAGAAACAGAAGGAAGGTAAGAAGAGAATGCGCCAAGTTGGTAACGTTGAGATTCCACAGAGTGCCTTCATGTCCGTGCTAAAGTTAGATGAAAATTAAGTTATGAAATATCATGCAGGTGCGTTGTTCAACTTTGCCTGTGCGAATGGTTATTAAGAAGAAGAGACGGAGTATCGTTTCTTCTTTTTTATGTAATAAGAAAGTTCTCAGAACTTCCTATTACATAAAAAAGCGTCCAAAAGAAAGGACGCACAACGTTTGTACGCATCGATAATTTTATATACTTTTTCAATTACCAGTTTCACTTTTTGTTATTTTGAGTTATAATTATCACATAAAGAGATAATCAATTCTACAAATTCTATTAATTCTAAAAATTCTACATATATTCACAAATTGTGGATATTCTATTAAAATGAGTTAATTACGAAAGAGTAACATTAAATTACAAAAGGAGTGTATTTAAATGAAGAATAAAGTAGATATTTTATCTGATTACAGAAAAACAGTTATTAGTCTTATTTCATTAATCATGATTTTAGTGACTTTAGGCTCTGGTGTATTTCGAATTATTTGCATCCCACTTAATCTTTTTTCACGTACACCTGTTTGGATTAGTATTGCATATGCTATCATTGGTGTTAGTGAAGTTGTTTACATAAAATATTGGGTGAATAGATATAAGAACGATTCTTCTGATCAGAATTATAAACATATTAAAGGAATATTAATTGGCTCCAATATTTTTAACCTTCTATGTTGTTATATTTGTTTTCCAGCATTTTGCACATGGACTTTAGTTATATTTTTTGTAGCCGCACTAGCTTTTTTACAAGAGAAAAAGTTAACCCTTATATCATTAGTTTGTAATTTCTCAATGACTGCATTATATTTAATTCTAAATTATAATCAATTTGTTAACCACATTAACCTTACGGAAGAGATTATAATGTTAGCTCTATCATTTTCTGTTTACATACTATATATTATATTGGATATTTATCTTGTTAATGAAGCATTATCAAAAAAAGGAAACGAGATAGCGAATAATTCACTGGATAAACTCCAAAACACTCTTAGTGGCATTGAACATATACTTCCAGAATTATCCGAGTCAAGTAATGTATTAATGTTAGCTTCACAAAATCAAAGTGCTGCTTCGCAAGAAATAACAGCTATTTGTGAAACCTTACTTCAAGGTAATGATACTATGTTAAGTAAAACCGAGCATAGTAAGAAAAAATTAGTGGATTTGGATGAAAGCAATTTACATATGGATGAAAAAATCCAACAAGTAAGTCTCATGTCGAATGATCTGTTACATACAGCAACAGCAAATGAAGAAGCACTCAATAATTTACGAACAATTAATGAACAAGTGGAAATGTCTTCTTCTAAAACGCTAGATGTAATGGAAAAACTACAAGGAGACGTACACGAAATTAATAAAACATTAGATATTATTAATGAGATTGCTACTTCTACCAATCTACTTGCTTTGAATGCTTCCATAGAAGCTGCTAGGGCTGGTGATTTGGGTAGAGGATTTGCTGTCGTAGCCAATGAAGTAGGTATACTTGCTAATAATACAAAGAATTCTGTGGACAGTGTAAATAATGTAATATCTAGAGTAATTGAAGGTACAACGAATGCAGTAAAATACGTTAATCAAAATGCAGATCAGATGAATCAGCAAAGTAAAATGATTGCTTTAACAATTCAACAGGTAAAAGAAATGCTTGAGTTGCTAAAGAGTTCTGTAGATGCGATATCATCCATAGCAAAAATGCAGGTACAACAAGATCAATTGATTAAGAATACAATTTCTTTAAGTGGAGAGATTGCGAATGATATTTCAAATGAAAATAATCAGTTTTCCGACATTTCTGCCATGATACAAGATAACGCCAATGATATTAATAATTTATCATCACAAGTTGATGCTTTAAATCAATTGATTATGGAATTAAATAGATTATTGTAGACAATATTGATAGCTTAATTGGTTTGCTTGTCATGTATCCTTTTATATGGTATGATTCGGGTTATAATTAGGTGGTTACATTACATTTGAAAGGTAAGTCAATGAAAAAAATAGAACTTTATATTCATATTCCATTTTGTGTAAGAAAATGCAATTACTGTGACTTTTTATCAAAAGCATCGGACGAAAATACAAAAAATCAATATGTGCAAGCATTAGTACAAGAAATTATGGCGAGTAAATCTAGGCTTGATGGATACGAAGTGATTTCAATCTTCTTTGGGGGTGGAACTCCATCATTACTATCAAAAGAGCATTTTACTCAGATTATGGAAGCACTTCATATGGTTGCCGTTTTCTCTGAAAATTGTGAAATTACGGTAGAATGTAATCCAGAGACTGTAGATGAAGAACTTTTAACCACATATCGTGATTTATCTGTGAATCGAATAAGCTTTGGATTACAAAGCGCGAATAATGAAGAATTAAGGTTATTGGGCAGAATTCATACGTATGAGCGGTTTTGTGATAATTATGCGTTAGCACGAAAACTGGGATTTATGAATATTAATATTGATTTAATGTCCGCTTTACCAAAACAAACGCTTAAGCAATATGAGGAGACGCTTCATAAGGTTGTTGCACTCAATCCAGAACATATTTCGGCATATAGTTTAATTATTGAAGAAGGTACAGCTTTTGATCAGTGGTATGGAGAAAATGGAACAAAATTGGAAGAGTTACCCTCAATAGAATTAGATCGCCTGATGTATGAGAGAACAAAGGAAATCTTGCAAAAAAATGGCTTTGAACGGTATGAAATCTCTAATTATGCAAAGAAGGGCTTTGAATGTCGTCATAATATTGGATATTGGACAAGAGTTGATTATTTGGGCTTTGGGTTAGGTGCTTCTAGTTTATATCAAGGACAACGATTCCATAATGAAGAGGATATGACGAGTTATTTAACATGTATTCAGCAGGGGAAGAGTGTACAGCGAGAGCTTGAAATTTTAAGTAAAAGAGATGCAATGGAAGAGTTTATGTTTCTAGGGCTTCGCATGTGTGAAGGCGTGCAGCTTTCTAAATTCGAACAGTGTTTTGGTGTATCGATGTTAAAGATTTATGACGCCAGTATTCGTAAATTACTTGATGAAAAGGTGATAGAGCTTGAGGGAGATTTTCTACGACTTACAGAATATGGACTGGATGTAAGTAATTCAGTATTTACGGAATTTATATTAGATTAAATAGAAACTGTTGGATGGAAATTGAGACGGATATCAATCAATTTCTTGCCAACAGTTTTTAGTTGTATCTGCGTGTAAAGAAAGCGTTAAGATATGGCTACATTCATTGATTTTACCAGTTTTTAGATTTATAATGAGATATTAATTTAGAAAAGTATTTCTCATAATTATCTAAAAAATGGGAGGAAACAACAATGATGTATACTATATTAATTGTGTTATTTACAGTAATCGCGGTTGTCGGAGGAATCATAGCATGGCGTTATGATCATGGAACTGGTGAAAAGAAAAATACGAAACAAGAAGAAAAAAAGTCCATTAGCGGAATATAGTAGTAATTTAACTTTTGAATAGACATTTGTTGAGCTTTCATATATAATCAAAGCTGCTAACAGTTCATTCATAGTAATATTGGATAATCCAATACTATAGTGATAGAATTCGAAATCATATACTAGTAGTTACGTTCCTATGTGGTTTCAAGTTCCAAAGTTAATGAGGAGATTTATATGAAGAAGATATTACTATTCCAAGTTGAGCAGCCAATGAACGTAAAACTTGCATTAGCAACCATGCACTTACGTGTTGAAGCAATCCCAAATGAACAATTCGGCCAAAAGATAGATAACTTAGTATCAGGAATGATAGAAGAGGTTGAATTGTTTTCAGGGGATAAACCAGAAGGTAGTTTGTTGCTGATGTGTGATTTAACAAGTTCCGAAATAGACCAAGTGCTATATCGATTAAGAAATAAGAAGATTAATATTACTTATAAAGCAATACTTACAGCTGCTAATCGCAATTGGACAGTTCCAGAATTGTTTGTTGAGATGGAAAAAGAAAAGAAAGCAATGGAAGCGAAATATAAGTTAATAAATTAAGAAATGAAGAAAAGCGTGAATTCACTATGACGTTTGTCAATTGAGTTTACGCTTTGTTATTTCATAGGGGCAAGGTGTCAAAAGTCCTTAAGATAGAAATTCGACGTCATTTTGCACAAGGAAATCTTTAGAGAATGGGATAATGGCCTATAATACAGGCCTTATGTACCGACGACTTTTATTTCACCAAATAAAAGGTTATCGTACAAGTAAAAGAATAAATAAAGTACATACTAATCTCTGATTGAAAAAAACAATATAAAAGGAATTTGAAAAAAATTTTTAATTTGTATTGACAAAATATTCAGATAGTGATAATTTATGTATAAAGGTGTTAGCACTCTACCTCATTGAGTGCTAACAATGAAAATCGGTAGCGACTATAACTTGATTGCAGCAAACGATAAAGTTTGGGAAAGAAGGAAAAATGCAGTTGGATGATAGAAAGCTTAAGATATTGCAAGCAATTATTCGCAATTACTTAGAGACTGGAGAACCTGTTGGTTCAAGAACAATTTCAAAGTATACGGATTTGAATTTAAGTTCAGCAACGATTCGTAATGAGATGGCAGACTTAGAAGAGCTTGGTTACATTCTACAGCCTCATACATCAGCTGGTCGTATTCCTTCTGATAAAGGATATCGATTATATGTTGATACGATGTTGGAAGAAAAAACACAGCAAGTAGAAGAAATGCGTGGAATGTTAATAGAAAAAGCAGATAAGATGGAAAACTTGTTAAAACAGGTAGCAAAGTTACTTGCAGTGAATACAAATTATGCGACTATGGTAACTGCACCACAGTATCGTACAAAGAAAATAAAATTTCTTCAGCTAACAGAAGTTGATAAAACACAGATACTTGCAATTATTGTCTTAGAAGGCAATATTGTTAAGAATAAGATGATAGCAATTGCACAACCTTTAGATCAAGATACTTTGCTAAAGCTAAATATTGTTATTAATACATTTTTAACAGGTTTAGATATGACAGAGATTAATTTATCCTTGATTCGCAAGGTGAAGGAGCAAGCTGGAAAACACAGTTTTGTAGTAAGTGACATCTTAGATGCTGTTGCTCAGGCAATTAGTGAGGAAGAAGATGTTCAGATTTTTACATCAGGTACAACTAACATATTAAAATATCCAGAACTTAATAATACAGAAAAAGCTACTGAACTTTTATATACGTTAGAGGAAAAACAGCAATTAACTAACTTGATGAACAATGAAGTTCAGAATGGTGAAAATCGGGGAATTCAAGTTTATATTGGTGATGAAACGCCAGTCGAATCTATGAAAGATTGTGCCGTTGTTACAGCTACTTATCAAATTGAAGAGGGTGTTTACGGAAAGGTCGGAATTATTGGTCCGAAACGTATGGATTATGAAAAAGTAGTTTCTACTTTACAAAACCTAATGGTTCAACTTGATGACATTTTTAAAACTAGGGATAAGTAGTAATAATAAAGTTACATCATAATATGAGGAAAGAAGGGTGAAATAAAACGTGGCGAATAATGAGGATTTTAAGGACATCATGAATGATGAAGTTGAAGATATGATGGAAAAAGACATGATTGATAAAGGCAATATGAAAAAAGCCAGCGAAGAAGAGAGTGTTGAAGCAGAAGCTACGCAAGATACACAAGATGTAGAAGAAGAGCAAAGCGAAGAAATTGAAGATAATACAGAAGATGGTTCAGAGACAACAAAGGAAAAGAAGTCTTTCTTTAAGAAAAAAGAGAAAAAGGATAAGAAAGATGAAAAAATTGAAGAATTAACGGATCGCTTAATGCGTAATATGGCTGAGTTTGACAACTTTAGAAAACGTTCCGAGAAGGAAAAAGCTCAGATGTTTGAGATTGGAGCAAAGGATATCGTTGAAAAAATTCTTCCTGTTGTTGATAATTTTGAACGTGGATTAGCAAGTGTAAGTTCCGAAGAAAAACAAGGTGCTTTTGCACAAGGAATCGAGATGATCTACAAACAGTTAATGACAACTTTGGAAAGCGCTGGAGTAAAACCAATTGATGCAGTTGGCAATGTATTTGATCCAAATTTCCATAATGCAGTAATGCATGCAGAAGATGATTCCATGGGCGAGAATATCGTTGCAGAAGAATTCCAAAAAGGATATATGTACCGAGACAGTGTAGTTCGTCACAGTATGGTAAAAGTAGTAAACTAAAGAAAGTTTGGCAAGTATTAGTGTTAGTTAATACGTATTATTTGATGTTAGTTTCAGATAATACAGATTATAGATAGAATGACATTTATGAATGGAGGAATAGATTATGGGTAAAATTATAGGTATCGATTTAGGAACAACGAACTCCTGTGTAGCTGTTATGGAAGGTGGAAAACCAGTAGTTATAACAAATACAGAAGGTTCAAGAACTACACCATCTGTTGTAGCATTTACAAAGACAGGTGAAAGAATTGTTGGTGAGTCAGCAAAACGTCAGGCTGTAACAAACTCAGATAAGACAATATCTTCAATTAAGAGACACATGGGTACAGACTTTAAGGTTGCGATTGATGATAAGAAATATTCACCACAGGAAATTTCAGCAATGATTCTTCAAAAATTAAAAGCAGATGCTGAAAGCTATCTAGGTGAAAAGGTTACAGAAGCTGTTATTACAGTTCCTGCTTATTTCAACGATGCTCAAAGACAGGCAACAAAAGATGCAGGTAAAATTGCAGGCTTAGATGTTAAGAGAATTATCAACGAACCAACTGCAGCAGCTTTAGCGTATGGTCTTGACAATGAACATGAGCAAAAAATCATGGTTTACGATTTAGGTGGTGGTACCTTCGACGTTTCCATTATTGAAATCGGTGATGGTGTAATCGAAGTATTATCTACATCCGGTGATAACAGACTTGGTGGTGATGACTTCGATGATAGAGTTACAAGATACTTTATCGATGAATTCAAGAAATTAGAAGGCGTTGACTTGTCAACTGATAAGATGGCACTTCAGAGATTAAAGGAAGCTGCTGAAAAAGCTAAGAAAGAGCTTTCTGCTGCAACGACAACTAACGTTAATCTTCCTTTCATTACTGCTACATCGGAAGGTCCAAAACACTTTGACCTTAACTTAACACGTGCTAAATTCGATGAATTAACACATGATTTAGTTGAAAGAACAGCTATTCCAGTTCAAAATGCATTAAAAGATGCAGGTTTAGCAGCTTCCGAATTAAGCAAAGTATTATTAGTAGGTGGTTCTACACGTATCCCTGCTGTTCAGGATAAAGTTAAGATGTTAACTGGTCATGAACCAAGTAAAACATTAAACCCTGATGAATGTGTTGCTATTGGTGCTTCCGTTCAAGGTGGTAAACTAGCTGGTGACACTGGTGCCGGCGATATCTTACTTCTTGATGTAACTCCATTGTCACTTTCTATTGAAACAATGGGTGGTATTGCAACAAGATTAATTGAAAGAAATACTACAATTCCTACAAAGAAGAGCCAGGTGTTCTCTACAGCAGCAGATAACCAGACAGCAGTTGATATTAATGTTGTTCAAGGTGAGAGACAGTTTGCAAAAGATAACAAGAGTCTTGGACAATTCCGCCTTGATGGTATCCCACCAGCAAGAAGAGGTGTACCACAGATTGAAGTTACATTTGATATTGATGCAAATGGTATCGTTAATGTATCTGCGAAGGATCTTGGAACAGGTAAAGAACAGCATATTACAATTACTTCAGGTTCAAGCATGTCAGATAGCGATATCGATAAGGCTATTAAAGAAGCTGCTGAGTACGAAGCTCAGGATAAGAAACGTAAAGAAGCTGTTGATACTAGAAATGATGCTGATGCTATGGTATTCCAAGTAGAGAAGGCTTTACAGGATGTTGCTGATAAAGTTAGTGCTGATGAAAAATCAGCTGTAGAAGCTGACTTAAGTCACTTAAAAGACTTAGTTGCAAAATCCAATCCAGAAGTTATGTCAGAAGCAGAAGTAGAAGACTTAAAGGCGGCAAAGGAAAAATTAATGAACAGTGCACAAACTGTTTTTGCTAAGATGTATGAGCAGACTCAGGGTGCGCAAGGTGCTGGTCCTGATATGTCTGGCGCAGGTGCTCAGGGAAATAGTAGTTACGCTGGCGATGATGTAGTTGACGGAGACTACAGAGAAGTGTAAAATAAGTTAGGTTATGGATAATACCATAACAGTTTACAATTAGTTTATAAAAGCTGTCTTATGATTGCTCATTTAGAATCATGAGACAGCTATTTGTGGATTATAAAGCGATTTAAGTTACGAGTGTTGGAGGATAGTTATGGCAGAGAATAAAAGAGATTATTACGAGGTGTTAGGCGTCTCAAAGAGTGCTTCCGACGATGAGATTAAAAAAGCATATCGTCAATTGGCAAAGAAATATCATCCAGATGCAAATCCAGGTGATAAAACTGCGGAAGCGAAATTTAAAGAAGCGTCGGAAGCCTATGCAATCTTAAGTGATCCCGATAAAAAGAGACAATATGACCAATTTGGTCATGCTGCATTCGAACAAGGTGGCGCTGGTGGTTTTGACTTTAACAATATGGGTGATATGGGAGATATCTTTGGAGATATCTTCGGAGATTTATTCGGGGGCGGAAGAAGAAGCCAGAGAGCAAATAATGGTCCGATGACTGGTGCAAATCTACGTACTGGAATTCGTATTACGTTTGAAGAAGCAGTTTTTGGTTGTGAAAAAGAATTGGAATTAACTCTAAAGGATGAATGTAATACTTGTCACGGTAGTGGGGCAAAGCCTGGTAGTACAGCGGAAACTTGTTCTAAATGTGGTGGTCGTGGTCAAGTTACCTTTACTCAACAATCCTTATTTGGTATGGTTCGTAACGTTCAGACATGTCCAGATTGCCGAGGTACTGGTAAGATTATAAAAGAGAAGTGTTCCGATTGCTATGGTACTGGTTACATCAGCAATAAGAAGAAGATTCAGGTATCGATTCCAGCAGGTATTGATGATGGTCAGAGCATTCGTATTCGTGGCAAAGGAGAACCAGGGACAAATGGTGGAGCACGTGGTGATCTATTAGTAGAAGTAAGTGTAAGTCGTCATCCGATCTTCCAAAGACAAGATTATGATATTTACTCAACTGCACCAATGTCATTTGCACAGGCTACCCTTGGTGGTGATGTACGTATTAGTACAGTGGATGGAGATGTATTATATGAAGTAAAACCAGGAACTCAAACCGATACCAAAGTACGTCTTCGTGGAAAAGGTGTTCCAACTCTACGTAATAAAGCAGTTCGTGGGGATCATTATGTTACTTTAGTTGTTCAGGTTCCTACAAAGATGACAAATGAACAAAAAGATGCACTCAAGAAATTTGATGATTTAATGACTGGAAAAAAGCCAGATGATAATGATTCAGATAAAGAAAATGGAAAGAAGAAGAAATTTTTTGGTAAATAGATTTCATAGGGCTGTCGTACTAAGCGACAGCCACCTTATTGTTGCTCCTTTGTTTGTGATTTTAGGAAGAGTATGAAAAAGAATGAGTATTATCATATATTTTCTTCGGCGCGCGATGCTCACAAGCCCACAAAAAGCATGTGGGACTTGTAAGGCACTCCGAAAATATATGATAATACTCGTTCTTTTAGGAGCAATGTAAAGCTGTTTTTTCATTCAGTTAGTGCACAACCCTTTTCAATGAAGTATGTATTGAACATTGAATTTCTTGTATGTATAATATAACTTTGTAACATAATTATATAAAAAATGAGACGGAGACTATCATGAAGTGGAATAAAATATCCTTAGAGACAACATGTGAAGCAGTTGATCTTGTAAGCTATATGTTAGAAGAACTTGGCGTTGAAGGTATTGAAATTGAAGATAAAGTACAGTTAACGCAAGAAGAAAAGAACAAGCTGTTTATTGATATATTGCCTGAGCTTGGTGAAGATGATGGTATTGCAACAGTCAACTTTTATCTAGATGTAGATGTTGATACGAAGGAAATGATTGAAAAAGTAAAAGCTGGTCTAGAAGAGTTAACGACATTTACCAATGTTGGTTCTGGAAAAATCTCAGTATCTCAGACAGAAGATAAGGATTGGATGAATAATTGGAAAGAGTTCTTTAAACCATTTCGTGTGGATGATACAATCGTTATTAAACCTACTTGGGAGCAACTTACAGAGTCCAAAGATGGCGATTTAGTAATTGAAATTGATCCTGGTACTGCATTTGGAACTGGTGCCCATGAGACAACAAAATTATGTATCCTTAACTTAAAGAAATACTTAAAAGAGGGAGATGAACTCCTTGATGTTGGCTGTGGTAGTGGTATCTTATCTATCGTAGGAAGTAAATTAGGAGCAAAATGTGAAGTTGCCATTGATATTGATGTAAATGCGTCTGATATTGCAGTAGAAAACGCTGAAGTAAATCATATTCATGTAGTTCGTAAAAAACGTGAAGAAGCGGCTAAGCGTGAAAAAGGGTTGTTAGAGATTTATGATGGTAATGTAATGGATGACAAAAAACTTTGCGAAAACATTGGTCTTAACTGCTATGATGTTGTTGTTGCTAATATTTTAGCGGATATCATTATTCCACTTTCTTCTATGGTAGCTGATTTTATGAAACCAGGTGCTTTATTCATTAGTTCTGGTATCATTGATATGAAAGCAAAGGAAGTTAAAGAGGCTATTCTTCGTAATGGTTTCGAAATCGTAGAGATTACAACAATGAAGGATTGGACTTCTATTGTAGCTAGAAAACCATTGAACTAAATTGAACTAGGTAGAATAAATGAGTGAGCTTGATGATATATACTTTGATGTGTGATAGTACAATTCCACGAAGTACGTGTGGATATGTAAGTCGCTTCGAATATATTCCATCAAGCTTATTATTAACAAGGAATAGTTTTGAAGGTTGTAACCAAATTTTATGACTTTATGGTTGTAATCATTGAAAAAAGTGTTATACTCATCTGTAATAAAAAAGAAAGAGCAGAGGAATGTGTGATGTTTGATAATGAATATTGTAACGTTACTTATGTAGAAGAAAGTCGTGCTGTTTTATTAACATGGAAGAGATTTAGTAGTTTTGATAATTATCGTAAACCAACACTTTATGTTTTGGATCTATTAAGAAAACACAAAAACAGTAATTTTGTAGTTGATGCTCGCAATGGATTTGAAGACGAGAAAGAGGATGTTGAGTGGGCATTTCATGAGCTATTGCCTAATATGGCATTAACAGATTGCAAACATGTAATATTTATTATGAATGAGGTAAATGATATTGAAGGTGAAATGGATATGTGGTCCATGGAGATGTCCAAGTATTTTACAGTATCTCGAGTTACTTCGGTAGAGGGGGCAATGAAGAAATTAAGCCAATTAGAGGATTTTATTTGGTTAAATGTAATCTATACAATTAAAGAAGGAAAGCGAGACGAATTCTATCAAAAATTAGTAGACCAAAAGATTATAGAGCAATCCAAATCTGAACACGGCAATATTGTTTATGATTATTACAAAGCGACAGATTGTGAAAACCAATTGTTGTTGGTTGAAGCGTGGAGAGACGAGATTGCTATCAAACAGCATCTAGCATCGAATCATTACATAGAGCTATCGAAGTTAAAAGAAGAATATGTTACGAATGTGGTAATTCGAAAATTCAAGCAGTATTGATTTGATAGAAGAAAAGAAATGAGTGAAAGATGGTATATTATCTGAGTTTTAAGAAAACTGTTCCCAATATGGGAATTAGTTACTTTAATCATATACTAGCATGATTGTATGATTGACAAATTATGAAAAAAATGGTAGTGTAGGTACATAAAAGAGATAAGAGAGGTATACCAATGATACTTTGCATATGAGATTACACAATTTGAGAATTATACTAGCCATGTAGATTGACATGGTTACTTTTTGTGGAAAATCATAGGCAATGATATTGAATAGAATGGAATATTAAGCTTTTACATAGGTGTTCCCTCTTTGTGTGATGTTGACTCGTTATATTTGAGTGAATTGTATTTCACATGTTAATTTTTGGGCGAAACACAAGGTTAACTGTTCCAATATTTTTTACGTTGTATTGACTTTTTCCACCAAGGAGAAGGTCTTTTTTTGTTGCTTTGTCGTACTCTATATAAAAAATAATCTTTGAATCGAATAAAGCTTTAATACAAAAAGAGACATCATATTGGAATTGATGAAGGAGAAGATATTTATGACTTACCAAATAAATGAAGCAATTATTGGTTATCCAGGAAACACATTACTTGATCGTGTTTCTATGGAAATCCGAAATACAGAAAAAATAGCTATAGTAGGTAGAAATGGTTGTGGAAAAACAACCTTACTTAAGGTGATTGCTGGACAGCTAGAAACGGATAATTTAGATAGTGATGAAGCTTTCTTTATCCGTGCAGATGGTTCGCCTGTGATTGGCTATCTTGAGCAAATTAGCTTTGCAAAAGAAGACATTACCGTAGAGGAAGAATTACTAAGTGTTTATCAGGAAGCATTTCGTTTAAAAGCTCGGATGGAAGAGTTAGAAAAGAAGATGGAAACGGATGCTAGCGAAACAGTTTTAAATGAGTATGATAAATTATCGTTACGATTCGAAAAAAGTGGTGGTTATACTTATCAGACAGAGATTCAACAAATTTTTACAAAGTTTGGATTTTGCATTGAAGATTTACAGAAACCAATCTGCAATTTTTCAGGTGGGCAGAAAACGAAGATTGCATTTGTTGAATTGTTGCTTAGTAAACCAGATATCATGCTGTTGGATGAACCAACGAACCATTTAGATATGGCAACGATTGAATGGTTAGAAGGGTATCTAAAAGGGTATCCAAGTGCAGTCGTTATTGTATCTCATGACCGTTTGTTTCTAGATCATGTGATTGACGTTACCTATGAGATTGAATATAAGAAAATGAAACGCTATGTAGGAAATTATTCAGCATTCGTAAAGAGGAAACAACTAGATTACGAGAAGCAATGCAAGGATTATGAAGAACAACAAAAAGAGATTGAAAGATTAACCACATGGATTGAAAAGTGGAAGAATACGCCGACTAAGGTTTCATTGACACGTTCAAAACGAATGCAAATTGAGCATATGGTGAAGATTCCAAAACCAATGCGTTTTGATCAACGTAAATTCCATACGCACTTTCTGCCTCATAAAGAGAGTGCATGCGAAGTATTAAATGTAAGAGATTTAAAGATTGGTTACAAGGATGTATTATCCGAGGTTTCTTTCAATTTACATAAGGGGGAACGTCTTGCAATTATCGGTGAAAATGGAAAAGGAAAGTCTACCTTACTAAAAACAATTGTAGGTCAAATTGCATCTTTGGGTGGAGAAATTCGCTTCGGCCGCGATGTTGCGTGGGTCTACTTTGATCAAGAGTTGTTAAACCTAGATGAGAGCAAGACTATCATTGAAGAGTTTTGGGATGCATATCCAACCTTGAATCGAACGGAAATTAGAACGATCTTGGGTAACTTTCTATTTACAGAGGAGGATGTGTTCCAGCCATTAAGTCAATTATCGGGTGGTGAGAAAGTAAGATTATCGCTTGCTAAAGTGATGAAACGTCAAGCCAATCTCATTATCTTAGATGAGCCAACCAATCATTTAGATATGGCTTGTAAGGATGCCTTAGAGGAAATGCTTCATGATTATAAGGGGACACTCTTATTCGTATCACATGACCGTTATTTTATTAATTCTATTGCAGACTCCTTGCTCGTATTTGAAACTGAGGGTGTGAAATATTATCCTTATAATTATGAGCGTTATCTTGAGAAGAAGAATGAGAATAAGACGATAGAACCGTTGAAAACTGTGGATGGGATTGTAGACTCAATGGAGCATCAAAAAGGAGATAGCCAAAGGAAAGAGAAAGAAGGCAAAGAAAAGGAGAAACGTCTTCGTAAACTACAACAAATCGAAGAAAAGATAGCAGAGCAGGAAAAAGTAGTGAATAAGTGGAAAATAAAATATACTGATCCTGAAATTGCATCTGACTTTGAAAAGCTTGGTGAGTTTGATGAATTAATTCGTATAGAAGAAGAAAAGTTGGAAGAACTCTTAATGGAGTGGGCGGGACTGGTTTCTTAGGACGTAACAATTGATTGAATTTAATCAAGAATAAGATGACCTTTTTGCCGAGTATTCATTAATGATTTTACAAACTATGATTTCATGTGCTATAATCATACTCGACATGTAAAGGACGTCAATAGATACGAATAAAAGAATGGAGTTTTTATGTATCGATTTTATGTAGACAATACAATAATTCATGAGGATATGATTTCGGTCACTGGTAGTGATGTGAATCATATCAAAAATGTATTGCGAATGAAAAAAGGTGAAAATTTAATCATATGCAATGGACAAGGACTAGATTATTATTGTATAATAGACGAGATTTGCGATTCGGAGATAATCGTAAAAGTTGAAAATAAGAGAGAATCGGAAGCGGAGCTTCCATCAAATATATATTTATTTCAAGGACTTCCCAAAAAAGACAAGATGGAGTTGATCGTTCAAAAGGCAGTAGAGTTAGGGGTTTACGAAGTAATTCCTGTTATGATGAAACGTACCATTGTCAAACTAGAGGATAAGAAAAAAGAATTAAAGAAATTGGAACGTTGGCAATCCATTGCTGAAGGTGCGGCAAAACAGTCTGGGCGTGGTGTGATACCGAAGGTTCATGAGGTGGTTACTTATAAACAAGCAATTGAGATGGCTAAAGAATTGGATATGGCTTTATTACCTTATGAAAATGCAAACGGTATTCAACATACCAAAGAATTAATTGAACAATGCATTGGGAAAAAAAGCATTGGAATTTTCATTGGACCTGAAGGGGGATTCGAACTAGAAGAAGTAGAGATGGCCCAAAATGCTAAGATAGAGCCAGTTACTTTAGGTAAACGAATTTTACGTACAGAAACAGCAGGATTAACAATGTTAGCAAATTTAATGTTTGCATTAGAACAATAAAATTGGCAATCAATAGGTTTGCATTGGAACAATAGAGATAGCAATCGATAAGTTTACATTATCATGATATTAACTTGCATAATGATAATGTAAACATGGGAGAGATAAGATGGAAGCGTATTTAGATAATGCTGCAACTACACGGGCAAGTGAGTCTGTCCGTGCAATTGTATCAGAAGCACTTGAAACAAACTATGGGAATCCATCTTCTATGCATAGAAAAGGTATAGAAGCTGAAAAATATATAAAAGAAACAAAGGATATTATTGCTAAGACTCTGAAGGTGGAACCAAAAGAAATCGTGTTTACATCTGGTGGGACAGAATCAAACAATATGGCTCTGATTGGAGCTGCATTGGCAAATAACAGAGCAGGTAATCACATTATTACAACTCGATTTGAGCATCCATCGGTTTATAATCCTCTACTTATGTTAGAAGAGTTCGGATTTCGAATCTCATTTATTGATGTCGATCTCAATGGACAGATTCATATGGAGCAGTTACTGGAACAAATTTGTGAGGATACGATCTTAGTTTCTGTAATGTATGTGAACAACGAAGTTGGTGCAATACAAGACATTGCTCAGATTAGCCGAGCTATTAAGAATAAGAAACCAAGCGTTATATTTCATGTAGATGCAATACAAGCTTTTGGAAAGCTAAAGATATATCCAAAGCGTGAAGGAATTGATCTGATGTCAGTCAGTGGTCATAAAATTCATGGACCAAAGGGCAGTGGATTTTTATATATCAAAGATAAAACTAAGGTGAAACCAATCATCTATGGTGGAGGACAGCAAAAGGATATGCGTTCTGGTACTGAAAATGTACCAGCGATAGCAGGTTTAGGAGTAGCAATTCGAGAAATATATGAGAACCATGAAGCGAAACTTTCTTTGATGTACGAATTAAAAGAGCACCTAATCAAAGGTTTACTAGCAATTGAGGGTGTTACGGTAAATGCAATTTATACCGATGATTCCAACTTGGATTTGAGTGAAGCAATTAAAAAAACTGCACCTCATGTTGTAAGCGCTAGTTTTATGGGAGTTCGGAGCGAAGTATTGTTACATGCGCTAGAAGATAAAGGTATCTACGTTTCTTCTGGATCTGCTTGTTCTAGTAATCATCCAGCAATCAGTGGAACGCTTACTGCAATCGGAGTAAAACAAGAACTATTGGATTCGACATTACGTTTTAGCTTTTCTATTCATACAACATTAGAAGAAATTGATTATACATTGGCGGCATTGAATGAATTATTGCCAGTGCTTCGTAAATATTCAAGAAAATAATTGGAGGTACTTTAATGTACAAAGCGTTTTTAGTTAAGTATGCTGAGATTGGGTTAAAGGGAAAGAATCGTCATGTATTTGAGAATGCCCTTCGTGATCAAGTAAGATTTAATCTTGATCGAATTGGAGACTATTATACCGTATCCAGAGAGCAAGGTAGGATCTTTATCGAATGTAGTGATGGATTTGATTATGATGATACTGTGGAAGCATTGAAAAAAGTATTTGGTGTTTGGGCGATTATGCCAGTAGTTGTAATTGACAGTACAGAATGGGCAGATGTGAAGAAAGAAGTTGTACAATATGTAGATCAATTTTATCCAGACAAGAACTTTACGTTCAAAGTTGAAGCAAAACGCTCGAACAAACAGTACCCTATTACAAGCCCTGAGATCTGTGTACAGATGGGCTCTGAATTGTTGCATGCCTTCCCTGAAATGAAAGTAGATGTGCATAATCCACAGACGAGAATCTGGGTTGAGATTCGTACAAAGGCCTATGTGTATTCTCACATTATTCCAGGCCCAGGCGGAATGCCAGTAGGAACTGGTGGTAAGGCGATGTTGTTATTATCTGGTGGTATCGATAGCCCAGTTGCTGGATATATGATTAGCAAACGAGGCGTTAAAATTGATGCAACTTACTTCCATGCACCACCATATACTAGTGAAAGAGCAAAACAGAAGGTTGTAGATTTAGCAAAGACAATTTCAGCTTATACGGGTCCAATTAATCTAAATGTGATTGATTTTACAGACATTCAGCTATACATCTATGAGAAGTGTCCTCATGAGGAGCTTACAATTATTATGCGTCGTTATATGATGAGAATCGCAGAAGAGATCGCAAAGAAAAATAATTGCTTAGGACTCATCACTGGTGAAAGTATTGGGCAAGTAGCAAGTCAGACAATGCATTCTTTAAATGCAACGAATGCAGTATGTACCTTGCCAGTTTATCGTCCATTAATCGGATTTGATAAGCAAGAAATTGTTGAGATAGCTGAGAAAATTAAAACGTATGAGACTTCCATTGAACCTTACGAAGACTGTTGTACAATTTTTGTTGCAAAACATCCAGTAACACGTCCAATTCTAAGTGTGATTGAAAAGAATGAGAAGAACCTTGCAGAGAAGATTGATGAGATGGTGCGTACTGCGATCGATACAAGAGAAATTATTAGAATTGAATAGATAGGAATTAAAGACTCTTTTTGTGTAATCGGAAGTTCGAGGAATTTTCTTTTACACAAAAAAGAGTGAAGAGTTGAAATACAACTCTTCACTCTTAATGTTAAATATTGATGTACTAATTACTCAACGATATATGGTTTTAATACTGCAAGAATTGCGTCTACATTATCTTCGCCATGAACACTTAAGTCGATTGGCTTAGATAAATCTAAACTGAAGATACCCATAATAGACTTAGCGTCAATAACGTATCTGCCAGATACTAAATCGAAATCTGAATCGAATTTAGTAACGTCATTAACAAATGATTTAACCTTATCAATTGAGTTTAAAGAAATTTTAACTGTTTTCATGTGAAATTCCTCCTTTAGATTGTAATTTGGAAACCCCAAGCGAATGCTGATGTTGGAATACTTAGGAAACTCCATCCACATTTATATACTACCTATTTGAGATTGAAATGTCAATATACAAAGTGGAGAAAAAGTTTATATTGAAGCTGGTATACTTGTGAAGATGGACAGATAGAAAGGATTTTTATTAAAGATGGTAGAAAACGAATTTAATTATATAGAAGGTAAGAAAGTAGCATTTTTAACCTTAGGGTGCAAAGTGAATTCGTATGAAACAGAAGCGATGGAACAATTATTTAAAAATGCGGCAGCACAAATTGTTGACTTTGATGAGATTGCTGATATTTATGTTGTAAATACTTGTTCTGTTACTAATATTGCTGATCGTAAATCGCGCCAGATGCTTCATAAAGCTAAGAAGAAGAATCATGAGGCAATTGTTATTGCTGTTGGATGTTATGTTCAAGCAGCGAAGGAGGCACTATTAGAAGACTCTGCAGTCGATCTTGTAATAGGTAATAATCGTAAGAAAGATGTTACTTTAATTGTTAATCGCTTCTATTCCGATCAGGATACTTATGGTTTGAATGATGCTTCAAATATTATTGATATTGCAGAGGATGGATTTTATGAGGAGCTGAGCATTCAATCCGTCAAGGAGAAGACGAGAGCTTATATCAAGATTCAGGATGGCTGTAATCAATTTTGTAGCTATTGTATTATTCCTTATACGCGTGGTAGAATTCGTAGTCGTAAGCAGGAAGATATTGTTCTTGAAGTAAAACGACTTGTTGAGAATGGATATAAGGAAATTGTACTCACAGGAATTCATATCTCTTCATATGGATTTGATACAAAGACAGTCAAAGAGCAAGCAAGTTTACTTGCACAAGACCGATCAATACCATTGCTTACTCTCATGCAAGAGTTGAATCAAATTGAAGGTTTAGATAGAATTCGCTTTGGATCTTTAGAACCAAGAATAATTACTGAAGAATTTGTCAAAACTTTAGCTGGAATTGATAAAATTTGTCCACATTTTCATTTGTCTTTACAAAGTGGCTGTGATGAAACTTTAAAAAGAATGAATCGGAAATATACAAGCGAGCAGTATTATGATAGTTGTGTTTTACTTCGTAAATATTTTAATAACCCAGCGATTACAACCGATGTCATTGTTGGCTTTCCACAAGAAACACAAGAGGAATTTGAAACAACCGAGAAGTTTTTGGAAAAAGTTGCATTTGCACAGATGCATATTTTTCAGTATTCTAAAAGAAAAGGTACGAAGGCTGAGCAAATGTCTGGACAAGTACCAGAAGAGATTAAACACAAGCGTAGCGAGTGTTTGCTAGAACTTAATAAAAAATTAAGAAATCAATATTTGACTGAATTTATCGATAAAGAGGATGTGATTTTAACAGAAGAAGAAATCACAATTGATGGAAAAACCTACATGATAGGCCATAATAAGCGATACGTTCGTATTGCGTTTGTAGCAGACCATACCTGTTCTAATGAACTAAAAAAGGTAAAAGTTGTCGGTTTTTTAAATGATGACATTATGCTTTCCGAAATAATAGATTGAAATTTTCGAACATTTGTATTATGATAGAAGTAAGATGCGAATGAGAGATTTTAGTTGTAATTGTTTAAGATAGTTCAGGAAAGGCGTGTTGTGATGCAGGAGATGAATAATACACAGTATTTTAAAGTTCAAAAACAGCCAGAGTTAGTTGTTAAGGATATCATTGATATCGTTTATCTTGCTTTGACTGAAAAAGGATATAATCCTGTGAATCAGATTGTTGGATACATTATGTCCGGAGATCCTACTTACATTACTAATCACAGAAGCGCACGGAGCTTAATTATGAAGGTTGAGCGTGATGAAATATTGGAAGAGCTTATGAATGATTATATCAGTAATCATTTAAGAAGCAAAAATAGGTAACTATTTCAGTGTTCAAGACTTAATAACATAGTTATGTTATTAAGTTTTGTTCCATAATGGAATAGTGTCAAGAGATAAGGATTGAAGATATGAGAGTTCTTGGACTGGATTATGGTTCTGTAACAGTTGGTGTTGCTGTCAGTGATGCACTGTTACTGACTGCACAGGGTGTAGAAGTTATTAGAAGAAAACAAGAAACGAAACTTCGCCAAACACTAGCTCGTATTGAGGAGCTAATTAAGGAATATGAAGTTGATCGCATTGTATTAGGTTATCCTAAAAATATGAATAATACAATTGGAGTACGAGCACAAAAATCTGAAGAATTTGCGGATATGTTACGCCGTAGAACAGGACTAGAAGTAATCCTATGGGATGAACGGTTAACAACCGTAGCTGCACACCAAGTATTGGATGTTGGGGATGTTTCTTTAGAAAAAAGAATGCAAGTGGTAGATAAATTAGCTGCTGTTTTTATTTTGCAGGGTTATCTTGATTTTCTTGCTAACAAGAGGAATTAATAAATTGTTTTCCTTGGCATAAATAAAAGAAAAATAAGAGGTATTTATGGAAGATAGCAAAGATTTACGTAAGATTAATTTTACGACAGAAGATGGAGAAGAAGTTGTATTCTGTGTAGTTGAGCAGACAAAGCTAAATGGAGTGAACTATCTTTTAGTAACAGAAGAAGATGATGAAGGCGAAGGCGAAGTGGATGCTTATATTTTAAAAGATATCTCAAGCGAAGATGCGCAAGAAGCTGTCTATGATATGGTTGAGGATGATAGAGAACTTGATGCGATTGCATCTGTTTTTGATGAATTATTAGACGATACTGATTTAGTTTGAGAATAGAGATAAGATACAATTTGTTAACTTAGCATTCTGCTTTGAAGGTTAGGTTAAAATTAGAATAGACAATTATATGCATTAGCATAGTAATATAGAAATTATGTGAAAAATAATACTAGTACGCAGACAGTATGAATTTATTGAGATGAGTAGGTGATAAGATGACTAATATGCAGGAGAGATTTAAGACGCTGTTAAAGGAAAATGGTTTAAAAGTGACGACACAGCGTGTGGCGATATTAGAGGTGCTTAGTAATCGACCGGATGAGCACTTAACCGCAGAAGAAATCTATGATTGTGTAAAAGAAATGTTTCCAGATATAGGACTGGCGACAGTGTATCGCACCATTCAGGTGTTATCTGAATTAAAGTTAATTGATAAACTTAATTTAGATGATGGGTATACTAGATATGAGATTGGCAATCGAAATTTGGAAAGCAAATCTCATCATCATCATCATTTGATTTGTCTTGAATGTGGGCAGGTCTTTACATTTCAAGATGATTTGCTTGAAAAATTAGAGGATAAGATTGAGGAGACAATGGGGTTTACGGTTGTAAATCATGAAGTGAAATTGTACGGAACTTGCAGTGAATGCAAGAAACATCTTAATCATAATTAAAAGCAATTAATAGAGTTCATATGTTTGCACTACGAAATTACATAAATAATTTTTTGGAGGTGCAATCTTGATAGAAAAAGAAAATAATAAAAGTACGAGAGTAGAAGGTGTTAGAAAGGAAAGAAATTCCGAAAGACCTTCTCGCATGAGAAGAATGCCAAGACCGGCTTACCGTGTAGAACGAGTGGAAGTAAAGCAAAAGGAAGAACTAACCGTTACTCTAGAGCAACAGGAAGATCCTAAAAAACCTTCAGTTAAGATAATTCCCCTTGGTGGATTAGAGCAGATTGGTATGAATATCACTGCATTTGAATATGAAGACAGCATTATTGTCGTAGATTGTGGGTTAGCATTCCCTGAAGACGATATGTTAGGAATTGATTTAGTAATTCCAGATGTCACCTATCTAAAGGATAATATAGCAAAGGTAAAGGGATTTGTAATCACTCATGGACATGAGGATCATATTGGTTCCCTTCCATATGTCTTACCGGAGATTAATGTTCCGATATACGCAACAAAGTTAACACTTGGGATTATTGAGAATAAGTTAAAGGAACATAACTTATTAAAGTCAACAAAGAGAAAAGTTATTAAATATGGCCAATCCATTAATCTTGGATGCTTTCGAATTGAATTTATTCGAACAAACCATAGTATTGCAGATGCTGCAGCATTAGCTATCTACTCACCAGCAGGTATCATTGTTCACACTGGTGATTTTAAAGTAGATTATACTCCTGTATTTGGGGAAACAATCGATTTGCAGAAGTTTGGTGAACTTGGAAAGAAAGGTGTCTTAGCACTTATGTGCGATAGTACCAACGTGATGAGACCTGGCTATACAATGTCAGAACGTACGGTTGGTAAGACATTTGATAATATTTTTGCAGAGAATACAAAACACAGAATTATTGTAGCAACTTTTGCTTCGAATGTGGATCGTGTTCAGCAGATTATTAATTCTGCACAAAAGTATAACCGTAAAGTTGTTATTGAAGGCCGTAGTATGGTTAATATTGTTACTACAGCAGCTGAACTTGGGTATATTAAGATGCCGGACAATATCTTAATCGATATTGAGCAGATGAAGAATTATCCAGATGAAAACTTAGTATTGATTACAACGGGTAGTCAAGGAGAGACGATGGCAGCATTGTCACGTATTGCAGCTTCGATTCATCGCAAGATTTCAATTACACCTGGTGATACAGTTATTCTTAGCTCAACACCAATTCCTGGTAACGAAAAAAATGTTTCAAAGATTATCAATGAATTATCCATGAAGGGTGCTAAAGTAATTTATCAAGATACCCATGTTTCTGGTCATGCATGTCAAGAGGAAATTAAGTTAATCTATGCGCTAACAAAGCCGAAATATGCGATACCAGTACACGGAGAATTTCGCCATCTTAAGTGCCATGCTGAAATAGCACAAGATATGGGCGTACCTAAGGATAATGTAGTGATTATGACTTCTGGTGATGTTCTAGCATTATCACAAGATAGTGCAAAAATTGTAGATCATATCCCTGCTCAAGGTATCTTAGTGGATGGTCTTGGAGTTGGTGATGTTGGTAATATTGTACTAAGAGATCGACAGCATCTTTCTGAGAATGGATTAATCATTGTTGTAGTCACTCTTGAAAAATATAGCAATCAGATCTTATCTGGTCCAGATATTGTATCACGCGGTTTTGTATATGTCCGTGAGTCAGAAAACCTTATGGATGAGGCAAGAACAGTTGTATGTGATGCTCTTGATAAGTGCTTAAATAAAAACATGACTGACTGGGGTAAGATTAAAAATGAAATCAAAGACTCGCTAAGCGATTATCTTTGGAAAAAAATGAAGAGAAATCCAATGATACTTCCAATCATTATGGAAGTATAATGGTATGAGGTAGTATATGGGTAAATCATTAAGTAAAGGCGTAATACTGAAAATCGCTAACGCAATCTTGAGGGTATTTTTAAATGTTCTATTTTATGCAGCCGTAATTTGGATTACGGTAACTGTTGGAAAGTATGTTTATGATTTTTCTTATCAAGTATTTGGCTCAGTTCCAGCTGCTGAAGAACCAGGAAAAGATATTGATTTTCGAATTGAATCTGGTGAATCAACGATGGACATAGCGAATAAACTAGAATTTAATAGTTTAATTGTGAATAAGTATTCCTTTTATGTAAAAGTTAAAATAAAAAACTATGATATTTATCCAGGTACGTACGTCTTAAATACTTCAATGGATTATGATGATATCCTCAAAGAGATAACAGATCAGAAGAACTCAATTGTAAAGGAAGAAGTGGTGAAAAAGCCAACTGTAGCACCACAAGAGGGAGACGCGTCTTCAGATGGTACGGTTAAGGATGATACGGTGAAAGATAGTACGGATACTGTAATTCCATAGAGAGACTTAGGGGTGCTTGCAAAAGCACCCTTTTTGCGGACGTCATTTTGCGGACGTCAATTTGTGGACGTTGTGGACGTCATTTTGCACAAGGGAAGTTGTGAATATGAGATGACAAATATAATTCATCCGCAACACGCTCTCGCTTGAATGAAGTTCGTAACGGTACATAAGGGCCTAAAATACAGGCCCTAAGTACCGACGACTTCATAACAGTTGCTTCTGAATTATGTTTATCGTCTCATACTTAGTAAGTTTATTGATGTGCAAAATGACGAGCAAGATACTTATAAGCTTATATAAGTGAAAAATGACACTTTATATGCTATAGCATAATTCATCTGCAACACGCTCTCGCTTGAATGAAGTTCGTAACGGTACGTAAGGGCCTAAAATACAGGCCCTAAGTACCGACGACTTCATAACAGTTGCTTCTGAATTATGTTTGTCGTCTCATACTTAGTAAGTTTATTGATGTGCAAAATGACGAGCAAGATACTTATAAGCTTATTGATGTGCAAAATGACGAGCAAGATATTTATAAGCTTATTGATGCGCAAAATGACGAGCAAGATACTTATAAGCTTATTGATGTGCAAAATGACGAGCAAGATATTTATAAGCTTATTGATGGCAAAATGACGAGCAAGATACTTAGTAAGCTTATATAAGTGAAAAATGACTCTTTAAATGCTATAGCATAATTCATCCGCAACAAGCTTTCGCTTGAATGAAGTTTTAAGCGGTACATAAGGGTCTATAATACAGACCCTAAGTATATCTAAGATAGGAGAAAAAACAATGATTGTAGATGAACATATTGCTGGGTATATTAACTCCTTGGAGATTGATTTACCAGAGTATTTAAGAGAATTAGAAAAGAAAGCAATTCAAGATGAAGTACCAATTATACGAAAAGAAGCACAGACATTATTAAAGTTCTTTCTAACAATGAAACAACCGAAAGAAATTCTCGAAGTTGGTGCCGCTGTTGGTTTTTCAAGTTCATTTATGAGTGAGTACATGCCGAGCGACTGTAGAATCACTACAATTGAAAAGGTTGAGATGCGATTAGTAGAAGCAAAGAAAAATCTCCCGAATGCACGTAGGGCGAAAGATATTACCCTTATGATGGGAGAGGCAATGGACGCATTGCGTATGCTCAATGGTGAACCTTTGGAAAGCGAAGTTTCCATATTCTATCCTGGAAAAAATGAAGTTCCATTAGCAAAGAAGTTTGATTTTATATTTATGGATGCTGCAAAAGCTCAGTATATGAATTTTCTTCCTGAGATTATGAAGTTACTAGCAGATGGTGGCCTGTTTATTACTGATAATGTTCTTCAGGAAGGTAGCATTGCTAAGTCAAAATACTGTATAACGAGACGAGATCGAACAATTCATGTGAGAATGCGTGAATATTTATATACATTAACTCATATGCCAGAATTCCAAACAGTAATTTTGCCTGTTGGAGATGGTGTCGCAGTATCTATTCTTAAGTAATAATTTGCATAAAAATGTAAAATTAGGATATAAAAAAAGTTTGGAATTTAAAATAGAATGTGATATTATAGGGAAGCAAAGCAGAAATGTGTTTTGCACTTAAGAGAGATATAGGATTGCTATGCAATCAAGAATAGCTATGCAATCAAGAATAGAATGGAGCGTTTTATGAGTAGAAGAGAAAAGCCGGAATTATTAATACCGGCAAGTAATTTAGAAGTTTTAAAGACAGCTATTATATATGGTGCTGATGCAGTATATATTGGTGGTGAGATGTATGGTCTTCGTGCAAAAGCGAAGAATTTTACTCTTGATGATATGAAAGAGGGGATTGCATTTGCCCACCAGTATGGAAAAAAAGTTTATGTAACTGCTAATATTACAGCACATAACTACGATCTTAAGGGTGTTGAACAATATTTTAGAGAACTTAAAGAGATAAAGCCAGATGCGTTGATTATCTCTGATCCAGGTGTATTTGATATTGCCAAGGATGTTTGTCCTGAAATTGAACTTCACATTAGTACACAAGCGAATAGCGTAAATTATAGAACATATCAGTTTTGGCATAAGTTAGGTGCAGCTCGCGTAGTTTCAGCTCGTGAAATGTCATTAGATGAAATTAAAGAATTAAGAGCGAATATACCAGATGACTTAGAAATTGAGACATTTATTCATGGAGCAATGTGTATTGCGTATTCTGGACGTTGTTTGTTAAGTAACTACTTTACTGGAAGAGATGCAAACAAAGGTGCGTGTACTCATGCTTGCCGCTGGAAATACCACGTAGTTGAGGAAACTCGTCCGGGTGAATATATGCCAGTTTATGAAAATGATCGCGGAACTTATATCTTTAATTCGAAAGATTTATGTATGATTGAATTTATTCCAGAAATCGTTGCTGCTGGTATCGATAGCTTAAAAGTAGAAGGACGTATGAAAACAGCTCTTTACGTTGCAGCTGTAGCGAGAACTTACCGTAAAGCGATCGATGATTATTTTGAAAATCCTGATAAATATCGTGAAAATCTTGAATGGTATCGTCAGGAAATCGCAAAATGTACGTATCGTCAGTTTACAACAGGCTTCTTCTTTAACAAACCTCAAACAGATGCTCAGATTTATGATACGAATAGCTATGTAAAAGATTATGTTTACCTTGGAACTATCTTAAGTAGACGAAATGATGGTGCCTGTGAGATGGAACAAAGAAACAAGTTCTGTGTTGGTGACGTAGTAGAAGTGATGAAACCAAATGGTGAGAATGTAGTGGCAACTGTGCTAAAGATAGAAGATGAAGAGGGTAATCCGATGGAAAGCTGTCCTCACCCACAGCAGAAACTATTCGTTACCTTTGATGCGAGCCTAGATCAGTATGATATCCTTCGTGTCAATAGTGCGGATAAACCAGCAAAATCAGAAGGTGGCTGTACTTCCTGCGGACAATAAGTAGATTGAGAATATAGTTAAAGAATGAAGTTATATTAAAGAATGAAGCAATATTAAAGAATGAAGCAATATTAAAGAAATCCATTTCTATATGTGATTTCTTTGATGTAGCTTCATTCTTTTTAGGTTTTGCATGGGTCGGTTGTGGAGTTTTTATTTCTAGATTTCTTGTCTCTGTCTTTGATTATAGTGTTCTATATGACATCATATTTACATCATATTGACTAAGCTTTGACATATTATCCCATTATCATACAAATATACTCAATTTATGAAATTATATAATTAATGGTGTTAAGTGAAAAAGTAAATTCCAGTTTGCACGAGTAAATTCCAGTAGATTGGAACACCTGGAATTTACTCGTACACAACTTTCCCTTCTGCTATAATACAGATATGGTTATCTGTCTGTGCAGAAA
>JAEYPP010000021.1 GCA_023410575.1 Bacillota bacterium | reverse complement strand
TAAGGGTTAGCCAGAGAAAGTGGTGCGGTTGAGGCTTTTACTTTCGAAGGGCCTTTGAGGCCCATGCCGGCAATAGCCCCTTACAGGGGCAGAGCAAACCACCAGTTCACACTGGTGGTGCTGATTATGTGTGATCACATAGCAAAGCGTCCTAAGGAAGAACGCTCTTATGGCATTGACTGGCTTAAAGATTATTTTAGTTCAGGAACTACAGTTATGACAGGCTGCAGTTGTACTCCATCTAAAGCTGCTACTAAAGTCGGAATGATTAGTTCAGTATTTGCTATCATAGAATTTGGCTTTTTCTTATAATCATCCTGACCAAATGGTACAAAATAAATATTCTTATTAGGATACAGCATCCCTACATTTTTAAAATTAAAACCAAGTGCATCATTCGTTGCCAGGGATATCACAAGTGGTTTTTGATTTCTCAAATGTCCTTTCGCCGCCATAAGAACAGGAGTATCTGTAATGCCATAAGCAAGCTTAGCCATTGTATTACCAGTACATGGTGCAATAATTAAGATATCAAGTTTACTTTTAGGGCCAAGTGGTTCGGCATCTTCTATCGTTTTTATTGGTGCATTGCCTGTAATTGCTTGGATTTGATCTATAAAGTCTGCTGCTTTACCAAATCTGGAGTTTATTGTTTGTGCATGATAAGAAAAGATTGGGATGACATTTGCTTGTTCTTTTACTAGATTTTCAATCTGTTTTATAATATTAGCATACGTACAGAAGGAGCCTGTTAAGGCTACTCCAACCGTTCGACCATTTAATTGCATAAAATCACTTTCTTTCCTGGCATTACGAGGAGATAAGGCTGTTTAAATAAGATAGTAAAACGTCATTTAAAATCTTAGCAGAGGTTTTAGGCGAATATTTACCAGGAAGTGCAGGGCACAAGGAAGCATTGATATGCATCTGGTTGCAGTATTCATAATTAAGCCCACCAGGAGCAGACGCTATATCAATAATTGTTACATCCTTTTGCACATAACTTAAGCTCGCAGCATCCATAATAATGGATGGAATGGTATTAAAGATAAATGGGAACTCTGCTAAATATTTATTTATGTCAGCAATTGGTATCGTCTCAAAACCATATGCTGTAGCCATGGCTAAAGCTTCCTTAGAACGTACAGTTATCGTTACCTTAGAGCTTAACCCTTTTAACTTATCTGCAAGAATTTTAGCACATCGACCATAACCGAATACTAAGCTTCGATTCTGATGCAAGGTGAGAGGACTTCGCTTAATCGCTTCTAAAATGGCTCCTTCTGCGGTTGCTACTGCATTTGCAATCGTAACACATTCATCACCCATAAGATCATAATAAGGTATTTTTTTTTCATTACAAAATTCTTTCACCTTACTAGGGATACAACCTCCAAAAAGGATATGAGCTTCATTTAAATAGGAGAGAAGATTCTCAACTGTTAAGTCATCAAGAGTCGATTTTGAAAAAATATCTTCGCAGCTTTTTGAGAATGGAACTGGACAAATTACAATTTTTCCAAAGGACATGGCTTCTCTGATAGAGTTTGCTTCATAGATAACACTGCTTAAGTCCTTCATATCAAGACCATAAACAGCAACTGGAAAACCAAGCTGATGAAGCTGTTCTACCATATAATATTGTCTATTATCTCCGCCGAGAACGACAATTTTACTAATCTGAGACATAGTTAGCTACCTCCTTCTTTTATAATATATGAGAAAAGGGATAAATGTTGCGGGAAGTTTTTAAAGGAGTATACGTAAAAATATGAGTGTATTATTCGAATTATTCTTATCATTTTTAAGAATTGGTGTTTTGACGTTTGGAGGAGGTTTAGCAATGCTTCCTATGTTAAAGCATGAACTAGTGAATAAGAGAAATTGGATAACAGAAGATGAGATTTTAAATTATTATGCCGTAGGACAGTGTACACCAGGAGTGATAGCAGTCAATGTTGCAACGTTCATTGGTCATAAGAAAGCTGGAATGATTGGTGGAATTATAAGTACTCTTGGTATTGTAACGCCCTCAGTTATTATTATCACGATTTTGGCGACCATTTTAACTAATATTATGGATAATCCTCTAGTTGCAAGCGCACTTACAGGCATTCGAGGAGTGGTATGCGCTTTATTAATTAATACAGTCATTTTACTTGCAAGAAAGAGCATAGAAGACTTATGGTGTGCAATTATTTTTACTCTAGTGATACTTGCAGGCTTTCTTTTTGAATTACCATCTGCCGTTATTGTAATCATTTCTGGAATTCTAGGAATCATCATTCAAAAATATGCGAAGAAGGGGGAGAAACGCGAATGATTTATTTAACCCTAATCTATGAGTTTTTTAAAATAGGATTATTTGCAATCGGTGGTGGTTCTGCAACTTTACCATTTTTATTGAGCTTAGCTGAAAAATACGATTGGTTTACAGCAACACAATTGACGGACTTCGTAGCGATTAGTGAGAGTACACCTGGACCACTTGGAGTTAATATGGCGACGTTTGCAGGATTCCATGCAGCTGGAATACCAGGTGCAATCCTTGCAACCATATCATTAGTATTCCCTAGCCTTGCCATTATTCTAATCATTGCAAAATTTTTAGATAAATTTAATCAAAATCGTACTGTTAATAGTATTTTTTATGGAATCCGACCTGCGGTATCAGGATTAATCGCTGTTGCAGTTTATCATATGTTACGTGTTTCCGTTCTAGTAACAGATGAGAACGCCGTAAGTGTTAATGTTCCTGTTGTGATTATTTGTCTCGTTGTTCTTTTTCTATTACAATTAAAGCAATTAAAAAAACTACATCCTGGCATTTGGTTATTTACCGCAGCCATAGTAGGTATCATTTTTAAATTATAATACTATGAACTGCAATCTTTATTCATACTGCCCAAAGTGTGGCAGCTCCATAATATTTTTTCTAATTCATCCTCTACAAGCTTAGCTTTCAAAGGGAATAATTGTTTTAATTCATCCACTGCATTCTCCATGATATAACCATGCTCAACTGTTTGAAGCATTTCGATGTCATTATAGTTGTCACCAAAGGCGAATGTATTATGTCTAGGTATTTGAAAGAAATCCATAAGTGAAAGTAGGCTAGCTCCTTTATTTACCTTTGGACTTACAAAATCTAGCCAAGCAAAACCTGAAATCGTACATTTAAATTTATCTTCCCATCTTTTTGTAAAATAGTCGGCTGAATTCTCTACAACACCTTCTTTTTGAAATACAGAAACTTTAATAATAGACTCTTTAATATCTTCGAAGCTATCGACAATCTGGACATCGTATTTTACAGTATGTCGCATATGATAAAGAAAGGATGGATGTTTCGGCTTTAGATAGGAGGTTTGTATCCCTGAGATTAATACCTCACAACCTGTTTGATTGTAGATATCATGACATAATTGTAGCGCTAAGTTGTGCTCCATTGGATTGTGGATAAGAAGCTTATCCTGATAGAAAACAACAGCACCATTTTCACAGATGAATGCCATATCTTTGGAAGCTTCTTTAAATAGACGTTTTAGGTTTGGGTATTGTCGTCCGCTAGCAGCAGCAAATAAATAACCCTTTTGTGTAAGCTGTTGAATTAAATGTATCGCACGGTTACTTACTTGCATTGAGTCATTTTGTAACAGCGTACCGTCCATATCACTTGCGATGAGTTTCATATTCTCCTCCGTAATCTATAAGTGAACATTCAAGCATCCGTAAACATATTATAATGAGAGTAAATCATATTACAAGCGACGCGAGATTTGTATATTCTCAAGTTGACGATGGAAATTATTTCATTAAATTGATAAGTCTTTGAACTTGATCTGTAAATTATTTCAATAGAAAGATAGGTTTTCAAATTAACTCTTGAAATTATATCAATAAAAAGATAGGTTTGCAAATTAATACTTGAATTTTTCAGTAAAACGGTAGATAATAGTGCGATAAATAGAAAAAAGGAAGGTTTTATGTTTACAAAAAAAGACTTACATAAGCTGATCATACCACTGGTCATTGAACAATTTTTAGCTGTTTCTGTAGGAATGGCAGATACGATTATGATTACCTGTCGTGGAGAGGAAGCAGTTTCTGGAATATCAATCGTTGATTCTATTAATATTTTGCTAATCGGTCTATTTTCAGCATTAGCAACAGGAGGAGCCGTTGTTACGGCACAATATCTTGGTCACAAAGAGAAAGAAAAAGCCAAGATAGCTAGTAACCAGCTTGTTTTGTGCGTTACTATAGTTTCACTTATTATTATGGGAATAACCCTTGTTGGGAATGAGGCAATTTTAAAGTTAATTTATGGTGATGTTGATCCTCTCATTATGAAGAATGCAAAAATATATTTTTTAATATCTTCTTTATCCTATCCATTTATTGCACTTTATAATGCTGGTGCAGCATTATTTCGTGCAATGGGAAATTCAAAAATATCAATGAAAGTATCCTTCTATATGAATCTTATTAATATTGTTGGTAATGCAATCTTAATTTATGTATTTAACATGGGAGTCGAGGGTGCAGGTATTTCAACATTATGTTCACGTGTTATTGCTGCTGTAATTGTCATTGGAATGCTGATGCAAAGGAAGTATGAAGTCGGAATTGACTCTCATCTTAGATTGGGTTATCATCCAAAGATGATTCAGAGAATATTGCGAATTGGAGTTCCAAATGGATTAGAAAATAGTATGTTTCAATTTGGTAAGATATTAGTGAGTGGACTTGTGGCGTCATTTGGTACGATTAGTATCACAGCAAATGCAGTTGGCAATACAGTCGCTAGCTTTAATTGTATTCCTGGTAATGCGATTGGATTAGCTATGATTACGGTAGTTGGTCAGTGTGTTGGGGCAGGTGAGTTAGGACAGGCTAAGAAGTATACAAAAAAATTACTCTTTATGGCATATGGATCAATGCTTCTTTTAAACTTGTTTATGATTTTGTTAATGCCAAACATCGTTGGTATGTTTCAACTACAAGCAAAAACCCAAGAATTAGCGACAAAGTTGTTGCTCTATCATTGTGTTTGCAGTATACTAATCTGGCCATTGGCGTTTTCTCTACCTAATGCATTACGAGCAGCGAACGATGTGAAATTTACGATGCTCACTTCTATTACCTCTATGTGGCTGTTTCGTGTAATCTTAAGCTTTTTACTAGCAAAAACGTTTCAACTTGGTGTATTTGGAGTTTGGGTTGCCATGACAATTGACTGGGTATTCCGTGCAGTTTTATTCATAGTTCGATTTGCGTCAGATCGATGGAAACGGAATGCATTTATGAGATAAAAATAGAGATCAAGGAGTATCGACATGGAATATGCAAAAATTTTAGTAAATCAAGTTTTTATTATGTTTTTATTGATTATGATTGGTTTTATCTTATATAAAATTAAGTTTATTTCGAATCAAACCAATCAGCAACTTACTGGTGTCGTTTTATCGGTTGTAATACCAGCAATGATTGTCGATTCGTATCAGATTGAATTTGAAGTAAACGAAGCGAAAAATATGTTATTAGGTTTTTTCTTATCGTTCATAAGTAGTCTAATTGCAATTCTTATTTCGAATCTGTTACGAATAGGAGCAGATAAGAAGAAGCTTGTAACTGAAAGATTTTGCGTCATTTTTTCAAACTGTGGATTTATGGGGATTCCACTCGTCTATGCAATCTTTGGAAAACTTGGTGTGTTTTATTGTAATACATATATAACGATGTTCAACATAATTCTTTGGACCTATGGAGTTACGTTAATGAAAAACCGTAGTGGAGAAAAAAGAACGGTTCGTCAAGTTATAAGGTCTCTTGTTTCTCCAACGATGATTTGTATCGCAATTGGGTTAACGATGTATTTACTGAATATAAAGTTACCTCAACCAATTGCAAAAGCAACAGAGTATATAGCAAGTATGAATACACCGTTGGCAATGATTGTTTCTGGTGTGTATATTGCACAAAGTAATTTATTAGCTTCGATAAAGAAGTTGAGAATATATTATGTAACGTTAATCAAAAGTTTTATTGTTCCTTTGATTGTGTTAGTAATATTTGCATTTATTCCACTTGATAACACACTGCGAATGATAATACTAATTGCGACAGCATGCCCAACAGCTTCATCAGCAATGTTATTCGCTAGTAACTATAAACAGGATGTGGAACGAGCTTCGAATATCTTTACAATTTGTACAATATTTAGCATAATAAGTATCCCAATCATTATTTTAATTGCGCAAACATTCGTATTTACGTAATGAAATGAATGTGTTATTTCCTTAGTAAGTATTGAGTGTTTGTGTTTATAAAAAATGCATCAAAAAAGGGGATGTCGCACTAGCTGAATATTGAATAAAAGAATGAAGGATGAGGGTATTTTTCGGAGTGCCTTACAAGTCCCCACACGCACTTTATGGGGCTTGTGAGAGTAGCACTACAGCGAAAATACCCTCATCCTTCATTCTTTATTCATACTGCCCTTAGTGCGACAGTCCCTTTTTTAGATAAACCTATCCAAACGTATTGCAATTACATTTTATCTGGTTCTGGGTAATTAACACCAAAAGTGTCTACCGTAACCTTTGCCATCTTTTGAACTTCTAAAGGACGATCATTGTAGTCACAACGAACTTCTGCAATTTTGTTCACAACATCCATACCTTCAATCACTTTACCAAAAGCTGCATATGCGCCATCTAAGTGTGGAGAATTTTTATGCATGATAAAGAACTGGGAGCCTGCTGAATTTGGCATCATGGAACGAGCCATGGAAATTACACCCTCGGTATGTGCTAAATCGTTTTTAAAATTGTTCTGTGCGAATTCACCCTTTATGGAGTAGCCTGGGCCTCCCATTCCGTTGCCATCTGGACAACCACCTTGAATCATAAAACCTTTAATTACGCGATGAAAGATCAATCCATCATAATAACCTTTTTTAACAAGTGAGATGAAATTGTTCACTGTGTTAGGAGCAACCTGAGGATAAAGTTCTACTTTTATCTGATTACCATTCTCCATTTCAATAGTAACAATAGGATTTTGTTCAACCATGTGAATCTCCTTATATCAATCTGTATTTCTGCAACTATGGTCATTATATCCATGCTGAGCGAAAATATTATAGCATAGTTGGATAAATAAAACAATCGAATTGAAATTTCCTATTGCAATTTATAAAAACTCTGTTAAAATCTATTCTTGGTGAGATTTAGATGTGGTACATTTTAAAAACAAGTAATTATATTTGACATTCTTGATGTTAAGACATAGGAAAGAGGAAACAATGAAAAATGAAGGCTTTATACATACGAATATAGCTGCTGATAGTAGCTCAAGTTTAACTACTAATCCCAACCAAAGATTAGTATTTGGCAATGTGGTGCCTGCAATCATACGATATTGCAAAGCACAAATTGTATTGACAATAGCAGTAATTGCAATGTTGATTACTTGTTGCTTTGTACCAGTAGATTCACAATATATTGGTTATTTTAACCTAAGAACGCTAGCAACACTTTTTTGTACTTTGGCAGTTGTTAGTGCATTTTCTCATATTCACTTGTTTGAAATCATAAGTAAGAATTTAGTATTAAAACTACATAATCTGCGCAATGCAACATTAGGTCTCGTTTTAATCACATTTGTTGGCTCGATGCTACTTGCGAATGACATGGCTTTGCTTACATTTTTGCCTCTCGGTTATTTTGTACTTAACAGTACAGATAATAAAAAGGCAATGGCATTTACATTTATAATGCAAAATGTAGCAGCCAATCTTGGAGGTATGGTAACACCGTTTGGAAATCCTCAGAATTTGTATCTATATGCCTATTACAATATTAGTACGAGCGAATTTGTAAAGATTATGTTGCCTTCTTTTCTTGCAGCAACCGTACTGATTATCCTATGTTGCCTCTTCGTAAAACCAATTCCGCTTACATTGAAGCAAGACCATCATTATACATTAAACAAACAACGCACATTGATTTATACTATTTTATTTATCGCTAGCATTTTGATTGTATTTCGAATTGTTCCTTATATTTGGGGGACACTTGTAATTACGATGATACTGATGATACTAGATAAAGATTCAATTAGGGAAGTGAACTACCCACTACTAGCTACGTTCTGTGCATTTTTTGTGTTTAGCGGGAACATGGCAAGGATACCTGCAGTTAGTTCCTTTTTTGAATATTTATTGCCAAAGAATGCACTATTGTTTAGCATCTTGTCTTGTCAATTCATCAGTAATGTACCAAGTGCGGTATTGTTATCCCACTTTACCACAGATTATGCAAGTTTGTTGCCTGCCGTTAATATTGGCGGTTGTGGAACTTTAATTGCTTCCTTGGCAAGCTTGATTACATTTAGTGAGTTTAAGAAACATAATCCAGAGAAAGTTAAAAGTTATATAGTCAAATTCTCTGTGATAAACTTTAGCTTCGTTATTATACTTTATATTTTACAAATAATGATTCAGTGATACGTAAAGGGGGTGTTGCAATGCAACAACCCCTTGTATGATTTATATAAATATTGTATTATAGTTTTGTCAATAAACTTATTCGATTCGTTGATCTATAGAAAAAAGAAGTCATGATATTAGGAGGTAATTATGCTAGAACAATTAAAACAAAGAGTATATGAAGCCAATATGGAATTAGTAAATAAGGGTTTGGTTATTTATACTTGGGGTAATGTAAGTGGAATTGATCCGGAATCCAAACTTGTCGTTATTAAGCCAAGCGGTGTTGATTATGAGACCATGAAAGCTGAAGATATGGTAGTACTTAACTTGGATGGAAAGATTGTAGAAGGTAGTTATCGCCCATCTTCGGATACTCCAACACATCTAGAATTATATAAAGCATATCCTTCCATAGGAGGAATTGTACATACTCATTCAACTTACGCAGTTACATTTGCACAGGCAGGTCTTGAAATACCACCATTAGGTACGACTCATGCCGACTACTTTTATGGAAGCATTCCTTGTACTCGTGCCTTATCTCCTGATGAGGTCCAAAACGAGTATGAAAAGAATACAGGGAAAGTAATCATTGAAACAATAAATGAAAAAGATCCAATGGAAGCCCCAGCAATTGTAGTTAAAAATCATGGTCCATTTACTTGGGGAAATAGTCCAGAACAAGCAGTATATCATGCAGTTGTCTTAGAAGAAGTTTGTAAAATGGCTTACCAGACTATGACCTTAAATTCTATGGTAAATCGTGCACCACAGTATTTATTAGATAAACATTATTTCCGTAAACATGGTGCCAATGCTTATTATGGCCAAGATAAAAAGTAGAGGCGAGTTTATGAAGGATAAAAATCTGGTTGCAAAGACACCACCAATGGGGTGGAATAGTTGGGATTGTTATGGGGCTTCTGTTACAGAAGAAGAGTTACGAAAGAACGCAGAATATATGGCGACTCATCTGAAACAATATGGTTATGAGTATATCGTATGTGATATACAGTGGTATGAGCCAACAGCAGATTCCTCAGAGTATCATAAGTTTGTACCATTAGAGATGGATGAATACGCAAGATTATTACCAGCAGTCAATCGTTTTCCATCTGCGGCTGATGGAAAAGGATTTGGCCCAATTGCAGAGTATATTCATTCCTTAGGTTTAAATTTCGGTATTCATATGATGCGAGGGATACCTCGTCAGGCAACACTTTACAATACACCAATTAAAGGAACAACTACAACAGCACGTGAAATCGCGCACCCATTTTCTGTTTGCTCTTGGAATACAGACATGTATGGAGTGATGGCTGGTGTGTATGGGGCACAGGAATACTATGACTCTCTCTTTGAGTTATATGCTGAATGGGGAGTTGACTATGTAAAAGTAGATGATATTTGTGTGACAGAATATAAGCCTCATGACTTATATTCAGCAAAAGAAGAAATTGAGATGATTCGGATTGCAATCGATCGTTGTAATCGTCCAATCGTATTAAGTTTATCACCAGGTCCGGCCATACTAGAACAAGCAGAGCATTTAGCAAAGAATGCTAATATGTGGCGAATTACAGGTGATTTCTGGGACAATTGGAGATCTTTATACGCAATGTTTGAACGCTGTAAGCAGTGGGCTCCATATGTAAAAGAAGGTTGTTGGCCAGATTGTGATATGCTACCAGTTGGACATATAGCAATTCGTAATGGAGATCCAACGTTTGCAAATCGTATGACTATGTTCTCAAAGGAAGAACAGCGTACGATGTTGACTCTATGGTGCATATTTAGATCACCATTAATGATTGGCTGCGAACTTCGTGATCTGGATGAATGGACATTATCTCTTCTAACGAATTCAGATGTACTTAACCTACTGAAAGATTCAAGAGATGCACATGAGGTGATGAATGCAAATGGGATGATTGTCTGGGAATCTAGTCTTCTAGATGGTAGAAAGAACATTGCAGTATTTAATACGCATTATGCGACAATGTCTGTCGAGATACCACTTGAGCGACTTGCAATTGAAACGCCATGTGAATGGAAAGATTTATGGAATCAAAGTATTATAAAAACTAGTAAACAATTAAGGTTAGAAGTCAAGGCACATGATGCAGTATTGCTTCAGATGCAATAATCAAAGGCTATTGCTCGTTAGATACAACTTAAGAACTATTTAGTGAAATAGAACATGTTATTCATAAACAATTAGTGAAACGGTAAGAAGGAGGAAGTTATGAAACTGTACATTAATCCCAATGTAAAGAAAGGTCATATTAACAAAGAGATATACGGTCACTTTTCTGAGCATCTAGGTAGATGCATCTACGAAGGAATATTTGTTGGTGAAGATTCCAAGATTCCAAATACGAATGGTATGCGCAATGATGTGGTAAATGCCTTAAAAAATCTACATATCCCAGTTCTTCGCTGGCCAGGTGGCTGTTTTGCAGATGAATATCACTGGAGAGATGGAATTGGACCAAAAGAATCAAGAAAGAAAATGATCAATACTCACTGGGGTGGCGTTGTTGAAGATAATAGCTTTGGTAGTGATGAATTTATGGAGTTATGTCGTCAATTAGGCTGTAAAACATATGTGAATGGCAATCTTGGTAGTGGAACTGTTCAAGAGATGTCAGAATGGGTGGAGTATTTAACCTATGATGGGGTTTCCCCAGTTGCTAAATTACGTGAAGAAAATGGTCATAAAGAAGCATATACCGTAGACTACTTTGGAGTAGGTAATGAAAACTGGGGCTGCGGTGGTAATATGTTACCTGAGTATTATGGCAATGAGTATCGCAGATATTCTACCTATGTTAGAAATTATCATCCTGATAAGCCAATCTATAAGATTGCTTGTGGAGCAAATAGTGGTGATTATGAATGGACGGAAAAAGTACTGGAAACAGCATTTAAAAAGGCTCCAGAGAATGTTCATGGATTTATGGATGGTTTATCGCTCCATTACTATACTCTACCATATAACTGGGAGCATAAAGGTAGTGCAACTGAGTTTAATGAGAAAGAGTATTATATGACTCTTAGCAAAACTTGGTTTATGGAAGAACTAATTAAGCAACATGGCGCAATTATGGATAAGTATGATCCAAAGAAGGTAATCGGCCTTATCGTTGATGAATGGGGAACTTGGTATGATGTTGAGCCAGGAACCAATCCAGGATTTTTATATCAGCAGAATACGATGAGAGATGCATTAGTTGCAAGTATCAATCTTAATATATTTAACGAACATTGTGATCGTGTGAAGATGGCCAATATCGCTCAATTAGTCAATGTATTACAGGCAGTTATCTTGACGGAAGGTGAGAAGATGATATTAACACCGACCTATCATGTATTTGATCTGTATAAAAAACATATGGACGGTGAACTTGTTGATAGTCATATGGATACAATTCAGGTTGGTCTTGAAGAAGAGTTTATGGTTCCTAATCTTTCACAGTCAGTTTCTCAAAGTGTGGATGGTAAACTTCAGTTAACAATCAATAATGCATCTCTTACTGATAGTTATGAAGTTGAGACAATCCTTGCAGAAACAACAGTAAAATCAGTCAAAGGAACAATTCTTTGCAATAAGATGGATGCCCATAATACATTTGAAGCACCTGATACAGTAAAACCAGCTGAGTTTAAGGATGTTACAATTACAGATAAAGGTGTTATCTTTACAATCCCTGCTTGTTCTGTACTACATCTTGAATTAGAGATACAATAAGGACATTCAATCATTATGGATTATAATCTACTGACTTGTAAAAAGTGTTTGCTGTATGAGATGCCAGATGCGAAGCGTTATCAAAATATGTATGACTACATAGCTCATCTAGATGAAGATAGGAAGGTAAGCGATGAGATTTACAAAGAGCGTCTCTCGATTTGCAAAGAGTGTGATCATTTACTAGTAGGAATGTGTAGAATTTGTGGTTGCTATGTTGAGATGCGCGCCATTATGCGACAGAAGAGTTGTCCAGATGTGGATGCGAAGTGGTAACTAAATATACTGATAAAGTCTCCAACTTTGATTATGACAGTTGGAGATTTTTATTCATGACAAGGAAAAGTTCGCAGAGCGTACTTTTTCTTTTTTGTAGGGCAATCTTTAATAAACCACCAGCTATGCTGGTGGACCCCAATGGCTTCTAGCGTTTTCATAAGAAAACTCCTTTGCTATAATGAGTGTGGGTCTCAAACCGCACTACAATAGCAAA
>JAEYPP010000020.1 GCA_023410575.1 Bacillota bacterium | reverse complement strand
ATTTTAGGCCCTTATGTACCGTTACGAACTTCATTCAAGCGAAAGCGTGTTGCGTATAAATTATGTTTGTCATCCCATGCCCAAAACACTTGCTTTTGCAAAATGACGTTTGATCTCTATCTCAAGGACTTTTGACACCTGTATAAAGCTTTACTCTTCCAAAGAATCTTTTTTACTTACAATAACAGTTTCAGTATAACAACTGAACATATCTAATACAGAAGCTTTTGGTATCTTAGGAGTTATTAAGCTTACAATAGGAACAATGATTAAGCTTAGAATCATTGCTACTGCACCAGCAACTATGGAGGAAGTAATAAAGCCTAAGTATAGGTTTGCTACTGTGAAACCAACACCAACTGCAAAGCTTGCCCATACGGCTGGCTTCGTAACTTTTTTCCAATAAAGACCGTACATAAATGGTGCTAAGAAAGAACCAGCGAGTGCACTCCATGATATTCCCATTAATTCGGCGATGAATTTTGGAGGATCAAGTGCTAGTATAACTGAGATGGCAACAAAGATAGCAATTAGGATACGCATGATTAATAATTGTCTTTTTCCACTCATTTTCTTCATACAAGTTTCTTTTAGGAAATCAAGTGTTAGTGTAGAACTAGATGTTAGTACGAGTGAAGATAGTGTTGACATGGATGCAGAAAGTACCAATACAACAGTAATTCCAACTAGGATATCAGGTAAATCTGAGAGCATATATGGAACAATACTATCATAAGCTATTTTTGAAGTTCCATCGGCAGCTACTGTACGAATCGCATCACTATCAAACAAACGAGCAAAGCCACCTAGAAAATAGGAACCCCCAGCGATGATGACTGCGAAAATAGTCGATACAATTGTTCCTGTTCGTATTGAATTCTCATCTTTGATTGTATAGAACTTATGTACCATCTGAGGTAAGCCCCAGGTTCCAAGAGAGGTAAGTATGATAACACTAAGGAGATTAATTGGATCAGGACCAAAAAAGGAAGTATAAGCACCAGGTTGTCCAAGTGTTGTAGGAACTTCACTATTGAATACAGCAAGGTTTTTAATTGCCTCAATAAATCCACCTTTTCCACTGAGTACTGCAAGAATAACAGCTACAATGCCGATTAACATAATGATTCCTTGAATAAAATCATTAATTGCAGTTGCCATATATCCACCAAGAATTACATAAGCAGCCGTTAAGGTTGCCATTGCGATAACACATACTTCATAAGGTATATCAAATGCCATACCAAATAAACGTGATAATCCATTATATATGGATGCAGTATAAGGAACTAGAAAGACAAAGATTATGATAGAAGCGGTAATCTTTATTGCCTTGCTTTCATATCTTTTGCCAAAAAATTCTGGCATTGTAGCGGCTTGAAGATGATTTGTCATAACACGAGTTCGACGTCCTAATACAATCCAAGCAAGCAAACTACCAATAAAGGCATTACCAAGTCCAATCCATGTCGATGCTAGTCCAAAATCCCAGCCGAATTTCCCTGCATATCCAATGAAAACAACAGAGGAAAAATAGGAGGTACCAAAAGCAAAGGCTGTTAACCATGGGCCTACTCCTCTACCACCAAGAACGAAATCATTTACGTTGGTTGCGTGTTTTTTGGATAGTATGCCTACAATAATCATAATTCCAAAGAAGACAACCAAAAGCGTAATTTTTGCTATCATAATAACCTTCTCCTTTATATTTCATTACATTAACGCTGTAAAGCGTTATGCTTTAAAGTGATGATACCAAAATTAACTAATTATGTCAACCAGATTGAAGGATTATTTTTCGTTAAATTACTATTTATTAATACACTGTCAAATGGTGTTATAATATGAAACATGGCATGTTCATCATATAGTTATAAACATGAAATATGTTATTTGATAATATAAAAAGAAAGAGCATCATGATTATACCATTCAGCTCTTTCTCATAAACAAAATTCATAGTAAATTATTAACGTAATGCATTAAAGATAGAGAATACAAAATCAGTTAATAGTAAAGTAAGTCCACATAATGCAATCTTCATTTTTAATGGATTTGAAATTTTATTGGTGAGGCGTTTTACCCTCGGGTGTATGTAATTTAATAAAACAACTCCTAAGAAACCAAACAGAAGAGAACCAAGTAAACAGATTCTTCCGTTGAGCTGTATCGTATAGTTGGTGTAATCCCACCACTTCTTTTGAAAAATAATTTCTAAAACCCACGATACTGTATACTCGAGAGCAGTAGTTACTATCATACTACAAAAGAATTGATTCAGCTTTGTCATTCTTTTATGCAATAAAACAATAACAAAGATTGCACCAAATCCATAGATAGGTAAGTAAGGTCCGTAGGAAAATCCACGTTTTACAAATTCACCAGCTTCGATGGAACAGTAGATGGTTTCGTAACACCAACCGTATATACTATAAATAAAAAACCATAATGTCATATCCCAAAGAATCATAATCGTTCTCCTTAGAAAATAAACTCAAATAATCACATTGACGGGATAATTATATTACCTGTTAAAAAAAATGTCCATGAAACGAGTCATTATTTAATGTTATTCTAAGAATTCTAATAATTCTTCTAATAATAAATATATTAATATTTTTTAATAGAAATATTAGATTTCATTTGCATTCATTGTCTTTTTCTCTTGGATGTTATTGCAATAAATGAGAAAATATGCAATAATTATAAATTAATAACATAATAGGAAAGGATGTAAATTACATGTCAGAAAAAGCAATCATGTTAGGCAATGAAGCGATTGCCAGAGGTGCTTACGAGGCTTCAGTTAAAGTATCTGCAGCATATCCGGGTACACCAAGTACAGAAATAAGTGAGAACATAGTTAAGTATAAAGAAATATATTGTGAGTGGTCACCTAATGAAAAGGTCGCAATGGAAGTAGCAATTGGTGCATCCATTAGTGGTGTAAGAGCCATGGCTTGTATGAAACATGTGGGAGTAAACGTTGCAGCCGACCCTTTATATAGCATCTCTTATGCAGGTGTCAATGGTGGGCTAGTATTAGTTGCTGCAGATGATCCTGGTCTCTACTCTTCACAGAATGAACAGGATTCAAGAATGGTTGCACGTGCAGCACAGATTCCTGTGTTAGAACCTTCTGATAGTCAGGAAGCGAAGGATTTTGTAAAGTTCGCATTTGATATGAGTGAGAAATATGATACTCCAGTTATGGTTCGTATAACAACAAGAATTGCTCATTCTCAAGGGATAGTCACATTAGAATCAAGAGATGAAATAGCTGATAAACCTTATGAGAGAAACCCGCAGAAAAATGTTTTAATGCCTGGTAATGCAAAATTACGTCATCTTGTAGTAGAAGAAAGAACAAATCGAATGATTGAGGATGGATGTGATTTCCCAATTAATAAGGTAGAATATAAGGATACAAAAATTGGTGTAATCACAAGTGGTATCCCTTATCAGTACGTTAGAGAAGCGATGCCAGATGCTTCTATCTGCAAGTTGGGTATTGTAAATCCACTTCCAAGAAAATTAATAGAAGAGTTTGCAGCAAAAGTTGATACATTGTACATAGTAGAAGAATTAGATCCTGTGATTGAAGAACAAGTAAAATCATGGGGAATTAAGGCAATTGGGAAAGAAATATTGACAGTTCAAGGTGAATATAGCGCTAACTTGTTGAGGAAAGCAATTTTAGGACAGGAACTTGATATTGCAACACCTGCACAAGTACCAAATCGACCACCAATCCTTTGCCCAGGATGTCCACATCGTAGCGTTTATTCTGTACTAAAAAAATTAAACATCCATGCGGCAGGAGATATCGGTTGCTATACATTAGGAGCAGTTGCGCCACTTAGCGTTGTGGACACTACCATTTGTATGGGTGCAAGCATTAGTTCCCTTCATGGTATGGAAAAAGCAAAAGGAAAAGAGTACATAAAGAATTGGGTGGCAGTAATCGGTGACTCTACATTTATGCATACTGGTGTCAATTCATTAATAAATATGGTATATAACAAAGGTACTGGTACGGTATTGATTCTAGATAATTCAACAACTGGAATGACCGGACATCAAGATCATGCAGCAACGGGAAAAACATTAATGGGTGAAGAAACCTATGCTACCAATATCATGGATTTGTGTAAGGCGATAGGCGTTAAGAATGTGGTAGAAGTGAATGCATTCGATATTGAATTATTCGAGCAGATATTGAAAGAAGAGATTGCTAAAGATGAAATTAGTGTTATCATTACGAAAGCTCCATGTGTATTGCTAAGCAAAGCATCCGTGAAAGAATTGTGCTATGTCGATCCTGAAAAATGTAAGAGATGTGGTATGTGTATGAAACCAGGCTGTCCTGCTATGACTAAGACAGAGAATGGAACTGTACTTATCAATGATACGATGTGTAATGGGTGCGATCTTTGCCGTAAGTTATGCAAATTTAGCGCAATTACTAGAGTAGCGAAATAGGAGGAAAGTCAGATGGCAACGAAGAATATTATGATTGTTGGTGTCGGTGGACAGGGAACTTTACTGACAAGCCGTATCTTAGGTGGTATTACAATTCATGCGGGATATGATGTTAAACTATCCGAAGTACATGGAATGGCTCAAAGAGGAGGTAGTGTTGTAACATTTGTTCGATATGGTGAAAATGTATCAGAACCGATTATTGAGGAAGGTCAAGCAGATGTTATTATAGCATTTGAACGACTTGAGGCATTACGATATGCACATTTTTTGAAAAAAAGCGGTGTTTTGATTGTAAATAACCAAAGAATCGATCCAATGCCAGTTGTAATTGGAGCAGCGCAGTATCCTGAGAACATACTAGAGAATCTAGCAAAGGAACATAAGCTTTTGGTAGTGGATGCAATGGCAGAAGCTAAAAAACTAGGTAATCCAAAAGTATTTAATATTATTGTATTGGGTGTAGCAGCGTCTCATATGGAATTCAGCAAGGAGGAATGGATTAAAGTAATTGAGAAGACTGTTCCATCTAAGACAATAGAAATTAACAAAAAGGCATTTGAAGTTGGATTTGAGATGCACAAGTAGGAGGTGGAGTTATGTTACAACAGCTTTCGGTATTTGTAGAAAACAGGATAGGTAGTTTAAACAAAGTAACACATACAATTTACGAGAATGGTATTAACTTACGCGCAATTTCTGCATTTGATTCACCCGATTTTTGTATTATGAGAATTGTTGTTGATAAACCAGAGGAGGCTAAAAAGGTATTATCTGCAAAAGGTTTTGCCGTAAAGGTTTCGCAAGTTTTAGCAATAGAGTTAGCTGATAAACCAGGTGAGCTTGACCGTGTATTAAGTATTCTAGCAGAAAATGAGCTTAGTATTAATTACATCTATTCTCTAGTTCTACGAGGAGATAAGGCACCTCTTATGGTGTTAAATTTAAATGATAACGAAAAGGCATTACAAGTTTTACAAGCCAATAATATCTGCATTGTGGATTAATACAGGGAGGACATCGAATGATTTGGAACGAAGCTAAAGAATGTATGAGTCGTGATGAAATGACAAATCTTCAGAGTAAACGACTTGTTAAGATGGTAGACCGTGTTTACCATAATGTAGAGTTTTATCGTAAGAAAATGCAAGCGATGGGAATTGAACCTGGTGATATTCATGGAATTGAAGATTTGAGCAAGCTCCCATTTACAACAAAAAATGACTTAAGAGATAATTATCCATTTGGATTATTTGCAATACCAGAATCTGAAGTGGTTCGTGTTCATGCATCTTCTGGTACAACAGGAAAAGCAACAGTTGTCGGCTACTCTAGAAGAGATATCGAAAATTGGCAGGAATGTGTCGCTCGAGTTCTATCTATGGTGGGATTAGGAAAAAGCGATAAGATACAAGTATCTTATGGATATGGTCTATTTACTGGAGGTTTAGGTCTTCATTACGGTGCAGAAAATCTTGGCGCTACTGTTATTCCAATGTCATCAGGAAATACAAGAAAACAAATCACTATGATGACAGACTTTGGATGTACGGCAATTGCATGTACTCCGTCTTATTTATTACATATTATTGAAGTTCTAGAAGAGACCGGGGAGATTGATAATATAAAACTAAAGGCAGCGATTTGTGGAGCAGAACCTTGGACCGAGAACATGAGAAAAGAGATTGAATCGCGTCTTCATGTAAATGCTCATGACATTTATGGTTTAAGTGAGGTTATGGGACCGGGCGTTGCAGCAGATTGTAAGTATCATCAAGGGCTTCATGTCTATGAGGATCATTTCTTACCTGAAATACTAAATCCTGATACATTAGAACCATGCAAACCAGGAGAAATAGGTGAACTCGCATTTACTACCTTAACAAAGGAAGCGCTTCCTTTATTCCGCTATCGTACAAAAGATTTAACTAGTATTTGTTATGACACATGTGAGTGTGGCAGAACACTTGCTAGAATCTCCAGATTTAAGGGACGTACAGATGATATGTTAATCATTCGAGGTGTCAATATATTCCCATCCCAGGTAGAATCTGCTCTACTTGAAATGGGTGAGACTAGCCCAAATTATTTATTAATTGTTGATCGTGTTGATTATCAGGATACATTAGAAGTTTTAGTTGAGGTAGAAGAAAGATTCTTTTCCGATGAAATTCGTGCCTTAGAGCAATTAACAGCTAAAATTGCTCATGTACTCCAACAAGCATTAGGCCTAGCAGTGAAGGTTAAGCTAGTAGAACCTAAGACAATTGAGAGAAGTGAGGGTAAGGCAAAACGTGTAATTGATAAGCGTAAATTAATTTAAAGGAGGAGTGTGCAATGTTAATCAAACAGTTATCCGTGTTTATAGAAAATCGTGCTGGTAGATTGGAAAAAGTTACACAAACTTTAAAGGATAATAACATTAATATTACTTCCTTAAGCCTAGCAGACACATCTGATTATGGTATGCTTCGAATGATTGTGTCTGACCCGATGGAAGGTAAGAGAGCACTAAAAGAGGCTGGTTTTTCAACAATGCTAACAGATGTAATTGCAGTGAAATGTCCAGATAAGATTGGCATGTTACATGATCTGCTTGTAACGCTTACCGATGTTAACATTGAATATATGTATGCTATTTCAACAACCGAGAATGCAGCTATGATCTTAAAATTATCAAACAATGAAATCGGATTGGCTCTATTAAAAGAAAATGGTTATGAAGTACTTGATGAAACACTAGCTTAACAGTCAAAGATGAAATAAAAGCTTGACACTTTATTCTTTCGTTTATATTATCTTTAAGAAGGCAATAATAAGTTGGCATAAGGATCTTGTAAGATTGGGCAGAAAGGTTAAGTAGCTTTGAAGAAAAAAGACATTTTTTTAGTAATTGCAATATTAGTAATTTCTGTAGGCGCTTTGATTGGGTATCGTATGCTTACAAAGATTCCAGACAAGCAAAAAGCAGAAGTTGTTATAACTTTACATGGAGATGAGGTCGGTAGATATCCACTAAATGTGAATCGAGAAATTGAGATACCTGCTGATTACGGTACAAGTTTATTAGAGGTTAAAGATGGTCAGGCTAAGATGGTTTATGCTGGATGTCCGGATAAAATATGCGTAGAACATCATGCTATTTCGCAAAATTATGATAAAATTGTTTGTATACCAAATCAGATTATTGTTAAAGTTGAGGGTGCCAAAGATGCAGCTCTTGATAGCATAGTTCAATAAAAAATAGCGGAGAACTCGTTGTATGAGTTTCTCCGTTATTTTTATTGAACTCTCTTAAGATAAGGATAGGGATCAACATTCTTACCATCGATTACTAGACTAAAGTGTAAATGCGGTGCTGTGGAAATGCCAGTAGAACCAACTAGTGATATTGCTTGGCCTTGTTCAACATATTGACCTTCTGATACTAAAATCTTTGAATTATGAAGATATCGAGTAACAACACCATGTCCATGATCAATTTCTACATAATAGCCACACGTGCTATTATAAGCAGTAGTAATAACTTTACCAGCTAGAACAGAAATAATCTTAGAACCTTTAACTCCACCAATATCTAAGCCCATATGATTTGTACTTGCACCTTTTATTGGCGCTTTACGATAACCATAGTACGCATAAATATTATGGTCCGAAGGTAGTGGCCAAACCATGCAATTAAGATTAGTCTTAGCTTCATCAGCGGTAATTGCATATTTGAAATCATATACAAAATCAACATAATTCTTAGATACATATGCTTTTTCAGAATATGGGCCATACTTTATCTGTATCCAATCATCCAGGATTTGAGTGATCTCCATCTCTTCATTCTTTACAGCTCTTGCAATTATCTTATAGTTTACTCCAGGTCCAGAACGCACATTAAGAGCACCACAGGTGACTCTAGCATACTTTGTATAGTATTGTTGTGCATAAGAGATTGCGTTTTCGCCAGTATATAAATATTGTTTTTTAACAAAACCAGATACTTTATTCGAAGTAATGAATGCCCATTCTCCATTCACTTGTTCTATCTTGACTACACCTCCATGGAAGAGTTTTCCTACAACTTCTGAATCAGAGGATGCTTTTGCGCGAATATTGACGTAATCGGCTACATTGGCTAATCCTAACCCTTGAAATAGTAGGGAAGTATTATCTTTTGCGACTAAACGTTCTCCATCAACAAATATGGTTGTAGTTACATTATGAACAGAAACGCCTTTCTCTGAAAGTATGTCATCATAATAGGTGTCAAGTAATTGAGACATGCCACCTATGCTATTTTTATTAACATTCGTCTTATCTGAAACTGTATCTTGTGTACTCATTGTGTTAGCCTTAACTTTTGTCATGTTTGAATTACAAAGCATTGCTACAGTTAAAATACTGATAGCTTGAACTAATACTGCTTTTTTCATAATGACCTCCAAAAATTAGTGAAATGTGACAAAGATATGTCGAATATTATCACTATTTGTTGTAGTACATAACTAAATATATTACATAATTATTACATAAGAGCACTGAAATTATAACAAATTTATTAAATTCTGTCAATAATTTTGCACATGTTTGTACACTTTATTGTAATTAAAAGTATTACTCACCGGAAGATAAATTAGGAATAAAATATATTAACGTTAAATTAGGAGAAATTAATGGACCTCGCATCAAGGACCATTCAACTTGAAACTGCAAGAGAGAAGAATATTATTGGGACTGGTATTACTGTTGCAATTGCAGATACGGGAATATGTGCTCATCCAGATTTTTTCCGTTATTCGAATAGAAATATATATTTCAAAGATTTTCTCCACCAACGGCCTAAGTTTTATGATGACTGTGGTCATGGAAGTCACGTTGCTGGAATTATAGGAGGAAGTGGTGTTGCTTCTGATGGTAGATACTGTGGTGTTGCACCCGGATGTAACCTCTTGTCTTGTAAGACATTGAATTATAAGGGGGATGGAAATATCTCGGATGTTTTAGTGGCGCTAGAGTGGATACTAGAAAATAAAGTAAAATATGGAATACGTATTGTTAATTTGTCTTTTGGTATGGGTAATAAAGATATAAGTAAAGACGGATTAAAGTTAATAGAAACCGTGGAAGAGGTTTGGGATAATGGGATTGTTGTAGTTGCAGCTGCTGGAAATGGAGGACCTGATGCAGGTACAATCGCTGTTCCTGGCTGTAGCAAGAAGATTATTACAGTTGGAGCTTCTGATGATCATATTGAAGTAGAGTTGATGGGACATAGAACAAAAGACTATTCTGGGCGTGGGCCAACGTCTGAGTGCATAAGAAAACCTGATATTGTTGCACCTGGTGGAAATATCATGAGTTGTGCATTAGCAAAATCTTATGGAAATGATATTGTTCATAGCACGATAGCGAATCGATGGGGACCACTACCACGAGTTGCAAGAGATACTTATCATCATTTATATACAGAAAAGAGTGGAACTAGCATGGCGACGCCAATAGTTACAGGAGCAATCGCATTGTTGTTAAGCAAATATCCAGATATGAAGCCGAAGGATGTTAAGATAAGATTAAGACTGACTGCTAAAGATTTGAAGCGAGATCCATCCATACAGGGATGGGGTTTACTTAACGTAAAAGATTTGCTATTTTTAAGTTAATATCATTATGTTTTTCCCACAAATTTGTGATAGCGTTTTCAACTATTTAGATTTGTGGGAATCATTTTATATAAGTTTAGTTGCTAAAATATGAATTAACTATTGAATTTGTACAAAAAAATTAGTATAATGCAAATGTAAGCGTTTACATATTTTATTCTAGGAGGAATTGCAATGGGTCATGTTGACATTAGCAAGGAAGTGAATACCAAAGACAAGAAAATAACAGGAAATTTAAAATTAATGTACTATTTCCTTGTTGGAGTATCTGCTGTAATCCCTATATTCTTTATGATGAAATTAGTATATTTGGATGTATTTTCTATTGATGAATCTTTAGCTTCACATACTCAGTATTATTTATGGAACTCTCCAAGGCTATTTAAAGAGATTTATAAAGAAACAGCAGATGGTGGTTTCTTCACAATGGTTGCGTTAATTCCAGTAATTTTTATTATTACTAGTTTAATTAACTGTGTTATAAGTATTATAAAGGCAATCACTGTAAAGGTGTCTTGGAAGCATGCAGAAACAGTCAACCGTGCTTGTACAAGCTCAATTATTGCTTCAGCATCTTTTATTGTTATTTATAACATTGTATCTGAATTCTTTGAGTTAAAGAGTGGCTTTTCGGGTCAGGAACTAAAATGTAATCTTTTTATATTCTTAATTTTAGGATTGGCCATTATTAGTAAGTTCATTGCGGTGATTTACTTTAAGAAAATTAAAGAAAACCAATTGTTCTAAAATCAGGCATTTGTGATAAACAAAGTGTTTTGCTTGAAAAACTAGCGCCAAGCGCGGCCACATAAGCGATATCTTCCTATCGCGCATGTGTGCATCATAGCGTCCTTCCTCTGGACCCTTTAACTTTTCTATTTCATAAAAAAGGAGCTAAGCACTTTATATGCTTAGCTCCTTACCTATGTACATAATCATTATTTACTTTTTAGTGTAACCACTAGCTTCTAACTCTGTTGTTAATGATTTTAAGGATAATTTGCCATCAACATTACTTCCAGCACCTGGAGTTCCAGTATCTGCCATAGCCTTTAAAGTAGCTTCTTTCGTAAGATCAAAATTAATAGTCAATGTTATAGCTTTATCACCCTTGTCTGAAGAACTTGTAATACCATCAATACCATCAAATGGAGCAGTTATTTGCTCTAACATAGGGTCTACCATTGAAAGTTGATCTTCAGGAATACCTTCTGTTGAAATTGTAGTAATCATTTTCATACTTTTAACAACATCATCTTCCGATTGTATTACTACATCTACAGACGCACCTTCTTGGCTTTGGGTATAGGTAGTAGTAGTACCAGTACCAGATTTTGTACCACATGCGATAAGACAGAATGCCATTGATAATACAAGTAAAGTAGAGATAAATTTCTTCATAAAATCCTCCTAAAAGTTATATTATGTAATATATTACAATATTTTAGATAATAAACGAATTTTAAAAAAAAGTCAATACTTTGTTGGAATTTTTTTCATTCTTGTTACAAATTGTCTGTTAACGCGATTGAATAACCTTGTATAGTTGTAAATCATGTGGTTTGATGATATAATAAGTTGGCTAAAGAAAGGGGATAATACTATGAATATTTTATTCTTTTTAACTCCTAAGAGTGAAGTGGCATATATTTATAATGATTTTACAATTCGACAGGCAATTGAAAAAATTAAGCATTACGGGTATACAGCAATCCCTATGATTGATCGTGAAGGACGATATATTGGTACTGTTACAGAGGGAGATCTTTTATGGTATTTGCTTGAACATAAAGAAGTTAATTATGTAGAAGAAGCAGGCAATATTGGGGAGATTAATCGTAGAACGATGCATCGTCCAGTGAATGCAGAAATGAATATCGAAAGCCTTGTTAAATTAATTATGAATCAGAATTTTGTTCCCGTTGTGGATGATAGAGAACGTTTCATTGGAATTATTACAAGAAAGGCAATCGTACAATATTGTGCAAAGAATGTAATTGATTTAGATAAAGAGTGATAATAAAGGGCTCAAGTTGTCAGATGTCAGATGTTATATCGTATGTAGGTTGGAGGTGAATACTATTAGTGTTGTATATTATGAAAAAAGCAAGGTATTTAAGTTAGATACTATTAATACGAGCTATATAATTAGCATTGTGGATGAGGATAATTTTGTTGGGCATATGTACTATGGAGCTAAGCTGCCAGATACTACGTTTGGAGATTGGATGAGATTGAGTGAATATCCATTTATTCCATCCAAGAATAACCGAGAGCGTTTATCTTTTTTAGATTCGTTACCAATGGAATATCCTACCCATGGGATTGGGGATTTTCGCAGTAGTGCATTAGAAGTGAAGACAGAAGGTGGTTATAATGCCTGCAGTCTTACCTACATAAGTCATAATATCTATAAAGGAAAGCCTAAACTAGCAGGACTTCCCGCAACTTTTGGCTCAGATACGGAGTGTGAGACATTAGAGCTAAAATGTAAGGATACGAGTTTAAATCTTACAGTTATACTAATTTATACTACCTTTCATCAGGTAGATGCAATTACACGAAGTGTTCGTATTGTTAATGAATCCGAGCAGCCAATCAAGTTATCGAAAGTTTTATCTGCCTCTTTTGATTTGGAGGATAAAAACTATGAGATGATCACTTTACATGGTGGCTGGGCTCGAGAACGAATGTTGGAAAGAAGAAGTATAGGTCATGGAATACAGGGAGTTTCCTCGATTCGTGGAGTAACAAGTCAGCAAGAACATCCATTTTTAGCGATTGTCAATAAATCAACGACAGAAGATTATGGAGAGGCATACGGAATTAACTTTGTATACTCAGGCAATTTCACGGCATATGCTGAAAAGAGTCAGTCTGACTCCATACGTGTTGCGATGGGGATTAACCCAATTAATTTTGAATGGAACTTGGGAGCAGGGGAGAGCTTTACCGCACCCGAAGTAGTTATGGTCTATTCAAATAAGGGAATTGGGCAAATGAGCCGAACCTTTCATGATTTGTATCGAAACCATCTAATCCGTGGAGAATACAAGGATAGAAAACGTCCAATTCTTATTAATAACTGGGAAGCAACTTACTTTAATTTTACAACAGAAAAATTGCTTGATATTGCAAAGAATGCAGCAAAATTAGGTATTGAGATGTTGGTTATGGATGATGGTTGGTTTGGTAAACGTAATGATGACAATAGTTCCTTAGGTGATTGGGTCGTTAATGAGGAAAAGCTACCAGGAGGACTTTTCTATCTTGTGGATGAGGTCAACAAGCTTGGTATGAAGTTTGGTATCTGGATGGAGCCAGAGATGGTTTCACTTGATTCTGATTTATATCGAAAACATCCTGATTGGGCAATACAAATTCCAGGCAGGAAGGCATGTTTAAGTAGAAATCAATTTGTTCTTGATTTGTCTAGACAAGAAGTCCGCGACTATATCTATGAGATGATACGAGGCATTTTAAAAAGTGCTAATATCACCTATGTCAAATGGGATATGAACCGAGCGCTTACCGACCTTGGAAGTTATGGTTTAGATGAGTTTTCTCAAGGGGAACTATCTCATCGCTATGTATTAGGTGTATATGAATTGCAGGAACGACTTACGACAGAGTTTCCTTATCTTTTATTAGAAAATTGTTCGAGTGGTGGAGCTCGTTTTGATCCAGGAATGCTTTACTATAGCCCTCAGATTTGGTGTTCTGATGATACGGATGCAATTGAACGCCTAAAAATTCAGCGTGGAACTTCACTCATCTATCCTTTATCTACAATGGGGGCCCATGTTAGCGATTGTCCAAATCATGCATTAGGCAGAAACACTCCATTTGAGACAAGGGGCTATGTAGCGTTAAGTGGAACCTTTGGCTATGAACTGGATGTTACAAAGATTTCAAAAGAGGATCAAGATAAGATACCAGAACAGATTGCTATGTATCATAAGTATAATGATTTAATAAGAACAGGCGATTACTATCGCATTGCATCCGTTATGGAGGAGCAGACATATGACTGCACTATGGTAGTAGCAAAAGATCAATCTGAGGCGCTGGTAACTTATATTCAGGTGCTGGCTCGACCAGGATTTCATAGCAGAAGAATCTATCTCAAAGGTTTGGATCCTAATTCTTACTACGAATGGGAAGAGACTGGTGAAGTCTATTCAGGTGCTGCCTATATGCATGCTGGAATTAATATCGTTGGTCTATGGGGAGATTATCAAGGGAAATTGATTCATCTTATTCGGCAATAATAAAATATAAATACATATTTGATCTATAGAAAAAAGAGAGAAAAGATAAAAAAAATTATCTTTTTTCTCTTTTTTTGTAGAATGCATTTTTTTATTTAGGAAAGTTGGAAAAACGAGTAAATATCTACAGGTTTTGTTTAGTATTTGTAAACAGAAGGCTTAGAATTACGATTACTTTTTTAAAAACTTAAAAAAATTATATAAAAGTAACACAAATACTAAACTAGTTGTTTAATATTACTCTTGCATTTTGCTTTTTTATCATGTATACTGATTCGGCATGAAATATTTACCATTATTCGTATTGAAAGGAAGGATATTCTGATGGAGGTTTTGTCGCAACAGGAAACACCAATACATAAAGCTTTAGAGGAGCAAAGATTAAATCGTCTTGCTCATTTTGATGTTCCGGGTCATAAGGGCGGACGCGGTAATAAAGAGTTAAAACACTTTCTTGGAGAAACAACACTTAGTCTGGATATGAATTCAATGAAACCTTTGGATAATTTATGCCATCCGGTATCTGTTATAAAACAGGCACAAGAATTGACCGCGCAAGCATTTGGTGCAGATGAAGCCTTTTTTATTGTAAATGGGACAACTGCAGCTGTACAAGCAATGATTATGTCAGTCTGTAAAACCCTAGATAAGGTAATTATGCCAAGAAATGTTCATCGTAGTGCGATTAACGCCTTAGTTGTATGTGGTGCAATCCCTGTGTATATTAATCCTGGAGTGAATAAAGAACTTGGTATCCCATTAGGTATGTCAGTTGCTGATGTAAAAAAAGCAATTCTGGATAATCCGGATGCAAAAGCAGTACTTGTAAATAACCCTACGTATTATGGTATTTGTTCCAATCTGAGAGAGATTGTACGTATTGCTCATGAGCATAATATGTTAGTACTTGTGGATGAAGCACATGGTACGCATTTTTATTTTCATAATGAGCTTCCAATTTCAGCAATGGAGGCAGGAGCTGATATGGCAGCAGTAAGTATGCATAAAACAGGTGGTTCATTAACACAAAGTTCAGTACTTCTTACAAAAAATACGGTCAATGCTGACTATGTTAGACAGGTAATCAATCTAACTCAGACGACCTCAGGTTCTTATCTTTTATTATCTTCCCTTGATATCGCAAGGAAGAATTTGTGTTTAAATGGTAAGAGTATGTTTGATAAGACAATTGATTTTGCGAATTATGCAAGAGATGAAATCAATAAATTAGGTGGTTATTATGCCTTTGGCGAGGAATTAGTGAATGGGGATACCGTTTATGCTTTCGATCAAACAAAATTGTCGATTCATACAAGAAATATTGGATTGGCTGGGATTGAGGTTTATGACCTATTACGAGATGACTATGGTATTCAGATTGAATTTGGTGACATTGGTAATATATTAGCTATTATTTCGAGTGGGGATCGTAATCTGGAAATTGAGCGTTTAATATCAGCACTTTCTGAGATTAAGCGTTTGCATGAGAAAGATAAGGCGGGACTTTTTGACCATGAGTATATTAATCCTCAGATTGTAATGGGACCGCAGAAGGCTTTTTACAGTAAAAAACGACAGGTTCCGATTAAGGATAGTAAGGGAGCGATATGTGGTGAGTTTGTTATGTGCTATCCACCAGGAATTCCTTTGCTAGCACCTGGTGAATGTATCACTCAGGATATTCTTAATCATATCGCATATGCAAAAGAAAAAGGTTGTTTTATGACTGGTACACAAGATATGACACTTGAAAATATTAATATTGTTGAGGAAGCGTAATTGTGAGGAGATTTATCCTTACGATGAAAAATAGATATAGGTAAAGTGTTAAGAAGCCATTATTTAAGTGATAGCGCTTGGCTAGAGTATCTTACTAGCAAAAACACTTGATTAACAGGAGGTATCATGGAACTTTGGTATACGGATCAGCATACAAAGGATGTTCGGTTTTCAATGAAAAGTAAAAAGCAATTAACTAGTTTTGAGAGTGAATTTCAACAGATCGATATCCTAGAAACTTATGAGTATGGAAGAGTACTTGTACTAGATGGGGAATTGATGATTACAGAAAAGGATGAATTTATCTATCATGAGATGATTACGCATGTACCAATGGCGGTTCATCCAAATGTAAGAAACGTATTAGTTATGGGTGCAGGTGATGGTGGAACGATTCGAGAACTTTGTAAATATGATACGATAGAGTCCATTGATATGGTACAGGTAGATCGTGATATTGTAAGGTTATGTAAGGAATACATGCCCTTTACCGCATATAAACTAGAGGACGAACGGGTACATATTAATTTTGAAGAAGAGTTGCGTTTCGTACGTGGGAAAAAGGAAGAGTACGATCTTATTATTGTTGATTGTGCAGACCCTTTTGGACCAGCAGAAGGGTTATTTACAAGAGAGTTTTATGGCAATTGCTATAAAGCACTTCGTGAAGATGGTATTTTAATTAATCAACACGAAAGTCCTTTTTATAATGAACATAGCAATAATGTACAAAAGGCACATCGACATATAACGACAGTATTTCCGTTAAGTACGGTCTATCAATGCCATATTCCATCCTATCCATCTGGTCACTGGCTATTTGGCTTTGCGAGTAAACAGTATGACCCAATTAAGGATTTAAAAGAAGATAAGTGGAACAAGTTAGGTTTAAAGGTCCGCTATTATAATACAGATTTACACAAGGGATGTTTTTATCTGCCAAACTATGTAAAGGAGTTATTAGGAACGAATGCATAAGAATATTCATACATTTATCGGATGTGATAGTGATTACGAGGATAGCAAAATGGTGATTTTTGGTGCACCTTATGATGGGACTTGTTCTTATCGACCAGGGACTCGTTTTGCAAGTGCTGCGATTCGCAATGAAAGTTATGGAATCGAGACTTTTAGTCCATATCAAGAAAGGGATTTGCTTGATTATCCTATCTTTGATGGTGGTGATCTAGAGCTTCCGTTTGGTGACCCAAGAAGACCGTTAGAGATGATTGAAGCAATGGAGAGTCAGTTATTAGAAGATGGTAAGCTTCCAATTATGATTGGAGGAGAGCATCTTGTTACACTTGGTGCAATAAGAAGTGTTGTAAAGAAATATCCCGATGTACACATCATTCATTTTGATGCGCACGCAGATTTAAGAGATGACTATTTATCTGTCAAATTGTCACATGCGACAGTCATGAGGCGCTGTCACGAGTTAGTAGGGGATCATCGAATTTATCAATTTGGGATTCGAAGTGGAGATCGTGAGGAATTTGCTTGGGGAAAAGACCATGTAACTACGTGTCGTTTTAATTTTGAGACGTTATCCAAAGTAGTGGTAGAACTTAAGGAAAAGCAAGTTCCAGTTTACCTTACGATTGATTTGGATGTCTTAGATCCTAGTGTATTCCCGGGGACGGGTACGCCAGAGGCAGGAGGAGTAACGTTCATGGAGCTATTAAATGCAATCAAAGAGGTTAGTAGCCTACCAATTATAGCAGCAGATATGAATGAATTATCACCTACTTATGATGCGAGTGGAGCATCGACGGCAGTAGCTTGTAAATTACTGCGTGAACTACTGTTATTATTAGCGTAGCATCAGTACGCGTCACATAAAAGAAGAAAGTTGAGGAAAAAAGAATGGGAAGAGCTTTAATTATTGGAGCAGGTGGAGTGGCAAGTGTTGTTGTCCATAAATGTTGTCAAAACTATAAAGTTTTTGATGAGATTTGTATTGCAAGTAGAACGAAATCAAAATGTGATGCATTGAAGGAAAAGCTTCAAGGTGGAAAGACTAAAATTACAACGGCACAAGTAAATGCAGACCATGTCGAAGAGTTAATAGCATTAATCAATGACTATCAACCTGAGATTGTAATTAATGTTGCATTACCTTATCAGGATCTTACAATTATGGATGCTTGTCTGGCTACAAAAACGAATTATCTTGATACAGCCAATTATGAACCAGAGGATACTGCGAAATTTGAATATTCTTGGCAATGGGCCTATCGGGAGCGTTTTGAAAAAGCAGGTATTACTGCAATTTTGGGAAGTGGATTTGATCCAGGCGTAACTGGCGTGTTTTCAGCTTATGCCTTAAAACATTATTTTGATGAAATTCATGAGATTGATATCCTAGATTGTAATGGTGGCGATCATGGTTACCCATTTGCTACAAACTTTAATCCTGAAATTAACATTCGTGAAGTGTCAGCAAAGGGAAGTTATTGGGAGAAAGGTCAATGGATTGAGACAGAGCCAATGGAGATTAAAAGGGTATATGATTTTCCTGAAGTTGGTGTAAAAGACATGTATCTGTTGCATCATGAGGAACTAGAATCCTTAGGTTTGAACATAAAAGGAATTCAAAGAATACGCTTCTTTATGACCTTTGGACAAAGTTATTTAACCCATCTAAAATGTTTAGAGAATGTAGGTATGACATCGATTAAACCAATTATGTATGAAGGTAAGGAGATTATTCCATTACAATTCTTAAAAGCAGTTTTACCTGATCCAGCTTCCTTAGGCCCAAGAACCGTTGGTAAAACGAATATTGGCTGTATCTGTAAGGGTATCAAAGATGGCAAGGAAGTACATTATTATCTCTATAATGTTTGTGACCATCAAGAGTGCTATAGAGAAGTTGGTTCTCAAGCAATCTCTTATACAACAGGTGTTCCTGCTATGATTGGTGCAATGATGGTGATGACCGGAAAATGGAACAAACCTGGAGTATATAATGTAGAGGAGTTCGATCCAGATCCATTTATGGAAGCATTAAACCAATGGGGTCTTCCTTGGAAAGAATCATTTCAACCAGTATTAGTTGATTAGGTGATAGCAATGAATAAAATTCATATAGCAGACTTACCAACACCATCTTATGTTGTTGATGAGACATTATTAATTCGAAACTTAGAGCTTTTAAAGAGTATTATGGACCAGACGGGGGCAAAAATTCTACTTGCTCAAAAGGCTTTTTCTATGTACTATTTTTATCCACTGATTGGCAAATATCTCGCAGGTTCAACAGCTAGTTCTTATTATGAAGCTAGATTAGGTTATGAAGAGATGGGGGGAGAAATACATATTTTTAATCCAGCCTATCGTGAAGAGGACTTTCCAAAGATTCTATCACTCTGTGATCATATCGTTTTTAATACAATGGAACAGGTACATCAGTATTATGAACAGATTAAGGAGTATAATCAAACCTCAGAGAAGAAAGTTAGTATAGGTTTGCGAATTAACCCAGAGTATTCTGAAGTTGAGGTAGAAATCTATAATCCTTGTGCTGCAAACTCGCGTTTTGGAACAAAGGTAGCTGAGCTTACTAAGGAAGATATGAAATATATTGATGGGTTACATTTTCATACAATGTGTGAGCAAAACTCTGATGTTTTAGAACGAACACTTGATGTAGTTGAAGAGAAGTTTGGCTCGTATCTTTATGATATGAAATGGCTCAACTTTGGAGGCGGACATCATATTACAAAAAGTGACTATGATGTTTCAAAATTGATTACATGTATTCATCGTATGAAAGACAAATATGAGCTACAAATATATCTCGAGCCTGGAGAAGCAGTCGCACTTAATACAGGATTTCTTGTATCCAAAGTGCTTGATTTTAGTGGTGAACAAAAACAGTGTGCCATCCTAGATACCTCCGCCGCTTGTCATATGCCGGATGTGTTAGAGATGCCATATCGTCCTGAGATTATTGGGGCTTTTTTACCATCAGAGAAGAAATATACATATCGTCTTGGTGGACCGACTTGTTTATCGGGAGACATCATTGGTGATTACTCTTTTGATCATCCATTGGAAAAAGGTGAAAAACTAATTTTTTGTGATATGGCGATTTATAGCATGGTAAAAAATAACACATTTAATGGAATTAATCTTCCATCGATTTATGCACTAACAAAAGAAGAAGAGTTAGTTTTAGTAAAAGAGTTTGGTTATGAGGATTTTAAAAGAAGATTATAAAGTCTGACGTCATTTTGCACAAAGAAATATTATGAGTATGGGATGGCAAACATAATTTATCCGCAACACGCTTACGCTTGAATGAAGTTCTAAGCGGTACGTAAGGGCCTAAAGTACAGGCTAAAAGTATCGACGAATTCATAGCAGTATGCGCCTAAATTATGTTTGTCATCCCATTTTTAGCAAGTTTATTTATGTGAAAACTTGGCGCGTGTGTTTTGTAAGAAAACACAATATATGGGTTTTTTCAATTTTTGTAAACAATATATAGTAGACTTATACTTATATGTATGCTATAATCTTAAAGTAAGAAGATAAGTAGACAGAGAAATCGTGACTGTGATTTTAAACGAATCGAGCTATTGCTCGAATAACTCAAAGCTGTGTTTGTAAAGTGTTACTCGTGAGAGTGTGTGTAGCACACTTTTATTTTTCATAAGTTGACAATCGCGGTAAGATTATAAAATATAAAATACAAAAGAAATGGGAATTGGAAAGGATGGGTTGGATGAAGGTTATTAAGCGTGATCAAAGAGTGGTAGAATATGATAGAAATAAAATCCTCGTTGCAGTACGAAAAGCGAATGATGAAGTAGAAGAAAAGGAAAAAATTGCAGAATCCAAAATTGAAGGTATCATTGCTAGTATTGAACTGATGAATAAGGATACGATGCAAGTAGAAGAAATTCAAGATATTATTGAGCAGAAGTTGATGGCGGAGGGAAAATTCACTCTCGCAAAGACGTATATCATTTATCGTTATACAAGAGAATTAGTTCGTAAGGCGAACACAACCGATGAGTCAATTATGAGTTTGATTCGCCATAATAATAAAGAGGTTATGGAAGAAAATTCGAATAAGAACGCAGTGATTGCATCAACTCAGCGAGATTTAATTGCAGGTGAGGTTTCCAAAGACTTAACTCGAAGAATATTACTGCCTGAAAAAATCAGCAAAGCTCACGATGAAGGTGTGCTTCATTTTCATGATGCCGATTACTTTCTACAATCAATCTTTAATTGCTGTTTGATTAATATTAAAGATATGCTTGAAAATGGTACTGTTATGAACGCAAAATTAATCGAGAGTCCAAAGAGCTTTCAGGTAGCTTGTACAGTAATGACTCAGATTATCTCTGCTGTTGCAAGCAGTCAGTATGGAGGACAGTCCGTAGATATTCGTCATCTTGGTAAATATCTTAGAATTTCTGCAGATAAATACAGAAAACGCTATGAGAATTTATTTGGTGGACAGGCAACGAAAGAAGTGATTGAACAGTTTGTCAATGAGAGAGTACGTGATGAATTAACTTCTGGTGTTCAAACGATTCAATATCAGATTAACACGCTAATGACTACGAATGGACAATCACCATTTGTAACTTTATTTTTAAATCTTGATAAAGACGATGAATACATCGAAGAAAATGCAATGATCATTGAGGAGGTATTACGTCAAAGATTACAAGGAATTAAAAATGAGAAAGGCGTTTATATTACACCAGCTTTCCCTAAATTAATTTATGTATTAGATGAGCATAATTGCTTAAAAGGAGGAAAGTACGATTATATTACAAAATTAGCTGTTCAATGTTCTGCGAAACGATTATATCCAGATTATATTTCTGCTAAGAAGATGAGAGAAACGTATGAAGGCAATGTGTTTAGCTGTATGGGTTGTCGAAGCTTTTTATCTCCTTGGAAAGATGAAAATGGAGAGTATCAATTCGAAGGTCGATTTAATCAAGGTGTAGTAAGTATCAACTTACCACAGATTGGTATCATTGCACGTGGTGATGAGGAGTTATTCTGGCAGCTATTAGAGGAACGTCTTGCTCTTTGTTTCGAAGCTTTAATGTGCAGACATCATGCATTGGAAGGAACAATTTCAGATGTTAGTCCAATTCACTGGCAGTATGGTGCGATTGCTCGATTGAAAAAGGGTGAAACAATCGATAAGCTGTTGCATAATGGTTACTCAACAATTTCTCTAGGTTACATTGGTCTCTATGAAGTGACAAAGCTTATGAAAGGTGTAAGTCATACGAATCCAGAAGGAACTGAGTTTGCACTTCGTCTAATGAAACGTTTAGAGGAAGCTACGAAAACATGGAAGAAGGAAACAGGAATTGGGTTTGGCTTATATGGAACTCCAGCGGAATCTTTATGTTATCGCTTTGCACGTATTGATAAGGAACGCTTTGGCGTAATCGAAGATATAACGGATAAAGGATATTATACGAATTCCTACCATGTCGATGTACGCGAGAAAATCGATGCCTTTTCTAAGTTTACGTTTGAAAGTCAATTCCAAAAGATTTCGACAGGCGGTGCGATTTCTTATGTAGAAATTCCAAATATGAGACATAACCTGGAGGCTTTAGAAGAACTCGTGAAATTTATCTACGATAATATTCAATACGCAGAATTTAATACGAAGTCTGATTATTGTCATGTATGTGGATTTGATGGAGAGATTACGATCAATGATAAATTAGAATGGGAATGTCCGAATTGTGGTAATAAGGACCATTCTAAAATGAATGTTACAAGAAGAACGTGTGGATACTTAGGTGAGAATTTCTGGAACCAGGGTAAGACAAAAGAAATTAACGCGAGAGTATTGCATATATAAACATACCGATGAAGGCGTGGTTGTACTTCGTATAGTTAATAAATTTATCGATAATGAGCTTGATAGTACATGTTTCGTGTGCGTTACAATCCCACAACTTATGTGAGATATGTATCGTATACGGAACATGTACTATCAGGCTTTTTCTAAGTTACAATGCTAAAGAATCACAAACTAAGATGATATATGAGGTATTAAAAAAGAATGATACATGAGGCATTAAAAAAGAATGATACATGGCTGATTTTTCTTTCGATATTGAGGTAGCAATTCTAGTATTTCAATTTTAATTGTGATAAAATAAAAGGGACAATATATGAGGAGCTAAAAGATGAATTATGCAACGATAAAGCCATGTGATGTGGCAAATGGACCAGGGGTTCGAGTTTCATTATTTGTTAGTGGTTGTACGCATCGATGTAAAGGATGTTTCAATGAGGTTGCTTGGGATTTTGACTATGGAACAAAATTTACGAAAGAGACGATGGAGTATATTATAAAGTGCTTAGAACCTTCTTATATTCGAGGAATTACTTTATTAGGTGGAGAACCGTTTGAACTATCCAACCAAAAAGGATTGTTGCCTTTGTTAAGAAAGATTAAGGAGGTTTATCCCGAAAAAGATATCTGGTGCTACAGTGGCTATTTATTTGATCGCGATATACTAGAGGATATGTGCCTGAAACAAGAAGAAACAAGGGAAATGCTTTCCTATCTGGATGTGCTAGTAGATGGGGAATTCGTTCTGGATAAGAAAAATGTTAATTTGAGATTCAAAGGCTCAGAAAACCAGAGAATAATTAACGTAGTTGAATCACTAAAGCAGAATACCATCGTTGAATGGGATGAAAACTAATGTAGGTTTACTTTGGGGGATAAGGATGCATAAGATTATCAACGGATTAAAATATGGTAATAGAAAGACAAAAAGTTACATCGTGATGATAGCTTTTTTATTACTTTTTGGAACATTTAGTTTTGGTATGGTCATTGTAATGAAAGCTCCTTTATGGGGAATGAGTGTAGCATTTTGCTATCTTCTTGCATTTATATTGATACAGTCCGTGAGCTTTAAGAAAAGTGGTAAATTTGTAACAACGAATATCCATAATGATAAGCATTCCAAAGAAAGTCAAGGTAAAAAGCATGAATCAGCTATTAAGTATAAGAATAAAAATGAAAATCTAGAGTCGAAAGAAGAACAGGAAGAAGAGCAAGAAGAAAGACAGGAAGACTACTTAGAAAAATTAAGTGAGAAAGATGTTCATAAGATTTGCGTCAAGTATAAGGTGAATAAAGACCATCAACCAATTATTGTGGATTCTTGCGTGAGTAAGAAGATTTATCAGTGTCCTGCCTATGCTTGGATGGAAAAAGACGAGCTTAATTTGTTATTATTTGAAAGAGAACCTCGAAAGATAACCTTTTCGAAGGAAGAAATCGATGAGATTAGGTTTGAGAGAAGTGCAGATGTCAATATATTTTCGGACTATCATGCATTAATGAAAACATCATTTTTAAAGTTAGTATTTTCCTCTTATCTTCCAACTGTATTTGAGGTTTCTCAAAGAGAATACAAAAAGAACCTATATGTCATTGGTAAAGATCTTAAGGTTACCAATACATCAGCAAAAACAATGTTAAAACTATTATCGTTGAATCTGACAGTTAGTCACTTGATACGAGATACGAGATATCAAAATATTTATTTTGAGTCAGCGTATGCACTTAACATTATGCTGAAAGATACCGTGCTCTCTGTAAAAGAATATAAGGATAAAATTAAGGAACTACTTGAAAAGCTAACAGATGCCAAGATTAGCAATGAGGATTTCTTAGACTATATGGATCAGTTAGTGAAGGGAAGATTAATTACAAGGGAGTATGCTCAATATTATATTGAACGAAGAAAATAGTCAGAAGTAGAGGAGAAGCAGATGGAAGATAGACAAGTTATTAGTGGAGAACTGTACCGTCATTTTAAAGGTGGGTTATATCAGATTGTTGGTGTAGCGAAACATTCGGAAACGATGGAGGTCATGGTTGTGTATCAAGCACTTTATGGTGATTATTCTATGTATGTAAGGCCTCTATCGATGTTTTTAAGTAATGTTGACCATGAAAAATATCCTGATGTGACAGCTATGTATCGTTTTACAAAGGTAGAGCGAGATAGTTTGGTCAGTTCAAAGCCTAATTACCTGCAAGACTTAAATCACGAGCATCATGATATGAGTTTACAGGAGCAAATGTCACAAAATCCGAAGCAGCACGTTTTTGCTTCAGGTGAGACGAATTCAAATCATAGATTATCAGCTTTTAAAGAGATGAAACGATATGTACCAGAAGAAGTTATCATTCCTCCACACCCAGAGGCTTGCTTAGTGAATGAAGATTTAATGGCTTTCTTGGATGCCAAAGATTATGCTGAAAAGTTAGAGATTCTTTACTCAATTCGTAAACGAATTGACGATCGTGTCATGAGTGATATTGAGATGTCACTTGATATGCCAGTTAGTCAAAAAAGCATCGAGGAACGTATAGAGTTAGTTCGCAATAATTTACAAACTATGGCAAAATTTGAATGTAATCGACTTAGATAAATGATGGAAAAGCATTGTTTAGATATACTGATAAATACCATTACTTATACTAATAAATACTGTATTTATCAATGTTTACGCACTACTTATTATACAAAATGAAGTTCTGATTTTACATTTTTTTGTACATTTAAGCGAAATTGAAATGAAATGACAGAAAGTACCAAAAAATCTCTTGCGATATTTTTATGCTAAGCTATAATAAAAGTGCAGAACAAATAGTACTGTCAAACATTTTGTTAGTTCGTTGTTTGCACAAGGAGGATAATTTAACATGAAAAAGTTAGAGCAACTTTATGAAGGTAAGGCCAAGAAAGTGTACAAAACTGACGCAGAAGATGTATTAATCGTTGATTACAAAGATGATGCAACAGCATTCAATGGAGAAAAAAAAGGTACAATCGTAGGTAAAGGCGTTATTAATAACAAGATGTCGAATTATGTTATGCAACTTCTTGAAAAAGAAGGTGTTCCAACACATTATGTTGAGGAATTAAGCGAAAGAGAAACTGCTGTTAAAAAAGTTGAAATTGTGCCACTTGAAGTTATTGTACGTAATGTTGCTGCTGGAAGTTTTTCAAAGAAGCTTGGAGTCGAAGAAGGCAAGAAGTTATTATGTCCTACCTTGGAGTTTTCATATAAAGATGATAGCCTTGGAGATCCAATGATTAACTCCTACTATGCAAAAGCATTGGGAATTGCAACTCAAGAAGAAATTGATGCGATAACAAAGTATGCATTTAAGGTGAATGAAGTCTTAGTGAAATACTTTTTAAGCATTGGAATTGAATTAATTGATTTTAAGATTGAATTTGGTAGATACCATGGCCAGATTATATTAGCTGATGAGATTTCACCTGACACTTGCCGCTTATGGGACGTTAATACACGTGAGAAACTTGATAAGGATCGTTTTCGTAGGGATCTGGGTAATGTTGAGGACGCATATAAGGAAGTATTTCAGCGCCTTGGAATTCAATAATGTAAATGTAGACAATCAAGGTGGATGTGCTCGTAGTCAAGAGTACTTCCACTTTTGTAGCTTTTAGGGAAGGAAAACCGCAATGGCTTATAAAGTAAGTGAATTGATATCGGATGAACTACATGAGGAATGTGGTGTCTTTGGTATATATGATTTAGACGGTAAGAATGTGGCTTCCTCATTATATTATGGACTGTTTGCACTTCAACATAGGGGACAAGAAAGTTGCGGCATTGCTGTTAGTGATACGAATGGCCCTAAGGGTATTGTAAAGTCCGTAAAAGGTATGGGGCTTGTAAATGAAGTATTTACTACAGAACAGCTTAGTTCGATGAGTGGAGGTATCGGCGTAGGACATGTACGCTATTCCACGGCAGGAGCTAGTAATATAGCCAATACTCAGCCATTAGTTTTAAATTACGTAAAAGGAACCTTAGCACTTGCGCATAATGGCAATCTTATCAATGCTTTGGAACTTCGAGAAAAGTTAGCATATACTGGAGCAATTTTCCAAACAACGATTGATTCAGAAGTAATTGCTTACTATATCGCTCGCGAGCGTCTGAATACTCCTAATGTCGAAGGGGCTATTAAAAATGCGATGCTAACGATAAAAGGAGCTTATTCATTGGTTATCATGAGTCCACGCAAATTAATAGGTGCACGTGATCCGTTTGGTTTCCATCCATTGTGTATTGGAAAGCGCGATAATGCTTATGTATTAGCATCGGAATCTTGCGCCTTAGATGCTGTAAATGCAACTTTTGTACGTGATGTGTTGCCTGGTGAAATCATAACAATTACAAAGAATGGCTTGATTTCGGATACAAGTTTATGTCAAAATAAGATAAAGCACTGTATCTTTGAATATATCTATTTTGCACGTCCTGATAGCTATCTTGATGGGATTAATGTCTATAATTCAAGAATTATGGCAGGTAGGATTCTAGCTCAAACTCATCCTGTTGAGGCTGATTTAGTTGTTGGGGTACCTGATTCTGGTAATGTAGCAGCAATGGGATATGCATTAGAATCAAAAGTTCCATATGGAATGGCTTTTGTTAAAAATAATTATGTGGGAAGAACTTTCATTAAGCCAAAACAAGCAACGCGTGAATCGAGTGTTCGCATTAAGTTGAATGTTTTGACAGAAGCGATTAAAGGAAAGAGAGTCGTTATGATTGATGATTCCATCGTTCGTGGTACGACAAGTGCACGTATTGTTGGTATGCTAAAAGCAGCAGGTGCAAAAGAAGTTCATGTTCGTATCAGTTCACCTCCATTTTTACATCCATGTTATTTTGGAACAGATGTACCAAATGATGAGCAATTAATTGCGCATAATAATACAGTGGAACAAATCTGCCAGATGATTGGTGCAGATTCTTTGGGATACTTGGATGTAGAACGGTTAAGTGAATTAGTTGGAGGGTCAAGCAATTATTGTGATGCGTGTTTTACTGGGGATTATCCAATTGAACCACCAATTGAAGATATTCGTGGGGAATTTGACAAGTAAACAATGGTTAATCTCAGTCTTAAATATTAATGAATAACAATAAACGAAAGAAAATAAATATTTAAAGTAGGTAAAAGGAGAAGTTTATGAACGAAAATAAATATGTAAGCCCATTATCAGAACGATATGCAAGTGAAGAGATGCAGTACCTCTTTTCTCCGGATAAAAAGTTTAAGACATGGAGAAAACTTTGGGTAGCATTAGCTGAGAGTGAGCATGAACTTGGATTACCGATTACTAAGGAGCAGGTTGAGGAACTTCGTGCTCATCAAGACGATATTAATTATGAAGTAGCAAAAGAGAGAGAACGTCTTGTACGTCATGATGTAATGTCTCATGTTTATGCATATGGAGTTCAGTGTCCAAAAGCAAAAGGCATCATTCATCTTGGCGCGACCTCTTGTTATGTTGGAGATAATACAGATATTATTATAATGACAGAAGCATTGCAGCTTGTTAAGAAGAAGTTAATTAATGTTATGGATGAATTAACAAAATTTGCTTTGAAATATCGTGAATTACCTACATTAGCTTTTACGCATTTTCAGCCAGCTCAGCCTACTACGGTTGGTAAACGTGCAACCCTTTGGTTACAAGAATTACTTCTTGATTTGGAAGATTTGGAACATGCAATTGATTGTATGAAGTTATTGGGTTCCAAAGGTACGACTGGTACTCAAGCAAGCTTTTTAGAATTGTTTGATGGTGATCATGAAAAGATTAAGAAATTGGATCAATTAATTGCGAACAAAATGGGATTTGCTTCTTGTTTCGCTGTTTCAGGTCAGACTTATTCTAGAAAAATTGATACAAGAGTACTCAATGTATTAGCTGGTATTGCAGCAAGTGCACACAAATTCAGTAATGATATTCGTCTATTACAGCACCTAAAAGAAATTGAAGAACCTTTCGAGAAGAATCAAATCGGTTCCTCAGCTATGGCATATAAGAGAAATCCAATGAGAAGTGAGCGTATTGCGTCATTGGCTCGTTATGTAATGGTGGATGCACTTAATCCAGCAATTACTTCAGCAACTCAATGGTTTGAGAGAACATTAGATGACTCTGCAAATAAGAGATTAAGTGTACCAGAAGCTTTCTTAGCGGTCGATGGTATCTTAGATTTATATCTTAATGTCGTAGATGGTCTTGTTGTCTATCCGAAGGTAATTGAAAAGAGATTGATGTCTGAATTACCATTTATGGCAACCGAAAATATTATGATGGACGCTGTAAAGGCTGGTGGAGATCGTCAGGAGCTACATGAAAAGATTCGTATGTTAAGTATGGAAGCAGGTCGTAACGTAAAGGAACGTGGATTAGATAATAATTTACTTGAATTAATTGCTGCTGATCCTGCATTTAATATGACGCTAGAAGATTTAAAAAAGGTTATGGATCCTAAAAAATATATAGGACGAGCAAAGGAACAAACAGAAGAGTTCATATTAGAAGAGATTGAGCCTATCCTAGAGGGGAATAAAGACTTACTTGGATTGAAGGCAGATATTAAGGTTTGATAAAATAATTTACAAAAAATGGAATACACCACCCGTATGCTACATATAATAGGATATTGGGTGGTGATTTTTATGCGCATGAAGATATTTACAAATGAAGTGTTAATAGAAGAGGACATAGACTTTACACGCTGGGAGACATTTAATGGAGATTATGTAAATATTGCAGAGGTAGGAAATACGTACATTGAGCGGTGTTTAGATACACTGGAGCTATTTGCAGAACGTTATCCGAATCATCCGAATTACTCCATTTGGATCCGATACATGAATGTTTTTGAGCAAGAGTTAGTAAATCGGGACTCAAACACTGCTTTATTAGTTTAAACCTCTTTTCTCATTGCCAAAGTGATGCAAAACATGTATATTCAAAAGAGAAGGAGAGGATAAGTTGCTTATGAATGTCAATTTAGAATACTATAGAATTTTTTATTATGTTGTAAAACATTCAAGCATTACAGGTGCGGCAGGTGAATTATGCATTTCACAGCCTGCTGTGAGCCAAGCTATCAAAGTACTTGAGACAAGTTTAGAGAGTAAATTATTCCTACGTAGTGCAAAAGGGGTGATTCTGACTCAAGAAGGAGAAGCACTTTATTCCTATGTGAAACAGGGATATGAATCAATTATGAATGGGGAAGCGGCAGTAAGAAGAATGCAAAATCTTGATATTGGGGAGATTCGAATCGGTGCTTCTGATATGACGTTACAATTTTATTTACTTCCTTTTTTAGAACATTATCATGAATTATATCCTAATATCAAAGTTACGGTTACCAATGGTCCGACACCAGAGACAATAGATTTTCTCCACCAAGGACATATTGATTTTGGTGTAGTGAGTGAACCTTTTGTTCCTACCGACAACGATGTGGTAACAAAAGTTTCCAAAATACAAGATACTTTTGTTGCTGGACGAAGATTTTTGGAATTGAGACATCGTCAGATTTCTCTGAGTTATCTTGAAACAATGCCAATTATCTGCCTTGAAAAAAACACGAGTACAAGGAAATTTATGGATAAATTTATTAAAGAACAAGGCGCAACGATAACGCCGGAATTTGAACTTGCAACGAGTGATATGATTGTTCAATTCGCTTTACGCTCTCTTGGAATTGGGATGGTCGTGAAGTCCTTTGCAAAGCCTTATCTTGATTCTGGAGAATTATTTGAATTGCAATTACACAGTAAAATTCCAAAACGTCATATTTGTGTTATTCAGGACAAACGTTATCCTCTTTCTGCTAGTGCAAGGAAGTTATTGGAGATGTTTCCCCAGTTGTAATGTGGAAGAATTTTCATTATAATATAGGTTATGATTGGATTCATACAAACTTTTTACTTTATCAATTAATTTTTGAGAGATGTTTGTGTATTATCTGAATTTATTAGGAATTTAGTTAGAATAATATTATTACAAAAAGAGAAAGGTCGTTGAGATATGAGTGATGAAGTGGCAAAGACTGCTGATTTAAAAAACAAGGAATCAAACAAGAATGCGTGGTTAAAGTATACAGATGAGCAGATAAAACAGGTAACTGACTTAAGTGAAGGTTATAAGAAGTTTATATCGGATTGTAAGACAGAACGTGAATGCACTCTTGAAGTTATTCGTCAGGCTAAAGAACAAGGTTTTGTTGACTTAATGGAAATGAAATCAATTAAACCAGGAGATAAGGTATATTATAATAACATGGATAAATCGGTGGCTTTGTTTTTAATTGGTGAACAGCCATTAGAAAAGGGTATGAAGTTATTGGGAGCTCACATTGACTCTCCGCGAATTGATTTAAAGCAAGTTCCGCTATATGAAGATACAGAGATGGCTCTTTTGGATACACATTATTATGGAGGTATTAAAAAGTATCAGTGGGTAACTTTGCCACTTGCAATTCATGGTATTGTTGTTAAAAAAGATGGTACAAAACTAAATATTGTTATTGGCGAAGATGAGAATGATCCAGTCGTTGGTATCTCGGATCTGTTAGTACATCTTGCTGCCGACCAGATGGGAAAGAAAGCTTCTGCAGTAATTGAAGGTGAAGACTTAAATGTTTTGATTGGAAGTCAACCATTAAAGGGTGAAGACAAGGAAGCTGTAAAAGCTAATATATTAAAGATATTAAAAGAAAAATATGATTTTGAGGAAGCAGATTTTATCAGTGCCGAATTAGAAGTTGTTCCAGCTGGTAAAGCTCGTGATTTTGGTCTTGATCAAAGCATGGTGATTGGCTATGGTCAGGATGACCGCGTATGTTCCTATACATCAATGCGAGCATTATTTGATTTAGAGAAAGTGGATCGTACTGCAGTTTGTCTTCTTGTTGATAAAGAGGAAGTTGGAAGTATTGGAGCAACAGGTATGCATTCAAGATTTTTTGAGAATGTAGTGGCCGAGCTTCTTGAACGTATGGGTGAATACTCTGAGCTTAAAGTACGTCGTGCATTAGCAAACTCTCATATGTTATCCTCAGATGTTAGTGCTGCTTTTGATCCAAACTATCCTTCTGTAATGGAGAAGAAGAATTCAGCATATTTTGGCCGTGGTATTGTATTTAATAAGTATACTGGCGCAAGAGGAAAATCAGGCTGTAATGATGCTAATCCAGAGTTCATTGCTCAACTTAGAAAAATCATGGAGGATAACAAGGTAAATTATCAGACTTCAGAACTTGGCAAGGTTGATCAGGGCGGTGGTGGCACCATTGCTTACATTATGGCTCAATACAACATGGAAGTGATAGATAGTGGTGTAGCTGTTCTTAATATGCACTCTCCATGGGAGATTACGAGTAAAGCAGATATTTTTGAAGCGACACAAGGTTATCTTGCTTTCCTAAAAGATATTTAATTTTACTTAGTTTGAAGGGAATAGTGCTAAGCACTTGGTGAGAAAATGGAGAAAATACGGATTAAGTATTTTAGTGAGGAAATCGAGAAGCTAAGATTTATTGATGGAAAGTCGGATTGGATCGATTTACGTTCTGCGATTGATGTAGAGTTAAAAAAAGATGAATTTAAGTTAATACCACTAGGTGTTGGAATGCAGTTACCAGAAGGATATGAAGCACATGTAGTTCCAAGAAGTTCTACGTATAAGAATTTTGGTGTAATTCAGACGAATTCCATGGGTGTAATTGATGAGTCCTACTGTGGTGACAATGATCAATGGTTTTTCCCAGCATATGCATTGCGTGATACTAAGATATCGGTAAATGATCGTATCTGCCAATTCAGAATTGAAAAGAAACAGCCTGAGATTATGTTTGAAGAAGTAGAAAGCTTAGGTAATCCTGATCGTGGCGGTATTGGAAGCACTGGTAAACAATAATATCATAATCATAGATTATGTGATGCATAATTAATATTGATTTTACTTATACTATCACGTAAGGTATAATACAAAAGTAATAGGGCATGACAGGGAACTGTTACATGCTCTATTTTTGTATTATGGGATGATGTGTCAAAAGTCCTTAAGAAAGAAGTCTGACGTCATTTTACACAAAGAAATGTTATGAGTATGTGATGACAAACATAATTCATCCGCAACACGCTTTCGCTTGAATGAAGTTCGTAGCGGTACGTAAGCGCCTAAAGTACAGGCTCTAAGTACTGACGACTTCATAACAGTATGCTCCTGAATTATGTTTGACATCCCATATTTTACAAGTATATTTATGTGCAAAATGACGAATGAAATTATAATAAAGTACTTTTGACACCTAAACATCATAGGAAATTTTTCTGAATTTCCTATGATTCAAAAAAATTGTCCAAAAGTCTTAAAAAAACAAGCCTAAATTAAATTATAGGAGGAATATGATTATGGTAAAAGCAGTCGTAGGTGCAAACTGGGGAGATGAAGGAAAAGGTAAGATTACGGATATGTTAGGACAGGAATCCGATATTATCGTACGTTTCCAAGGTGGTAGTAACGCAGGACATACAATCATTAATAAATATGGTAAATTTGCGTTACATTTACTTCCATCTGGTGTTTTTTATGATCATACAACGAGTGTTATCGGTAATGGCGTTGCTCTTAACATTCCATATCTGTTCAAAGAGATTCAGTCAATCGTTGATCGTGGTGTTCCAATGCCTAAGATTAAGGTGTCTGATCGTGCACAGATTATGATGCCTTATCATATTCTTTTTGATCAATATGAGGAAGAGCGTCTTGGTAAGAAATCTTTTGGTTCTACAAAGTCAGGAATCGCTCCATTTTATTCAGATAAATATGCGAAGATTGGCATCCAAGTGTCGGAGTTATTTGATGAAGAAGCTTTAAAAGATAAAGTGGAACGTATCTGTGAAATGAAAAACATTATCTTAGAGCATATGTATCACAAACCTTTACTTGATTCTCAGGAAGTTTTAGCTACCCTGAAAGAATATAAGACAATGGTCGAGCCATATGTTTGTGACGTTTCCATGTTCTTACACGAAGCAATAAAAGAAGGTAAGAATATCTTATTAGAAGGCCAGTTAGGTGCATTAAAGGATCCTGATTTTGGTATCTACCCAATGGTAACCTCGTCTTCTACGTTAGCTGCATATGGTGCAATTGGTGCTGGTATTCCTCCATATGAGATTAAGAGTATCATAACAGTTGTCAAGGCTTATTCTTCTTCTGTCGGTGCTGGTGAATTTGTGAGTGAAATCTTTGGTGAAGAAGCAGATGAACTTAGAAGACGTGGTGGAGATGGTGGCGAATATGGAGCTACAACAGGTCGTCCAAGACGTATGGGTTGGTTTGATGCAGTGGCAACACGCTATGGTTGCAGAATGCAAGGAGCTACGGAAGTAGCGCTAACTGTTCTTGATGTTCTTGGATATTTGGATGAAATTCCAGTTTGTATCGGCTATGAAATTGATGGCGTTATGACAAAAGATTTCCCAACAACGGTGCAATTAGCAAAAGCAAAACCAGTTTATACTACTTTACCAGGATGGAAATCAGAAATTCGTGGAATTAAGAAATATGAGGATCTTCCAGAAAACTGTAGAAAATACATCGAATTTATCGAAAAAGAACTTGAAGTTCCTGTTACTCTTGTCTCCAATGGACCAGGACGTGATGAAATTATCCGTAGATAGTTGTATCTGAAAGAAAGACCAAAGATATTGCAAAAAAAATGACCATACTTATATCTAAGTGGCATAGCGTTACAAGACATAAAAAATATGTGACTTGTAACGTTATCAATAGATTGAGTATGGTCGTTTTAGCAAGTAATTACAAAAAAATATAGACTTTACTATATTACAGATGATATAATAGTAATTCAAATGAATGGTTAAGCTTGATAGTGTATGTTATTTCGTTTCAGTAACAACGATATTTTCAAGAAACCCATTCGAGTAATGGAGGGTATCATCTTTGGTGATGAAGACTGCATAAGTGTCTTCCATGGAGTCAATGAGCTCTAACCCTTTTTCTAATCCTAATGCAAAACAAGTGGTACTAAGTGCATCGCCATCCGTCGATTCTTTTGAAATAATCGTAACACTAAGTAAATTGTTGTCATATGGGTAGCCTGTGGATGGATTAAGAATATGATGATATTGAACACCGTCTACTGTAAAATATCGTTCATAGATACCTGAGGAAACAACAGAAACATCATTAAGTTCCATGACTGCGACTGTTTCATTGCGATTTTCATAAGGCTTTTGAATACCAATCCGAAATGGAGACCCATCCGGTTTTTTACCGACACATAGCACATTACCGCCGAGATTAATTGTTGCACTGGTTACGTTTCGTTCCAAAAGGTAGTCTTTAATTTTATCTGCAATATAACCTTTTGCGATTGCACCTAAATCGACACCCATGTTGTCGTTCAAAAAGGTAACGGTGTTTCCATCAATTTTAATGCCTTCATAACCAATATGTGTGAGTGCATCCTTAATTTCTTCGTATTCAGGTAAACGTTGATTAGTTGAACCAAAATTCCATAAAGAAGTAAGTGGTTCTACACTGATATCAAAGGCTCCATCAGAGATACGACAGTAATCGAGTCCTCTTTTTAATAAGTCTAATGTGTCATCAGAAACTACGAGAGAATTGTTACTTGAGTGATTTAGTTGGTAAATCTCACTGGAACTTTTAGTACGACTTAATAGATTTTCATATTCATCACATAAAGCAAAAGCGCCATCAATAATGGAAGAATCCTGACTACCGTAGAGAGTAATTGTAATAATTGTATTCAATTTAAAACTACTTTTTTCTATTCGGTTATTGATAGAGTTTTCTGTTGTAGAATCTTCAGCAATTGTTGGGGATGGAGCGGTATCGATTAAGTTGCCTTGATTGTTTTTGCATCCGGTTATACCGGTGGTAATCGCAAGCATTAATAGTATAGCTACATATTTTTTATTTGTAGTAATGCACATGGATTAGAACTCCTTTGTAATAGATTTCATTGATTTATCATAAGGTATGTTGACAGGACTGTCAAGGGTAGTACATTATGTAAAATATCATTGAAATTATGAAAAACCAGGTGATACATAGAAGTTTTTAGGAATAAAACCAATAAGTACCTGTGTTTTTCGTGTATAGAACTATGATAAAATGTTTTTTGCATGACAATTATGAAGATTCATATAATTGTAAAGAAAAACCATAATTTGGTGGAGGATGAGATTATGAGAAATAACAAAAGATGGATTGCTGTAGTAGCCTTAGCTGGCGTAACTGCAGTAGCCCTTGTCACATCTGTAGTAATTAAGAACAACCTAAACAAAGGACCAGCCAATGCAATTGAGATTACACAGGAAGGTACTGATTTAGGAATCAAGCAGATCGAAACATTAACAGATGGTGACGGAAATATTACTGGTTATAAGGTAAATGTTGATGCTAAAGGTTTTGGTGAAGTACCTATGGAACTTGCAGTTACATTTGATGCAACAGCAGATACAGTTACAAGTGTTGAAGTTATCAGCCAATCTGAAACAGAAGGACTTGGAAGTAATGTTACGAAACCAGAATTCCTTGATCAGTTTAAGGGAGTTAAGTTACCAGTATACATCGAAGGTATGGATGTATCAACAAACGATACTATAGAAACTTTCTCATTAGCAGCTTTTGAAGCAACAACAGTTGCAACAACTGAGCTTGTGGATGGAACCTATGAAGTTGTTGGCTCTGAACCACATAATGGTTGGACTAGTCAGGTTAAACTAACTGTAGAAGGTGGAAAGATTACAGATGTAGTTTGGGATGCAGTAGATGCAGATGGAAACTTTAAATCTGTATTATCTCAAAGTGGTGAGTACAAAATGACTGAAGATGGTGCTACTTGGGCAGATCAGGCAAAAGCATTAGCTGAGTATGTTGTTACTAACCAAGGTGTTGCTGGCCTTACTTTGAATGAAGAGGGAAAAACTGATGCCGTAGCAACAGTTAGTATCTCTATCAATGAGTTTGTAGCACAAGTGGAAGAAGCTATGAATATGGCAGCTGGTGTGAGTAATGAAGTCAAGCTAAACGATGGAACTTATGAGGTTGTTGCTTTAGAACCACACAATGGATGGACTAGTCAGGTTACATTAACTATAGAAGGTGGAAAGATCACTAACGTAGTTTGGGATGCAGTAGATGCAGACGGAAACTTTAAATCTGTATTATCTCAAAATGGTGAGTACAAAATGACAGAAGATGGTGCTACTTGGGCAGATCAGGCAAAAGCACTAGCTGATTATGTCATTGCAAATCAAGGCATTGCTGGCCTTAATTTAAATGAAGAAGGAAAAACAGATGCCGTAGCTTCTGTAAGTATCTCCATCAATGAATTCGTTGCTCAAGTGGAAGAGGCTATGAATAAAGCAGCTGGTGAGACAGAAACTACGAACGAACCAACGCAAGCGCTTATTGATGGTGTATATGAAATTGTTGCTGATGAACCAAATAATGGTTGGACTAGCCAGGTTACAGTAACCGTAGAAGGTGGAAAAATCACAAATGTAGTTTGGGATGCAATTGATGCTGAGGGAAATGCTAAATCTGTACTATCTCAAAGTGGTGAGTACACAATGACAGAAGATGGTGCTACTTGGGCAGACCAGGCAAAAGCATTAGCTGATTATGTGATTGAAAACCAAGGAGTATCTGGTCTTACAATGAATGAAGAAGGAAAGACAGATGTAGTAGCAACTGTAAGTATCTCTATCAATGAATTTGTAAGTCAAGTAGAATCTGCATTAAAGTTAGCTTCTGGTCAAGAAATCACTCCAGAAGAAAGTGAAGATGAAACAGCGCAAGAAACAATAGGAAGTTCAGACGGTACACAGGTGGATGCAATCTCAGGTGCAACTGTTACTACAAAGGCAGTATTAAATGCAATCAACAATGCACAAGAATACTTAATTAATAACGTGCTTAAGTAAGATGATAGAAGGGTTAGTATAGGACATATATTTTCTATGCTAACCTTTTTTATTCACGACAAGGAAAAGCTTTGAAGTGAGAAGCATACGTTATCTTATTTTTTGAATATTAAGCAATTCTATACTTATATTTATATATCTATAACCTAAGGTTATGATAAAATAAGACATAACGTAAATTATGATATATGTGCTTGACAAACATTATGTGTGTTGTTACAATAATTAGTAACGTAAAACTAAGGAAGCAAGTATGATAGCAAATCCGGTAAAGGAGACTCTTATGAGAAAAATGGTTTTATCTATTCTGGTTGACAACACTGCTGGCGTACTTAGTAGAGTGTCAGGATTATTTAGTAGACGAGGCTATAATATTGATAGTTTGACTGTAGGGGAAACTGAAAATCCTCAATTATCCCGAATGACGGTTGTAGTCAACGGAGATGAGCAAATACTAGAGCAACTTCAAAATCAGCTGAATAAGTTAGAGGATGTTGTTGAGATGACAGAATTACATAGTGATGATTCGGTGTGTAGAGAGCTTATTCTTGTCAAAGTGGCAGCGAATGATGCGGATCGTCAAGCAGTCATTGCAGTGGCTGATATTTTTAGAGCAAAAATTGTTGATGTGGCCAAAGAATCTTTGATGATTGAATTAACAGGAAACCAGGCTAAAATCAATGCATTTATTAAGCTCTTAGATGGTTTTAAAATATTAGAGATTGTTCGTACTGGTATCACAGGCTTAACTCGTGGTGGTGCTGGAGATATCGAAGACTATATTTAATTTAGGTTGTATGCTGACATAACGTATTTATACGCTTTTGCAGGTAGAACATATAGTTGAATTCAATTTTAGGAGGATGAAACAATGGCAAAAATTTATTACCAACAAGACTGTAACTTTTCTCTATTAGAGGGAAAAACAGTAGCTGTAATTGGTTATGGTAGCCAAGGACATGCACATGCAAAGAATTTAAAAGATTCAGGTGTTAAGGTAATTATTGGTTTATACAAGGGTAGCAAGTCTTGGGAAAAAGCTGAAAAGGAAGGCTTTGAGGTCTATACTGCAGCTGATGCAGCAAAAAAAGCTGATATTATCATGGTTTTAATCAATGATGAAAAGCAAGCTAAGATGTACAAAGAATCAATCGAACCTAATTTACAACCAGGCAATATGTTAATGTTTGCTCATGGTTTTGCGATTCATTTTGGACAGATCATTCCTCCTAAGGATATTGATGTTGTTATGATTGCACCTAAGGGACCAGGACATACAGTTAGAAGTCAGTATGTAGAAGGACAAGGTGTTCCTTGCTTAATCGCTGTACATCAGGATGCTACAGGCAAAGCTCATGAGATGGGTCTTGCTTATGCATTAGGAATTGGTGGAGCTAGAGCAGGTGTTTTACAGACAACATTTAGAGAAGAAACAGAAACCGACCTTTTTGGTGAGCAAGCAGTTCTTTGCGGTGGTGTAACTGCTCTTATGAAGTGTGGTTTTGAAGTATTAGTTGAAGCTGGATATGAGCCAGAGAGCGCTTACTTTGAATGTATTCATGAGATGAAGTTAATCGTTGACTTAATCAACGAGAGTGGTTTTGCTGGTATGAGATATTCCATCTCTAACACTGCTGAATATGGTGACTATATTACTGGTCCTAAGATTATCACAGAAGATACAAAGAATGCAATGCGTCAGGTATTAAAAGATATCCAAGAGGGTGTTTTTGCTCGTAACTGGTTACTTGAGAACCAGGTAGGATGTCCTAGCTTTAACGCAAAGAGAAGAATGGAATCAGAACATCAGCTTGAAAAAGTTGGAGCAGAGCTTCGTGGATTAATGAGCTGGACAAAGAAGAATAAGTTAATTGAGAACTAATTTGATTTACATAGTATTATAGATAAAAGAAAAGATTATTTATGAGGTTGATGCATACTACTTTGCATCAGCCTCTTTTCAATGAATAGCAAACTTCTAAAAGTTTTCTATTCATGAAAACTATAAAGGATGCACACTTCACTACGCTACGGCGCGTAACAAAAGTTGTGTTTATGAGAAGGAAAAGCTCCTTTTCAAGCGTTTTGGAATAGTATATTAGTAAAAATAAATCATGGTAAGTAAAATGAATTTTTATGGGTTTCAACCATTTGGTTACCGAAATAATTTTAGACGTTGCAATAATAATAATGTAAACATTTGTAATCGAGGAAGTTGTAACAATTGTGGCTGTAATAATAATTGTTGTAATACTCCTTGCAATAACAATTCATGTGCCCCTTGTGGTAATGCTAATACGAGTCCGTGCTGTAATCCAATCAATTGCAATGGTCCTTTTTGTAACCATCCTTTATGTCCACCCCCTTTTAATGAAGCTGACTATGCAGTAGCTGCGATTGACGCATTAATTTGTCAGTATATTGAAGTTGAACGGAAAGCAGATTTTAACTTTAATGCTGCTCTTGTAAAACTATCAGAAGCGATTGATTGTATAAAACAAGGACTGCAATGTAATAAGGAAGGTTATCTGATTTGGTTACAGATTGAGGAATGGTTAAAACGTTATTATCAGAGGTTTGGTGTATATTGTGGATGCTTAGAACGTATGGAAAGTATACGAGAATGCGTCCGGAAAATACTTTCTTGCGAGAGAGCGAGCTTAGAGCAAGCAATGAGTGCATGTGTAAATCTAGAAGAAAGTCGTACAATGGATGCTCAGTTGCAAGAGTTAAAAATTGAATTTAAAGAATGTTGTATTCCTAAATGCTAAATAAATGAGTCAATTCTAAGATTACAATATTAAAAGAATGTAAGATCATTATGTTAAGCATTTGGTTAGAAAAAAGAAAGACTATCATTTAAAAATGAGGTGTGATTTGCCCCCCAAAAAAGTGATAGTCTTCTTTATTATATTAAACTTCATCAATTTGTTTGTAGCTAATGTATTATCTTGACCATTAAATAAAGAAGTAAAATATTTTACATTGAATTTTAATGATACTAGTGGTATTCTATTGAAGTTTAATAATACAGTTGGAGGATAAAATGTTGCAAAGTAAGATTAATGATATGACAACCGGAAATCCTGGGAAGTTGATACTAAATTTTTCTATACCAGTTCTTATTGGAAATTTGGTTCAACAGCTTTATAGTATGGTCGATGCAATTATTGTTGGACGGTGTTTAGGTTCAGATGCACTAGCAGCAGTGGGCACAACGGGACCCTTATGTTTTTTAGTTCTTGGATTTGTATTTGGAATTACCAGTGGAATTGCGGTTATTGCGGCACAACGATTTGGAGCAAAAGATGAGGCAGGATTAAAAAAATCAGTGGCGATGTCAATCATGCTATGTGTAGGGTTAACATTAATCATAACGTTATTATCAGTTTTTTTGGCAAAGCCCTTGTTACATATGATAAATACCCCAAAAGAAATTTTTCAAGATGCGTATAATTATATTGTTGTTATTTTTATAGGAATCTTTTCCTGTGTACTCTATAATATGATTGCGTGTCTACTCCGAGCACTTGGAGATAGTAAAACACCACTCTATTTTTTACTAATCTCATCAGTTCTTAACATTGGACTTGATTACTTATGTATTGCAGGTTTCGGTTGGGGAGTAGCAGGAGCTGCCTGGGCAACTGTATTTTCGCAGTTTATATCAGGGATTTTATGCCTAATCTATGTAAAAGTGAAATACCCAATTTTACATGTAAGGAAATCAGATTTTTCTTGGAATACAAGATTTGCATGGAAGCACTTAGCGATAGGGTTGCCAATGGCATTCCAGTTTTCCATTACTGCAATCGGATGCATAATTTTACAGGGGGCTTTAAATTTATTTGGTAAGGATACAATTGCAGCCTATACAGCTGCAAACAAGGTAGAACAGTTAGTGACAGTACCAGCCCATTCCTTTGGGGTTACAATGGCTAATTATGCTGGACAAAATCTGGGTGCTAATCGAATTGATCGAATTAAAGAGGGGGTTAGAACAAGCAGCATCATAACGGTTGCATTTTCTATTGGGGCAGGTGTTTGTGTTTATCTCTTATCAAGACCATTACTTGCACTTTTTAATATTGAATATGGCAGTGCTATTATGGATGAAGCGTTGTACTACTTAAAATTAACAGCTGTATTTTATCCGGCGCTTTTCTTGATTTTTATATACCGTAATGTATTACAAGGAATTGGACGAAGTTTTATGCCTTTGATGGCAGGTTTCTTCGAATTATTTGCACGTGCTGTTGCATCTGCGATTCTTCCAGTAGCAATTGGCTATGCTGGAGTCTGTCTTGCAGGACCGATTGCCTGGTTATCTGCGGCCATACCTCTTGGGATTTCTTATATCATAATTATACGTAAAATGAAATAAAAAGATAAAATAGATACTACTGTAAGAAAAAATGCAATAGTGTCTTTTTATAAATTGTAAACTCATACATGTTTTAGTATAATAAATACGGATATGTATTAGTAATCTATATGTGACGATTAATTACAAAGGGGAAAATACAAGATGCGGATAAAACGAGTAATAAATAGTATAAAAAATAGTTGTTTTATGTCATGTTACATTCACCAATATTATCGTAGTTCTTTACATAATAATGATATTTTTATTGAATCAAAAAATAGTGCGGATTTAGGCGCTAATATGGTTTACTTGTTAAAGGAATTGCAAAAAAGTGAGTACTCTGGATATCGATTATTTTTATCAGTACTTGATAATAAACGAGAGTATATTTCAAAGTTAATTACATCCTATAATTTATCAAATGTAAGATTAGTTAAAGCAAATTCAAAGCAGTACTATAAGTGTCTGGCAACTGCGAAATACTTATTTACAGATACAACGTTCTCTCATGCTTATATAAAAAAGAATGGACAAATTATTACAAATACATGGCATGGAACACCGCTTAAGTGTATGGGGCGTGAGGTTCATGATCGTGCTTATGCGATAGGAAACGTACAGCGTACCTTACTTTATTCTGATTATCTAGTATTTCCGAATGATTATATGAAAGAGAAAATGATAGATTCCTATATGTTAGAGGGGATTTTTAAAGGAACTATCCTATGCGAAGGATATCCAAGAAATTCAGTCTTTTATAATAGAGAATCGGGGAAACATATTCGCAAAGAACTGAATCTTGAGAAGAAGCAAGTCATTATGTACATGCCTACATGGAGGGGGACTTTAACAAATAAAAAGTCGGAGTATTTTCTCGCTATGATAGAGTCATACCTTAAGCCATTGGATGAGAAGCTAACAGAACATCAAGTATTCTATGTAAAACTTCATCCGTTTGTAAAGAATCAATTGGATTTTTCTAAATATCATCACATTAAACCATTTCCAGAGCAATATGAATGTTATGAATTTTTGAGTATGTGCGATTGTCTGGTTACTGATTATTCCAGTGTTTTCTTTGATTTTGCCAATTCAAGAAAGAAGATTATTCTATTTTCTTACGATGAGGCAGAGTATCTAAAAGAGCGTGGTTTATATGTAGGAATAGAAAGTCTTCCTTTTCCGATTGTAAAAACGGTGGATGATCTTGTTTGTGAGCTAAACTCTGAAAAGAGATATGATGATGAAGCATTTATGAAAGAATATTGTACTTATGATGGATTAGATGCAGCGAAACGAATTTGTGAGCAAGTAATCTTAGGCCTTTCGGTTTGTAAAACAGAAAATTTATCTGTAAATGAAAAACAAAATGTATTGCTTTATGGTTCTGCTCTTTCTAAAAATGGGTTAACGACATCTATGCTAAACCTTTTTAGTACCATTGATTTAGGTAAAAGGAATTATTATGTTAGCTTTCCAGAATCAGCTTTAAAAAAGGATCCATTAAGAG
>JAEYPP010000013.1 GCA_023410575.1 Bacillota bacterium | reverse complement strand
GTAGTAATTGCTGAGTTTCACTATAATTATATCAGAAAAAACACAATACAAACAGATTTGAAATAGTTTTTTCGAGTTCGAGTAGAATTTAATCTTACAACATGGAACTTACCTTTTCATTTCACCTCTTTTTCATCCTTCTCGTATGTACATTGGCTTATCAATTGCATACATAATTTCGTTCACTTTTCATCAGTATAAATAAATGTTATGCTTTACAACCTTACCCTCTTTCCATTCCAGATCAATCGTCTTTCCATTTTTAATTCGAATACCTTTTACATACCCATTCGTAAATTGCTTTGGTAATGCAGGGAGCAACTTTAAGTCTCCACCACGATCTTGTACAAGCATATTAGCAATACCAGCAACGCTACCAAAGTTTCCATCAATCTGAAATGGTGGATGTGCATCCCATAAATTCGGATAAGTAGAGCGGGTTAGCAAGGTATGTAGGAATTCGTAGGCTTTTTCTCCATCTTCTAAGACCGCAAACATATTAATAATCCAAGCACAACTCCAACCTGTATGCCCACCACCATTTTCTAATCTAATTTCAAGAGACTTTCTGACTGCTTCTTTCATCTGCTCATCTGTAGCAAATAATTCGGAAGGAAACAATCCATATAGATGAGAAATATGACGATGCCCTTTTTCCACTTCTTCAAATTCCTCATTCCATTCCAATAATTGTCCTTTACTCCCTATTTGGAATTTTGCTAATTTTGAAAGTCGTTCATCAACCTCTGGTAATAAACCATCCTCGATATCTAATATCTCGCACGTCTTCTTAAACTGCCAAAAGATATCTCGAATCAATTCTAAATCCATCGCGCTATTTTTTGTGATACTACAAACTGCATCATTATCATCATAAAATCGATTCTCTGGTGACGTGGATGGACAAGTTCCATACACTCCATCCTCTTGTAGGTAAATCCAATCCACTAAGAAAAGAACATTTTCCCGAAGGATTGGATACGTCGTATCTTTTAAGAAAGTGAGATCTTGATTATATTCATAATTTTTAAAGAGCTCACTTGTCGCTAACCAAACTCCTCCCATCGGCCACATACAACATGGTGCACTACCCTGACAGATTCCACCATCATAGCAAACTCCCATTGGATTCGTACATAACCAATAATCTGCATTATGATGATGCACCGTACCTCGACAATGATAATTGATATTAGCAGTCTCTTTTCCTTTTTCACAAATTCGCTTGATAAACTCATAATAAGGTAATAGGCATTCTTTTAGATTACAGCTTTGTGCCAACCAATAGTTCATCTGAATATTAATATTCGTTGTCCAGTTACTACTCCAAGGAGCACGATACTCCCAACTCCAGATGCCCTGAAGATTAGCAGGCAATCCACCTTCCCGCGAAGAAGAAATCAAGAGATATCTTGCATATTGGAAATACAACGCATAAAGGCCATTGTCCTCGTTCCCCTCCTTTAATCGCTGTAAACGTACATCGGTAGGAAGATTTAACTGTTCTCCAAGAAAAAGGTCCATACGACCGTAAAGATTGGTATAATCTTTGATATGTTCTTGCTTAATCTCTGCATAATCCTTTGTAGCTAATTTAGCTGGTTGAACTGCACAGACCATCAATACTACTTCACTCGCTAAAGAAATATGTAGCTCCTCGCCTACTTCCTTAATCTCCCCATCATTATGTAATACCTGAATATAGCCCTGAAATTCCATCCCACGTGTTCCTTGAATAATCGGATTGATATCATTCCACAGATAAGAAGGGTCCACATGTTCTGGACATTGTCCATAAAAATTTAACTGATCTATGCTAGTCTCGCATCTATGCTTTATGAGGGAGTCAAAGGATACGATACAATTCATTGCTTTCATACTCGCTGTCAATCGAACGAATATCGCTTTATGTACATAACTTGCAAAGTATTGTCTTTTATAATCAATTCCGTTGCACTGATAACTCACCTCTGCTATAGAATGATCAAGATCAAGCTCACGGTGATAGGAAACGACCTCTTGTGGATGGTCAAAGCTAAGCTTTAAATTCCCCATCGGCATATAGGATTCACCATATTCCCCTAACATATGGTTTTGAACCATCTCCTCTGCCTTCTCATATTCTCGATTTGCAACATAATCTCTTACTTGTCGTATATATGGAAAAACTTCATTACTATTCTTATTATGCTCATATCCAGACCATATACTTTCTTCATTTAGTCCCAATAATTCTTCCTTTGCTGTTCCCCAAATCATGGCACCAAAGCTGCCATTACCGATTGGTAATGTTTCTTCCCATGCTTTTGCTGGCTGACTATAACTTAATCTCATCTGATTCACGCGGGTAAACTCCTTTCTAACTTTCCAAACTTATTAAAATACTATCATAAGTATTGTGAATAAACAATGTATCTGCCTTGAATTTATCAGTTCATATGATAAAATAAGAGTAACAAATAGTGTAAAGTGAACTATGAAAACTTAAACTAGAGTAATAAGCTCTATTTGAACCTTGCAAATTACAGATAATCTGAGGTTAGGTACGATAGCCGTCAGCTACAAATTAATATTTTTTTTGAGCTCTTATAGATGAAGAAACGCTTAACACATAGCTAAAATACAAGGACCATCACCACGATTATCGGAGACTCAATAACCAAGGATAGTTCGGTATGCAATATCCATGAAGTTCTAAATCTCGCAAAATGTTCTGTAATCTCGAAAGAAATTGGAGAGATAAGAAAGAAGATTACCCATAGAAAGTTCTAAATCAAT
>JAEYPP010000006.1 GCA_023410575.1 Bacillota bacterium | reverse complement strand
GCATGAATATCCAATCGGCGCTCTGTACAGAGGACAATCGATGGGAAATAAACAGCATTGTCTTATCCTTACTGTCTTGCAGTATATTTTCAAACAGCTCATATTCAGCGATTGGATCAAGTGCACTCGATGGCTCATCAAAGATTTTAATCGGTACATCTTTTACAAATGCTCTTGCAACGCCGATCTTCTGACTTTCACCGCCAGACAACACAACCCCATCTTGATCAAATTCCTTTGTCATCATGGTATGTATCCCATCTTTTAGCGATGTGACCTTATCATATACACCTGCCTTTTGTAGTGCCTGAATCACAGTCTCTTCATCTTCCTTATATCCTCGCCGCATCAATACATTGTCCATGATGGGCATTGCAAACATCTTGAAATCCTGAAATGCTGTGGCAAACAGTTCTCTATATTGTCTTAAGTTATACATTTTGATGTTCTTGCCATTAAGTAAAATTTCTCCCTCTGTTGGGTCATAAAGACGCATCAATAATTTAATGATTGTGGATTTACCTGCACCATTATGACCAACTAAAGCATAGGAGCATCCTCCTCGAAGCTGAAAAGAAAGATGCCTAATCGTCATTTTCTCCTTATAAGCAAAGCTAACATCACGAAACTCAATACATTCAATTGTTGTTCCCGGATTCTCTCCATCATAATCTTCTGGAATCAATGGTGTATATTCCATGAAGCCTCTTAGATTCTCTACAAATAGACCATTTTTGAAGATTGCAACAACAGAATCTGCAAATCCAATCAATATGTAAGTTGCAGCTACCATAATGGTACTTAATACTGCCAAATCTGCCAATTGCATTGTTTTAGACACCATGGTCCGATAAGCACCATAGAATAGTACACCTTCGAAAATCAGCGTATAGGTAAACATCGCCATGGAAAAATGAAGAAACATCCCTTTATTATAATATTTTTTAGCAACTGTCACTTTACCATGCAAGGCTTCATCATATTTTCGTTTCATCAGTGCAAACAAATTAGTTAGACGCATCTCCTTTGCATATTCCGGCAGATACATAACACGATTGACATAATCGATTACTCTGTTAAATGGGGCAAATTCTTTATCTCGCTTATATTTCATCTTATGTAACTGATTACCAAAGGCAAAATTACCAAGTACAGGAAATATAATAAATAATACGGATATCTTATCCACCTGATACATAAAGGTGAATACAACCACAACTGCAATAAAGCCTAATATAACGCCCCAAATATTATGTACTGTTTCGCAAATCTTTGTTCCTGCTCCATCCATGGCAAGGGTGTACTTATTATAAAATTCAGCATCTTCAAAGCATGCAAGTTCCACATTTCTCGATTTTTTAAATAATTTCTGGTATAGTTGCTTATATATTTTGACATCAGTGATAGGTATAACATTTCCTTCCATGTAGTTTCTGCATATTGCTATGATTGCAAACACTGCAATGGTGATTCCCAGGAAAATAAGTATCTCCTCAAAGCTTTTTTCCTTTTCCATTGCACCTACTACGTATCTCATAAAAAAGCCACTAAAGAATATCCACTCCAGATACCCAAGGCTTCCTGATATCGCCTCCCAAACAACTCGTTTCTTACTGATTGAATTCACTAACTTAAGCGAATACCAGTTATTTTTGATTGCTCTTCTTATCGTAATATTCTTAGTTTTATCTTTAGGTTGATTTTTCATGGTTTTCCTCCAATGATTGATTTCGATTGCCTACAATACTGGTCCTCAACCATCTTCTAATACACATCTTCTATTCTCTGCCATTGTATTACAGCTTCCATCATCTCATCTCCTCTAATCGTAGCCATAGTGATTGAACAACTCATCGATAGTGATATTTTTTGTGTTTTCCAAGTATAACACTGTTGGTACTTATTGGCAATACTTAAATATCGATGTCAAAAATCTGTCACCATATTTTGAAAATTTTACTTCTCCTACGCCTGAAACAAGTAGCATTTCCTCCTTTGCAGTCGGCATTTTTGAGCACATGTCCTCTTGATTGGGAAATAGAATTTTCATTGATGAATTTCAGTATTTTTATTATCGATTTCTAATTAATAGTTTCTTCGCTCTTCCAACTGAACTAATGCATCAATAAGCATCTCCTGAAGTTCTGGTTTGGAAAGGTTCATCACATACTTCTTTAAATCCTCATAATGTTGCTGTTCTCTGGATTCTTCCTCTGCTTCATATTCTTCAATACATCCAAATTTCTTGCTAGATTTTCATCTAATTATCCACATTGTCTGCTCAGCAGGCATCTCACCAATCTCATAAATTTTCCTCCTGAAATAATATGAGGAGATACAAAATGAATGTATCTCCTAGTAATTAGTTTGCTATATAATTGGGACGGTATAATGCTACGGGTGGTTTTCTAAAAGAAATTGTAGTATTTATTAATTAAAATTAGAGATAAAAAGTTCCTTGCTCTTCTCAACTTCACTATCAGGAACAAAACTTTCAATGATGATAAAACCTTCTTCCTTTTCTACATAAAAATCTTTAAAGGAATCGTAAGAACCGGCAATCATTGATATTGTCTTATTATTCATTGTAAACGTATCTTCAACATCTCCAATATCATTATTTTCTAGAAATCGATCGTATTCAATAGTATATTCAATATAATCATCATTCAGTGGAACATAAACATAAATTTCTTCTAAATCGATACCCTTAAAAAATTCCGATGACACAATATTTAGATTATTCTCTGCAAGCATATTAGCAATAATATCGTTTAAAAAGGTATATTCACTTAAATCAACAGTTTCGTTTTTACTATTCATAACTTCTAAGTAATTATTATCATTAACAACATAGGCACTAAATATTTCTTTAAAATGATTATAGATTTCTTTTGCTTCTTCCAAAGTGTCGATACTTCCCATGGAGATTTCCACCAGTAGATAAGCAGTGCCTGCATCATCCAATGCATCGGCAGGTTTCAGTCTCATACATGCCGTATAATATG
>JAEYPP010000066.1 GCA_023410575.1 Bacillota bacterium | reverse complement strand
CTACCATTAGAACTTATCAATCAACTAAAAGAAGCCCTATATCTAGGTGAATCTGATTCATTGATACAAGAGTTGAATGATAGCAGTCTGATGATTTCAATGAATGATTTTAAATTCAAGCCAAATCAGAGTGAGGATATTGATTATTCTGAACAAGAGTTAAATGATGCAATGCGAAACGGAGCTAATGATTATTTCATTTACAAATTCGATGTGAATGGAGATGGCACAGATGAAATCATTATGATTAAGAAACTAGAACTTGATACTTCATATTATTCAGCCAACAGCGTCTATTTACTTAAAGAGTCTGAAGGTTATTATGTTTTCGCTGGTCATGATTATCTTAGTTATTATCGGTGTTTCGCAATTTTTAAGAAGGATGATAACTTCTATTTAGTTGCAAATTACAATATTTATAATCCAAAAGATCCAACAGATGCCGTTGGAGTATACTCTTTCGATGGTGATAATAGTGGTTTTATGTGGTTAATTGAGCAACCACATACATACATCCGAAAGACAAGTGATGATTACCAATACCATATGCTTTATGAAAACAAAAACAGTCCTATAGTCAGTGATATTCAGACATACATTAACGAAATAGGGATAGATTTAATCTATACAGACAGGATTCATGGATGGTTTATGGGCGATGAGGTTGATAGACCTGATTTGATTAGTGAAGAAAGTGACGAAAATAGCGATTTTAGTTTTTACAACTTGAAAGCAATTGATGTTGATAACGATGGTGAAGATGAATTCTATGATAGAAAAATCACTGTACTTGGTAGCAGTAATTTAAGGGCAAACGGGTTTACATGGTATGATCCTAAGACTAAGTTGGTATCCTTATTTCCATTTGATACTTTTAGTTCTACAGATTATCTATTTACTCAGCAGTGGTTTAAAGTAATTGATGGGAAAACGGTGATTTTTTCTCTTTATCGCAAGAGTTCTGAGGATAACTATCTATTGGATGTCAGAATGAAGGAAAACGGTCAGACAACGATACTACTGGATTATATGATTAATATAGAGAATAATATTGAACTTTCTGATTATTGGGATAACGACGATACGAATTTCGAATATATAGATTATACAGACGCAGATAATAAAAAAGCATTTCCAGAAGATATTGATCAAAGGATGGATCGTCTTGCAAAAAAAGTAAAGGGCGATTTTGTAGCAGTAAATTATGAGCACAAAGACATTCCTAACAGCTTAATTATACTAGCGGAGAAAGCATTATTTGATGGCGATATGAATCAGCTAAATATAAACACGTCATTGTATGAGATATCCGAAAGTGATTATTACGATACTTTTGGAGACAATTTGTATACTAGTAAAGATGAATTTGAACGATATGTCAGCCATATTTATAAGTATCAATTAGATAATGATACGTATTACCTAAAAGTTGAAGATTCTGGAGGTACGGGAAGGTATGTTTATATTACGATATATAAAGAGCTAGATGGTGAACTAACAGTCATGGATAGCTGGATTACTCTAGATATTGATGCTAGAATTATAGAGTACAAAGATAATTTATATTTTATAGAAAGCTCTTATAATTACTATAACAAATATACGTATACAATCAATATTTATAGATTAGTTCCGGAAGTAATCAAAGATTATGTAATGATAGAATTAAAATCGAATCAATATGAATGGGAAGAGATCTATAATAATCACCAGTCCTATGAAAAGAGTATATCTACTTATGTGGATAGTATTAAAAGCGACCTAATGGATAAATCACCGATCGATGATAATATTCAAGTTTATCTAGGAGATGAGACAAGTCAATTTGACGAAGAAAAGAAGCTAAGATTGAAATCTGTAGGTGGTAACGACTATGATTATTATGCAATTGACTTTAATAATGATAGTGAGCTAGAGTACTTTGACAGGCATTACGAGTTTCCATCTAATTATCCAACTCTGTTTCTTATCAACAATATTTATCATTTTACTGATAAAAGAGTTAGATCAATCAATGGTGATTTTAAGAGTGAAGATAGTACATTGGTGCAATTATGGTTTAAGGAGATTGATGGGAAAGTGTTTACATTCCGGCTATTCTTACGAGGTGGAAATAATTATTACTTCAATGTATCATTAGTAGAAAACACAAAGATTATACAGGTACAGAGCTATCTTATTGTACCTAGAGAAGAATTTAAGATTATTACGCAAGAGGCTTGGAAGGGGTGAAATTCTGGGGGAAGTTATGAGGAGAAAATTGATTGTGATATCTGTCCTGTGTGTATTATTTACTTCATCCTGCTCAGGAACGGACAAAAGTAATGGGGAACAGTTAAAGGATAAAATTGTTACTGAAATTCCTGCTGATAATATCACTGAAATCCCTATACAAGAAATTACACAGAATAAGACTGATGAAGTTTGGGAAGAAGCTGAGGATTCAGAGCTATATTATGAAAAGATAGATTATACTGATGTTGATAGTAGAAAAGCTTTTCCAGAAGATATTGACCAAAGGTTAAGTAACCTTGCAGAAAAGGTACAGGGCGACTTTGTAGCTGTAAACTATAAACATAAAGAGATTCCCAATAGTTTGATTGTTCTGGCGGAGAAGGCACTTTTTGAGAGAGATATGAATCAACTAAATTTCAACACATCTTCTTATGAGATATCGAAAGGTGATTTTTATGATACTTTTGGACATGATTACTATGCTAGTAAGGGAGAATTTGAAATTCAAGTCAGCCATATCTATAAGTATCAGTTAGATCATAATACGTACTACTTAGAGGTTGCTTATCCTGGTGGTACGACAGAGATTGTTTCTGTCACCATATATAAAGAATCAGATGGCGAGTTAACAGTCTTTGATTTCTGGAATTGTATGGATATAGATGCAAGAGTTATAGAATATAAGGATGTTCTGTATTTTATAGATAGTTCATTTAGTTACTATTATAGTTATCTGGATGAGATTAATATTCTTAAATTAGTGCCAGAACGAATTAAGGAGTATGTGTCGGTAAAATTGCTTCCAATTCAATTTGAATGGGAAGAAATATATAATAACCACCAGACCTATGAAAAGAGTATTTCCACTTATATAGACAGTATTAAAGATGATTTAATGGATAAATCTATTATAGATGATAGTATACAGGTTTATATTGGAGATGAAACAAGACAATTTGACGATGATAAGAAGTCAAGACTTAAATCTGTGTGTGGTGACGATGAATATTATGAAATCGATTTTAATAATGATGGTGGGACAGAGTATATAGAGAGATTTTATTACAATATCAGAACCTGGTATATTATCAATCATATTTATAAGTTTTCAGAAGAAAACATTATATCAATCGGTGGTAATTTTGACAGAGATGATGGTACGTTATTGCAATTATGGTTTAAGGAGATTGAAGGTAAGGTATATACATTTCGTCTGTTTTTGAAGGATGGTTATAACTATTACTTAAATGTTTCATTGGTAGAAAACACAAATGTTACACAGGTATTAAGCTATCTGATTGCCACAAAGAAAGAATTTGAAATTAGTACACAAATGCCGCCACATTATTAAATCATGCTATAAATAACCGAGTCTCAGGGAAAGCTAATACGTCAATAGGTTGGGGAGCGCTCAATTAAAAGACTTCCAAAGTTTTATCATATATTGCAAAGGATATCTTGACGAGGTAGCGTAGTAGTAGTAAAATGTATCTACAATAGTTTTGTGACTAAACTAAACATGCTTTATGAAAAGGAGAATATAATGAAATTTTTTGTTGATACTGCGAAAGTAGAGGATATTAAAAAAGCCAATGACATGGGAGTTATCTGTGGTGTTACTACAAACCCTTCTCTCATTGCAAAAGAGGGTAGAAATTTCGTAGAAGTAATTAAAGAGATTACATCGATTGTAGATGGTCCTATTAGTGGTGAGGTTAAAGCTACAACTTTGGATGCAGAAGGTATGATAAAAGAAGGTAGAGAGATTGCAGCTATTCATCCAAATATGGTTGTAAAGATTCCTATGACAGTAGAAGGTTTAAAGGCAACAAAAGTTTTAGCTTCTGAAGGAATTAAAACAAATGTAACATTAATCTTTTCAGCTAATCAAGCATTGCTTGCAGCAAGAGCAGGCGCTACTTATGTATCTCCATTCTTAGGAAGATTAGATGATATCTCAATGCCAGGTATTGACCTTATTCGTCAAATTGCAGATATTTTTAGTGTACATCAGATTAAAACAGAGATTATCGCTGCAAGCGTACGTAATCCTATCCATGTTATTGATTGTGCATTAGCTGGAGCTGATATTGCTACTGTTCCTTATAGTGTAATTGAACAGATGACACAACATCCATTAACAACACAAGGAATCGAAAAGTTCCAAGCTGACTATAAAGCAGTATTCGGAGAGTAAAAACAACCTTTTACTTGGTGATTAGGTGATTGATGGTAAAATATAAAAGCGTATTGAAAAGAGCATAACTTCATGTTATGCTCTTTGTTATGTTATATTGAATTAAGCTATGGTTACGTCTTTAGTGTTACGCTTGTCATTATATAGATGACAATTGATGACATATAAGACTTTGATAGAGGTGCAAGAATTAAGAGTAACGTTTTTATTAACAGGGATGGAGAAAACGTGAAAGGAATGATTGCCGAAGTGATAAGGTTTACCTGGAATCTTATTGCTGGGCCGATGCAGAATATGTATCGGACTGTCACATAATTATGTGGAGCGCTATCATACCTAAAATACATAGATATTCTATTTATTCTTATGTAATTTTGGTCATGAAGCAGCTTTAAGACTGTTCCATGGCTTATTTTATATCTGGAGGAATTGAGGATGAATGGAATTACCAAAAAAAGAAAAGCATTTATGCTAGGTTTATTAGCAATGCTATTAATAGTCTTACCAATTTTACCAGTGACTGTCGTAAATGCACAGTCACCGGTTGTCAGTTTAGAAGCTAGCATGAAGGAAAGTAAGGAAGACGAGTATACATCGGTTGAGGAAGCAAAGCAGTATATTGAACAGCAAAGTGTGCTGGTTGATTCACTACAGGAACAAATTTCAAATGCCGAGTTATATGTAACAGAAAAAACAGTACCATTTTACGCAACTTTTTGGGCACTTATCCCATCAATTGTAGCAATTGCTTTAGCATTAATTACAAAGGAAGTTTATCTTTCTTTGTTTGTCGGAATTGTAGCAGGTGCACTATTATATAGTAACTTAAATCCTGTGAAAACAGTAGAGAATATCTTTAGCGCTGGTATGATAGAAAAGTTAACAGATGGATGGAATGTTGGAATTATTATTTTTTTAGTAATCTTAGGTATTATGGTAACCTTAATGAATAAGGTTGGGGGAAGCGCAGCTTATGGTCAATGGTCTAGTACAAAAATAAAGTCAAGACGAGGAGCAATGGGAGCTACCTTTGCTCTTGGAGCAGCAATTTTTGTTGACGATTACTTTAATTGCTTAACCGTTGGTTCCGTTATGCGACCTGTGACTGATAAGTTCAAAATCTCTCGAGCTAAGCTTGCTTATATAATTGATGCAACAGCAGCACCTATTTGCATTTTAGCTCCAATTTCTTCGTGGGCAGCAGCAGTAACAGGAGTTGTCGATGGAGAGGATGGATTTACTTTATTTATCAAGTCGATACCATATAATTTTTATGCTATCTTAACAATCGTTATGGTAGTCGGTATGATAGTAATGAATATTGAAATTGGACCAATGAAGCGTCATGAAGAAAATGCGCTCAATGGAGATATTCATTCATCAAAGACTAGTCTATATGCGGATGATATAACAGAAAAAAATCAAGGAAAAGGTAAGGTTATTGACTTAGTACTTCCTGTGATCGTATTAGTAGTGAGTTGTGTCGTTGGAATTATTTATACTGGTGGCTTCTTTGAGGGAAAATCTTTCTTCGATGCGTTTGTCGATTGTAACGCTTCTCTTGGTCTAGTATATGGTTCTTTTATTTCTTTAGTTTTAACATTCTTACTATATATACCAAGAAAAAAAATATCATTGAAAAGTTTTACCGAAGCAATACCAGAAGGTTTTCGTTCTATGGTACCAGCAATTTTAATACTAATATTTGCATGGACGTTAAGTGGTGTGACGAATTTACTTGGAGCAGATGTATTTGTTCATAATCTTGTTGCAAGCAGTGCTTCTTCGCTTCAACTATTTTTGCCAGCAATCATATTTGTTATCGCAGTTGGTTTAGCATTTGCAACTGGTACCTCTTGGGGAACTTTCTCAATCTTGCTTCCAATTGTTGTTGCTATCTTAGATCCAAGTTCTGAGATGTTAATCATATCAATCTCAGCTTGTCTTGCAGGAGCGGTTTGCGGAGATCATATTTCTCCGATTTCAGATACAACAATTATGGCATCGACAGGTGCACAATGTGACCATATAAATCACGTATCAACACAGCTACCATATGCATTAATTGTTGCAGGAATTACTTTTGTATCCTATATTTTTGCAGCGTTTATTCAAAATGTATGGATAGCCTTACCATTATCATTCATCTTAATGGCAATGGTATTAATTTTAATAAAGAAGTTCCAAAAATCCAGCAAAACACTAGGTATCGATTGTTTGTGATTTTTGAGTTGTAAAAAAAGAAAGAAGTTAATGATATATTTTCTTCGGCGCGCTAAGCTCACAAGCCCATAAAGAGCATGTGGGCTTGTAAGGCACTCCAAAAATATATTATCAACTTCTTTCTTTTTAGCACGGTCTATGAAATCACAAACAATGAGAGGAAGAGAATAAAAAAGAAAAGAGACAGAAGTATAGTATATAGGTGTGCCCTAACTCAAGAAATAGTTAATAGAAATCTTTTTTATTGTATTAGTAGTAAAGTATAGTTACAATAACGTTATAAGAAGAGACAAAACAAATTTGGAAGGTGAGAGAAAATCGTATGATTATATTAATTACAGGAGCTTCACATACAGGAAAAACTTTATTGGCTCAAAATTTATTAGAGAAATTAAAATACCCATACTTATCTATTGATCACTTGAAAATGGGTCTCATTCGAAGTGGCAATACTGAGCTAACAACAGATGACGATGCGAAACTTGTAGGATACCTGTGGCCAATTGTCAGGGAAATGATTAAGACAGCGATAGAAAATCATCAGAATCTTATAGTTGAAGGCTGTTATATACCTTTTGAATGGCAAAGTGATTTTGGTGAAGAGTATTTAAAAGAAATAAAATATATATGTCTTATCATGTCAGAAAAATATATAAGTGACCATTTTTTAGATATAAAAGAACACGCCAATGATATTGAATGCCGATTAAATGATTCCAATTGTACTATGGAATGGCTGATGAAAGATAACTTATACAACATAAAAATGTGCAGAAAATTTCAGTTACCGTTTATTTTAATAGATGAAAAATATGATTTTACATTTTGCTCTGTTAGATAAAAATATTGGTAAGGAACTGTTGAAGAAGGAGGAAATTAACTTCCTCCTTCTGGGTTCATGATTAAAATATGCATTACTTACTTTTTTTTTCTGATTTAATCGACTCTGTAATAGTATAAATAATAACAATTGCTATTAAAATCCCAATAATATAGTTTATCCATGACCATGAAGATAAGATACGAATGGATAATAATAAAAATACCAATCCTAAGATGCTAAATATTACTGTAACAAGATGGTATTCCGCTGACTTATCCATTTTTTTTCGTTCTTCTGATGTGGCCAAAAGATAAGTGTTTGATAGTATTGGTCCTTTTTCTTTTGAAGTAAAAAATGAATAAGTTAACAATAATATTGAAATCAAACCAATTATTATGGATGACACTATTTGCGATATTTCCATAACAATACCTCCTGCAAATTACTATCTAAGCCTAATTTGAATAAATTAACATTTCTATTATTATACACTATTATTAGCATAAACACTACTTTTTTACCTTAATTTTTAAAATGAATATAGGATATATTTTTTTGTCTTAATGACAATCTAAAATTCTGTTATCTGAATAAGTCTTTTGGTAGTACAAAATACCTAAATTATACCAATTCGTTGCATGACAAGTTATAGAATCAATGTTATAATAATGTTGTATCAATACATAAAAAGACAATATATACCAAAACAGAATACAATAATGTCATCATAAGAAAAGCAGGTGAATCATGGTTTAATTAAGTATAATGAGTAGAATATATGATAACTACTTGATTGTATTTATTAAAATAATATTAAGGAGAGTGGTTCATTATGAAATTCAGATTGAAAGTATGGTCAATGTTATTAACATTGGCAATTGTACTTGGATTGTTAACTCCAGTACAAGTAAAAGCAGAAGACACGTCAGGGTTTGACCTGAAGAACCTTTCAGGTAAGACAGTAATTCTCCACACGAATGATATACATGGACGTGTAGATCAAGGGACGGATGGAAGTTTGGGAATTACAGCAGTAGCAGCATTGAAAAGGATTTGCATCGCAAAAGGAGCGCAGGTAATTCTTCTAGATTCTGGAGATACATTCCATGGTAAACCGATTGCAACCATCGATCAAGGAGAAACAATTGTTAATCTCATGAATGCGTGTGGATATGATGCAATGACACTTGGTAACCATGATTTCAATTATGGATGGGAACGGGTTCTTGAGTTAGAAGAAAAAGCAGATTTTCCAATACTAGCATCGAACGTTACTTACTCTGAAGATGGAAGTGAATTTGTAGATCATCACATATTAATTGATAAGAATGGTGTAAAATATGGTATTTTCGGGTTGTCAACGACCGAGACAGTAACAATGACAAATCCTCAGAATGTGACTGTACTTAACTTTAATGATCCTGTAAAAAAAGCTCAAGCTGAAGTGAAAGAATTGAAGGAGGAAGGTGCACAAGTTATTATTGCATTAGGACATATAGGAATTGATGCAAGCTCGAACCCAACTTCAGTTGATTTACTTAATCAGGTTGATGGAATTGATTTATTTATTGATGGACATAGTCATAGTTCTTTACAAGATTGTCAAGAGATGAATGATTCGAAAACTCTATTAGTAAGTAATGGACAATATTTACAGAATATCGGCTGCGTAGTTGTAGATGAAGAGAAAAATATGACTCCGTATTCCATTTCACTAGAAGACTTAAAGTCAGCTAATATAAGAGTGGAATTATTAGAGGGAGAAACACCAAATATCGTAGATGAGAAGGTTGGTACAATTCTTCTTCATGCAAATGAAAACTTAAGTGAGTCGTTGAAAGAAGTAGTAGGAACAACCAAAGTATTTTTAGATGGTATAAGTGAAAATGTACGTACATCAGAAACGAATTTGGGTAATTTAGCGGCAGATTGTATTCGTTGGGCAGCTGATTCAAAAGTTGCAATGACGAACGGAGGTAGTATCCGAACTTCCATTGAGGCAGGAGATATTACAAAAGGTATGCTTTCGGAAGTTTTCCCATTTGGTAATATTGTAGTAAAGAAAGAAGTGACAGGACAAGCCATTAAGGATATGTTAGAGCATGGTGTACAGGATTATCCAGCAACTAGTGGTGGATATCCACAAACTTCAGGAATGACATTTACGATTGATGCAACCAAGGAACCTGGTGATCGGATCAGTGATTTAAAAGTTGGAGGTAAACCAATCGATTTATCTGCGATGTATACGTTAGCTTCGAATGATTTTACGATTGCTGGTGGAGATGGCTATACAATGATAGGTTATGATGCGTTTCCAGTTCTCGTTGAATATGGAGCTCTTGATGAAGTTCTTATTGCCTACTTAAAGACTAATCCGGCAGTTGAGTCATATGCAGTTGGACGTACAAAACTAATCAGTGAGAATATAGAGGAACCAGAAACAGATCAAGAAAAAGAGCAAGGTACCGAACAAAAAGCAGAACCAGATGAGATTCCAACAGTTGCAGATACAACGAGAACCTATACCGTAGTAAAGGGTGACTATCTTAGAAAAATTGCCAAGGCTTTATTTGGTGATGAGAGTAAATGGAAAGCTATTTATGAATGGAATAAGGACAAGATTAAGAATCCTAATTTCATTCAGGTTGGATGGGAACTAGTAATTTGTGAGAATTAATTTAGAACGATAGAATGTGAGAAAGAAAAGGATGTTGCCATATGGTATTAAATATGGTAGCATCCTTTTATGAAGTTTTTAGAGGGAAGTATATAAACAGAGGAGCGTAGATATATGATTTATACAGTAACAGTTAATCCTGCATTAGATTATGTCATCGATGTAAGTGATGTAAAACTTGGTGAGATGAATCGAGCGACCAAGGAGAAAATCTATTGTGGTGGTAAAGGAATTAATGTTTCTTTTGTCTTAAAAACTTTAGGCATTGACAGTATAGCTCTTGGTTTTATTGCTGGTTTTACTGGTAAGGAAATAGAAAAGAGAGTGAAAGCTACAGGAGTCTCAACAGATTTTATAACGCTGAAAAGTGGATCAAGCAGAATTAATGTGAAGATTCGATCGAATAGGGAAACTGAGATAAATGCGCAAGGGCCAATTATCTTAGAGAAAGAAATTGAGGAGTTTTATCATAAGTTAGATCAGTTACAAGACGGTGATACTTTGGTGTTAGCTGGAAGTATACCGAGTTCTTTACCAAATAATATGTATGAAAAGATAATGGAAAGACTTCAAGGTCGTCAAATTCGTATTGTTGTAGATGCGACGAATGAATTACTAAAAACTGCACTGCCATATCATCCGTTTTTAATCAAACCAAATCATCATGAATTAGCTGAGATGTTTCAAGTTACAATACAAACAGAGGAGGAGATTATTACGTATGCGAAGAAGCTTCGTACGATGGGAGCTCGTAATGTATTAGTTTCTATGGGAGAAAAGGGAGCTATTTTAGTAGATGAGTTTGATGTAATACATAAAATTAAGGCACCATCAGGAGATCAAAAGTATTCCGTTGGGGCAGGAGATTCGATGGTAGCCGGCTTTCTAGCAGGTTATATAAGAAGTAATGAGTATGAAGTGGCTTTGAGGGTAGGTACGGCAGCAGGAAGTGCAACCGCATTTTCAGATGAGTTAGCAACAAAAGACATGATTGAGAGGATGCTATCAGAATTAGATGAATCAGGTGATGATAGTCATTAAATAATAATACAGTGCATAGGACAGGTTCTTTTGGATAGAATTTAAGTTAGATTATTGATCTAAGGAGTAAGTGAAATGCAAAAGATTCCATGTCTTAATTTGGCAGAAATGATGAATGGTATCTATGAAAAAGAGGGTACTTTTATGGTTTCTGTTTCGCAGATGTTAGCAGAGAGCGGATATTCAAGGTTTACTCGAATGTATATCGGCTCTTCTTTTTGTGCTATATATTTTCTACATGCTAGTACTGATATAATCAAAGCATTAAACCTTGTTTGTGAAAAAGAGCAGTGTAGGATAACGCTTGTTTTACCTATATTTACAGAACGATATTTAGAAATGGCAAAAGAAAAAATTGAGGAACTTGTTACTGCAGCAGGAGTTTATTTGGATGAAATTACAGTGAATGACTATGGTATGCTTGAGTACATTCATAATCACTATGAGGTAAAAATCAATTTAGGACGATTATTCGTGAAGGATTACCGAGATAAGCGTTATGGAGATTATTTTCATTCATGTGTGAGGCCGAATATATTCAATCGATCGATGCTTCATTTGATCAATGACTTTCGAGTTCGTGGAGTTGAATTGGATTTAACACATGAAAAAATAGATTTATGTGATGCTCCTTTTTATCTAACAATTGGATTTCATTATCCATATTGTTATCAGACGGTTGGACATATTTGTGAAATTGGCTCTACAGGTCAATTCATGGATAAGAAGTTTCGCGCAGGTTTAAATTGTAATTTGGAATGCGAAAGCCAGATAGTACATTATTCCTCCGAAGAGGGTGGACATTATCTTAAATATGGTCGAGCAGTCTATTTTGAAAATCCAGAATGCAACATAGTGAATGGAAACGAAATTAGATTAATTTATTCGCCAAAGCGATTAGGAGGGCAGCAATGAACATTTTGGTACCTTTAAATAGAAAGGATCGATTACAAGATTATGTTGCGTGTGGAGCGAGTGAGTTTTATCTTGGCTTTTATGATAATACATGGCGTTCCATCTTCGGTGAATATGCAGACATTAATCGATTAACTGGATTTGGGGAGTCTGCTAACCCTCATAGCTTTGAAGAAGTATTGGACATCATAAGAGAAAATAAAGGAAAGGGCATTAAAATTTTTATAACTTTTAATTCTAGCCTTTATTCTTCGGAACAGCTATTACGAATCGAGTATTATATGGAACAGTTAAGGAAAGCAAACTGTGATGGTGTGATTGTATCTTGCATCGAACTCGTACAGTTGGCAAAACGTTATGATTTATATTGCGTGATTAGCACAATTGCTGGAATTTATAATCATGATATTGCCAGATTTTATATGCAAAAGGGAGCGAATCGCATTATCCTACCACGAGATTTATCCGTAGATGAAATAGAAACGATTGTAAATGCTGTACCTGAAGTTGAGTATGAAATATTTATCATGAGAAATGGATGTGCGTACTCAGATTCCAATTGTTTAGGAATGCATCGTAAAGAATTAAGCTCTGTATGTAGTACTCTATGTAGAGCTAGTCATGAGCTGGTATTATCAGAGGATAATTTTAAGAATCGTCATGATGCGGAATTAAACAATTATTTATTCTGCAATGAATTTCACAATGTTACTTGTGGTGTATGTAGTATCTATCGATTTGTTAAAATGGGAATTGCAGCAGGTAAGATTGTTGGTCGATCTGATGATGCCCAAAACATATGCAATGATATTCAACTTGTTAAAAATAATATTGATATAGCTCTTGAATGCAATTCTCAAGAGGAGTATTTAGATCGAATGTACTTTCCAGAAGCACGACGCGAAATCTGTAAAATGGGCCTTTCCTGTTACTATCCAGAGATGCGATTTTAGAAATATAATGCATTATTTTGTCGAATATGGTAGAATACAAAAAAGTTAATATTAATTTTGCTTGTATGGGAAAGAAGGTTGGTAGGGGATGGAAATAGAAATACGTTTCCAAATCGCAAGTATATGTTTTTATTTGATTATCGTGAGTCAGTTTTTTAGAGGTAGAAGATTGCCTACTGTAACTAATAAAATTTTTAGAGCTATGGTAATCGTTTGTGGACTAAACTTGATATTAGATATCTCAACAGTATGCTCTTTACATTATTATGAAGAAGTATCACCTTGGTTAAATCGAATGCTACACCAATTATTCATTGGTTCAATTGATTTGTTCATTGCTTTGTTATGTTTATTTGTAATTTCACTTGTACATGACTTAAGATCTCATGCTAAACGACATATTTTGATGTTTGTACCTTTTGTAATATCAATTATTGTTGTTATATTTGGAGAGTTAAAATACTATATTGGTGATGATGCGAGATATTCCTATGGTATGATTGCTTATACAGCCTATCTATCGGTAGCGCTTTATCTAATAATGTCGTTAATTTATTTATTCCGTTATCGTAAAGTAATAAGTAAAAGAATTCGTGTATTAATCATCGCAGCTATTGCTGGTGAGGCAATTGGGTGTTCCATTCAATTGATAAATCCCAAATTGCTACTTTCTGGATTGGCAATCACTCTTATGTTAACGTTTATATTCTACTCTATGGTCAATCCATCGGAGTACATTGAAAAAGAAACGGATCTACTAAATCGTTATGCTTTTCTTACAATGTTTAATGATAAAATAGGAAATCATAAATCATTTTACGTTTTCAATGTGATCTTTCATGATTGGAGCATTCTAACCACTAGATTCGGCCAAGATTTTGTTTTTCATCTGTTATCAGATTTTGCTAAGTATATGGAGACAACGTTTCATACGAATGTTTATCATTCACGTACAAAGTGTTTGAGTATGTTAATTGAGGTGGATCAAGATCAGATATATAAAATATCTAGGAATATACAACTTAAGCTGGAGCAAAGTTTGACAGTTAATCAGATTAATGTTAATTTAAAAGCGCATCTTTTAGCTGTGGAATGCCCAAAGTATGCGAGAACACAGGAGGATATCTTTAATATTCTTGAATTAACAATGCATGAAGATATCCTAGATAACATAGAGACCGAAATCTTTTATAACGAGGAAAATCAAGCGATAGTTAATCGATATATAACGATTGAACGTATGTTGAAAGATGCAGTAGACTTTAATGGTTTTGAAGTTGTCTACCAACCAATCTATTCTGCAAAACAAAAACGAATTGTATCTTGTGAAGCTTTGGTACGGTTAAAAGATACTCAAACACTTGGATTTGTTTCGCCAGAGGAGTTTATCTTAATTGCTGAGCGTATCGGTGTGATTGGTGAGCTTGGTCGAATGGTATTTACAAAAGTATGCGAATTTGCAAAAGAACACCCGTTGCAAGAAAAAGGTATCGAATATATTGAAGTTAACCTTTCAGCAGTCCAATATATGAATCCTTATTTAGCCAAAGAGCTAATTGAGATTATGCATAAGTTTGATATACCTGGTAACTTTTTTAACTTTGAAATAACCGAAAGTGCAGCGATTGAGGTAAATACCGTAATTTCAAATAATATTAATAGTTTGCTAGCGGCTGGATGTTCTTTCTCTATGGATGATTACGGGACAGGATATTCCAATTTGACGATGATGATTGATATGCCTTATCATATTATTAAGCTGGATAAGAGTCTTATCTGGCCATGTTACCCACCACAACATGTGACTAAACAGCAAAGTGGTGTTAAAGATAATAAAAAATCTCATGTAATTCTACAATCTTCTATTAATATGATTAAAAATCTAGATTATCAAATTGTTGCAGAAGGAGTAGAGACGAAAGAACAATTGGATGCTTTAGTTAGCATGGGTGTGGATTACATACAAGGTTACTACTTTTCAAAACCTGTTACGAAACATAGTTTTTATAAAAAAATAGATGATTGGAATACAATTGGGGTTGTCGACTAAGAGCTAGTTCGACAACCCCTCACACTGTAGACAAAGTCTCGGGCGAAAGCCTGGTATTTTGTCATTTTTTTAATGTCATAAATTTAAAAAGATTAGAACATAGGATTTTTAATATTTTGAACGAAATAAGTAAGTAGAAAAGTATTACTAATGAAAGGAGGAGATTGACATAGCAGATGGTGGCCACGTTTCTATCGAACAATTATTTAAAATGTATTCAAATATGGTATTTCGTATTGCATTAAACAGTACCAAGAATGTAACAATAGCAGAAGATATTACTCAGGAGGTTTTTATAAAAGTAATTGAACATCACATGATCTTTGAATCATGTGAACATGAGAAAGCATGGTTAATAAGAGTTACCATAAATTTATGTAAATCATATTTTCGAACCGCCTGGTTTCGAAAAACAACGGACTTAACGGAAGAAATTAATACAGAGGATTACATAACCATGACTTTAGAACAACAGAATTTATTAGAGCAACTCAATCAATTAAAAGCTCAGGATCGTAATATTATCTATTTATATTATTATGAGGAGTATTCCACTCAGGAGATTGGAGAACTTCTTGGAATGAATAAAAATACAGTATCCACAAGATTACGACGGGCAAAATCCAAGTTAAAAGTCTTATTGAAGGGAGATGAGTGAAATGCAACAGAATCCTAAAAATACATGGGAGAAGGAGAAGCTTTCGGAATTATATCGTAAAGTGTCCTTATCGCAATCGAGTCACAATCGCATACTAACGAATCTTACAAAGATGGAAGTGGAGAAAAAGGCGATGAGAGATGAAAAAGAAAAGATAACCTATATTGAAGAACTACGAAAACCGCAACACTCGATGAGAAAAGTAGTAGCATGTTTTACCGTTGTTATGGTTATGACGGTGGTTGCTTTGGGAGTTCTTTTATTAATTAGTGGAGAAAGGAACAATCAACAGAGGGCTTCCTCCATGATTCCTTCGATTACCTTAGCACCTGAAGCACCTGAAGATGCGAATGATACGATAGACTATTATATAGGGGAAGAAAATGTGTCAGAAAGTGAGGCTGTAGAAGCTACATCAACTACAACTTATCAGGAACTAGGATTTTTGATGGAGAAACTGATTGCAAAGCCAGATGGCTATGTGAAAGCTGATTCGAATATCAAGGAGATATCCAATTATTGCTTATGTTATTGGAACCAGGAAGATAAGTATGAATCGTATTTTCTAATGGATCAGGCAACGAATGATTACGGTACTAGTTTGATTATGAAAGTATATTTTTCTGATACAACTGCTAACACGAATGATATCTATCTTTATATTGCTTCTGTGAATCAGAAGAATGAAAAAAATATGGAGATGATTCGTATTCCACTAAATCACATGTTATATTCTATTGAATACGAAAATGAAGAACTGGTATATCTTCAGTTACTGGATACAGAGAATACCGTAAAGGGAACCTTCACCTTAACGAAAGATGGATGGATTATGGATGATACTGCTCAGATTGTGATGAAGGCAGCAGCTGTTTCGAACGCTTATCTGCGTGGAGATTTGGAACGAGTAAAGGAAAATGTAGAAACAGATGATGTGTGTGTCTGTGATCAAAATATTCTAGATACGATGAAACCGTATATTATTAAATGGGATCCAGCTTATGTGAGCCGTGAGGAACCATTCTCTGTACAGTGTCAGTTTTATGGTCCTTATGACGATGACAGCTATTCTTATCTTTCCCTTGAGATGCAATATGTAGACGATAAATTGGTTGTTACTAGTATGGGTGTGGAAAAATAGAAGTTGTTATCGATTTTGTGATAGAGTAAACATGCAGTTTGTAAAAGTCAGTATGCGGGAAATTATAATATTTACGGACTTTTCAAACTGCGTGGATTGGGTCTTGCAAATTGATGGAAAAGGATATATAATAAACACAAAATACAGTGATGATAAAAGCTACGATTTAACAATTTTCCAGAGAGTCGGTGGATGGTGTGAACCGATAAATTTAAGAATCTTTCCACTTTTGGAGCTGTCGGTGAAAGCCGAAGGTTTGTACTCTTTATCGTACTTTATGAGTGGTCGATGTATATCGGCAATTTGGGTGGCAACGCGGAATCCTTTCGTCCCATGTGTGAACATGAGGTGGAGGGCTTTTTTTATATAATAGGTTATTCCTCTGAATTCCCTATTATATGAAAGTCCAATACCTACAATATTTATATTTTAGGTATCTGTAAAAAAGGTACCAAATAGGAGGAATACTATGTTAGATTTAAAATTCGTCAGAGAAAATCCAGAGATTGTAAAACAGAATATTAAGAATAAGTTTCAGGACAAGAAACTTCCTTTAGTAGATGAAGTGATTGCTCTCGATGCACAGAGTAGAAACGTAAAGCAAGAGGCTGATAGCCTTCGTGCAGATCGTAACAAAATTAGTAAACAAATTGGTGGCTTAATGGCACAAGGCAAAAAAGAAGAGGCAGAGGCTTTGAAACTACGTGTTACGGAAGAATCTGATCGTCTTGCAGAATTAGAAGTAATAGAAAATGAGTTACAAGAAAAGATTACAAACATTATGATGACAATTCCTAATATTATCGATCCAAGTGTTCCAATTGGTAAAGATGATAGTGAGAATGTTGAGATTAAGAAATATGGAGAACCAGTAGTTCCAGATTTCGATGTACCTTATCATGCTGAAATTATGGAAAGCTTCAACGGATTGGATTTAGATTCTGCGCGTAAAGTTGCAGGTAATGGTTTCTATTACTTAATGGGTGATATTGCGAGATTACACTCTGCAGTAATCTCTTATGCAAGAGATTTCATGATTGATCGTGGCTTTACTTATTGCGTACCACCATATATGATTCGTAGCAATGTTGTTACTGGTGTTATGAGTTTTGCAGAGATGGATGCAATGATGTATAAGATTGAAGGGGAAGACCTTTACTTAATAGGAACTTCAGAACATTCCATGATTGGTAAATTCATCGATACGATCAATAAAGAAGAAGATTTACCATACACATTAACAAGTTATTCTCCATGCTTTCGAAAAGAAAAGGGTGCTCACGGTATTGAAGAACGTGGTGTTTACCGTATTCACCAGTTCGAAAAGCAAGAAATGATTGTTGTTTGTAAACCAGAAGACAGCATGATGTGGTTTGATAAACTATGGCAGAATACAGTAGATTTATTCCGCTCCTTAGATATTCCAGTTCGTACACTTGAGTGCTGTTCTGGTGATTTAGCTGATCTTAAAGTAAAATCGATTGACGTGGAAGCATGGTCTCCAAGACAAAAGAAATACTTTGAAGTTGGTAGCTGCTCTAACTTAGGGGATGCACAGGCTCGTAGATTAAAGATTCGTGTGAATGGTGAGAATGGCAAGTATTTTGCTCATACACTGAACAATACAGTTGTTGCACCACCACGTATGTTAATTGCTTTCTTAGAGAATAACTTAAATGCTGATGGTAGTGTTAGCATTCCTAAGGTATTACAGCCTTATATGGGTGGTAAAGAGTTTATTAAATAAATGCTCGCAAAAGCAAATATATTGTCTGTCGCACTAAGGGAGCTTATTACAGAATAAATAATATAGAAAAAAATGTTAAAAATGGATTGACATTCTCAAATTATGTATTATAATATGTAACAAATCAACTTCAGAATGCAATAAATTACAATAATTCCATATTAGTGGTAATCTAGTTAGGATTTTGTAATGTATAAGGAGACTAATATGAATCAAAACGTATTTGTGAAAATGCAGGTGTTTATGATGAGACATACCTAAGTAGCTAATTATGCATAGCTACGTCGGATGTCTCTGATTGTGCTATGCGGTTTTCACATTTACTTTTAAAGCCGCTAACGATATATATTGTTAGTGGCTTTTTTTATATACTAGGAAATTCCTCTGAATTTCCTAGTATATAAAAATGCTCCGCAGGATGCGCACTACGCTACGGCGCCAACAAAAGTTGTGCTTGTAAAGTGTTGCTCGTGAGAGTGTGCAAAGCACTCTTTTGTTCTTTTCTATATGTAATAATGTTCTGCAGCATTTGTGAAGGAAGAGTATATTAATATTTAGTAACACAAGGATTGGGAGGGAGAGATTTATGGAATATGCATTGCAAGTGAGGAATCTAAAAAAAACCTACGTAGTAAAGGAAAAAGAAAAGGGATTGAAAGGAAGCTTAAAGTCTTTTATTCATCCTAAATACAAAAGCATTCATGCGGTGGATGATATTAGCTTTTCTGTTAAACCAGGAGAAATTATCGCTTTCCTTGGGCCGAATGGAGCAGGAAAGAGTACAACGATTAAGATGTTGACTGGAATTTTATATCCGAATAAAGGAAGTAGTGAGGTATGGGGGCTCGATCCATCAAAGAATAGAAAACAGCTAGCTTACCATATAGGAACTGTATTTGGACAGAAGGAACAGCTTTGGATGCACTTAACTCCTTTTGACAATTTTCATTTTTTCGCAGCCGTATATGATATAAAAAGGGAGGAAGCGAATGATAGGATCCAAGAATTAATAGAAGTATTTGAGCTAGAAGAGTTTATAAATACGCCAGTACGAAACTTATCCTTAGGTCAACGGATTCGCTGTGAAATTGTAGCATCCCTAATTCACCGACCTGACATTTTATTTTTGGATGAACCAACGATTGGACTAGATCCAGTAGTCAAAGAAAATATACGTTCTTTGATTAAAAAGATGAACAAAGAATTTCAAACAACGATATTTTTAACAAGTCATGATATTGGAGATATCGAAAAACTATGCAAACGAATTATTATTGTTAATCATGGTAAGATTGTTCTGGATGATTCGATGGAAGAGATAAAATATCATTACTTACATAAGAAAATACTAGAAGTTAAGCTAAAAGAAGAGACGGAATTAAGCAATATCCAAGGCGTTACGGTTTTGAAAAGTAAGGGCACCAATTTAAAGCTTGAATTGGATACGAATATAACAACAGTTGCAGATATTATTAGCTTAATGGATACGAATAACCTAATCGATATCAATATATCCAATATTCCATTGGAAAAGATAATCACCCATATTTACAAAGGGGGGAATGAGAGTTGAGAAAATATTTGTTTATATTTAAAACAACCGTAATGGAAAGTATACAGTATATTGCGAATACACTAGTTGGTTTTTTTACTTACTTCATTGTTACGTTTGTATTTTTCCAACTATGGGTATATATTTATTCAGATGGTCAGAATACGATTGCTGGATATGATTTGAACCAAATGGTTTGGTACGTAATGCTTACAGAGATAATGTGGTTTGTAAACATGAATCAAACGTTACTTAATCAGATGTCAACTGATATAAGAAGTGGTGGCATTGCCTATGGAATTAATAAGCCATATCATTATTTGCTTTATTGCATTGCAAAACACTTTGGTGATATAGCAGTAAGATTGATAATCTACTTAGTATTTGGAATACTGCTTGGTATTATATTAGTAGGTCCAATTGAATCATTTGGTTTCTGGCAGATACCATTTCTAACGATTAACTTTCTTCTCGGATTGACATTGAATGCGTTGATTCGAATGATGATTAATATCTGCTCTTTTTGGATTGAGGATGCAAAACCAATTCAGTGGATTTATGATAAATTTATTGTTGTAATTGGTACTATATTTCCAATTGAAATATTTCCATCGTGGGCACGTAGCTTTTTGTACTACTCTCCAATTTTTGTAATAACATATGGTCCAGTGAAATTAATTATCGATTTTAGTTTTCCTTTATTTTTTAAGGTACTGATAGCACAACTTGGTTATCTAGGTGTAATATCAGTATTTATGTACGTTATGTATCAGAAAGGGGTGAAGCGATTAAATGTTAATGGCGGCTAGAAATCAATTAAAAGTAACCATGCTTTCCATAAAATATAATGTAATGCGTGAGATGACGAATCATATCTCATTTATTATCAATATTATTTTTATGATGCTTAACAATGCAACATTTATTATTCAATGGATTGTATTGTTTTCTCTTAAATCAGATTTTGGTGGTTATCAGATGAGAGAAGTTATGATGTTATGGGCAATAGCTTGTTCTTCGTATGGAATTGCTCATATTCTGTTTAATAGAGCATTCACGCTTTCGGATGCTATCATGAAAGGACAACTTGATTCATTTTTGGTACAGCCCAAGAATATACTATTTTCACTCATCTGTTCACAAACAAACATCTCGTCGATTGGAGATCTCGTTTATGGAATCGTTGTTGTCCTAATCGTAAAGCCTGAGAAAATACTCATGTACCTGCTATTTTCAGTCTTTAGTGCAGTTGCATATACAGCGATTGCAGTACTTTTTGGCAGTCTTGCGTTTTGGATTGTGCGCTCGGATGTAATTGCAGATTATGTGAATAGCTCGCTCATTCATTTTTCTACCTATCCCGCAGACGGTATTTTTAAAGGAATCGCAAAATTAATCTTATATACAATCGTACCGGTACAATTTGTGCATTATATGCCAATGAGATTAATCCTGCATTTTAATATTGAGGAGTTCTCATATGTTTTCTTATTCACTATTGGCATCGTATCTCTTTCTATTTTTGTTTTTTATCGTGGATTAAGGCGTTATAGTTCTAGTAATCTAATGTGTGGTCGAATAAATTAAGAAGCATTCCCGTGGATTATTCGTATTTGGGTTTACTTCAATTGATTTCATTAGCTGAAAACCTGTTTGGTTTGCCAAAAAATCAATATATTCTTCATCAGGATAGTATAGGATACAGTAAGCTTTCCTAGCGTTTTCCTCTAACGAAATTTGTATATTTGTCATAACCTTTTTAAATATTGGTGGTGAAAAAGGGTTAAAGAAATAGAATACCGTATCTTCTGGCTGCACTTGGTAATCTTGAGCTTTACAAAGGAAAAAATGGATGTTACTTTGTTTTCTTCTTACATAAGAACTAAGGTTAACAAGTGCATCTTCATAATAAGTTGGATTAAATTCAATTCCTTTGGTATGGCAACTAAAACGGTAACTGACATAAAAGTTAAGTCGGCCTTTTCCACATCCAAAATCAACTAAAGTATCAGTAGAAGACAAAATAAAATTGTCGAAAAGCTTTTCAATCCATTGATAAGGTGTTGGTTCATAACGGTGATTATGAAAGGTATCCTTTCCGTCTTGTTGTATCCCATCGGTATGAATATGAAGTAATTGATCCATTATCGATTCCTTTCCTTACATAAAGTAAGTGGCATTAGATTTCGTACTTATTATATATTATATACGAGTTTACAGCGAGAAACCACAGATACCTTTTATTTCACACGTCATTTTGCACATAAATGGACTTGCTATAAATGGGAGACCAAACATAATTCAGGAGCATACTGTTATGAAGTCGTCGGTACTTAGGGTCTGTAATAGCAAAAGCCAATGAGGCTATCGATGAGCAACCTCATTGGCTTTTGTCTACTTAAGAGAAATATTAGTTTTAAATTATCTTGTGCAGTTATTATTAGAGTTGCTAGAAGAATTATTTGAACTTTTATTAGAATTATTTGAGCTTTCGTTGCTAACTGAATTTTTTGAACTTTTGTTAGAGGAATTTTTACTTTTAAAGTTATTATCCTTGTTCTTTGCCATATTAACTACTTCCTTTCTAAGTAATTGATGCACTACAATAATTATTATGGAACACTTTTTCCAAAATATACGAAAAAGAATAGAATAATTTTGTAGAATAAGCTATAATATGGTAAATGCTTTATAGGAGGGTGCTAATGATTGATTCAAAGTGTTGGGATTGGGAAACAGAAAAAGATAATTTGTGGCTAACTCCGTGTGAGGAAAGTTATTATTTTTGTGAAAAATGGCAACATGAAGGACGACGTTCAGTACTTGATTTAGGATGTGGCTTAGGAAGACATTCCATTTTATTTGCAAAAAGAGGATTTAAGGTGACATCGGTTGATTTATCAGAATACAGCATACAGCATCTAAGAGAATGGGAAGAAAGAGAGCATGTCTTTATTCGCTCAAAAGTCTGTGATATTAAACAACTTCCTTTTTCTGACAATGCGTTTGACTGTATTTTTTCATACCATGTTGTTTCACATACTGATTCCAAAGGAATTTATCAAATAATCGAAGAGATTAAAAGGGTATTAAAGCCAGGTGGAGAAGTTTACCTTACGTTAGAATCAAAGGAGTCCTGGGCCTTTAGGGAGGCTGGATTTCATAAACTAGATGAAAATACTGTGATGAAAACAAGTAACAGAACGAAGAAGGATATACCACATTTTTACGTAGACTTGAATAGTTTGATGGAGCTATTTAAGGATTTTAAGATAAAACAAATTCGTCATGTTGATGACTGTTATCACAAAGGTAAGATTCAACATAATGTGAGCTATTACATTACAGCAACCTATGATAAAGAGGCACACCCATTGGATTATTCTAATATTATTGGGAAAAAGGTGAAGGGTAAAATTGATCGTCCTCTTGGTAGTATCCATCCACGATTTTCTCATCTTCATTATCCAATCAACTATGGATATGTGGATGGAATCATGGCAGCAGATGGAGCAGAACAGGATGTATATTTGCTTGGAGTTAATGAGCCACTTGATACATACGAAGGTATTGTGATTGCAGTATTACATCGTTATAATGATATTGAAGACAAATGGATTGTAGCGCCAGAAGGTGTAAATTTTACCGATGAAGAAATTATGACTCAAATTTATTTTCAAGAGAGATACTTTGATGTCGAATTATTCCGTTAATGTGGAGTTCTTTAAAAAAGCTTATATAAGAAAACAGTAAAAATACATGACTAGATATATGGAGGCTTTATGATACATGAAATAGCACCGCACAAGCTAAATACAGAGTTTAGAGTGGTAAAAGCAAAAGATAGTGATATTGTAACTTTTTTTCACGATCGACAGGTTTTATTAGTGAATAGAGAAGGAGAATTGCGACTTCCTATTGTAGCTGATTTCGTTGATTCGACTCGGTTAATTCGTAATGTAGAATATTTATTTGCAATTGATAATCAAGGTATCTTTTTATATTTAGGTGATAGAAAAGAGTTAGATATTAACATTAATGATCATAAATTTCAGTGGAATGAAATAGATGTTTTCCGCAGCTTTTCCTTACAATATGAGGCATTTGCTGGAGTGACAGCTAGTCAGCTATATCGTTGGAGACGGGACAATACATACTGTGGTCGATGTCAGACAAAGCTTTTGACTAGTAAAACAGAACGAGGTTTATGTTGTCCAGATTGTCATACAACAATTTATCCTAAGATATCACCAGCAGTGATTGTTGCGATTACAGATGGAAGACGTTTGTTAATGACTAAGTACGCACATAGTGTATATAAGTATTATGCGCTAGTGGCTGGATATGTCGAAATTGGAGAAAGTTTTGAGGAAGCAGTACAGAGAGAAGTAATGGAGGAAGTGGGACTGAAAGTAAAAAATATTCAGTATTATAAAAGTTCACCATGGGCATTCTCTGATAGCATCATGATTGGCTTTTTTGCTGAATTGGATGGAGACGATACCGTCACATTGCAAGAAAGTGAACTTAGTGAAGCTACATGGTTTGATTACGATCAGATACCTGAAAATCCAAGTAAATTAAGTATTTCGCAAGAATTAGTAGAATGTATTCGAAAAAGGAAAAGAAAAGAGAGAAATGTGGAAAAAAATAGTACAAATTAGAGCGAAATTATAGTATAATTGATATTGGAAAAACTATATAATACAGAAGGGAGATTTTTGCATGTTTTGTCGAAGTTTCGGTAATTATCTGCTAGGTAAAAATATTATTACTGAGCAGCAGTTAGAAGAAATTCTAGAATATCGTAAAAATAACCGAGTGAAATTGGGATTAATTGCAGTGGAACAAAATCTGCTAACACCTGCGAAGGCAGATGAGGTAAATCAGTTACAAATGAAAATGGACAAGCGATTTGGAGATATCGCTGTTGAGAAGGGGTATTTGAAAGAGACTGATGTATCAAAGTTATTGAGTTTACAAGGGAATCCTTATTTAATGTTTATTCAAGCAGCAAGTGAAAATCAAATATTGACAAAAGAAAAAATAGATGCTTGTTTACAAAATTTCCAATTAGAAAATGAATTCTCCGATTCTTTAATGGAAGATTTAAAAAATGGTGATGTGGACCAGGTAGTTAAGTCTATTGTAAAAGCTGAAGAACCATATAATATATTGATTACATTAGTGCTTAAGAATATTATTCGATTTGCGAGTTCTGACCTTGACATTGGAGCTCTAACAAAGGTGAAAGAGGTAAAAGCAAATCATATTGCATTGCAAGCCTTAGAAGGTGAATTCACTTCATTAATCGCATTGACATGTGATGATAACGAGTTACTTTCCATTGCATCTCCTTTTGGAAGAGAAGATTTTACAAGCGTTGATGCAGATGCATTGGATGCAGTATGTGAATTCATTAATTGCATTAATGGTTTGTTTGCGAGTAAGTTGAGCCAAGATGATGTAGAATTGGATATGTTACCACCTCAGGTTTTTGATAAATCGACTCTATATTCCGAAAATGAGTTTTATGTACTTCCAATTCAGGTTAGTGGCCAATGGGTGAAACTAGTATTATCCGTGAAAACACCTTGGAGTATAAATTAAATCAAAATCAATATGGAGGAGAATAGTATGGGAACAGTATTAATCATAGATGATTCCAGAACATCCAGAAAGATATTAGAATCAATCTTAAGCGAGGGTGGATTTACTGTAGTTGGTCAGGCAGAAGATGGAAGTAAAGGTGTTGCTATGTATAAGGAGTTAAAACCTGATGTAGTAACAATGGATATTACTATGCCTGTAATGGATGGTGTAGAGGCTTTAAAGTTAATCAAAGAGTTTGACCCAAAAGCAAGAGTTGTTATGGTGACAGCTGCTGGTCAAAAGAATAAGATTATCGATGCATTAAAATTAGGAGTTGATGATTTCTTAACTAAGCCTTATGAGCCTGAAGAAATCATTGCGACAATAAAGAAAATAGTAAATTAATAAAAGATTACATACATGAGAAAAAGGGGATGTCGTACTAACTGTAGTGCGACATCCCCTTTTCGTCAATTCACGATACCAGAATTGGCATTAAGGAATTTGTCGAAAGTACAAAATTTCTATTATGAAATTGATTAATTACCTATATAGATCCATACCTTTATGGGATAAAGGTTTGATAACAACTGGAAGTATTACAGATAAAGGGTGCTCATGCACCCTTTATCTGTAATAACCACAGTCCTTGCAATATCTGCTTGTTAAAGAATTACTTGTCTGGCATTTTGGACAAATCCAGTAATCTTTAGGTTGATTTTGCTCCTCAAAATCCTTCTTTAAGATTTCCTTTTCTCTTTTCTTTTTGGAGAATAAGCCCATAAAAGTCTCCTTTCAACTGCAAATTAAGGACAAAATCCTTATTCTAGTATATGGTCCATAATTTTGATTATGACAAAAGTGCCACACTTTTAACAAAGGTAAATGATAGTATGGGAGAGACGAGAAGAAGGAAGGACTAAGATTATGAAGAGAGAACTTCAAAAGCCTAATAAGATAAAAAAAGTAATTACTTTGTGTATCGCGATGCTTTTCATAATTAGTGTATTACCAGCTGTAGCTACGATTGCTGATAATAAAAAAGCCAACGCTACCATAGATTATACATCATTACTAACACCATCAATAACATCACTACCAACAACAGCACCAACGCCAACAACAGCACCTACACCAACAACAGCACCAACACCAACAAAGGCACCAAAGCCAACAACAGCTCCTACCCCTACGGCTATACCTACCCCTACGGCTATACCGACGCCAACAGTAAGTAAATCAAACTTACCAATTGAAAGTAATAATGCAAGATATCAGTACATTATGGGAACGGACTATAAAGCATATACGATGAGTAATCGCCCTAAAGGTTTTAAAACTGCAGCAGAAGCATCAAAGAATATGACAACCTTCAAAGTAAAAGTCTGGAAGATGAAGTCGAATGGGAAAAAGTACTCATCTAGTATGAAAATTACAATTCATAAAAAACTAGCCAATTCAGTAAAACAAATTTTTGATGAAATTTATCAGTTAGATATTCAGTTCCCGATTAAAGAGTTAGTAGGATATAGTTATCGTAAAGTAAATGGTGTAGGATTAAAAAATATAGACTTAATGTCGATTCATGCTTTCGGTTGTGCTATCGATATTAATTGGGGAAATTATGACAATGATTATTTTCTGGGAAAGGGAAATGATCTGAGAAATAAGAGTAATCCTTATTGTATTCCGGATGAAGTAATTGAGATTTTTGAAAGTCACGGTTGGTATTGGGGAGGAGACTTTGAGATATGTTCAGATACCATGCATTTTCAGTACTTAGGTCTTGAATTCTTAACTTATCAAGGGAAAGAAATTTTTAGAGAGTTAAAATATACATCGGGTAATCTTATGGATGGTTTGGATGTGAAGAATCTTCAGCAAAGATTAAACGAGCTTGGCTTTAAGGTAAGTGTAACTGGAGAATATAACAAAGCAAGTAGTAAAGCAGTGGAAAGATTCCAAAAAGCATACGGATTAACTGTTACAGGAGTTGTTAACTATGATACTTGGGAAACTTTAATTAACGCAACTCATTATATGAACTTCGTATTCTAGATTCTAAGCAAAGAGCTCTATTGTATATATGTGCGTTCTCACAAGTCAATTCGATACGTCAAGGACTTGTCAGGCACGCTTAAATATACAATAGAGCTCTTTGTTTTTTTATATACGAGGAAATTCCTCTGAATTTCCTAATTTATAAATGAAATCTTCTTTTTAATTCATCCTTTGTATCCTTTGTTGTGAAAAATAACAATCCAAACAATATAACTAAGCTGTATAAACCGCAAGTAATCGATGGCCATGTAAAAGTCAGTTTATGTAGCATAATCAAAAACAATGGCATTAACCCTAAACAGGAAGCAATCAGATTATAAATGGCAATGTCATGTAAAGCCTTTCGTCTTCGTAGTAGAAAATAAAAGGTTAAGCATATATTAATAGTTAGAAGACCAAGTGGAAGAATAAAGTCAATTGCCCAAACAGAGTCTTTTCCAAATATTCCAATTGTTAATAAGAATAGAATAGAAGCATAAGCTGCGGAGGTTACTTTCTTAATCTTCTTTTTTTTACTTGCAAACAGGAATCCAAGATATAAAGCATACAAAAGACTTGAGTTTGTATAAAGCGACCAAGAAAGTCTTTTGGTAACAGCTAAATCTAGGAACAGACATGTAAACAAAGCGACAATGATAAGAAAGCTTAAAATCTTTTTAAAATAATTTCTTGCTCTTTTTTGTTTCTGAAACTGTGGATAATAATAATCAGAAGCATTATTAGTAAGACCTTCACAGTCTTCTAGTTGGCTATTACAGAATAAGCAGTGAGCCAGGGGAGTGTTATAGGATAAATTACATGTTCTACAATATCTCATCGAATCCCTCCCTATAATTTGTATCAATTATAATTGGAATACCAGCAGAAGTTAATTCGTGCAAAACAGATTGAATCACGCTTAAATCCTTAAAATTTGTATTAAAGTTTAGATTCGTATAGCCATGAATTGACGCAATTGCCATACTAGTTCCACCGATGGAAAAATCAACATCTTTGATAAGGTCTTGCATTTGAGTTGGTAATTTGATTTCACCAAGATTGGAAATTGCATATGTATTAATATTTTCTGCTAAGTAATAGTAACTTAATTGGAATGCAATGTTTTTGATGAATAATGGAATGAGTTTAATTGCATAATTTTTTTCGATACTTACATTGGAATTAATTCTTCTTTGTAAATCTTCCTTCGTGAGCTGCTGCTTAAATTGAAGCTTTGTTTCTTCTAGCATACGCTCAAATGACCAATTTTGTGCACCAGCGAAGCTTGCCTTAATATAGAGCGAAAAGTTACGTAGTGTTTGAGAAGGGAAGAATCGACGTAAATTAACAGGAACAAATATTTTTATTGGTTTTTTCGTTATACGACAAGATCGTTGAGTTGTGTATATACTATAAGCGACAAGTGCGGTTATGTATTCACCTATCGTTGCTTGATGGCTTCTTGTGAGATTAAGTAATTGTTGTGTAGGTATCTTAGCTTTTATTAATAAAGAATAGTTGTCAGCAAATTTTTCACCACTAAGATGAAAAGCAGGTTCTTCCTTTAACGTTTTCTTTTGAGTTTCGTCATAGGAATCACAAAACATATCACTTGTTTCATCAATATGTAATGGTAGATTTCCTTTAATGATTCCTTCTGGGTCTAATTTTTTTCCACCAAGCTGATAATATCGAAAGGTAATTGATTTTAAAAATTCCATAGCACCAGTTCCATCACTTATGCAATGAAAGGTTTCAAGAGTTACTTTATTATCAAAGTAGTATACCGTAAATAGATATCCATGATTTGTTGCAGCCGGAACATACTTACAGATAATGGGAGACTCTTTTACAACAATAGCTCTATGGCGATTTTTAGAGAGGTAGTTCCAAAACAAGCCACTTTTTAACTCTACAGCGAATGTTTCAAAACGAGGTAATACATCATTAACTGCAGCTTCTAATCGTTTTGGATCAATTATTTCGTTCAAATAACAGGATAATCGAAAAACAGAACTGCGACTATCCTTGGATACTGCTGGAAATATTTTACCTGCATTATCAACTGGATACCAATAATTATGACGTTTCATGCAACTCATCCTTTCTTCTAAGCTACATTATACATCTTCGATTTTGTTAATTCAATAGTAAATATGGTTATTAAGTCTAGGTTTAATTGTTATTAATACGACTATATCGAAAAGTAATTGTTACCATTGATAAATCATTTTAATATCTTTATAATCTATATATACATGATCACATTACTTAGATGGGAGATTCAGTTAAGTGAAATCAATAACAAAAGGAATTATTTGTATTCTGTCATCAGCGTTATGCTTTGCTTTTATGAGCACGTTCGTACGTTTGGCAGGAGATTTGCCCTTTATTCAAAAGAGTTTTTTTCGTAATTTAGTAGCGTTAATTTTTGCTATTGCAGTTATTATTCGTAAGAGAGAAAAATTCCATTGGAAAAGAGAGGATTTTAAGTTTTTAGTACTTCGTTCCATATTTGGAACGATTGGAGTTTTGTGCAATTTTTATGCAGTAGATCATCTTGTTTTATCGGATGCTTCTATGCTAAATAAAATGTCCCCATTCTTCGTTATCATATTAAGTTATTTATTTTTGAAAGAGAAAATAAATCTCGTACAAGCTATGGCTGTTATGACTGCATTTGTCGGCAGTTTATTTATTATAAAGCCAACGTTTACCAATATGGATTTATTTCCTTCCATTATAGGATTAATTGGGGGATTTGGTGCTGGAGCAGCTTATACTACAGTTCGTCACCTTGGTAAGCGTGGAGTAAAAGGACCAGTTATTGTATGCTTTTTCTCTGCGTTTTCTTGTATATTTACGTTACCATCTCTTCTTCTTACGTATCATCCAATGTCATTGAAACAAGTGCTCTTCTTATTATGTGCAGGTCTTGCAGCAGCAGGTGGACAATTTACAATTACAGCAGCATATACCTTTGCACCAGGAAAAGAAATTTCAGTATATGACTATTCACAGGTTGTATTTACAGCATTGTTAGGATTTTTTATTTTTGGGCAGTTTCCCGATATCTTTAGTATACTTGGATATATCATTATTTGTTCGACAGCAATTTATATGTTTTTTTATAATAAAAAAAGGAGCAATTAACTTGCTCCTTTTTTGGTAAATTGATATAAATAACCTTCTTGATAAATCTATTGATTTTTTTGGATGTGAGTCTTCTTGTTAAACCGATTGATTCTTTCTACGTGAAAAGACAAGTGCTACACCCATGATTACAACAGCGAATCCAACTTGGATTAAGATATTATAAATAACATCGTGTAAGTTTTCACCAGTAAGCTTACTATTTTCAGCTAAAATTGCTGAAGTCATGGAATACCAGTACGTAGGAAAGAACTTGCTCACATTGATTACACTTTCTGGCATAAACGAGAGTGGAACAAAAACCCCACCTAAGAAGTTTAAACCTAAAGAAAATGTTGTACCATATGCTCCTACATGATCCACAGTTTTACTAACCAATCCAATTAAGAATCCAAGAGAAACTGAGAAAATAGTCATAGCTAATGCATTTAACACGTAGAATATATATACTGAGCTTGATAACATGTCAGTTCCATAAATAAGTAAAGGTAGTATAAGAAGTGTTAGTAAGATAGCAAATGCAAGCGTAAGACATCCAAGTACGAGAGATAGGTTTCGCTTCTTTAAGGAAAAGGATGAGCAAATGGTACGTCTTCTAAGATCCTCCTGATTAAAGGCTAACATGACCATACCTAGTATACTTACCATAATACCAGTAAGAGCATAAGGCATTAATGCAAAATAGTTATGATAGTTCGGTGTTGAACTAGCAGTAGTTTCAGATGTTTGAACGGATACTGTAGTTTGTTGGTTCATTAGCTCACTCGTTTTAGCTAAAGCTTCAGTAGGATTGACTCCAAGACTTAAATAATTCTTTAATATGCTTAAGTACTGTTCTAGTTGAAGCTCAATATAGATACCGTTTTGTGAATTGGGCTCTTCAATGCTTTCAATTTGTATTTCTTTACCAGCAATAAGATTAGCCTCCATATTTTCAGGAATGATGATAATTAGACTAACATTTCGATAATATAATTCATCCTGAAATACTTCTATGTCATCCTCTAAGTCAATCAGTTGTTGTGTGTTTGATAAATAGTCGTAAATTCCTTGACTTGTTGTAGTATTGTCGCGGTCAATGACTGCCATTTTCGTTTTTGATGCTTCAAACGAAGTAACGGATGGTGTAGAACCAAAGCTTGCTGAAAGAAGGGAGACTAAGACGAAGATAGCAATGTACATAATAATAGTACCGATATTCTTTTTAATTATTTTGAAAAAAGTACTATATACTTTCATAACGTTCCCTCCTTATCAATAGAATTGTTCCAATAAATAATATAATTGAAATAATGATGAGTGAAATTAAACTTCGAAAATACCTTGTGTAGTCATCAAATACAGAAAGACAATAAAAACAATCTGTGATTAAAGCTGCAGGATTAATACGATTAACAATTGGTGCATTTTTTTCAACGATGTCTTTTATATTAGCAAACATAAGTCCACTTAAAAAGCTAAGTGCTAAACTGACTGAGGTGCAAATACCTTCTTTGGCATTTTCAGAACCTCTGACTGCCACACCAACAAATTGTCCAAGTAGAATACCAATCATACTACCAAAGAAGCAGGTGAGGAAGAATAGTAATGGTTGTTTTCCAATATCAACTCCAATGAGCAACAGATAAAAGTAAACGATGACGATCTCTAGAAAATGAATCGTAAGTGCAGCTAGAGAATCTGCGAACACCAAGGTAATCTTTTTACTAGCTGAAACGCATCTTCGAGCAGCAATTGAAGATAAATTGGCCTGAATATCTTTCGCATTACTTTTTCCTAGATAACAACCAAATAAACAAGTCATAGCGATTAAAGCGTAAAAGTACTGTGTAACGAATGACATATTAGAGCCAGCAAGAGAAGTAGACTGAACTAAATCCATCTCCTGTGAGAGATTATTCACTGCTTGTTCTAAGTTCTCTGGATGATTTTTTGCAATATCCGTTATATAGGCTTCTGAACGTAAATATTGATTTAGAAACTGTTGGATGATACTTTGTGTCATACCAGATTTTGCAACGGTTAATTCCCGATTATCATTCAAAGTTATAATTCCAATGATATCCCCGTTTCGTAAAAGATCTTGTGCCTCATCGGTTGTTGCTTTTGTAACATCAAACATAAGATCCTGGTTATCATAAGTTATCTCTGTCATCATGGTTAAAAATTGTGAATTAGCATCGGTTTCTTTATCGATCACAACTGCAACAGGAATTGTCTCAAAACCGTCTAGTTGTGTTACAGCACCAAAAGTACATCGAAACATAGTTCCTAATAGAATAGGAAAAATGAGAGCCCAGAACAAAATCGTTGGAGTTTTCATAAAATATTTGATTCGATATTTATATTGATGGAAAAACATAGTTAACCTCCTAGTCTCTTAACTCTTTTCCTGTGATTTCAAGGAATACATCATTTAATGTTGGCAACTCAGAATATACTCTTCCAAAATGAATTTCAGCATTTTTTAAGTAATCAAGAATACGAATTAAGTTATGTTTGCCACCAGAGCAAACGATCATCAATTTTTGGTTTTCGTAAGTTACACGATATACATGTGGGAGTTCCTTTATTTTTTCAAGATGTTGATCAGCTAGGTTTAAGACATCAATCGTGATTGTCTCACCAGTTTTAATCATTGCCTTTAACTCTTGCTTTGTACCCATTGCAATGTTTTTACCTTTATCAATAATAGCAATTTTTGTACAAATTTGCTCTACTTCTTCCATGTAATGAGAGGTGTAAATAATGGTTGCACCCTGACGATTTAATTCAACAATTCCTTCTAATATCTTGTTTCTACTTTGTGGATCTACAGCTACTGTTGGCTCATCTAAGATAATTAAATCAGGTTTATGAGCAATTCCACATGCTATGTTTAATCTTCGTAATAAACCACCAGACAATTTCTTTGGATAGAACTTTCGAAATTCTTCTAGACCTACAAACTGGAGTGCCTCTTCGACTAATTTCTTTCTTTTCTCTTTATCATCTACATAAAGCCCACAAAAATAATCGATGTTTTCGTAAACAGTTAATTCATTAAATACAGCAACATTTTGCAATACTACACCAATACGGCGTTTCAAATCGTAGCTTGATGGATGCATGGTTTTATCAAAAACTTTGATAGTGCCTTTGTCATACTTTAATAGGGATAAAATACAACCAATGCAAGTTGATTTACCGGAACCATTTGGTCCTAATAAACCAAAGATTTCTCCTTCTTCGATTTCAAGATTAAGGTGATCGAGTGCAACTAAATCTTTATATCTTTTTACTAAATTTTCAATTTTAACAACCATAAATACTCCTTTCTAAAAGTGCATCATTAATTATCTTGCTTTAGTATATATAAATTTTGTTTTCATAGTAAGTGCTTAATGTCAGAACTCGATGTGACAATTGTCATAATGAAAAAATAATTTTCATAAGTGTACAAGATTCTGTTATGTTTACAGAATAATGAAGCATTGTAACTAAAAAAATTAAATGTTATAATTATAAATGAATAAATATTAGGAGGATTCGAGTGTGCACGTAATCATTGACCGTTTGCTATTATTGATGGGTTGTTTTTTCTTATTAGATCTGTCAAACCAAATAGAACTTAGCTTAGCCGTAGTTATAGTTGCAGTTTCTATCTCTGAATTCACCTATGCATTAAAATGTTCTTGGCTTTTTCATACTTTAACAGTTGCATTTATTATAGCATGTATCATAGAACCTACATTCTTTTTTCTTTTACCACTTGTACTTTATGAATCAGTGATTCGTAAGAAATACATCTATTTACTATCCGCGTGTTTATTTTTTGTGTTCTTTTTTTTCGATTTTGATACGTTTCAACGATTTTATCTATTCTTTTTGTTCGTCTTTATGATAGCCTTAGCATTAAGAACAATTGAAAGAAGAGAATTACATCAAAAGTACATAAAATTGTATGATGATTCGAGACAGATGGAAAGGATTATGAAAGCCAAAAATAGTGAGATAGAAGCAAATCAAGACGTTGAAATCCATCTTGCAACATTACAAGAACGAAATCGAATTGCACGAGAAATCCATGATAACGTTGGTCATATGTTATCACGCTCCATCTTAATGGTAGGTGCAAGCATAGCTATGAACAAAGAGGAGCAAATGAAAGAATGCCTGAATGACTTAAAAGATACTCTTAACAGTGCAATGAACTCAATACGCACAAGTGTTCACGATTTACACGATGATTCCATTGATTTAGAAGAGGGGATACGTCAAATTGTTCAGGATTTTACTTTTTGCAACATTACACTGGATTATGATATGGGAAAAGATATTGATCGAAAAGTAAAGTTTTGTTTTATTTCCATTTTAAAAGAGGCATGCGCTAATATAATTAAACATAGCAATGCAACAAATGTCGAGGTGGTTCTAAGAGAACATCCAGCAATCTATCAGCTGTTAATATGTGATAATGGAACAGAAGAAAAAAACGCGTCAACAGATGGTATTGGATTAAGCAATATGCAAGAACGTGTGTCAGGATTAAATGGTACAATTACGATTACGAAAGAGCATGGCTATCGAATTTTTGTAATGATACCTAAGAATCATAGAAATTGATTAAAGGATGGTATTGATATGAGAGTTTTAGTTGTCGATGATGATAAGCTAGTATGTATGTCTTTAAAGGTAATATTAGAAGCAGACTCACAGATACAAATTGTTGCAATAGGGAATGATGGAACAGAAGCAATTCAACTATATGAGAATTATGAACCTGATATACTACTTATGGATATTCGTATGAAAAATATGACAGGAATTGAGGCAGCAACTCAGATTTTACAGAAAAGAAAAGATGCCAAGATATTGTTTTTAACGACTTTTACAGATGATGAATATATCATAAGGGCATTAAAAATTGGTGCGAAAGGATATTTATTAAAGCAAGATTACGACAGTATCATACCTGCACTAAAGGCAGTATATATTGGACAGAGTGTTTTTGGAAGTGATGTTATTAATAAGATACCTAACTTAGTTCAAGGTGAGAAAAAATTTAATTATGAGGCTTACCATTTAACCCAGAGAGAATTTGAAATGATTGAATTAGTTGCAGATGGTCAGAGCAATAAAGAGATTGCAGACTCCATGTATTTAAGTGAAGGTACTGTGCGTAATTACTTAAGTAATATATTACTCAAGCTAGATTTACGAGATCGCACGCAATTAGCTATATTTTATTATCGACAATTGCAGTAATATTTTATATGTAGGGAGCTGTTGTTGCCATAATTGGCACAGCAGCTCTTTGTTGTAGGGCAATCTTTAATAAACCACCAGCTATGCTGGTGGACCCCAATGGCTTCTAGCGTTTTCATAAGAAAACTCCTTTGCTATAATGAGTGTGGGTCTCAAACCGCACTACAATAGCAAAGGAG
>JAEYPP010000040.1 GCA_023410575.1 Bacillota bacterium | reverse complement strand
CCGCCAGCGTTCATCCTGAGCCAGGATCAAACTCTCAAATTAAAGTTTTTAACGAAGTTAAAAACTGATACCGATTGACTTTTAATCAAGCGGATACCTTTAAGCTTTTAATCTTTTCAGAACAATTAGCTGACAAATTTTGCTTTCGCAAAATTTCTAAGTTTGCCTTAATTGTCATCTTTGATTCCGTTTACTGATACTTAATTACGATTTTTAGGATAAAAATCGTAATTAAGGAGTTGTTTTTTTTAAATCGTAAGACTTAAAAAAACAGTTCTATTTGTTAGTCTCTTGTCTTGCAAGCAAGACTTTACTAACTCGCCTAGTTTATTAACTAGGAATTCTCAACGAATTTCAAGGTTGTTTCACTGTTCAGTTTTCAATGTTCTTTTTTTTGTCACATTCTGTCTTGCGACAGCTTGCTTAGTATATCACGCATTCGATTCATTGTCAATAAGTAATTTTGAATTTTTCGATTTCTTTCTCAATCTAAGAATATTTACTTATCATTACAATAAAATGTACTCGAAACCATGTAAATATCACTAATTAAATTGTCTATAATATTCAAACAATTATTGTTTCTGTTTGACAGCTCAGTTAGTTTATCACGTATTATTACATAAGTCAACAACAATTTGGCACTTTTTTATACCAATTTATGTTAGTTAGACCGAAGGATAAACCAATCACTAGCATCCTTGATATACTTATTAGTATTATCCCAATTAAACTCTGCCTTTAGTATATAATTTAATTCTCATCTGATATATACGGGATCAGCATTAATAGTATCATACAGCTAAAATATTGATTATCATCAATATATCTAGCTAATGCATTCAGTATCACCAACATCCGAATATAACCTCATGCGCTTAATAGGGGAAGTAATGAAATCCTCCTATCTATTATCTGTTAGAATTTAAGAAATATCCAAAAAAGCTACTACATAAATGAAATTTTCAACAGCTAAATTTCCATTTATGTAATAGCCCTAACCCCTACACAGCATCCTCTCTTCTAGACTGTTGTTGTGAATACTCTTCCTTACCCCTATATTTACGGATAAGACAATATTGTTTTAAGCCAAAATGATGCTCAATCGTCTTAAAAACTTCAAATCCGTGATGCATATAAAATGGTAAATTTTTTTCGTTGTGAGTTTCCAGAGAAACCATGAGTCCTTCTTGATCTGCATAGTCCATAACCTCGTTCAATAGATGTCCGGATAAACCATGATGTTGCATTGATGGTCTTGCGGCAAGATAAATAATATGAAGTCGCTTGTTGTTATGTAGCATGTCAGTCCACTTTGAATTCAAATACTCTTTTCCAACCATAAAATTGTGTAACGTCTTTAAAGATGGATCTTCCTTAATTAAATAACTATCTGTACGGATGGTTGCCATAAGTTCTGTCATATAATATTGTATTGCATTATACACTTCACTCTCATCTGAAATAACGATAATACTATTTAGTTCCTCACTATCTGCATAGATTTCACATTCCTTGAAATATTCTAATAAATCACTATGAAATAATTGAGGTAATAACTTTTTCCGGATACGATCATCCGGTATTAACTTATTGTATAATGGATCTTCTTGAAAGCACTCTGCTAATAAAACTTGAAGTTTTGGTAGATCTTTTCTCTTTACCCGATACAATTGCTCGGTATCCAATGTTAACACACACCTTTTCTAAAATATTAAATGTCTGTAGTATATAGACATAATATGTCAATATTGAGTATTATTCAACTGTAATCTCTCACAAGAAATCAAATAAAAAGTCGTCATTATTTAACATTTTTTTCATCTTTTGTTCCGTGCCGTAGTGCAGTGTAGTGCGCATCCTTCCAAGCCTTTTTATATGATAGGAAGTTCGGAGGAATAACATAAAAAATAGATTGTCGCATAATCAGTTTCCTGAGTTTTACGACAATCTATCCTTAATTCATATTAATAATAACACTTCACAGCAAGTTTTCTTTTGCTTCACTCGCTTTTATTCACAATCTTCTTTCTTCTTTTTACCAAACACTACGATGGATGCACCAATAATGATACATGCTGCACCAAGTCCGTAGAAGATACCTACTGGTGCAGTACCAGTCTTAGGTAAAGTAGGAGTTCCTTGTGGAATCTCGTCACCTGTAACATCTAGAACTTCTTCCATCATATCGTCTTCTAACAACTGATCATCCTCTTCATCTACTTCTGGTTTACCCTGAGGAATCTCAGGAGTACCCTCTGGAATATCCTCTATAACATCAACATCCTCAATCTCTGGTGTAGACGGAGTTGGTTCTGTTGGTGCCGTAGGTGTCGTAGGTGTTGTTGGTGTCGTTGGTGTCGTTGGTGTTGTTGGTCTTATATCGTAATTCTTTGAGTTATATTGTGCAATTACTATAGTATCAGCCTCAATCGAAGAGAAATCAACATCCCAACCACTAAATTTGTATTCTGTTCTTGTAGTACTTGTATAATCATTAGGTCTAGTTGGATTCGATGGTGCTTTTGCAGATGCCCCATACTCTACATACTGAGTGTCTCCAATACTTTTTTCGTCATAATTCAAGAAATTAACACTGTAGAAACGTGTGGATTCCTCATACTCAGGATATAATACATGATCTTTTTCAACTGACTCAATTACAGACACTGGAATCTTCTCAATACCTGTGTTTCCAGAGACTTCTTCCACCCATTGACTAAATGTGAAAACTTTCGTATTAGTGCTTTCCTTTACAGGCCCACTCTCACTTACTACAAATCTCTCTCCTGCTTTTACTTTAATGGAATCTAGTGGCTCTTTTCCATCCGCTTTCATATAAGTAATTGTATATACATTCTCTGCATTAAGATAGGAAGCATAAACAACCAAATCACTTATTATTTCTCCGTTAATACTTGATGTAGCATCAACTTTTGTTTCAACATTATCTACTACTTGTTTCATTGTCCAGTTTGCAAAAGTATATGTAATAAACTGATTTGACTTGTTCGTAGCCGCTTTCTCAGCAAGTGCTTTTGCATCTGCCTTTATTTCATCACTCAAAGACTTACCCCAAGTAATATCTACTTGGAAAGGTTCAAAACCAAAAGCTTTTCCATCTTCATTTAAAAAGGTTACTTTGAACGTGTTCTCTTTTTCTTTATAAACAGCTTGATATACAGCTTCTCCATTTACTACTACAGATGAAGTAACTTCTTCCTTTGTATTAACATTAACCCACTTATCAAAGGTATAGGAGTAATGACCGTCCTCAGAATCTTCTCTTGTAGGTTCTGTAGGTTTTGCTACTGTTTCGCCAAATGAAGCATTTGTCGTTTTTATAACATCTCCATTATAATCAATAAAGGTAATATCATACTTTTTAAGCTCATATGAGTGTTCTGCATAAACTACGAGATTTCCCTTTACAGGACTAATACTACTATCTTCTAGATTCCATGAATGATTTGTATAGTGATATTGATCAGTATCCTCACGGGTAGGAACAGTTGGAATCGTTATACTCTTACCATATTCTACTGTGACCTCTTGTACCACCACCTTATAATCACGTTCATCAAATGAAGTATCTGGATCCTTCGTATAGTCTAAGAAGGTTACTGTATATTGATTAACTGTACTCGTGAAGCTTGCATAAACATTCTTATCTGCAGTTACTGTCGTATCTTCAAATTTGTTACCTTTCTCATCTACCCAGCCTGCAAAGGTATAGGTATTCTTTGCATTACTAAATTCTGCAGCAGCTTTAGCGCCGTCATATGACCAAGTAGTATTATTAATTGTTCCTCCTGCATATACTGCATCAGAATATCCAAGAACATTACTTGTCTTTTGAGGAACAAGATCTAAAGAGCCCTCTGGTGCAACCATATCAGTCATATAATAAGTTATCTTATATCTAGTTTTTTCAACAAAATAAATATTTATCTCTTGATCACCACGTATTGTTGTGGTATAAGAGCTTCCATCTAAGTGTGCTCCGTCAATTGAACTATATTGATATTGCTTTCCATCAGCCGTAGTCATTCCATCATTAATTGCTGCTAATTCTCCAGTCACACTCTGTTCGTAATTTCCGACTAATGAGTACTGTTCCGCCTTACTTCCGTCAAGATATATATTAACTGTAACTGTATATTCCCTTAACTTTGGAGTATAGCTTGCCTTAAATGTAGTAGGGCTAGTAATTGGTGCTGTTACATCACCTACCCAAGTAGGATCTTCATAATTATAGGAATCATCGCTTGCCTTATCAGGTACTCCAGGAACTTCCCCCCCAGGTACACTTTCACCGTCTTTAACATAAATCGTCTTAATAATTGTATTATCCTCTGCTACAAAAGTAACACGGTAAGATGTCTCCTGATCATAACTTGCTTTTGCAATACCATTCGACTTAATTCCATATTCATTCTTAAAATCTTCATTGGACCATTGGATGAAGGAATAATTCGTTTTAATCCCACCTCCAGATACCGTAAATGTATCTTCGAAGTCACTAGGTAAATCAAGTTTTGTACCCCATTCTACATAAAACTCTTCAGTATTTGTTTCATAGTCACTACCATCACTGTTAGGTACCCTATACTCAAACTTATATGTGAATGCGTTTATCGTTTTACTGTATGAAGCTTTAATATACATATCGGAGGTTACATTTTCTACTGTATTTCCTATTACACTATTTTCTCCAGCATTCCAGTGTGAAAATTCGTATGTATACTGTCCTGTTGAATCAGTTTTTCTTGGTGCAACACCTTTCCAAGAATCATTCTTACCATATTCTACATTATGTTTTTGAATGATGCCTCCATTATCTGGGTCCCAGGTTACTGTATAGTATCTATCAACAGAACGATAGGATGCATAAACTTTCGTGTCGGACTTAATTGAAGATAACTCTTTAGCACTTTTTGTCCATTCTTTAAAGATTCTTACTTCGTTACCTATACGATAATCTGCATATGGATAAACTGGAAGTTCTACTCCAGCTCCATATGGAACCGTTTTTGTCAAATCTGTCAAGACTGTCTTACCATCCATAGCGTAGAACCAAACAGTATAAGTTTTGTATACAGGTTCATACTTAGCATATATTTTTACATTGCCTGAGATAGAAGTGCTGAAATCAAAATCCCATCCAACAAACTTCATTTCTTTTACACCTTCTGCGAGGTTTCCCTTATAAACAGGTGTTCCAGTAGATTTAGTAACTAAAAATTGTCCATTTGAGTTCATCTCGATATTCTGCTTCTCAAAAGGGTTGATATCACTCTTATTTGCATAGAATTCAGCCGTATATCTAATTTTTTTTGAATTGTACTGCGCAAAAAAATCAGTGTTTTTAGTAATCTTTGTATTTTTTTCATCTTTATCCCAATTACTAAAAGAATAACTATATCCACCTTCTTCATAACTCAGACTTTCTAAGGAACGAGCATTCGTATCATTACTATAACTTGCATATTCACCATACTTAACCAACTGACTTGAAAGAGGTGTTCCATTTTTACTATCATAGTAATTAACAGTGAATTCTTTCGTTGAGTAGTCTACTTTCACCGTAACATCACTAGAAGGCATAGGAAATGACCAGTTACCATTACTATCAGGGTTAATTACATTTTCCCCCAAGGAATCAACGATTGTTGCTTTTGTTTCAAGCTTATACTTAACATCTTTATAATTTAAATATTCTTCTGCATTACCAAAACTTAAACTATCGCCACTAAATTGATACCTCTCCTTAGTTTCAAGCAAAGTTCCATCTACATAGTATTTAATCGTACACTTCGAAATTATAAACTGAAGCTGAGGATTGTTAATATGGCAGGTTCCTGGCGTATTATTTGTCTTTGTATAAGTTAAATTAGCATCCAAATTCATATCAAACCATTTCTTTGATGGATTCTTTGCATATAAGGACAGAATTGCTTCTTTATCAAGTGCTGCTTTAATGGTCAATGTCCTCGTTTTATTAGCTGGAAGTTCACCGATCGTCCATGTTACTACCTGCTTGTTATCATCTATCGATGCAGTTGTTCCATCACTAGGTACTACTCCAATAGCTGTAAGATAAGATGGAAGCTTGTCCACGATTTTTGCACCACGTCCTGCGGCAATGGTTTCGTCCACTTTTTTGGATATTTCATTCATAATATTATTAATAATTGAAGTTGTATTATTGGATGAAGAACCACTTGCTTCATAATAGTGATTGTCAGAAGATGCAATCTTCTTCATATTGTTTTTTCCTGCAGTATCTGAATCATAAGCGATTGAATAAATTGTAATACCATTTTTCTTAGCATTAGTTGCATCAGTAATTGCATTATCTCCTCTATAGTTACCATCACTAAGAATTACCATTATTTTATTACCATTTGTTTTTGAATTCTTTAATATACCTTCCGCTGTCTGAATACCTTTACCTAAATCTGACCCAGTACCACTTTTCAAATTATTAATACTGTTATTAACTGTACTAGCATTATTACTCAATACACAATTCGTATATGCTTTACTATTAAATGATACAACACCAATTTGAACATAATTTTTGTTTTCTTCTTTGAGTAAACCACTAACAAAGCTCGTTGCTGCCTCTTTAGCTCGTGAAAACCTAGAACTATTATTCATACTACTTGATGTATCAATTACTAATACAATATCTGTCTTTGTAACCTGTTGTGTTGAACTCGTTTTGTCTGAACCTGTAACTGAGAAATTGATGTCCACAGTTCCATCCCCGTTATTCTTTGCGCTCTTACTTCCTGTAATTCCATCCTGCTCAAAATATACAATGGAAGGATCATCACTAGCATCAGCAACGATGCCGTTAAAGTTTACCACTCCTAAGATAAGAGTAATCACAAGTAACAAACTTAAAATTTTTCTTAATCGACTACTACTTAAACTAAATAATTGTTTCTTCATAATTATATCCTTTCTGAAAATATATTCTATCGGTATTGCTTCGTGGGTCCTTCCCACTTTTGGTTATATTTTATAGGATAACATTGTTAACCTATCATATCTTAAAGTATGATTCTAATCCTTCAGGCTTACTATATATAGCCCCAGTATTATCCTATGTTAAATTACATTTTCTTTGATTGAACCCTCTATTGTATCTTCCCTACTCTCCAAGACCTTCGCTTCACAGAAACAACTATCCAAAAGCATTATCATTTCTAAAGCACTGCGAAAATTTATCTCATTTCCTTCTTCTACCCACTTAATTTTTCCTTGCCAGGTAGCATTCTGTCGAAATAATACCTTTATCCAAAAAGTGGCGCATTTTCCTCGAATTGTACTTATGGAATACTGAGTTGGTTTAGGGTTATTTTCTTCTTCTGTAATATATTTTTCTTCAGGTAGCTGTTGTAACTTATAACTTCGTGGTTTCATGCTGACTTGTGGAAAATCATAACGATCAAATATGTAACCTAATAGTTTCAACAAATCAATCACATTATGAAACTTTTGTGGCTCCTCACTATAAGTATGATATAATCTCCCTTGCATCTCCCCTTCGTTATAGACATCAATACAAATCCTTGCTGAACTTATGCAATCAGTCATATTCTTTATTTTGTTTTGTATCATATCAAAGGAAACCTTTCTTGTTTATTTATTACAAACTCTATTTAACTATATTAAAGTTACAAGAAAGATACATTTAGAGCTTTATGTTGTATTTTTTTTATTTTTTTTTACTTTTTTCATTAAGTCGACAAATACCATTTATCTTTATTGACATCACTATACTATTTCATCTATAATGTTAAATGACAATAAATAACATTATAAACAATAATACTAAATAGAAGGAATAGTGTATGGGCGATAAACTGTATATCAAAACCTTGGGAGAATTTTCAATCTCTTATCAAGATAAAACTCTAACCAATCATGATACCCGTTCCAAAAAGATTTGGACATTATTAGCTTATATTATCGTTTTTCATACGAAAGAAATATCACAGTCTACGCTAATTGATCTTCTTTGGTCAGAAGAGAACTCTAGTATTGACCCTGAAAATGCACTAAAGACATCACTCCATCGTATTCGTACAATACTAGGACAACTCGAACATCCAGCTAAGAAATTAATAATTCATAAACGAAATACATTCCGTTTTAATCCTGATATTGAATTAGAGATTGATGGGGAGCTCTTTGAATCATATTGTTCACTTGCTGGGAAAGAAGAAACTGAGGAAGATCAAAGAATCTTATATTATAGAAAGGCTGTTGAATTATATCGTGGGGATTTTATTCCGAAGTATTCTGATGATGATTGGGCAGTTCCAATTACTATTTACTACCATACAATGTACATCAGAATGATACAGGAATACCTACTACTCCTATTACATAGAAAGAATTATGAAGATATGGTTAGTATATGCTGTACCGCAACAGCCATAGATTCATACGATGAGCTAATCCAGTATTACTTTATCCTTAGCTTATATTATTCTGGTAAACAGCAGGCTGCAATAGCACAATACAATACGTGCATTAATACATACTACAATGACTTTGGAATTAAACCTTCGGACCAGATGCTGGATTTATATAAAGAGATTATTAAACAGGAAAATAGTTCCCAAGTAGATCTTAGCGTCATTCAAGAAGATTTAATTGAGGAGGATAATAAAAAAAGAGCATATTATTGCGATTACTCTATCTTTCAGCATTTGTATCAAATACAGTCAAGATCCATGGAGCGCAATGGATTATCCTTCTTTTTATGCTTATTTACTCTTGATTCTGTTGACACGAATAATAAAAAGGACATCTCTCTTGCCATGGAACGCTTAAAAGATATCATTGGGAATTCACTACGTTCTGGAGATACTTATTCACGATACAGTGTCAACCAATATATCGTACTCCTTCCTTCTGCTTGTTATGAGAATAGTGTTATTGTAGGCGAACGAATTCTTAAGAATTTTGCAAATTCTAGGCCTAAGCTATCTGTGAAAATTTCCTATAACTTAAGGCACATGAATCCAAAGAACTTACAACAGTGACTTCCTGACTTTTAGGAAGTCTTTTTATTATTAGGCAATCCGAGGAATTTTCTAGTTCAAAAAAACTTCTGTATCTTAACAATATAATATTTCAACTGATACTCATCGCCTGAAGACAAGAATGCTCCTTACAATTGGAATTATATCCAGCTGCAAGGAGCATTGATTATATTTATTCAATAGATTATCACAAAACATATTTCCTTAGTTTTGCGACAATCTACCCTTGAACTTATTCTGTAACTAATGCATATGCGGAAATTTTTCGAATTCTCCAAGTAATCAGCAAGGATAACACGTAGGAGAATACAATCGTAACCACACCGAAAGCAACAATCCAATATGGATCTACGATAAATCCAGCTTTCATAACGCCTACGCCTTTCATGGCTAACGACATCATTGGATTTGTATAAAAGGCACCTAAGAGGGTTCCTATTACCACACCAATAACAATTGGAATCGTAAAGCCAATGGAAATCTGATTCATCAATTGATAAGTGGTATAACCAATTGCTTTTTGGATACCAAGCTCGCGTTTCTTACGAATGATAGAAGAGCTAATAACAAAATACAAAACGAGTGCGACTACAAACAATGTAACGACAAGAATTGCAAGTCCAACTGCAGCTACAATATTCTGGTAAGAAGCCATTCCCTCTTCCAGTTCTTTGTCAAAATTCATGGCAGCAAGCAACATACTGTCATCAAAGGTTTCCTTTAATTGTTTCGTGAATTTTTCAGCATCGGTACCCTTATCTAAATAAATATATAATGACTGATGTTTAAAATTAGGGTTAAGACGTACAAAATCTTGAGCAAGAATAGAAGTATTCAATCCACCCATCTGAGAACCATTGGATAGTCCCACTACTTTAAATTCTTCTTCGTTCTCGCCAAAACTTACTAAGACAGTATCACCTATCGATTTATCTAATCGTTCTGCTAAAATTCCAGCAAGTGTAATTTCATTCTTACTATCGGGATATTTTCCTTCATATACCAAATTACTCTCTCTGTGATTGTAATCATCCATTATGTAAGCAGCAACTTCCATACTCTCGACTTTTAATTTCACTTCATCTAAGTATTGCACCTTCCATACATTATCCATATCTTGGATGGTTTTCACAGCTTCTGCTTGATCCTTTTCTGGATTAAGCACAGCAACTGAGTTACATATTTCCATACCCGGAACCTCTGCAAATGCTTTCGTATCAACTGATGTATTGTAATACATGATTACACCGAAGGCTCCAGTGAAGGTAACAGCGATTAATATCATAATAATCATTATATTTTGCTTCATACCTTGCAAAACAGTTCTCATTGCCAAGACAAATGGAAGATTGCCTCTTGCATTTTCCAGTTGGAGATGATTTCTTTTATACTTACGGGCAACGGTTTCTCCACGTAATGCACTAACTGGGCTTAATTTACTGATACGATGAGCTGCTATAAAAGCTATCAATATAATAAAAAGAAGTAATAGTAAAAACGCCACTCCAAAGATTACGCCATCAAAACCTTGTTCCCACTTGAGACCTGATTGTTGTTCAAACACAGAAGAAACTGCAGGCAGTACAGGATAAGAAAGTGTACAACCGATAATACTTCCAATGCCAGCTATCAAGGAAAACTGTAATATAATTGATCGGATAATTTGCTTACTTGTATAGCCGACTGATTTTAGGGAGCCAATTTTCATAACGTCTTCTTCAATACTGTTGACAATTCTAAATCGTACCACCAATAAACAAACAACTACAATAATTAAGGCAAACATAACCATCATAACTGAAACCAAATTTGCCATCATACAACGGGCCATCTCAATCAGTTCAACATCAATCACTACAAGCATACTTGACTGATCAGCAGCCATTAACGAAGCAGAATTTAAATCAAGTAGTTCACGAATACCATTTTCGACGAAAGACACATTTTTCACGTCATCCAGATTTGTATATACCACATACACAAGGTTTTCCTGCTGATCTAATATACCTTTCACCTTTTGATAAGTATCCTCTGGTAAGTAAAAATTAATATAGCCAGTGTCGGTCGAACTAAAGAAAATATCCTCCGTATAACCCTTCACTGTAAAAGTCAACGTTTTTTCTTCTTTTGTTACTTTATCTGTATATTTCAGCTCAATTTTATCATCTAATTGATAGTCACTGACAGCCTTGAAAACATCTGGAATATAAACCGACATCTCTTCGGCTGGCAAATGTTCACCAATAAATTTCCACTTACTGATACCTCTTTCCTCATCCATGTTACTGAAAATAATCGGGTAAGATTTATCTTTCCCGTTGGATAAAACGCTAGCATCCAGATAGAGTGCCTCATGTGTTTGCGTATGCTTTACACGTTCATTGCTATCAATATAAGCTTTTACTTCATCCGTATATAACTTATCCGATAATGCAAAATAAGCATCGGATGAATTGAGTTCTTTCTTCAAATCGCCAAAAAAGCTGCTATAATTAAATACAACCAAAAAACCTAAATTTAATAATAGTGCTGCTATAACAAACATTACCCCCAAAGTAATGGAGGATGATTTTGATTTACGTATATTCGCAAATGCATTCAACCATAGTTTTTTCACACTACCACCCCATTTCCACAAGGAAAGACTGGAGTTTTTCGTGACGTGCTTTATCACCACTCACATAATTACCTAGATTGCATTCTCCACCGATGACACCGTCTTTTATGTATATAATGCGGTTGCCACGTCTGGCGGAACGTAAATCATGTGTAACCATAATAATGTTTTGACCGTCTTTATTAATATCGCTCAAAACATCGAGTACCGCATTACCTGCGGCAGAATTCAACGCTCCTGTTGGTTCATCAGCAAAAACAACTCTAGGCTTATTAATCAAAGCACGAACGATAGCGGCACGTTGATTTTCTCCACCTGAAAGCTGAGTCGGGAACTTTCTCCATATCATTTCAGTTAAACCAACCTTTTGCAATAATTCTTTCGCATTTGCAACAATCGACTTTTTATTACCACTAACTAAATAACCGCTTGCTAAAATATTATCCATAATACTCATGTTCTCAAGCAAGAACATTTGCTGAAAGACAAAGCCGCAGTTTTTTCTACGGAATACAGCCAATTTGTCGTTATTCAGATCAGCGATCTCTGTATCAAAAAAGCGAATAGATCCGCTTGTTGGTCGATCCATTCCAGATAAAGCATAAAGCAAGGTGGATTTGCCCGCACCAGATGATCCCATAATAACAGTAAAATCCCCCTCTTTAAATTCAATATCCAGATTTTTTAATACCTGCTGCTCCTGTGTTCCAGATTTGAAACTTTTGTTAAGTTTGTTGGTCTTCAATATAATACTTCCCATACGATTCCTCCTATTTTGCATTCGTATTAAGGACTTTCTTCACTCAATCACTTCATGAAAGCTCTCATCCCTAACCAAATTCGTATTAATTACTTCCTTTTAATTTTTTTCCATTATATAGCACTCCAATATTCATTTCCATGGTGTTTGCATTAAGACAAAATTAAAATTGCATTAAGTGAAGAAAAAATGCTCCTTACTAATGGAATTATTTCCACCAATAAGGAGCATTGCACATTATATTTATTCGCTCAAATAAAGATTTACTTTTTGACTAATCTCGGCAGTCGCCTGTTCTAACGTCTTTTCACCTTTTAGGTATTCTACGCTTCCATCAAGAAGCATATCCAGACAAATTCTATCACTAAATACAGGTTTCGTTAAGGTTCTAACTTCTTCCATAACTTTCTGTTTCTCCTCCACCGTTAGCGCATCAAAAATATACGATCCAGCAGCAGTAACTTCAAGTTTATTAAAGGGTTCTTGCCCCCATGCAGTTAATGCTTTTTCATTCATTGGAAAACCATCATATAGGTGTTTGGACTGTACTTCTTCATTAAAGAGAAACGTTACAAAATCCTTAGCTAACTCTTCATTCTTCGTATTTTTATTGATAGCAACCATACCATTTGGCATAAATGTATCATTTATAGGAATGTACCTACCATCCTTCCTCTTGGTGAAAAAACAAGCCGTACGTAAATCCGAATAATCCCCAATAAATGAGATGGTAGAGGCGATATCTTGTTCTTCTAGCAAACCTGCATATCCGCATAAAATTCTTCTCATTCTATAATTGGATGCATCGAATGATGGGCTATCCCCAATAAACATTCCGGTGCTTCCATCCTCTGTTGCACCTGTCTGCTTAGCAATCTCGTTCATACTACTCAAAAAGGATAAGAGACGGTCCTCCATAATAACTCCATCCTCTGAAAAGATTTCATCAGCATAAGTATATAAAAACATCTGAACTAAAGTTTTATAACACAGTGGTTCCATCAGCGCCTTCTCGCTACTTTTGCAATAAGCTGCTAAATCCTCAACAGATTTTGTATATTCTGAGATATCTTCACTCATCGCATAGATTGGCATATAAAATCTTATTGGCATACAAAATATCTTTCCATCCTGTATGAAGTTATCAGCGATATTAGGAATCAGATTCTTTTCATCCAGCAAATCAGAGAGACAATCACTCAGATCCATCAGAATACCTTTTTCAATATACGCTGACAATGGAAGTCCGTCCATTAATATGATATCTGCACCATTACCACCAAGTATCTCTGTATTAAGAGCTCGTATAACATCCGATTGTAGCGGATTTTTCATATCAGTTATTGATACTATATGATTAATCGTAACGTCCTTGTGAAGTTGCGTATAGTTATAAATCGCTTGCGTCACGGTAGCATTGGGCCACAACGAATAGATGGTAATCTCTCTCTTAGGTTGATTCATCTCCTTACTTTCGAAGGAGTCAGTCGCTTCAATATTTTGTATCGGTTGACTATTTAGATCACCTGCTGCATTTTCAACAAACTGATATGTTGCAAATATATCTTCCTGCCCAGCTATCGTACTCCGAAACATGACATAGTAAGTATCATAGGTTCCAGGTAACAATTCGAAATCGGTAATAAAAAAGCTTGGTGACGACATGGTCAATTGTCTTCCATCTAAGATTGTCTCCCACATAGTTCCACCTTTTTTATACTGATGAATTCCTGTGTCATCAAGTAGATTGATATCCCCTTCTTTCGTAACTTGCAGCTTGATCGTTGGTGACTTACTTTCTAATTCTATCTTCTCAGCTTTATTATCGCTCAACTGTACCATCTGTATTTCCATTGTATCAGTTTGTATATAATATAACGTGTCCCCCTGTATAATAAAATCCTGATGGGTTTCGAAATTCCCATAATCAACTTCCTCTTGTTTCACCGGATCATAAAATACCAGATTAACATTCTCAACATAGCAAAGCATCCCATCTTGGGTAACCTGTAAATTAGTAAAAATCGTTCCTTTCTTCCAATCGGCAGGTGTTACATCAACATAGTCGTTGGAACCTTCTACCTTCTTTATTACTCCATACTCTATTTTATCAATTTCCGCTTGTCCATCCGAATTAAATGTTAATGGTTTCCTATATAAGATATAGTCACACCCATCTTGACCATGACAATATTCAGCTGGGTCAAAACCAAATTCACTTGACGCCTTATTTGCCCAATCAACAGATTCTTTTTGATAATCTCCATCTACCAGAGTATAGCAATTGTAAGTTGAATTTATATAATCTTCAGTAATTCTTACAGTATAATATTCCAAATGATTATCATCGTTTGTTGCAAGGTTTATTAACCGTTCACCTGATTCCATCGTCGGTTCTAATACTTGTTGTTCCACATAACTTCCTTTAATCTTTTCTTCATCATTATTGACATCTTTTTCTTGAGTTTTCTTGCAACCAGTGATAGTCACAATCATTGCTGCAAAACATATCCATGCTATAATTTTTGCTTTCAAACTTTTATCCTCCAATATAAAGATAGTATATAAATGAAATCTCAAAAATTTCTCAAAAAATCCTATTTTTAGCAGTGAAATACGTTGAAATGCTCCTTACGAATGAAAATATATCCATCAGTAAGGAGCATTGTTCAATAATTTACTCACTCAAATATAGATTTACTTTTTGACTAATCTCGGCAGTCGCCTGTTCTAGAGTCTTTTCACCTTTTAAGTATTCTACACTTCCATCAAGAAGCATATCCCAACAAGGTGTATCAAAAGTAACTGGTTTTGTTAAGTTTCTTACTTCTTCTATCACTCTGCGTTTCTGTTCCACCGTTACCGCATCAAAAGTTAAAAACTTTTCTGTACCATTAGGCATTAATAAACCACCAACAGCGTAATCATTCTTGTTATAAGGTTCCAGCTCCCATGTAGCTAATGCACTCGCATTGATTGGGAATCCATCATCTATATGTTGAGCCTGTTCTTTTTCTGTAAAAAGATATGTCACAAAATCTTTCGCTAATTCAGGTTTTTTTGTATTGCTACTTATTCCAACCATACCATTGGGAACAAAGGTATCATTCATAGGAGAGTATTGTCCTTCAACTAACTTAGCATAAGTGCAAATGATACGCAGATTTGTGTAATCCCCAATAAAGGAGATAGCAGATAAAACATCGCTTGTATATAGAGTGGACAAATCACCACAAAGAGAACTTTTCATTTTATAAGTACTCCCCCCAATTGGAATTCCTGTATAAAATGAACCTATGTTTCCATCCTCTGTGGAACCTATCTGTTTTGCAATCACGTTCATACTACTTTAAAAAGAGGAGAGACGTTCTTCTAAGATGCCTCCATCTTCAGATAAGAATTCATTAACATAGGTATAAAGAAACATTTGAACTAGTTTTTGATATTTTAGTGGCTCCATTAGTGGTCTCTCGCTACTCTCACAATATGCTGCTAGTTCTTCAATTGATTTCGTATACCCCGAGATATCTTCTCTCATCAAACAAATCAGCATATAAAATCTCATTGGCATACAATATATCTTTCCATCCTGTATGTAGTTCTTAGCAATATTCATCAGCAGATTGTTTTCTTTTTGTAAATCAGAGAAGCAATCACTCATATCCATCAGAACTCCCTTTTCAATATACGATGACATTGGAAGTCCATCCATCATTATAATATCCGCACCATTACCACCAAGTATCTCCACATTAAGAGTTCGAATTGTTTCTGCTTGTTCCACAGGATTGTAATTTGCAGTTTTATATTCTTCCATTGATATTGCTTCTATGAGATTAATCGTAACATCTGGATGTAGTTGAGTATAATTAAAAATTGCTTGATCCAAGCTAAGATTCTTCGATACAGTATAGATGGAAAGCTCTTTCTTTGGTAATACTGTCACTATATTCTCGGGCATTTCTGTTACTTCTATATTTTGTATCGATTGAGTAGTCGAATTACCTCCTGCTACATTCATAACATACTGGTATGCTGCTAATATATCGTCCTGTCCTGCTATCGTACTACGATACATGACATAGTAAGTATCATAGGTTCCAGGTAACAATTCGAAATCGGTAATAAAAAAGCTTGGTGACGACATGGTCAATTGTCTTCCATCTAAGATTGTCTCCCACATAGTTCCATCTTTTTTACACTGATGAATTCCTGTGTCATCAAGCAGAATGATATCCCCTTCTTTCGTGACTTGCAGCTTGATCGTTGCTGACTTACTTTCTAATTCTATCTTCTCAGCTTTATTATCGCTCAACTGTACCATCTGTATTTCCATTGTATCAGTTTGTATATAATATAACGTGTCACCCTGTATAATAAAATCCTGATAGGTTTCAAAATTCCCATAATCAACTTCCTCTTGTTTCACCGGATCATAAAATACCAGATTAACATTCTCAACATAGCACAGCATCCCATCTTGGGTAACCTGTAAATTAGTAATAATCGTTCCTTTCTTCCAATCGGTAGGTGTTACATCAACATAGTCGTTGGAACCTTCTACCTGCTTTATTACTCCATACTCTATTTTATCAATTTCCGCTTGTCCATCCGAATTAAATGTTAATGGTTTCGTATATAAGATATAGTCACACCCATCTTGACCATGACAATATTCAGCTGGGTCAAAACCATTTTCACTTGACGCCTTATTTGCCCAATGAATAGATTCTTTTTGATAATCTCCATCTACCAGAGTATAGCAATTGTAAGTTGAATTTAAATAATCTTCAGTAAGTTTTACAGTATAGTATTCCAAATGATTTTCATCGCTTGTTGCAAGGTTTATTAGCCGTTCACCCGATTCTATCGTCGGTTGTAAAGCTTGTTGTTCCACATAACTTCCTTTAATCTTTTCTTCATCATTATTGACATCTTTTTCTCGAGTTTTCTTGCAACCAGTGATAGTCACAATCATTGCTGCAAAACATATCCATGCTATAATTTTTGCTTTCAAACTTTTATCCTCCAAGACTCCATGTAGTTAATGCTTTCACATTAATAGGAAATCCATCTTTTAAGTGTTGCACTTGTAGTTCCTCTGAAAAGAGATAAGATACAAAGTCCTTCGCTAACTCTACGTCTTTAGTATTGTTATTAATCCCAATGATACCATTGGGTACGAAAGTATCATTGGCAGAGATATAACTTCCATCTACCATCTTGGGATAATTACAGATTTGATCTAGACCTCTTGTATCCAAATAATATGAGAAAGCTGATAGTACATCACCTCTTGTAAGAGACGCTCGATTTCCAACAAGAAATGTTCTCATCTGATTCAAGGTTCCTCCATATGGCATGTCTGGATAGAATCCGTCATATCCTTCAACTTCAGTAACTGCACCTGTCTGCTTCGCAATCCGACGAGCTATAGAAAGTTAGTACAAATGTTTCTTTTTTACATTTGCACTAATCACTCCTCATTTTAATCTTTATTCTCATTATACTGATATTCTAATAATACATCCTCTTTATCAACATAATTCATGACATAATAAGTATCATGTATTCCAGGTACTAATACAAAATCTAAAACAAGATTTGGAAGTGATAAATTTAACTGATTTCCTTCTACAATCTTCTCCCATAAGGTTCCATCTTTTTTATACTGATGGATTCCTTGGTCATCTAACAAAATGACATCACCTTCATTAGAAACCTCCAGATCGATAGATATTGAATTACTTTCTAACTCTATCCTCTCAACTTTATTGTCACTCAACTGAACTATTTGTATTTCCTTAGCATCTATTGGTATGTAATATAACATGTCCCCTTGTATAACATAATCCAGACTAGATTGGAAGTTATTAATTACTTCTTGTTTTACTGGATCATAAAATTCCAATTTTTCATCTTGGTATATAAGATAGCTTAACATACCATCTTTCGTAACTTGTAGTATTTGAAAGAAAGTACCTTGTTTCCAATGAGTAGGTGTGACATCAATATAGCCCTTGGAGTCTTCTGCTTCCTTAATCACTCCATACTCAATCTTATCATATTCCAATTCTCCTTCAGCAGTAAAAGTCAAAGGTTTCGTATACAAGATGTATCCATACCCATCTTGACCTCGATAATATTCAACGGGGTCATAACTAAATTCACTCGCTGCTTTATTTGCCCATTCTACCGATTCTTTTTGATAAGATCCATCTACTAAAGTATAACAATTATAAGTCGAATTTAATAAATCTTCTGTTTTTTTCACAGTATAATATTCCAACTGATTCTCATCACTTAATGCAATGTTGATTTTTCGTTCATCCGGTTCCATCGTTGGATGTAACATCTCTTTTTCCACATAACATCCTTTTATCACATCTTCATCATTATTATTATTTTTCTCCTCACCCAAATCTACTGTCGGTTGTAAAACATTTTGTTCCACATCACTTTCATTACTTACTTCTTTATCTCCAGTACTATTATTATCTTTCGTTTTACTACAACCAGTGAAAGTTGCAATCATAGATAGAAAAATTAACCATGTTACAATTTTAGTTCTCATACTCTTATCCTCCTATTCAATAATGAATATAGCATACAAAAGAAATCTCAAAAATTTCTCAAATAATTTCCTTTTTTTTATAAAAAAAGCAAAAAATACTCCTTACGAATGGAACTATATCCACTAATAAGGAGCATTGAACGTTAAGTTACTCGCTCAGATAAAGATTTACTTTTTGACTAATCTCGGCAGTCGCCTGTTCTAGCGTCTTTTCGCCTTTTAAATATTCTATCGTACCACTTACAATCATTTCTAAGCAGTTTATATCGCTAAAAACTGGATTTGTCACATTTCTTGCTATATCAATTGCTTTCTTTGTATCTTCGAGCGACACTGGATCTAGCATGATAGACTTAATTGTTCCATCAGGATTATATACAGAGCCATTGCAAAAGTTTTCACTTGCTGGTTCCTGACTCCATGCATCTAATGCTCTGTTATTAAGTGGAAAACCGTCATCGATATGAATTGCTTGGAGTTCTTCACAAAAGAGATAAGACACAAAATCTTTTGCTAATTCTTCATCCTTAGTATCACTATTAATACCTATGATACCATTTGGTACGAAGAGATCATTCACAGGAATGAAACTTCCATCTACCATCTTGCTATAATCACAAACCAACATCAAACTATTAGAATCTCCATAATATGAGAAAGAAGATAAAACATCACCTCTCGTAAGAGATGCTTGGTCTCCAACAAGAAATGTTCTCATCTGATTCGTAGTTCCACTATATGGAAGAGTTGGATAGAATGCTCCATTGTTCCCATCCGCAGTTGCACCTGTCTGTTTTGCAATTACATTGATACTGGTTAAGAATGATGAGAGACGTTCCTCTAATAATTCACCATCTTCTGAAAAAATTTCATTTCCATAGAGATAGAGAAACATTTGTACTAAACTCCTATAACGAATTGGATCCATTAACTTCATCTTACTACTTTGACAAAATGAAGCCAGATTCTCAATTGATTTGATATGCTCTGAGATATCTTCTCTCATTGTACATACTGGAATGAAATATCTCATTGGCATACTATATATCTTTCCATCCTGTATGTAATTATCAGCTACACTCATTTGCAAATTATTCTCTTCTAGTAGATCTGAAAAGCAATCACTCATATCCATCAGAATTCCCTTTTCAATATATGATGCCATTGGCAATCCGTCCATTAGCATGATATCTGCTCCACAACCTGCAAGTAACTCTGTATTGAAAGTTCGAATCGAATCGTATAGCTCTACAGGTTTGAAGTTTGCGTTCTTTAGATCATCAAAAGATATACCTACAGTAAGATTGATTTTAACGTCTGGATGATTTATTGTATACTGATTAATTGCTTGATCCAATGTATTGTTTGAATAGGCAGTATAGATGTTAAGTTCTCTCTTTTTTGGCTTAGTCGCTTCGTTTTCGGTTGTATCCGATACTTTTGTAGCTTGAGATGACTGCGAAGATGACTGATTACTTGTTGCATCTTCTGTAAACTGATAGGCAGCAAATAAATCCTCTTGTCCTGCAAGCGTACTTCCATATAACACATAATAGGAATTATATGTATCTGGCAATACGATAAAGTCAAGAATCATATAACTTGGTGACGACATACTTAATTGGCTTCCATCTACGATTGTCTCCCACATCGTGCTACTGTCTTTATATTGATGGATTCCTTTGTTGTCTAATAGATTGATCTCTCCTTCTTTAGAAACTAGTAGATACATAAACTCCGATTTACTATCGATAGCTATCCTTTTAATTGTATCCTCCTCTAACTGTACTACCTGTATCTCATTAACATCATTTGGTATGTAATATAAAGTATTTCCTTGGATAACATAATCTTGATAAGTTTCAAAATCACCGTAATCCACTTGCTTTTGGTTGATAGGATCATAAAATAACAGATTTGACTCTTCCCGATAGCATAACATTCCATCTTTATTGACCTGTAATCCTAGAATTAACGTACCTGCTTCCCAATCATCAGGAGTAATATCAACATATCCTTTGGAATCTTTTGTTTCCTTAATCACCCCATATTCTAATTCATCTAACATCACGTTCTCATTGGATGTAGAAGATGACGATTTTAAATAAAGGAGATAATCATATCCATCTTCACCACAAATATAATCAGCTGGCTCAAAGCCGAAGTCGCTCGCAGCCTTATTCACCCAGTCGACAGAAACTTTCTGATAGCTTCCATCGACCAAAGTATAACAATTATAGCTTGAATTAAGCCAATTATCTGTACTTTCTACCGTATAGTATTCCACCTGATTTTCATCATTAATAGCAAGACTTATTTGCCTTTCATTCAATTTCAAGTCAGGTTCTGAAATCTTTTGTTCCACATAACTTGCTTTACTTACTTCATTAATGGCATTGTTATCCTTATCTTGTGTTTTATTGCAACCAGTGAAAGTCACAATCATTGTAATCAAACATATCCATGCTACAATTTTTGCTCTCAATCTTTTATCCTCCCATTCAATATTGAAATATAGTATACAAAAGAAATCTCAAAATTTTCTCAAAAAATTCCCTTTTTTTAAGAAAAAGCAAAAAATACTCCTTACGAATGGAACTATATCCACCAATAAGGAGCATTGGACATTAATTTACTCGCTCAAATAAAAAATATATCTTCAGTGTCGAAAGTACTTTTGCCCTTTTTATATTATTCACTTAGATATAGATTTACTTTTTGACTAATATCAGAAACCGCTTGTTCCAGTGTCTTTTCTCCTTTTAAATACTCAACTGCACCACTTGTTATCATATCCATACCGACAAAGTCGCTATAAACTGGTTTCGTTAAAGATCGTACCTCTTCTCCAACTCTTTGCTTTTCCTCTGAGGTTGCTGCAACAATCTGAATCATTATATCATTTCCATCAACATCTTGTGTTCCATAACTTCGCCATAGTTCTCCTGGATCAGGTTCTTGAATCCAATTTTCTAACGCTTTATCATTCGTTGGGAGACCATCATTTAGATGAATGGACTGTATAATTGGCGAAAATAGAAATGACACAAAATCTTTCGCTAGTTTTGACTCTTCTGTTGTTTTATTAATGCCAACTAGACCATTTGGAACAAACGTACCATTCATCGAACAATAAAAACCATTAGCCATATTGATGGTAGAAATAGTACGATCGAAATCATACCAATCACCAACAAATGTAACAGAGGTTTCAACACCTTGGTCTTCTAAAAGTTTATGTGCACCACCACAAAGAAATTTGCGCATTCTTAAGTTTGTTATTTCAGCTTTCTGATTTACTCCAAAAAGCGAGCCATAACTTCCATCCGCTTTAGCACCGGTTTGCTTTGCAATCATTTCTATACTACTCAAGAACGAAGAGAGTTTGTCTTCTACGATTTGTCCATCCTCAGAAAATAATTCATCCGAGTAAGTATAGAGGAACATTTGAACTAACTCATTATAAGATAGTACCTCCATCAATCTTTGATCACTACTTTGACAATAGCTAGCCAAATCCTCCACTGACTTTGTATGAGTAGAGATATCATTATTCATTGAATAAATTGGCATATAAATTCTCAACGGCATACAATATATTTGTCCATCTTGCGTATAGCTTTCTTCGATGTTTGGAAGTAGACTCATCTCTTCTTGTGTATTAGTAAAACAGTCACTCAAATCCATTAGGACTCCTTTTTGAATATAAGAGGATAAGGGAAGTCCATCCATTAAAATAATATCATATCCATTTCCACTTAGTGTCTCTGTGTTGAAAGCCCGAATTACATCTGATTCAGATACTGTATCGATATCTGTTATCGCTACGGTATAATTGATAGTAACTTCTGGATGTTCATTGGTATAAGTTGAAATTGCTTGACGAAGTGTAGCGTTATCCCACAAAGAATAGATTGTAAGCTCCCCTTTGAGTGTATCTGTAGCCTCTGTCTCGCCATTCTTTGTTTTATCATTTCCAGTAGAAACATCCATATTCGTCATTTTACTACTGTCTGTAGCAGTTGCATCATATCGATATTCAGCAAATCGTTCGTTCAATTGGTCCGTCTGATTCCGATACATCACATAATAAGTATTATATTCTCCTTGTATAAAATCTATAACATCATAGGTTGGTATCGACATAATATATGAACTTCCATCAACGATTGTCTCGCACATAGTAGCATTTTGTCGATAGATATGAATTCCTTCTTTATCCAAGATAGTTATGTCCCCATCAGGAGATATCTGCAATTTGGGATTGCTTACGGTACTCTGCAAGGCAATCTTCTTAGTTTTATCTTCTTTTAGTTGTACCTCTTGTAATTCGGTAGTATCAGCTGGAATATAATATAAAGTGTCTTCCTTTATTATGTAATCTTGATTCGTTATAAAATCACCGTAATCAACTTCTTCCCCTTTTAATGTATCATAGAATATTAAACTGGAGCCTTCTTCATAACAGAGAATCTGGTCTTTGGTTACCTGAATATTACTAACAAAAGTATCTTCTCCCCAATAGGAAGGTGTAACATCAATATATCCCTACGAATGGCAATGAGAGTTCATTAAAGGAAGGATGTTATGTCGAACATGAGATAGAACAACCCAAATTAGAGCCCAATGAAATGCGTTTATGTGTAGCTACTAATACCCAGAATCAAGTTGTTTTCTATACAGGACAGTTTACAGAAGAACTCATAGATTCACAATATAACTGTTATACTTTGGCTGACGGTAAGTATGAAAAATCATCCTTAGATTGGGCAAATAAGGCGGCGAGTGATATTAGTTTTATCCCACTTGAATATTGTCAAGGTCAAGATGGATATGATTATATCTTATATATGAAACTTATAAATCCTGATCCAAAGACGATAAGCGAAGATGACGAATTTGTATATGGAATAATAAAGGAGACATATGATTCTTATCTGAAGCTTTATTGCAACCACATATAGTTAAAATTATCGATAAAAAGCATAGCCATACTATAATTTTGGGTTTCAATTTTTGTCCTCCAATACTTGGTTTCTCATATTCTGTCTTGATTTCATTCAATGCTTGTTCTAACGTTTTTTTTCCTTTTAGATATGCTACCGCTCCTTCCATGATAATAGAAGCACTCCATCTTCTGGAGCATTTATCCGCTCACTTTTGATCTCTGAATCTTTTAAGTTATTCACTTAAATAAAGATTTACATTTTGGCTGATTTCTAAAGTCGCTTGTTCTAGAGTCTTATTTCCACTTAGGTATTCTACTGCTCCGTTAAGAATCATTTCAAAACATATCTGATCATGAAAAACAGGCTTCTTTAAAGTTCTTACATTCTCTATACACTTCTGTCTTTCTTCCACTGATGGTGGGTCCAACCTGATATGCTTTATTACTCCATCAGAATCAGTTACTTCGGCACCCGCAAGTAAGTTTTCAGCATAAGGCTCCTGATACCATGCATCTAATACTCTCTCATTTACAGGAAAACCATCAGACAAGTGTTGGGACTGTACATCTTCCGAAAATAGAAAAGATACAAAATTCTTTGCTAATTCTTCTTCTTTTGTATTACTACTAATACCTACAACACCATTTGGAACAAAAGTATCATTTACAGGAATGTAACTTCCATCAGCTACCTTATTGTAAGATTCAGTCTTATTGCATCCAGTGAAAGTTACAAGCATTGATACAAAACAGATCCATGCTACAATTTTTGGTTTCAATTTTTATCCTCCAACGAAAGATTTAAGATATAACATACGATTGAGTTATTCGCTCAAATACAAATTTACTTTTTGACTAATATCGGCTGTCGCCTGTTCTAGTGTTTTTTCACCTCTTAAATATTCTACGATACCATTAGTGAGCATATCCCAACAAGGTGTATCAAAAGAAACAGGTTTCGTTAAGATTTTTGCTTCATCAATAACTCTCTGTTTTTGCTCCACTGTTGGCGGATCAAAATACAAACTTTTTTTTGTTACTCCATCAGGCTCAAGTACAGCACTTATGGCCCAACTATCTTTACTATAAGGTTCTTGATACCAATCAGTTAATGCTGGATTAATAATCGGAAAGCCATCGTTTAAGTGTTGAGATTGAATATCCATGCTAAAGAGATACTTAATAAAATCCTTCGCCAAATCAGTATTTTTTGTATTACTATTAATTCCTACCATACCATTTGGAATGAAATTATCTTTCATTGGGATATACATTCCATCCACTAGCTTGGCATATGTGTTAACTTGTTGCATTTCCCAAAAATCTCCAATTGATGTGATAGCCGCAATAACATCCTGATTATATAGAGAAGTTATATCTCCACAAAGAGAGATTCTCATTCTATGAGTGCTTCCCCCAATAATTGGTTCAAAACGCCACCATCCTTTACTTCCATCCTCTGTTGCACCTATCTGTTTTGCAATCACGCTAATACTACTTAAAAAGGAAGAGAGATGATCCTCTATAAGCACTCCATCTTCTGTAAATAGCTCATTACCATAGGTATAGAGCATTAGCTGAGATAAATTTTGATAACAAAGTGGCTCCATTAGTTTTTTCTCGCAAGTTTGACACAATGTAGCCAAATTCTCAATAGAATCTATATACTCGGAGATATCTTCTTTCACCAAATAAACTGGCAGATAATATCTCATTGGCATACAATATATCTTTCCTTCCTGAATATAGTTTTCAGCAATATTGGATAATAAATAATCTTCATCTTGGAAACAATCACTCATATCCATCAGAACTCCCTTTTCGATATACTCACGACTTGAAAGTCCATCCAACATAAAGATATCTGCACCATTACCAGTCAATATCTCCACATTTAATGATCGAATTGTTTCAGATTGTTTTACTACGTCGAAATTCCAATATTCATCTTCAGTATTTGGTACTGCAACGTTAAGATTAATTGTAACTTCTGGATGTAGGTTGGTATATTCATATACTGCCTGTTGTAAAGTAAGATTTGTCCAAACAGAATAGATGGTAAGCTCTTTCTTTAATTGATCATCTGTATTTTGATTTAATCCATTGTTTATATTACTAGCGATAACATTTTCATCAAGCTGATATGTTGCTAATATCTGTTGCCCATCATCCACATTATTATATAAGATATAATAAGTATCATATGTTCCAGGTAATAATAGCAATTTTCTAACCATATAATTAGGTGATGACATTTTAGCTTGTTTTCCATCTACAATAGTTTCCCACATAGTTCCACCCTTTTTTAATTGATGGATTCCTTGGCTATCTAATATAATCACATCTCCTTTTGGAGAAACTTGTAGATAATTTATTGTTGACTCACTTTCTATAGCTATTTTTTCAACTTTATTTTCACCTAACTGTACCATTTGAACTTCATTTTGATCTATGTAATATATTGTGTCACTTTGTAAAATATAATTTTCGAAACTACTGAAAATCCCGTAATCAACTTCTTCTTGTTTCACAGTATCGTAAAATGTTAAATTCCCATCTTTCATATAGCATAATATTCCATCCTTTGTAACCTCTAAGTGAGCAGATAAAGTACCTGGTTTCCAATTAACTGGTGTAATGTCAACATAGTCATTGGATTCCTTTCCTTGCTTTAATACTCGAAATTCCAACTTATCCGCTAATGGCTGTCCCTGATCATCAAAAACTAAAGGTTTTACATAACTGATATAGTCCGATCCATCTTGACCATGACAGTATGTGTATGAATCAATACTATTCTCACTTGATGCTTTATCTAACCATTCAACTGAGATCTTTTGGTAACATCCATCTACGAGAGTATAACAATAATGGGTTGATTTGCTCAAATCCTCAGCTCTTTTCATGGTATAAATCTCCAGCTGACTTTTATCATTCAATATCATACTCATCATTAACTCATCCGGTTCCATTTCTGGCCTTGAGATTTCTTGTTCCACGTAAGCCCCTATACTTATATCTTTATCTATTTCTATAACTTCTTTTTTTTCATTCGTTTTACTACAACCAATTAAGCTCACGATCATTACTAAGAAGCATAGCCAGGCTACAATTTTTGTTTTCAATTTTTATCCTCCAATCTATTAATAAATATAGTATAGAATAGAAATCTCAAAAAAAACTCAAAAAAACAACACTCGTGTTAAGCATGACCACATAAGTCACTTCTACTTCAATTTATTAACACTTTACGATCACACGCTCACGAACAAAAATAGATTGTCGCAAAATAAGTTTCTTGAGGTTTGCGACAATCTACCCTTGAAAATATGAATTATTTACTCTTCCTTCTATCCTTTTATTCGTCTTTGTTCCACACCGTAGCGAGGCATAGTGTGCATTCTGCAAAGCTATTTATATGTTAGGAAATTCGTAAGAATTTCCTAACATATAAAAAAAGACACTATCACTAGTGTCCTTCACAGTTTAATAATTTTCCTGTTATATACTCTCAAAACTTCACATTGAAATACTATTTTTTACAAACCTTCGGTTTATGGCACTTTGTGCCAATGCACACAAAATCTTCGATTTTGGCGCTAAAATTCTCGAATCATTTCATGATTCTCGAGTCTGTTTCTTCATCTATTTTATACAAACCTTTT
>JAEYPP010000032.1 GCA_023410575.1 Bacillota bacterium | reverse complement strand
CCGCCAGCGTTCATCCTGAGCCAGGATCAAACTCTCAAATTAAAGTTTTTAACGAAGTTAAAAACTGATACCGATTGACTTTTAATCAAGCGGATACCTTTAAGCTTTTAATCTTTTCAGAACAATTGCTGACATCTAAGTTTGCCTTAATTGTCATCTTTGATTCCGTTTACTGATGCTTGATTACGATTTTTAGGATAAAAATCGTAATATAGGAGTTGTTTTTTAAGTCGTAAGACTTAAAAAACAGTTCAATTTGTTAGCCTCTTGTCTTGCAAGCAAAACTACTAACTCACCTAGTTTATTAACTAGGAATTCTCAACGAATTTCAAGGTTGTTTCACTGTTCAGTTTTCAATGTTCTTTTTTGTCATTTTCTGTCTTGCGACAGCTTGCTTAGTATATCACGCATTTAGTTCATTGTCAATAAGTAATTTTATTTGATTTGATTTTTTCTTAATTTATGAATATTTACTTATTATTACAACAAAGTACACTCAAATCCTGTAATATACTCCGACTTAATTGTCTATGGCTTTCAAACAATTATTGTTTCTGTTTGACAGCCCAGTTAGTTTACCACGTATAAATACATAAGTCAACAACAATTTAATACTTTTTTGATACCAATTTATGTTAGCCAGATCGAAGAATAATCTAATCTCTAGTATCCTTGATATACTTATTAGTAATGTTCCCAATTAAACTCTGCCATTAGTATATAATTTAAACCCTTACTAACATATTCGGTATCAGAATTAAGAAAGGAGGTATCATATACGATACCTCCACCGCTTATATATCGTATCCCACGGAAGTGATTGCAAGAATACTTTTATTAAAATCCATGGTGCTACTAATTCAACTTCAACAATATCATCTTCCCAGAATTTTTCTCTAATGTAATTGATAACATCGAATCGTTGATAGTTATGTAGTCTTCATCTAGTAAACTTTGCGCTGTCTGTGCCTTAATTGGCAGCTTTACTTGAAGCTTTACTTCCTTTTCGTCATTATTGAGAATAGTTAACACAGCTTGATTATCCAAAATGCGCACATATGCAAACTGACGATTCGTTAATAACACTTCTTCATAAGCTCCATATGATAATGCTGGATATGCTCTCTTAAGCTCACCTAATCTCGTATACAACTGACATAAAAAATTACCCTCCTCATCCTCTGCAAATTGCTCCAATGTAAGGAATGGACGTAAACTATCATCATTTCCTTTTTCTTTGACTCCTGTAATTCCATATTCTGAGCCATAATAAATGGAAGGGATTCCAGGTAAAGAATATACAAGCATTGCAACCAACTTCTGATGTTCTTTTACTTTTAATTTACTATATAATCGTTCTACATCATGATTATCTGAGAAGGTGTATAGTAACGTTTCCTTACAGATTCCAAGCAAACGTTTCACAGAGTGGGCAATCTCATAATAGTTATGATCGTTGTGTCCAGAATATAGTGCTTTATGTAATTCATAATTCGTAACAGAGTATAACATCGATGGATTAGCATATCGACTATAATCTCCATGGATTACCTCTCCCATCAGCCAAAAATCTGATTTCATTGCATCGCACTCCATACGAAGCTCATGCATAAAATCCATATCTAGTACATCCGCAGCATCCAAACGGATTCCATCAATTCCAAACTCTTCAATCCAGAAATGTATCGTATCAAAATGATATTGTTTTACCTCAGGATTTCTCTGATTTAACTTCACTAAAAGATTATGACCACCCCAATTACCGTAGGAAAAACCATCATTATATTCATTATTGGAACCAAAATTCACATCACAAAACCAACTAAGATACCTTGAGTTCTCTCTGAATTTTAACAAATCTTGAAATGCAAAAAATTGGCGTCCTACATGATTGAATACTCCATCTACAATGACTCTCATTCCTTTGTTATGGCAAAAATCTACGAATTCTCTCATCTGTTGATTGCTACCAAGACGAACATCTACCTTTCGATAATCAATTGTATCATATCCATGACTTTCTGATTCAAATAATGGACCGATGTAAATTGCAGTACAATTGATTTGTGAAGCATGTTCTGTCCACTCCCTTAACTGATTAAAATGATCTTCTGCCACTCCCTGATTTTCATGAGCACATCCACACAACCCAAATGGATAAATATGATAAAATACTGCTGTTTCGTACCAAGCCATCTCGACTTCCTCCTTTTTCTTCATAATTATGGCTCAACTATTCGAAAGTTATCTTTCAGTTATGAAAGTTATTCAATTGTACTATTTTTTGTTATGTTTTACAATACAATACAATACGTACAATACGATAGAACTTGCTTTTCACATTGTACGCTTACCTTTGCTAAATACTAGTCACAGATCTCTCCTGTAACATACATTTGAATTTCCTTTAATACTTCCTCGTTTCTAAATAAATAGTGGCCTTACTTTCTTTTCACCATATAATACTAATATATTGCATATCTTTGGAGGGTACAACCATATGAGATGTGTCCCACTCGAATCTGCTGCTGAAAAAGTAAGTGATGAAAGTAGCAAATGTCCATTAATCTTTCAATTACCACCAGAAAAAGGGCGACTTATCTTAGAAAAAGCTCAATCAACTCCAGTATATAAATATCCTGTAGCAACCTATTATACAAAAATAGATACGGGTTGGGGAAGTATAAAAGTATATCTCATTGTTCCTGATCATCTTGTTGGAACTCCTAATCTCATTTACTATATTCATGGTGGTGGTTGGGTATTTGGTAGTTTTCACACTCATGATAAGTTAATACGCGAACTTGCTTCTCGTACGAATTCCATCCTAGTCTTTCCAGAATACACACTCTCTCCAGAAGCAAAATATCCAGTGGCAATTGAACAATGCTATACTGTATTATGTCATCTACCAGAATTATTGAAGTACTCTTGCTTAAATGCAAACTTTTCAACACTGACAGTCGCTGGGGACAGTGTTGGTGGTAATATGGCTATCGTTATGGCAATCTTATCAAATTTGCGTCATGGACCACACATTCATAAACAACTACTATATTATCCAGTCACGAATGCTTGCTTTGATACAGAAACCTATCATCAATTTGCAAATAATTATTACCTTTATCGTGAAGGAATGATGTGGTTTTGGGATCAATATACCACCTGTGACGATGAACGTAGAGAAATTACTGCTTCTCCCTTATGTGCAACTTGCGAGCAGTTAAGTAACTTACCTTCTACTATGATAATCAATGGTGAGGCTGATGTTCTTCGTGAAGAAGGCGAAGCTTATGCAAGGAAGCTTCGTTGTGCTGGTGTTGAAGTCACAGCAGTTCGGATTCAAGCAATCATCCATGACTTTGTAATGCTGAATTCTCTAGATCAAACGAACGGTACACGTGCTGCAATGGATATCTCTACACAGTGGATCAACCGTAATAATGATAAGCTAACATAGAACTGCAATAACCTAAAGAACCCAAAGTTGACAATTACATGTCATCTTTGGGTTCTTATTACTTCATATTATAAAACTTTCCTAGAAAACGGCCTATCTTCTGTTCTCGCATTATTCATAAAAACATAAAACACTACCATCAATGGCTGTAACATAACAAGATTTCGAAGTCCCTTCTGATTTACATATTTCACTTATCTTATCCCAACCTTGAGTGATAACATAATCACGCAATTTTTCAATATTTTTTACTCTGATAAATGCAACTACTCTTTCTGATGCTTCCCCTGGCCAGATATGTATTGTCCTTCCTATAATTGCCCCAGAACACATAATCTCCTCGGGTAAATCCGAAACAAAACCATAGGTACCAATATTCTCCTCATTTCTATCGAGTACATTACCATACCACCCAAGCGTGTCACAAAACCACTTAACTGTCTGATCCATATCAGGTGAAAAATAAATCATTTCTGTTTCTGCTACAGAATACCCTCTGTTAACGTATCTTTCTAACTTGTCCATACTAATAACCCCTTTCAGCACTTTTTTACCAAATTACTTTTCCCAATCTACTCATTATCTCTGATTCACATACCAGACATCCATTTTATTCTTACATGGAACTTCAAACAGTGCTTTCATTTTTTGCAACAATCCCTCATCTACATAATAATCTGTAGTTTTACCTTCTGTACAATCCTTATTTCTAGACACTATATTCATCTCCCAAGCTTCATCGGTTAGGTCAACATAATGCCACTCATATTGGATCTTGTTGAATTGATAATAACTTGAAACTTTTTCTCTTTCTACTTTCGTCCAAAATCCCCAATCAAGTATAACATTAGTTCCAACGCTAACAATATCCACTGCTTTCTTGTGCAAGTATTTTTTAATATCCATGGCAACTATATCATGTTGTTCCCCGAGTGAATGATGAAAAATTTGGCTCTCAATTTCATCGCAGGATAGTAAAACAGCACTATATTTTTCTTGAAGTTTCTTACAGTAATAAGTTTTTCCACTACATATTTTACCGCAAATCAAAATCACTTTAGCCATTATATTCCTCCTCACCAAACGATATTATATCAAGGTTCTACCAATTTGTATCATTTAAAATTTTCTCGTAAATTGTATCAATCCCTTTGCAAAAATCTTCATATGTTTGGTCTACTAATACGTCAGGTATAACACTTTCCTTTACATTACCATATTTTCCAACTAAGCATGGTAGATTATCCAGTATTGTTGGGTAGATCAAAGATATTTCAACATCATCTAATGCGTACCTCTCTACTTCTGTATAATTATTTATGGCTCCAGCAGTAGGACAACCATATATTTTAAAATTATCGAAGTACGTCAAGCAATCTTCTGCCACCTGTACCCCAGCAGACGCTGTCCAAATACCCGTAATTAGACAGATTTTCTTACCATTTAAGTAGTTACGATACTTATAAAGATTTTTTTGTAATAGGTAACGACTACCACCTTGATTCCACCGTACATCAATTACTAGACGTTCATAGTTATCATCATCTTCCATCATTATATGAATCATCTCAGAAAAGAAGGAATCCATCGTTTCACTTTCCATTTCCGCACAATTGTTGTAGAGAAAATACATTGTCTTATGTTTGGAATCTGGGGTAAAGCAATAATTTGTTCTATTATGTAATAGATTCGTTTTATAAACCATTGGTAAGTTTTCTACTGGCATGATATCATAAATCGTAGCAGTTTGGATTTCTTTGCTTGCATCTACTGCATCTACAGTAATTGTTATATCTTCATCCTCTTTTCCAAGCAATGTCAGTTCGATTGAGTTATCCGATTCTTTCATAATTCCACAATATCGTAATTGTGAAACACTCCTAAAGCTATATTCTAGACAACATCGGCTACCCGAATCTGTCTCGCACGAATCAACATTGGAAAGCATTTGAATCAATTCATCAATTGAGAAATCATTAATTGCAACAACTTCATATCCTAAATAATCTTTCATGTTGTTTTCAATACTGCTAAGGTATAGCTTTTCATTCATCCAACACATACCAATTGGTATTACTGTACGCAATGGATCCTCAAAACCTTTCGTTAAGTAAAGATGAGCCATACGTTCCTCTGCTACAATGCTGCATAGCCGATAATATATCGTCATTTCATCTTTTAAACCATCTTGTATATCGTTTACCAGATTTAAGAACTTCTGGTCTCTTTCTTCCTTGCTAACATTATCATTAATGCCAATTATCCCATCCATAGTTGTTTGAAGATTACAAATCGCATCCACCCACTTCGTGGCAAAAGGATCAACATCATCCTTTTTTATGTCTTCCTGCTCATTAATGTTTACACCTTGATTTTCTTTTGTTTGTGTAGATTCTTCTTCATTTACTGCATGTGGAACGAAAGAAGGGGTATCATCTACATATTGTCTGTTATTACATCCACTTATTAGAACAATACTAAGTATTAGTAATATTCTGTACAATCGCTTTATCTTCATCATAAGTTCTCTCCTTTGTGTGACAAATTAACAAAACAACATTATACTATTATCCCATTATATTCAACTATTTTTGGGAATTTTAATTCATTTATAATGAAACTTATTTTATCTAGTTTTTGACCTCCTATCCTTTCGAGTCTTTTCCCTATTAGTATCATTAATCATATACCAACTCTAGCTCCTACATCATTCACAAAAATTCTTATGATATCTTATAGAATAAGTCTATATATAAATCCCGTATTAGATGTACTTCATATTTTGTCAATTAATTACGAATTATCATTCAATATTACACAACTATTGTACTTGAGGAATATTATGGTATATACCATTATGAAAGGAGTAATTTCAATGTTTTTTGATATCAATATAATTGCAGCCCTAATAAATCCTTTACCAGTACCAATGATTGTACTAATAGTTATTATCACCATTTTCCTTCTTTTAGGCTTGTCCTTACTTCTGCGGTCGCATAAGAAAAAGAAGAAAAAAAAGAGAGAACAAATAAATGCCCCATCCGTTACGAAGCCTATTTATAGTCCCAAAGTAATTGAAGAGCTTAATGATACGATCGAACCCTATGGATTTGCATATGAATCAGATCAAGATATCTTTTATTCCATCATGTATCCCTGGCAGCGGGAAATGGGATATTGTAGGCTGTACGACGAAGCAGCCGCCGTATTAAGCATGATAATAGATTGTGAACCTATCACATTTGAGTATAATGGCAAAAGGTGGCTCATAGAATTTTGGAAAGGACAATATGGAATGAATACTGGAGGGGAGGTTGGAATTTATTATACTACCGGGATTGATTTGAATATCCCTGATGTATTCAACGGGACCTTCTACTACTGTGTCAAAGATGAAGATCGTATTAATATGTACTTTGTCTTAAGGAAAAATGGAGAAGACATTTTTTCTAGGAATGGATTCCATTGGTGGCTAACAGGTTTTAAGTTGGGCGAATTTTCAGATCCTTCTGAATTGTCAATGGAGATTGTTTTAGAATTGTATGACGAAGAAATGGTTAAAGCTTTTATATTAGCGTTGCAGGAAGTTGGTTATAAAGAGGATGAATATGCTGTAAATGGGAATCTAATTATAATTCTTTTTAATAAGCCTCATTCCAATCAACCACTAACCAGAAATGCTGTCTTAGACTATTTAATGCAACAGAATAATAAATCTTTATGTGAATCGTACCAAACATTAACGAAAGAATATACGAATTCAGTAGATAAACTGAATGTCATACGTAGGGAAGCACCAGAACTTTATACAAAAATCCTAAACATTGGTAAACCAAAGGCTACATTTGAAGCTTACGATACAATAAATAATTATCTTAACAAGAATTAACCGGAAAGGATGTGAAGTAAATGTCTGCATCCAAACGTCTTTCTCGTGTATTTGCATCCTCCAAATCTATCGACTTTGATGATAATTCTCGCTTAGTCATTATGAGCGATTGTCATAGGGGAAATGGCAGTTGGGGAGATAACTTTTCAAGTAACCAACATTTATTCTTTGCAGCACTCAAATATTACTATGAAAATTGCTATACGTATTGTGAAATTGGAGATGGCGATGAATTATGGGAAAACAGATCCATTGATGATATTATCAGTAACCACAGTGATGTCTTTTGGCTGATGTCCTTATTCTACAGGGATGGTCGATTATATATGATGTATGGTAACCATGATATTGTAAAAAGAGATCTTAAATACGTCGAAACAAAATGCCATTCATTTTATTGTGATAGTTCTAATTCACGAATTGCTTTATTTCCAGGAATTGAAATTACAGAGGGATTAATCTTACATTATGTTAATAGTGACCAAAGAATATTTCTTACTCATGGCCACCAGGTAGACTTCTTAAATTACAACCTTTGGAGACTTGCCAGATTCTTAGTACGATATCTCTGGAGACCTTTAGAACTTTTAGGTATTAAGGACCCAACCAGTGCATCGAAAAACTATAAGAAAAAGAATTGCATTGAGAAAAAGTTGGTACACTGGTCGAAAAAGCATAATCAGATGATTATCTGCGGTCATACTCACCGACCTGTATTGCCAGCATTAGGCGATCCTCTTTATTTTAATGATGGTAGTAGTGTACACCCTCGTTGTATAACGGCAATAGAGATTTATAGTGGATCTATAGCATTAGTGAAATGGGCTGTAGCAACCAAACCAGATCGTACACTTTATGTTAATCGAGAAATATTAGAAGGACCAATGTTGCTATCTGATTATTTTAAAATAGCAACTCCTCAAGTATGAAAAAAACATGTGCAAAGTAAATCAACTCAAACATAATTTGTCTAATCTTAAAAATGAAATTTACTTTGCACATACTCTATAGATTTTATTCACCTTATTCCCCTAAGTAAAGATTAACTTTCTCATTAATCTGAGATACTGCCTCATCCAAACTTTTCTCGCCTGCCAAATACTCTTCCGCTCCCGTTAAGATCATATCCATAGTAATAAAATCAGTGTAAACTGGACGAGTTAATGTCTTTAGCATATTGGCTGCCTTTTGTTTTTCCTCGACTGTTATTGGTCCATATGTAGCCTCCATTTCTTTTCCTTCAGAATTTTGTGCCTTAAAACTACAAATAGAATCATCATATTCAGGTGTATTCATCCAAGAACTCAGTGCCTTTTCATTGACTGGAAATCCGTCATTCAGATGTAGAGACTGCATCTCCTCGCTAAATAAATAGGATACAAAATCTTTGGCTAATTCCGGTTGTTCTGTCATTTTATTAATTCCTATCATTCCATTTGGTACAAATGACTCATTCATTGGAGCATACAAACCTTTGGAACAATAATTTGCAAGAGATAAATCTGGAATATCTCCAATAAAGGTGACCGAGCAATCCGTATCGTCAAGTAAGATACAATAGGCTGCACCACAAAGGATTTCACTCATTCGATCATTCGCACCCTTGATGCCAGAATCGCCTGAATTAGTTCCATAATCTCCTTCCTTTTTGGCTCCAATCTGTTTTGAAATTGCATCCATACTAGTTAAAAAAGATAGAAGATTATCTTTTTTAATTAATCCATCTTCCGTAAATATTTCATTCGAATAGGTATACAGAAACATCTGAACCAGTAATCGATACGAAAGTTCTTCCATTAACTTCTTATCACTGCTCTTGCAATAAGTAGCTAAATCTTCCACTGCTTTATTATAATTCGTGAGATCTTTGCTCATAACATAGATTGGCATATAAATTCTTGTTGGCATACAATAAATCTTTCCATCTGTTATATAACTATTAGCGATATTATTAAGTAAAGTCTTATCTTGTATTGGTTTCGAAAAGATATCACTCATATCCATTAAAATTCCCTTTTGAATATAGGAGGATAATGGTAGACTATCCAACAAAAAGATATCAGCTCCATTGCCAGCAAGGATATCAGTATTCAAGGTGCGAATCAAATCTGATTGAGTAGCATCACTGTCTTCGGTCTTTGCCACTACGTAATCAAAACTAATCTCAGGGTGAGTTTTTGAATATTGTGAAATTGCTTGTCGAATCGTTGTACTATCCCACATAGAATAAATCGTAAGTTTCTTCTTTGGCTGTTCCGTGGGATTATCTGGTGCAACATATTCATTGGTTCCATTCTCATCGCAAGTATACTCTGCAAATAACTCTTCTTTATCAGCGACCTTACTATTATATAGAACATAATAGGTTTTATACGTACCTGGTAAAACTAAGAAAGTAGCTGCGTCATAACTAGGAACGGACATACTACCTTGTTCCCCATCTACAATTGTTTCCCACATGGTTCCACCATTCTTTAACTCGTGAATTCCTTTATTGTCTAATAGAATCAAACTACCATCCAAAGAAACCTGTAATATCTCTTTTTCTGCAATGGACTCTAATTCGACTTTTTTGCCTTGCCCCTGACCTAATGGCTGTATATGAATTTCAGCTGCATCTTTTGGTATATAATATAAAGTATTTTCCTTAATTACATAATTCTGAATTGTTTCATAATCGCCATAATGGACTTCTTTATTCCTTACTAAATCATAAAATACTAGTTCTTCTTCATAATTAATCTTATAACACAATACCTGATCTTTCGTTATCTGAATATCCCCAATCTGTAATCCATTAATCCCTTCCATACTATTTGTTGCCTCACTCCAGTACGAAGGGGTAACATCCAGATACTCTTTTTCATCATCTGTCTTTTTTATTATGATATAAGAAATTCTGTTTTCTTCGGTCGAATCACTTGATGGATTATGATCTGTTTTAAAACCAAGGACATAATCATTGCCATCCTCACCATGACAAAATTCCATCGGAAAGAAATTATAATCATGAACTGCATTTTCTATCCAACCAACAGATGATTTTTGATAACTTTTATCAACTTGGGTATAACAATTTACCATCGTTTCTGAGGAATCATCCGTAAATTGTATTGTATAGTACTCAATCTGGTTCTTGGTATTGGTTGTGACTGCGAACCGTAGTTCTCCTGATACAATCTCAGGTCTTATTGCCACATGTTCTACATAATTTCCTTTTACTTCTCCAATTACATTTTCTTCCTTATTGTTACTTTTGTTACATCCCGTTAACGTTGCAATTAATGACAAAACACATATCCATATTACAACTTTTTTCTGCATAGTTTTCTACTCTCCTATCATAAAAATTTTACTCCTTTGTTAAAAGCTCTATCACAAGATTATAAAACAAATCTCAAAAGAATCTCAAAAATTTTTATATATTTTGTAAAACTTTTGTTTGGTAATTTATACTTCGGTCATCCTGCATTTCTACATAGTAACAGCAGCTCCTTAAAAGAGCTGCTGTAAAATCCTAACACCATATGAAGCGATTGTAAAATCCTGTTAAAGAAAAAATGGTTGTTGCACATTATCATCTTTTTGATGAGTGTATCATCTTTTTGATGAGTGTATCATAGCATCCGCCATCAAAAAAGATTTTGTAACAACCATGACACAATCCGCGCAAATCTCCTCATTTATAGTTGAAACATACCAATCATATCATTTAACTCTTTTGTAATTCTCTTATTATCAAGTAGCGTAACTTCAATTTCACTGATATTTTTATGAATGCTATCAATAGAATTTGTCACTTCTTCAAAGCTGACCATTTCTTCTTCTACTATAACTGAGATTTTCTTCATTTCTTTTATAATATGTTCCATGCTATCTTTCAATTGCTCTGCCTCTTTCGAAGCCACTAGCATCTGTTCTTTAAAGTAATTAGCATCTTTCATATAATTTTCACCTGTCTGTTCAAATACCTTATAATCAGCTAATACCCTATCCTTTACAATATGAAGCATATCATATGAAGTATCTGAGAGTTGCTGTACTAAAGAAACAATTAGTGTATTTACCTCACTGATTTCTTTTGCTGTATCTGCAGATTGAACTGCTAATTTACCAATCTCAGAAGCTACAACTGCAAAACCTTTCCCCATCTCACCAGCTCTTGCTGCTTCAATATTAGCATTTAAAGAAAGTAGATTTGTATTACTTGAAATACTTATTATTTTATCTGATAATTCTTGAATTAACTCAACTTTCTTGGCGTCCTCAATCCGTGCAGATAACGCTTCAGCCGCTTCCTTTACAGCTTTTTCTACCGAAGTATGAGAGATTTTTGCATTCTTTTGTATGTCACTTGCCTTCTCACTTATTGTAATCGCCCGTTTTGCATTATCTTGCATATTTGTTGCGATTGTTTCCGCCATTTCATGACTTTGCTGAGTATCTTCTTTAATTCCATAAATGGATTCACTTGTTGAACTTCTCTGTTTTGTCATAATATCCATGTTTTCACTAACATTATGCAAATCATCTGTTACTTGTCGAATATTCTCAGTAATAGCACTGGTGGCTTCAAAAACAGATTTCTCACTATCATGTATCTTACACATAATCGAATGAAGATTTTCAATAAACGTATTCAAATTAGTAGATATTCTCCCAATCTCATCATTCGCTTTGATTTGGATTTTCTGCGTCAAGTCGCCTTGATTTTTTGCAAAATCATTCATCTTTTGGCTTATTTTTTTGATATTTTTTGTTAGAATATTCGTCATTATAAATGCTATAAAAATACTGATAATTACACCAATAACTACGATAATTATAATCAATCTTATTAAGGAATTCACTTGTTGATTAATAATTTCTACTGAACTATCAACACCAACGACTGCAGCAATGGCGCCTTCACTATCATAAACAGGAGCAAAAGCACTATAATAGCTCCCCCACTCATCACTTGTTACCTCTTCATCGACTGCGCTTTCTCCAAGAAATGCTCGCTCGATTGTATCATATGTATCATATTCCTCTCCGATTGCTGCTCCATCCTCAGAATCAGCATCTACAAGAAAATAAACTTGATTACCTTGTTTCGCCATAGTATAGATATATTGAATATCTTCTCCGACTAAAAAACTTTGTTCTTTCTTTAACAACTGTTGATAGATTTCTGACTCTTCATCTCCTGGTTGCAATTGCTTTAACAAATCACCGTCTAGATTAGCAGCTACCATCTGTGCAACCTCTAATGTCTTGATTTGATTTTTTTCAAGTAAATAAGCTGACATCTTACGTATTGAAAACAAACCGACCATTGAACTTACAAGTACAGCACAACCAACAATTCCAGTGGCAAATTTGATACGAATACTACTGCTTCTCATGTGAATTTTTCTATTCCCCATGTGTTCACCTCTCCTTAAGAAATTGACTTACTTACATTACTAGTTTAGTATAAAATGCTCCGAGCCTCAAGTATATTTCGACATTTTTCAACATAATTTTTAGAAGTGAGAACTCTCTTATTACACAAAAAAAGACACTATCACTAGTGTCCTTCACGGTTAAATTATTTTCCTGTTATATACTCTCAAAACTTCACATTGAAATATTATTTCTTTACAAACCTTCGGTTTATGGCACTTTGTGCCAATGCACACAAAATCTTCGATTTTGGCGCTAAAATTCTCGAATCATTTCATGATTCTCGAGTCTGTTTCTTCATCTATTTTATACAAACCTTTT
>JAEYPP010000093.1 GCA_023410575.1 Bacillota bacterium | reverse complement strand
ACTCACCCGTCCGCCACTAAGTTTATTCAAATCCATCCGAAAACTTCATTGAACAAACTCCGTTCGACTTGCATGTGTTAAGCACGCCGCCAGCGTTCATCCTGAGCCAGGATCAAACTCTCAAATTGAAGTTTTTAACGAAGTTAAAAACTGATACCGATTGACCTTTGGTCAAGCGGGTACCTTTAAGCTTTTAATCTTTTCAGAACAATTGCTGACATCTAAGTTTGCCTTAATTGTCATCTTTGATTCCGTTTACTGTTATAGGGTTGTTTCAAATCTTTCGACTTAAAACAGTTCTATTTGTTAGTCTCTTGTCTTGCAAGCAAAACTACTAACTCGCCTAGTTTATTAACTAGGAATTCTCAACGAATTTCAAGGTTGTTTCACTGTTCAGTTTTCAATGTTCATAGTTGCTGTTTTTCTGTGTGACAGCTTGATTATTATATCAAGCAATCAAGTTTTTGTCAACCATTTCTTTTAAGTTTTTAAAACTTTTTCTATTGTTTGATTAATGTTGCCATTTTGAACAGCTTAACCATTTTATCATGCAATTTCTATTTTGTCAAGCATGATTTTAAAGTTTTTCAAACTCTTTGAATTGTTTGTACAATTCAAAATTTAACAGCTTTGACATTATATCACTTTTGACTGATAATGTCTAACTCCTTTTTCTGGCAAATATTTTACTTATTTACCATCCAAAGAAGAGCGGAGAATCAGGGATTTGAACCCTGGCGCCGCTATTAACGACCTACTCCCTTTCCAGGGGAGCCCCTTCAACCACTTGGGTAATTCTCCAAATGTGTCATGTCATTAATGCATTTTTTTGTGTGTATTAGCAGAATATAAAAACCACCGATAAAATCTGGTGGCAATCTCGACTACTAATCAAGTAAAAATCCATACCATAATTCTCATGACAACAACTTATGTTGTTTAGCGGAGAAGGTGGGATTCGAACCCACGGACCTGTTACAGTCGCTGGTTTTCAAGACCAGTTCCTTAAACCACTCGGACACCTCTCCGGATGACGCTTAGTAAGTTTATCATAGAAAAAAGAACATGTCAAGTACTTTTCTGTAGTTTTTAAACCAAAAACACTTGTAATTTTATCCATGTTGCGCTTTCTAAAAACATCAAAAAATGTTGAAATTCCATGCCAATACATGTCTCTATCACATATAAATCATTTACCCAAATACTCGCATTCACTAGTTATCATGCATCATAGCTTCCGCAATTATTAGGTCTTCAGGTGTCGTAATCTTAATATTGTAATAACTACCACGTATCATGTGAATAGGATGATTTAGCATTTGCTCCACCACCATAGCATCATCGGTTACTTGTATTAATGATTGTTGCATAAGTTTTTCATACGCTTTTAAAATCAGGCTATATTCAAAGGCCTGTGGTGTCTGAGTTATCCAAACATAATCTCGAATTGGCGTATCTATAACTGTTTGTTCATGATTTACAATCTTAATTGTGTCTTTTGTTGGCACACCAACAACACATGCTTTCTTATCTCTAACAGCAACTAATGTCTCATTTATTATCATAGGTGTTATAAATGGTCTTGCTCCATCATGAATCAATACATAGTCTGTACCATTAATCTCCTTTAATCCCTCATATACCGAATGATATCTCTCTTTTCCACCAGCTACAATTTGAATCACTTTATTAAAACGATCAGGAAGAACAATTTCTTTATCTACAAATTGTTCTTCCCCTTGTTGAGTCACTAGAATTATTTGATCAATCTCACTATCTTGAAATGCCTTGATTGAGTAATATAAAACTGGATGATTAGCTATCAAAAGATATTGTTTTGCAATTTCACTATTCATGCGCTTGCCTTGACCAGCGGCAAGTATAATAGCTGTTGTCTTACCCATAATCAACCTCCACTTATCTTTGTCCGATTTTAAGGTTTGGTATTGCATTCAAGTCAAGCCCACAAGTATTACCCTTAATATATTCGTAATAAGCTGCACACCCTATCATTGCGGCATTATCAGTGCAAAAGATTGGTGATGGCGAGTAGAAGGATAAGTTGTTTTTCTCACAAGCTAAGATCATTGCCTCACGCAATGCAGAATTTGATGCAACTCCACCGGCGATCGCCACTTTTTTCATTCCATATTCTTTTGCAGCCGCAATCGTTCTTGATACTAGTACGTCAACCACTGCCTCTTGAAAGGAAGCAGCAATATCTTCGTATTTTACAACCTCATTTTTCATTGAGCAAGAATTTAAATGATTTAGTACTGCAGACTTCACTCCACTAAAACTAAAATCAAATGGGCATCCCTCAATATGGGCACGTGGGAATGTAATCGCGTGCTTATCGCCCTCTTTCGCTAACTTATCAATCTTAGGTCCTCCTGGATAGCCCAGACCAATTGCTCTAGCCACCTTATCATAAGCTTCACCTGCTGCATCATCGTGTGTTCGACCTATAATTTCATACTCTCCATATTCTTTTACCAAAACTAAATGAGTGTGACCACCAGATACAATTAGGCACAAAAAAGGTGGCTCTAAATCCTTATTTTCAATATAGTTAGCTGAAACGTGTCCTTCAATATGGTGTACCCCAACCAATGGTAATTTTGTTGCATATGCAATTGCTTTCGCCTCAGCCACACCAACTAGTAGTGCTCCTACTAGACCAGGACCATAAGTTACCGCGATTGCATCTAAATCATCAAGTCTTAAATGGGCTTCATCTAAAGCTTCCTGAATTACTTGATTTATTTTTTCTATGTGTTTACGTGAAGCAATCTCTGGAACAACTCCACCGTACAATGTATGCAATGCAATCTGAGATGAAATTACATTGGATAAAACCTCTCTTCCATTTTTAACAACCGATGCTGCTGTTTCATCACAAGAGGATTCTATCGCTAAAATATATATATCTTTTCCCATTTGTGTCACACTCTTTCTGCTCATATTCATTTTACATATCTTCTTTATCCGCTAATTTCCAACCGAGAATCTTCCACTGACCTTTTTCATTTTGTATCAAAATGAATTCTTCACACGTCTTATTATAAGCGGTTCCTTCTCTTAAAGTAAAAGTAGCTAAAATTCTAGAGAAATTGTCCCCATTATCCGACCATTCAATTACATTATCACCTGAATCAATTGCATAACTAATCACTTCTCGATCCGCATTTTTATATTCTTTAGCTTCAGATAATAACTTGTTGAAATATTCATCTTGTGGATTATCTTCTAGAAGCTCTTTAGAATATAAACTCAGCATCAATTTCCCTAAAGACGTGATTTGTTCTTCATCTAGTTTTTCTTCTCCATGAATACATTTTACTACTCTACTATAAAGTTTTATAACTTCGCGTGCAGTAGGCGGATACTCTGAAGTCGTGTCTTTACTGAGCAGTTTTTCTACCTCCGTTTGCTCAGCTACAATTTCTGAATCATCATTTTCTCGATTTGCGAAATATACAAATGCTCCAAAGATTACACATACCAAAACACACATTACAAAAACTGTTTTTACTGAACTTTTCTTTGAACGTGTCATATTTCACCCTTCTTTCTTACTCTTCTTTATCAAACTCAATTGTTATACTCTTACCATCTTTACCTGCCTTTGTTTTTGAAAAGATTGATTTTGTTTCCCTCATATATTCTTCAGGTCGAACTAAAGAAGGACTATAATGAGTTAACCATAATTCCTTCACATGAGCTTCCTTCGCAAGATTAGCAGCCTCATAAAAAGTCATATGCTTATTTTCATTTGCATTTGCTTGTTTTTCTTTTTCTCCATACATACCTTCACAGATAAATAAATCAGCACCAAATGCTTTTTGTGCAATCTGAGAAACTGGTCTTGAATCCGTACAATAAGTAAGCTTAATTCCTTTCCTCTCTGGTCCTAATATCATATCTGGAGTAAAACATCTACCTTCTTCCTCAATTGTCAATCCTTTTTGTAATCGATTCCAATACATTTTTGGTACATCATTCTCGATTGCCTTCTCTGGTATAAATCTACCAGTACGTTTCACAATTACATTATAGCCGTAACATAATACATTATGATTTACACGAAACGCTTCAATCACATAATCATTTATCTTAATTGTCTCACAAGGTTGCGTTAGCTCAACATAATTTAATTCAAATGGAAGTTCTGGTGCGATTACTCGTAATGCTGTTACAACCCTTTCGAGTCCTTTTGGTCCAATTAATGTAACTGGCTGCGTTCGCTCAGCATTCCCCATGGATAAAAGCAAACCAGGCAACCCACTAATATGATCCCCATGATAATGTGTAAAGCAGATTACATCAATCGGGTGAAAACTCCATCCCTTTTGGCGTATTGCTATTTGTGTTCCCTCTCCACAATCTATTAAAAGACTACTTCCATTAAGTCTTGTCATACATGCAGTTAACCATCTACCTGGTAGTGGCATCATACCGCTCGTTCCTAATAAACATACATCTAGCATTAATAATTCTCCATTCGTAACCCTTAGGTGTCTTCTATCTTTCTTCCTTTATCTTGACCTCATCTTAGCATATTATACAGACTGAGGCAAGTTTTTCTTGTCATACAAGCATTCAACTTCCTATTGTTTTTCAACTAGAATTTGGACAAATTTCCAGCGCTTATGTGCATAATTGCGTCCTTTCTTTTGGACACTTTTTTATGTAATGGGAAGTTCTGAGAACTTTCCCATTACATAAAAAGAAGTATCATAGAGCCTAAGCCCTATAATACTTCTTTTTTCTCTGATACTTCAATTGGTATCTTAAACTGTGATATCATGTGGTCATAACAACTCTCACACATTGTAAACTTGTGTATTTCAAGGTCACGGCTCGAAAAGAATCCCCACTCCTTTGTTGCCTGAAAAGCATCTTCTACTAATATGCCCTTTTCTACATGCAAAGCTCTCCCACAAACATTGCAGATCAGCGCACTTTTCTTTTGTTCCTTAGTCATCTGAGCCATTGCGATTCCTCCACTTTCTAATTATACAAGAAAACTTATCCTTCTCACAGTGGTAATCACTGTAAATAGAAATTCTTAATCCCCCAAATTCCTATTTAACTCGTAAAAACATTCATAGTGACTATATGCTATTCATATTTCCACATAATCATTGCATCTTCTTTTGGATGAGAATAAAAACCCTTACGTATCCCTGCTTCTTCAAACCCTAACTTCTCATAAAGCTTAATCGCAGGTTCATTACTTACTCGCACTTCTAGTGTTGTTGCTTCCACATTCATTTGCTTAGCATAGGTTAGAAGTTCCTCTAACATCTGTGTGGCAACTGCTTTCCCCCGATGCTCTGGAGCCACACATACATTAGTAATCTGTCCTTCGCCTGCCACTTCCCAAAGGCCACAATATCCTAGTATTGTTTCTTCGTCTTCAGCTACAAGATAAATATGATTTGGTGTTTCCACCTCACTTAAAAAGCTATCTTTACTCCATGGTTCTGAGAATACCTCTGCTTCGATCTGAGCAACCACATCAACATCGATAGCTTCCATCTTTCGAATTATCATTCTTCTTTCGTAACCTCCCTCCGTTCCCGTTCGGCTTGGGAGAGTCTCAAGTATTCCGGCTGATGTTGCGCTGCCGTTTCTATCACACCTTTTTTATAATACTCTATCGCTAATGCCCCAATTGCTGCAGCACGCTGTTTATTTAAATGACTTGATGCAAAATAATAAGGAACTTTTGTTAATGTCTCCAGCTGTTGCTGATAACAATTCACGCCATCACCTAAATAAACAACTGGTTTTCCACAAATATTAACCTTGTCCACAATTTCTGTGATATCCATTACTTGCTGTTCTTGGATTACATTCATTGTATTCTGCAAGAACTCGTATAAACCTGTATAAACTTGGTTGCGTCTTGCATCCATTAATGGACATACAAGAGAATCACATCCAACAAGGTTATAAGCAAGTCCATCCACTGTAGGAACTCCAATTATAGGTTTATCCAAAGCAAATCCTAAGCCTTTTGCTGTAGCGCAACCAATTCGAAGTCCCGTAAATGAGCCTGGTCCCTTAGCAACAGCAATCGCATCAATATCATGTAAGTCAATCTCAATCATTCGTACAATCTCATCGAGCATAGGAAGTAATGTCTGTGAATGAGTCTTTTTATAATTTACCGTATATTCAGCTAACAAAGAATCTTCTGTTAAAATAGCAACAGAAGCTACTAAGCCAGAGCTATCAAGTGCTAAAATCTTCATAAAGTAATTCCTTCCTCGTCTACCGTTATTTTACGATAGTTGAATCCCTTATCGAGCGCTTTCTCGATAGTAATACATGTAATTGATTCGGGTAATAATTCTCGAATTAGGTCAGCCCATTCTATTAGACAAACTCCCTCTCCATAAAAATAATCCTCATATCCGATTTCGTCCATCTCTGATATATCTGCAATTCGGTATACATCGAAGTGGTATAATGGTAACCGTCCCTCTTCATATACTTGTATAATTGTAAATGTTGGACTACTAATTGGTTCCTTAATTCCAAGACCTTTTGCAAATCCTTGAGTAAAAACGGTTTTTCCGACACCCAGGTCACCATTTAAGCAAAAAACTTGGCCACCTTTCGCCGCCTCGCCCATCTGCTTTCCTAATTCAAAGGTATCTTCTGTTGTAAAGCTTTCTATTACCATAACTCATCCTCTTATTATTTTATCTTAACAATGCCCTTTGCGTTTTTCTTTATTAGTTCACGCATCTTTGAATATTGATCTTTAAATCCTTCCTTTGGTAGTATATGTGCGCGGTTAAGTGACATATAAAAATAGAAATCTTTCTTTGTTTCAACAATTTTATAGATATCTCCCCAAGCAAGTACCATCTCTTCATCTTTTAGACGGACACATACTCCCGTATCATTCACTGTGTAGTCAAGTGGTTGTTGAAACATTGGTGTTAACTTTACTTGCTTTGCTGATTTGTAATACAACAAAATTGGTTGTATTACTGTAAATAAAGCTGCAATAACAATAAGAAGAACTTTATTGAATGCATATCCTCCGTGTGCACCACTAAATAATAACATGATTGCACCGATACTTATGACAAGATTGATTATCCCACGAATACCACTATAGGAATATTGCATCAAAAATCGATACATATCACTTACTTTCGTTTGATAACGAAATACAACTTCGTTCGACTGTTCTTTTTCCATAATACCTCCTTGTACCTAAGTATACCGAAAAAAAGATGCCATTAAACCTATTGTTGAATCAAATAGGGAGTTTGAATGGCATAACAACATCGTCATCCCTGCATTCTAATGCAATTATATCAGATAAAAATAAAATTTCAATAGTAGCATATTCAACACTTACTGTTTTACGACACTAAAAATACGGCTAATTCTTTTATATATTACAACGGTTATAATTGATACCATACCATACTTTATAAGATTGAATGGAGTTACACCAAACAAAATAAAGCTTGATAAACCCTGAATCGAGGAATTCACCTTCGTTCCCTCACTAATTAAGTAACTCATCGTCTGATCATAGTTTAATTGCATATCAGGTCCCATTAACTGTGCATACTTCGGAAGTAAAACAAAAGCATTTAATACACCGCCTACAATGGTTGCTGCTAAAGTGCCTATACTTAACCCTACAATTGCGCTCTTTTTATTCCTTCGTAACAAATAAAGAAAGGACGCTGGAATGATAAAGGAACTTCCAATCAGAAAGTTAGCGAACTCTCCAACAAAGACAGACGACGTTCCATGAATCACTAAACTCAATGTAATCTTAATTAATTCTATTGTTAAACCTGCAACTGGACCTAAGGCAAACGCTCCAATGATTACTGGTAATTCACTAAAATCAAGCTTATAAAAACCAGGCAAAAAACCTATTGGAAATTCAAATAGCATGAGTACTACAGCGATAGCCGATAGCATTGCAATTATAATCATTCTTTTAATATTGGGATTATCATGTTGTCTTCGAACATTACATTTCTTAGAAATAATACTTTCCGCTCCATACGCAGTTAAGATCATAACTGCAACAATGGTAACGATTAAGAAAATAAAACCAATATTAGAACTAGCCAAGCTAGATAATTCATTTAACTTATTCATATGCTCTCCTTTTTCAAGGATATTCTCGTTCATTAAGGATAGACTTATTTATAAGGCAAAATCCCCCGATGACATACATCGAGGGATAAAGTTAACTTTAGCCTCTTTTTACGGAAAATCTAATTTAGAATCATAGAAAGTTGAATCCTCTTTTTAGGTACATCAACACTTAATACTTTTACCTCTACAATATCACCGACACTTACCACATCAAGAGGATGCTTTACAAACTTTTGACGAGACAATTGTGAGATGTGAACTAAACCATCCTGATGAACTCCAATATCAACAAATGCACCAAAATCGATAACATTACGTACGGTACCCTTAAGAATCATGCCTTCCTTTAAATCCTTCATCTCAAGAACATCCGTGCGTAAAATTGGTCTTGGCATCTCATCACGTGGGTCTCTTCCTGGCTTTTCAAGCTCTTTGATAATATCTGTTAATGTAATCTCACCAACACCCAGTTCTTTTGCCATTGCCTTTTTATCTTTTACAAGCTGACTTAAGGAGGCTAAACGATCATCAGATTCCACAGATGTGGTTATTCTTGTATCTTCTTTTTCAACTTCAGATGCTACAGAAGTCTTAATTCCACCATTTGCCTGCATTGCACTCATCAACGCCTGTCCCATTGCAGTATTTGTGTTACGCAACTGAATATTTTTGCCTTGACGCTCATTTCGATTTCTTTTGGGAACCTGCTTTTCTTCTTTCTTAATTTCCTTAGCTTCTTTCATTGCTTGCTTTTGTTTAGCCTGCATCTCAATTAAATCTTTTACTGTAAAGCCGAGAGTCGATAATAATTTTTCTGCAGCGTCATAAGATTCAGGATGAACACTTGTTGCATCTAATGGATTATCCCCATCATTGATACGTAAAAATCCCGCACATTGTTCAAATGCTTTTGGTCCAAGCTTTGTAACTTTTAATAACTGTTTACGATTCTCAAACCTACCATTTTCTTCACGATAAGACACGATATTTTTTGCAATCACTTTTGTAATACCGGAGATATATTCAAGTAATGAAGCTGAAGCAGTATTTAGGTCAACGCCTACCTTATTAACACAATCTTCCACTACACCAGATAACGCATCGCTTAACTTCTTCTGATTCATATCATGCTGATACTGTCCAACACCGATTGACTTTGGATCGATTTTAACTAACTCAGCCAACGGATCTTGTAAACGTCTAGCAATGGATGCTGCACTTCGTTGTCCTACATCAAAATTCGGGAATTCCTCTGTTGCTAATTTACTAGCGGAATATACCGATGCACCTGCTTCATTTACGATAACATAAGATACGTTTTCATCTATTTCCTTTAACATCTCAACAATTACCTGTTCTGATTCACGTGAAGCTGTACCGTTACCAACTGATATCAATGTAATGTTGTATTTTTTAATTAGATTTTTTACGATCTCTTTTGTCTTCTCAACCTTAAACTGAGGAGCTGTTGGGTAAACAACAATGGTTTCAAGCACCTTACCAGTTGGGTCTACTACTGCAAGCTTACATCCTGTACGAAACGCTGGGTCCCAACCTAACACATACTGACCAGTAATTGGAGGTTGCATTAATAACTGCGTTAGATTCTGACCAAATACCTTAATCGCTCCATCTTCTGCTTTTTCAGTTAATTCATTACGAATTTCACGCTCAATCGCTGGGGCAATGAGTCGATCATAACTATCAGCAACTGCGTTTGCTAGTAACTCGTTTGTATATTCATTGCTTTTTGTAATAATCTTTCCATTTAAATAAGTAAGGATACGGTCCCGTGGTGCTACAACCTTCACAATCAAAAATTTTTCAGATTCTCCACGATTTAAAGCCAGAACACGATGTCCTGCAATCTTATTAATCTTTTCACTGAATTCATAATATAACTCATAGACAGATTCTGCTTTGGCATCTTTTGCAGTTGCGGTTAAACAACCTTCTTCCCCTGTTAGCTTTCGAATATAGATACGATAGTCTGCTTCATCCGAGATCATCTCCGCAATGATATCTAATGCGCCAGCAATTGCTTCTTGTGCTGTATTCACTTCTTTTTCTTCTGAGATATATTTTAACGCTTCCTCTAAAACAGGTTTTGTTGCATCCTGTGCTAATATATAATTTGCAAGGTCTTCTAATCCCTTTTCTTTCGCAATGGTTGCTCTCGTTCTTCTCTTTGGTCGATACGGACGATATAAATCTTCCACTACTACTAAGGTTTGAGCCTCCAGAATTTGTTTTTTCAGCTCTTGCGTCATCTTTCCTTGTTCTTCAATGCTTGAAATAACAGACTCTTTCTTAATCTCTAAATTTCTAAGGTAAACAAGTCGTTCTGATAGGTTTCTTAATACTTCATCATTTAAGGAACCTGTTACTTCCTTACGATAACGCGCAATAAAAGGAATTGTATTTCCCTCATCAATTAATTGAACTGTAGCTTCTACCTGTTCTAATTTTATTCCAAGTTCATCGCTTAATTGTTTTAAAATATTCATCATTTCCTCCTATGCATATTACAAACAAATTGTAATATTGCTTAGCTATGAATACGCAAGTATCTATACGCTACTAACGTAACTATGCTTATTTTAGTATTCTATCATTTATTAATCACAAGTGCAAGTTATTGACTTATGCACTTCGAAATCCCAATTCATACAGCGCAGCGTAATTACCTTTTAGTTTCATAAGTTCTTCATGTGTTCCTTGTTCAGCTATCCCATCATCGGTTAGTACAATTATTGTTTTTGCATTCCTTATGGTTGATAAGCGATGTGCAATAACAAATGTTGTTCGATTCTTAGACAATTTTTCTAAAGATTCTTGAACTACCTTCTCACTCTCATTATCAAGCGCCGATGTTGCTTCATCAAAGATGAGAATCGGTGGATTCTTTAAAAATACTCTTGCAATGCTTAATCGTTGCTTTTGGCCACCAGATAACTTAATTCCACGTTGTCCAATGTAAGTTTGGTATCCATCTGGTAAGTTTTCGATAAATTCATGAGCATTCGCATTTTTTGCAGCCTCCACCACCTCTTCCATAGTTGCATCCAAGTTACCATACCGAATGTTGTCTGCAACTGTTCCTGCAAAAAGATATACATCCTGTTGTACCATGCCAATATGTCTTCTTAAAGAACTCAGTTTAATATCTCTAATATCCTGTCCATCAATTAAGATACTGCCATCGCTTACGTCATAAAATCTTGGAATCAAACTACATAACGTCGTTTTCCCAACACCAGAGGAACCAACCAATGCAACATATTCACCTGCTGATACGTTCAAATCAATGTTTTTAAATACATCTGTAGTCGTATCTTGATAGCGAAATGCTACCTGTCTAAATGTGATTTCACCGCGTACATTTGTTAAACTAATCGCATTTGGCGCATCTACAATATCCGGCTTTGTTTCTAAAATCTCCATAAACCTAGAAAAGCCAGTTATACCACTTTGAAATTGCTCTGTAAAATTAATCAACTTACGCACTGGTTCGATAATATTACTTACATATAGAAGAAATGTTAACATATCACTTATTTCAATTCCACTTGTTGCAATTAGGATGCCTCCTCCAACAATGACTGCAACATTGATTAGACTTGTAAATAAAGACAATCCTGAATGAAACGTCGCCATTTGCCAATATGCATGATCCTTACTTTCAACAAATCGACTGTTTCCTGCATGAAACTTCTCAATCTCTTTCGTTTCATTGGCGAAGGATTTTACGACGCGAATTCCAGATAGATTATCTTCAATTTGTGCATTAATATCCCCTATACACTCACGATTTTTACGAAAAGCTTTATTCATGCGATTCTTCATAATATAAGCGAAAATACCCATTATCGGTAAAAATATAAACAATATTAATGTCAACTTCCATTCAATTCGAATGAGAATAAAAAAGGCGCCAAAAAACTTGATTAATGAAATCACAATATCTTCTGGGCCATGATGACATAATTCCGTAATATCGAATAAGTCGTTTGTGATACGTGTCATTAATTGACCGGTCTTCTGATTATCATAAAAGTTAAAGGACAATGTCTGAAAATGAGTAAAGATCTCATTTCGCATATCATATTCCATCTTCGCACCCATCATATGACCTTTATATGCTACATAGAAATTACAGAAAAGCTCAATCAAAGCCAAACCTAACATTGCTAAAGCCAGCTTAATAATAATTCTTACCGCTTCTTGAATCTCATAATCAATTAATACTGTATTTGTTATATATCGAACAACCATTGGATAAGTAAGTGAAATTGCTGCGACAAGAAGTGCACAAAACATATCCGTAAAAAACAACATCTTATATGGCTTATAATAGGATAAAAATTTTCTTGCTCTCGAGTTCATCATTATCTCCTTTTTAATATAAAAAGCGTTTCATCAACCTTGCTCTGTACTTACGTACTCACATTGTTATGAACGCTCTTTATTAAAATCCATTATATTTAATTATCTTGATAACTTCTTTGACATTTCAAACAGATATTCATCCAAATCCTTCTTCATGGCTAATGCTTCATTGATATCATAATCTACAAATTCACCATGACGATAAGCGACAACGCGATTACTTCCACCACGAGTTAAGATATCAACTGCCTTTGCTCCCATAGCAGATGCATAAACACGGTCTTTACAAGTTGGGCTTCCACCTCTCTGAATATGACCTATGATTGTTGCTCTTGTTTCCATACCAGTTGCTGCTTCAATACGTTTTGCCATTCCATAAGAATCACCAATACCTTCTGCATTAACAATGATATGATGCTTTTTGCCTATTTTTCGTTTTTCAATTATATTATTAATAATTCTTTGTTCATCATGATCATAACGTTCTGTAGTTAATATATCCTCTGCACCATTTGCAATACCACACCATAATGCAATATATCCTGCATGTCTACCCATTACTTCGATAATACTGCAACGTTCATGAGAAGTTGATGTATCTCGAACTTTATCAATTGCCTCCATTGCTGTATTAACAGCTGTATCAAATCCAATTGTGTATTCTGTACAGGCAATATCAAGATCAATTGTTCCCGGCACACCAACCGTATTAATGCCTCTAGCGGCTAATTGTTTCGCTCCTTGGAAGGAACCATCTCCTCCAATTACAACGAGACCATCAATTCCATGTTTTTCGCAGATTGCAGCTGATTTATCTTGACCCTCTTTTGTCATCATCTCAGGACATCGTGCAGTATAAAGAATGGTTCCACCACGTTGTATAATATCAGATACATTCTTAGCATCCATGTCTATAATATCTTCTTCTAATAAACCTGTATAACCTCTACAAATGCCTTTCACCTTTAGGCCATTAGCAAGTGCAGTACGAACAACTGCGCGAATTGCCGCATTCATCCCCGGTGCATCGCCACCACTAGTAAGCACACCAATTGTCTTGACTTGTTTCTTTGTGTTCGCCATTGTTTTACCTCCGAAAATTATATCGAAATACTTAACATAATGAATACCAATCTCAAAGTTTTTGCTTAACTTTATTTATTGTAAACCATGCTTATATGTTTTTCAATACTCTTTTCGCCAAGAAATGTACTTTTTACAACAATTTTTTCGTCAACTTGTATATTATTTACAATGAAAGTCTTTACAAATCATTGAAAGTGCTTACAGTTTATATCGAACTTTCACATTTTCTTCCGAAAATTTTTCGTAAAATTGTTTCCTAAGTTCCAAATTCCATTCCACAGACATACTCTGTGGTAAACGTTTTACGACTTTTTCCTTTTCACAGAATATGACTACCTGATCTTTTCCGTCATATGGTTGAATTAGACGGTTAAGTGCTTGTTCTTGTGATAAATACTGTTCTTTATCTGCAAACTTAACCCATATCTCTCGAGGTATCTCATCAAATGGTATAATACTTTGACAAATCATCTTCGCTGGTTTATCTTCCTCAACTGCAATTTTACCTCGAATTAAAACTCGTTGATCTACCTCGATTAGATTTTTATATTTTTCATAGTCACGCGGAAAAACAATAATTTCTACTACTCCAAACATATCTTCCAATGTAATGAATGCCATAATACTATTTGTTCTTGTAGTTTTTAGGGTTCGGGAAGTGATCATCCCACCTAGCGTCTCGATGTTTCCATCTTGAACACGTACGGTATTTGTCTCCTCATCGATAACAAAATCTGTTGTATTCACTGTAGCATTTTTCTTAAGAAGCTGTTCATAAGCATCAAGCGGATGTCCACTGACATAAATTCCCAATACTTCCTTTTCAAATGCTAATTTCTCCTCTATTGTATATTCCCCTACGTTAGGCATCGCATACTGATCTTGTTCTACTTTTGCATCACCATCAAGATCAAACAACGACATCTGACCTGTCATCGCATGTTTTCTTTCTTGAGCTACACTATCTAATATTTGAACATAGATATGCATCAACTGTTTTCTTGTACCAGGTAAACTATCAAATGCACCTGATTTAATAAAACTTTCAATTGTTCTCTTATTTACTTCTTTATTTGACAAACGGGAAGAAAAATCTTTTAAACTTGTAAAAAGCCCATTCTCTTCTCGCTCTTGAACAAGTGCATCTATCACTGGGCGTCCAAGTCCCTTAATTGCATTCAAGCCATAGCGAATATAACCATCTTTTACGGTAAATGATGCATAACCCTCATTTACATCAGGTGGCAACAGCTTAATCCCCATCTGACGGCAGGTATAAATATATTCTGCTACTTTCGTTGAATTATCAATAACAGATGTCATAAGTGCGGCCATAAACTCAACCGGGTAATAGCATTTTAAAAAGGCAGTCTGATAAGAAACTACTGCATATGCAGCAGCATGAGATTTATTAAATGCATACTTTGCAAAATCCGACATCTCATCAAAAATATGATTTGCTACATCTTCGGATATTCCTTTTGCAATGCATCCAGGAACCCCTTCCTCCTCATTGCCGTATACAAAGTTGTGACGTTCCTTCTCCATAACTGAAGCTTTTTTCTTAGACATTGCACGTCGTACTAAATCACTTCGCCCGAAACTATAACCAGCAAGTTCTCGAACAATTTGCATAACCTGTTCCTGATACACGATACACCCATAAGTTGGTGCTAGTATTGGCTCTAACTCTTTACACTCATACACAATACTATCCTGATTCAATTTTCCTTTAATATACTTTGGTATAAAATCCATTGGACCAGGGCGATATAAAGAAATTCCTGCAATGACATCTTCTAGGGAACTTGCTTTTAACTCCTTCATAAAGCTTTTCATTCCAGTACTTTCTAACTGAAAAATACCTTCCGTCTTTCCTGAAGCAATCAGTTCAAATACCTTACTATCATTATAATCAATATCATCTATTTTTAGTACGTTATCAGCATTCCTATTTTGATTCACGATATTAACTGCATTTTGTATTACTGTTAATGTTCGAAGGCCCAAAAAGTCCATCTTTAATAAACCAAGTTCTTCTAATGTAGTCATTGTGAACTGAGTTGTAATCGCATCTTCTGAACCACGAGATATTGGAACATATTCATCTACAGGGGCATTACTAATAACAACACCTGCTGCATGCATTGAAGTATGTCTTGGTAAGCCCTCCAAACGTTTTGACATATCTATTAAATAGTTAATTTCATTATCGTTTTGGTATAGTTTTCTCAACTCAGGATTTATCTCAAGTGCACGGTCGATCGTAATGTTTAATTCCGTCGGAATCATCTTTGCTACAACATCGACAGAGGCATATGACATATCCAAAGCACGACCAACATCACGTATAACACCACGCGCCGCCATTGTACCAAATGTTACAATCTGAACTACTTTATCTTTTCCATATTTGCCTACAACATAGTCAATAACCTCTTGTCTACGTTCATAGCAAAAATCAATATCAATATCAGGCATCGTAAGTCGTTCAGGATTCAAAAATCGCTCAAACAATAAACTATAGCGAATTGGATCTATATTTGTGATATCAAGACAATAAGAAACGACACTACCTGCAGCACTTCCTCGTCCTGGTCCTACTGCAATCCCATGATCTTTCGCGTACTTGATAAAATCCCACACTATTAGAAAATAGTCGACAAATCCCATCCCATGAATTGTCTCCAATTCATAGTGAAGACGATCCCATAATTCCTGTGATGGAGTTTGATAACGCCTTATTAAACCTTCCGAACAAAGTTTATTTAGATATTCCCACGCTGTATACCCTTTCGGTACATCATACTTAGGCAATTTGTATTTACCAAACTCAATTGAAACATTACAACGCTTAGCAATCTCTCCTGTATTCTCAATCGCTTCAAGAGCATAAGGAAAGAGTTCTTTCATCTCCTCTGGTGACTTCATATAGAACTGACCGCCTTCGTAACGCATACGGTCTTCATCCTGTACCTTCTTCTGTGTTTGGATGCACAACAGAATATCATGTGCTTGAGCATCTGATTCTAACGTATAATGAATATCATTTGTTACAACCAAAGGGATTTTTGTTTCTTCATGAAGTCGTAATAATCCCTGATTTACTTGTTTTTGTTCCGGATATCCATGATCTTGTAATTCTAGAAAAAAATTACCTTCTCCAAAAATCTCTTGTAAATGATATGCTGATTTTTTTGCTTCCTCATACATGTTTCGGCGCAAGGAAACTGATATTTCTCCAGCAAGGCATGCTGATAAAGCTATAATACCTTCATGATATTGTTCTAATATCTCATAGTCAACTCGAGGTTTATAATAAAACCCTTCCGTAAAACCACGTGATACAATTTTCATCAAATTATGATACCCTATATTATTCTCAGCAAGTAATACTAAGTGATAATAACGATCATCTGATGCGTTGCCTTCTTTATCAAATCTTGAACTAGGTGCAACATATATTTCACAGCCAATGATTGGCTTAATTCCCTCAGCTAAACACGCACGGTAAAAATCGATTGCTCCATACATTACACCGTGATCGGTAATTGCAAGAGCGTCCATACCAAGTTCTTTTGCTCTAGCAGCCATCTCCTTAATCTTACCCGAACCATCAAGCAAGCTATATTCTGTATGAACGTGTAAATGTGTAAAACTCATATCCTTTCCCTTCTCTATTCATTGCTCCACACGTTTGGCATTGTAAAACCCTGATGTGATTTTATAATTAGATTATTGTATTGGTGGTCTTGATGGATCAATTACCGTTGATAAATCAAATAAATCTGCAAGTCGATCTGGATACATTAACATTGCTTGTCCATCCAAAGGACGACGTTGCATTCGAACATAATCCTTATTAATCTGCATCCAAGGTTTTGCTTCCACTCCACAAAAAATATTAAAACCACTAGCTTTTAAGTATTTATATTTTTCATTATCATATGGTTTTATACCACTTTGAACATCGATTCCAAAAGGATAAATATAAATATCAGTTTCTCCAACTAATGCTCCAACATTCTCTAACCAACTCTTTGTGTCACTTTCTAAAAAACCTTGTGAACTCTCTGCCATATCTCTATGTCCATTACTATGACATGCAAACTCCCAACCATATTCCCTCATTACATTAGCAACTTGAATAACGGTCTGTTTATCGTGCTCATAAGTTTCTAAATTACTTGAAGTAGGATCCGTTCGGTATCCAAGTGCTCCTTCATAACCTGTTAACGCAATAATTCCTCTCGCACCTTTATATGAGAAATCAGGATGCTCTTCAATAAAGCTTTCAAGTACAGGGATCATATCATAATCACCAATTTGACTTGTTCCATCCTCTAGTATAATCTCTGTAGAAGGTCGTCCATTTTGATCGATCACCACTCTTGAAGCAAACCCATCACCATCCATATAATCATAATAATTTACATCATCTTGTGATAGAACAAATGGTTTTTTATCTGGCGGAAGCATAATATTACCTTCTTCAAAGGATATCGTGCCATCCTCTTTTTCGACTTGTTGTACTACATCATGAATACTAACCAATACATAACCTGATTCATACATCTGCCTCATCATTTCTTTAAATTCAGAAACTGTAGTCATATAATAATTATATCCATTGGCTTCATAAGAATTAAATGCCTTTTCTGTATCATAAATTAATGAATGAAAGAAAATATGATTAATTTCAGTCGCTGATTCATATGCTCCAAAAGGATCGCATTTTGATTTCTTTGTCTCATAATCTGCAATTGAACTTACAAATTCTGTAATATTACTATAATTCTCTCCATATCCTTTTAAATATTCAATGGCACCATCATAATCATATTGAGCTGCTAACATTTCTGCAGTCTTTAGATATTCTGCTTGTTTCTCTTTTTCTATCTTTTCTTTTTCCTCTTTAGGAGTAATCGTTGGTGAAATATCTATTGGAGAAGTAGGAGTGATATTTTCTACTACTTGTTGATTGTCTGTTTCTTTCGATTCAATCAATTTCATCATAGCTAAACTAATCACTAAAATTGTTAATACTAACCCTTCAATAATTAAGATCTTAGTCATCTTACGTATTGAAACTCTTTTTGTTCTTTTCTTCGATGTTTTTTTAGTTTCCATCCTTATCCTCCTCCCCTTAGTGCCGTAACTATAAAAAATAAATGTAACCCCTAATATTAGTATGCAATACAAAGTTCTACATTTCAATTATATCAGTCCGAACACTTATTCGCAACGAGTATCTGTAATCTAATCTAAATTAGACAAGTGTTCCTCATATGTTTCAGAATAATAATACTTTCCTTCTTTATCACTGCAAAAGAAAAGATAATTACTTTGTTCTGGATATAATGCTGCCATAATAGCCTCTTTGCCTGGGTTGCAGATTGGGCCTACTGGTAATGCAGGACGAACATAGGTATTATATTGAGCCTTAAACTCTTCTATATCTCCTGCATTATACGGTTTTATGTATCTGTCAATGTAGAAATCGGTTGCATCAACTTGGAGTTTCATCTTCTGATTTAAGCGATTAATTAAAACCGATGATATCATCTTTTTATCATATGCTGTAGTACCTTCTTTTTCAATAATAGAAGCTAGTGTTATAATTTCATCCATGGACATTCCACATTCTTTAGCTCTAGTTATCATTTCCTCTGTTATCTTAGATTTTGTATTACGTAATAAGACACCAATTGCATCTTGGGGTGGACATAACCGATAGTATTCGTTCGTATCCGGATATAAATAACCCTCTAATCGAAAACATCGACCCTTGTATTGTTCTATCTCTTTTAAGAACGGATATCTCTCATAATCAAAAGCGTAGTTTTGACAAGCATCAAACAACCCTTCTGTTGATTCACACACTCCTTTTTTTACTAATAAATCAAAAATCTGAACAACAGAATATCCCTCTGGTATCGTTACACGAACCGTATGACTTAAGCCTTTTACCTTTGTTGCCTTTGGTAAATCACCTAATGGTGCACTTGCACTATATATATAGGTCTCTCCATATGTGATACAATCGTAACCGAATCCGATCATATCCTCTGCTTTTATATGGTCATAACCCCCACTATACATTACGTACTTCAAAGCATCTGCTGGAATCATTACTCCACTGCTTTTAGCTATGTAAATTCGGGATTTCATCTTCTTAACAGTACCTTTCGAATTTGCCTTCGCATAATAATTTAGTTTTGTACTATTTACGGTTCCAACTATCTTCCTTCCATTTTTTTTATTGGACAACGTTACTTGTTTCGTTTTTGAATTATAGGAATATTTTATATCATCCATCAAAGTAGAAATTTTATATGCTGGTAACATAACCGTCTGATTGGATGAATACTGAATTACGTTCTTTGTTCTTGTTTCACTTTCATTAAAATCATACCACGTATAACTACCATCACTGTTCATAATCATAATGCCAACGCTACTAGAAGATGCAGAGACTTTTTCTTCTCTTATCGAAATGCATAATGCTAGTACTATCAATAGCAATCCTATTTTTTTCATTTCTTATACTCCCTCTCTAATTGAATTAAATCCCTTCACGCTTCAAGTCCTAGTGTTCATCCTACGTAGCATTTTTATATCATTAATTCGGAGAAATTCCTATGTAAAAAGCCTAGCAAAAACGCTAGGCCTTTCGTTTATCTACCACACAGGTATTTCTCTATGTTTTCCATTGCAACATCTTCATCCAAACCATCGGCCGTTACAGTAATTTCTTCTCCAGCTGGGAGACCTAAACTCATCATACCCATGATACTTTTTGCATTCACTTTTTTGTCTTCACTCTCTACATACACACTACTTTCATATTGGCTGGCTACCTGAACTAATAGAGCTACTGGTCTTGCCTCTAATCCTGTTGGTATTTTAATTACTATTTTCTTCGAAATCATTGTTTCCTTCCTCCTTTTATTGCCTTAAACCATCCGCTATACAACAAAGTTTTTTTAACCTGTGATTTACACCTGACTTTCCAATTGGTGGATTTAGCATTGCTCCTAACTCTTTTAAAGACGCTTCTGGATAAGCAATCCGAAGTTTTGCTATATCCTCTAGCCCTTCTGCAATGTTGTCAAATCCTATAGTGTCTCGAATAAAAATAATATCATCAATTTGCTTCGATGCTGCTTTCACTGTTTTGCTAATATTAGCTGCCTCACAGTTTACTTGCCGATTGATTGCATTACGCATCTCTTTTAGTATTCTAACATTTTCAAAATTCATCAAAGCTACATGAGCTTCCATAACATTAAGCAAATCAACAATCTGCGATCCTTCTTTTACGTATACAACATAGTATCGTTTTCTAATCACAATTTTTGCGTCAACCTTGAAGGCACTAATAACTTTTTGCAATTGCTCTGCCCGATGTAAATTGGGTAGTACTACCTCAAAATGATACGTCTTCTCTGGAGCACTTATCGATCCAGCCGCCAAAAAGACTCCTCGTATAAACGCTCTCTTACAACATGTGTTTTGTACAATAAGATGATCAATAAACAAGCCTTTATCTTGTGTTTCCTCATCAATAGCAAGTTTGGTTGCTTGAAATAAAGTTTGCACCTGATGCTTATTTTTTACTACTAGAAGATACGTTGTACTTTTCTTCATAGTCATATTTTTACGAATAAGAATTTCAGCTTTAATATTAAATGTTTTTCTCAATAATGTAAAGTATTTTCTTGCAACAATCTCATTTTCTGTCTGAAATTGAATTGTTTGGATGTGATTATCCTTTATAATCAGTCGACCACATATGCTTAGTAATGCTGCAACCTCTGCAATACGACAATGTCGTGCATTGTTTATATGTCTTCCGATTTCTTCTTTAATTTCCATAGAAAAAGACAACTTACTCTACCCCTTCTCAATATCCCTATGCTCGGACTTAACGCTATACTCCGATGTTCTCAGCCTTTTCGTAAGTTCATTTGTCATTGTCACCGATCGATGCTTTCCGCCAGTACACCCTACTCCAATAACCAACTGTGTTTTCCCTTCCGTTATGTAATTAGGAATTAAAAACATAAGCAAATCAGTTAATTTATCAAGAAAAACATTCGCCTGCGGTAATGCTAGAACAAACTTTTTAACTTCCTCATCATTTCCTGTCTTTTGCTTTAACTCTGGTATATAGTATGGATTTTCTAAAAAACGGACATCAAATATTAAATCAACATCACTTGGAATTCCATATTTAAAACCAAAAGATAAGACAGTAATAAAAAAGTTGTGTGAGGTTCCATCTTTTACAAATATATTGTCAACTTCCACTTTTAACTCTCGTATCAATAATCTGCTTGTATCAATAATATAATCTGCACGATCTTTTAAAAACTTCAGTTTCTTTCTCTCCAACTCAATGCCATAATCTACTCTACCGTTACCAGAGAGTGGATGAATTCTTCGTGTTTCCTTATATCTATTCACTAAGACATTGGTAGAAGCCTCAAGAAATAAGATCTCATACTCATATCCAGCTCGGTTGACTTCCTCGAGCATATCTCCGAGTTCATCGAGCGCTTGACCACTACGGATATCAATACCAAGCGCCACTTTTGTAATCGTAGAATTATCCTTCAAAGCTAAACGAGCAAACTTCATAAGAAATGGAATTGGTAAATTATCAACACAAAAATATCCGGAATCCTCAAGCATCTTGAGTACTGAACTTTTCCCCGCACCGGACATTCCAGTAACAATCACAAATCTCATCATATCCCTCTTTCTGCCATAATAATTATGGGAAAATTCTTACTTCTGGCTCTAATACTACATGATACTTTTCATTAACAATACGTGATACATCTTTAATCAGCTGTATTACATCTGCAGCTGTTGCATTACCAGTATTAATAACAAATCCACAATGCTTATCTGATACCATAGCGCCACCAACACGGTATCCTTTAAGGCCTGCATCCATGATTAACTTACCCGCATAATAACCCTCAGGTCGTTTAAAGGTACTTCCTGCGCTTGGATATTCCAATGGTTGCTTCTCTTTTCTTCTTCGATTTAATTCCTCAATTCTTTGAAGAATCTCGTTCTTATTACCTTTTACAAACCGGAAAGTTGCACTTAATATAAGGTAACCTTCTTTTTGCACTATACTATTTCGATAGGAGAGTTGAAGCTCCTCTTTGGATAAGTTTATAACTTCTCCATCGAAACTTACTACTTTAGCGCAATGAATACAATCTTTTATTTCTCCACCATAAGCACCAGCATTCATAAATACCGCTCCACCTAATGTGCCTGGTATCCCAGCTGCAAATTCAAATCCAGTAAGACCAAGATTTCCGACTTTCATGGCGAATGAACTCAGATTCATTCCTGCACTTCCTGTTACAAGCAAGGAATTCTCTTCCTCTTGAACTGTAAATTCTTCACTACAATCATCAATTTTAAGTACTACGCCTCGAAAACCTTCATCCGCCACTAAAAGATTACTACCATTGCCAATTAAGAAATAGGGCACCTTTTCGTCCCTACATAAACGAATAACTCCTATTAATTCGTCTTCCTTCTTGATATTTACAAAATAATCACATGGCCCACCAATGCGAAATGTTGTATGTTTACTTAATGGTTCATCTGTTATAATTTGTTCCTTTGCGACCACGATTTGTAGCTTATCATATAATTTATTCACTTCTTACTCCTCAAAATATCTCTTACACGAATATATGCTACTTATAAACAAATAGCACTAACCTAATACCATTTTCGCACAACCATAAATACCAGCATCATTACCTAATTCAGCAAGACGGAATTCTTTATTTTTTAAAGCATATAAAATGTTTTGATTATAATGCTTTTCTATTACATCAATTAATATCTTTCCAGCACGTGATACACCACCACCAATAACAAATACTTGCGGATCCACTGTTGCTGCAACATGAGACAAGGCTAAAGCTAAATAGCGTCCTAGATCCTCCACCAATTGTTCTGCGACACTATCACCTGCCTTTGCATGATCAAAGATATCTTTTGCTGAAATTTTGCTTAGTGAGCGAAGGCTTGTAGCGTCTTTCGATGATGCTAAACGTTTCTTAGCCATTCGAACAATACCAGTTGCTGATGCATATTGCTCCAAATGACCATGACCTCCACAACCACATAGATCTGTTTCCTCTGGATTAATAATAATATGACCAATTTCGCCACTAGCACCATTACTTCCTGCAACAATTTTTCCATTTAGGATGATGCCTCCACCAACACCAGTTCCAAGCGTAACCATAACAACATCTTCATAGCCTTTACCGCCACCCATCCACATTTCTCCGAGTGCTGCTACATTCGCATCATTTCCGCTAAAAACTTTAAGTCCTGTAAGTTGGCTCATTTTCTCATTTACATTAAATATACCCCAACCGAGATTGGCACACTTTAGTACTCTTCCATCCTCTGTAATCGGTCCAGGAATCCCGATACCTACACCAAGAATATCATCTTTTGATAAGTTATGCTCTTTTAACTTGGCTTTAATCGTATCCGCAACATCCTGAGGTATTAATTCTCCATTATTCTGTCTACGAGTTCCAATTTCCCATTTATCAATACAGTTTCCTTGTTCTGAAAATAATCCGCATTTAATTGCGGTTCCACCGATATCAATCCCGAAACAATACTTGTCCATTAAAAATCCCCCTGCCAGCTAATTACTTCTTTTTCATAATATTATTCGTAACTCGATTGTATAACTCTTGTGCAGCATTATATCCCATCTTCTTTTGACGATAATTAACTGCTGCAGACTCGCAGATTACCGCAAGATTACGCCCTGGTCTGATTGGGATACTATGGCAAACTACACGGTTACCAAGAAACTCTGTGTACTGCTCTTCCAAGCCTAGACGATCGTACTCCTTATCCTTAACCCATTCCTCTAATTTGATTACCAAATCGATGGATTGCGTATTTTTTACACTTTCAACACCAAATAAGGTTTTTACATCGATAATACCAATTCCACGTAACTCAATAAAATGTCTTGTAATCTCAGAAGCTGTACCAATTAATGTATCATCACTAACCTTTTTAATCTCAACTAAATCATCAGCAACTAGACGATGACCACGCTTAATCAACTCAAGTGCCGCCTCACTTTTTCCAATTCCGCTCTCGCCCATGATTAAAATACCTTCACCATATACGTCTACCAATACACCATGAATAGAAATACGAGGTGCTAACTCTACTTTTAACCAACGAATCACTTCTGCCATAAATGAAGATGTAGACTTCTTCGTACGAAGAATTGGTACACCTACTTCATTTGCCAAATCAATAAAGTCCTGTGTGACTTCAATATCACGACAAAATACGATACATGGCATCTTAAAACTCATAAGCTTTTTCATAATTCCATATCCGTGATCTTTTTCCATTTTCTGCAGGTAAGCATATTCTACATTTCCGATAATTTGAACACGGTCTGAGTCAAAGTAATCAAAAAATCCAGTCAACTGTAAAGCTGGGCGATTTACCTCTGGCTGAGTAATTTGAATATTACTGATATCTATATCTGGAGTACAGTTTTCAAGTGCCATCTTGTCCACTAATTTCTCAAGTTCTACAGTATACATATTACTCTCCTTCTGTTTTTATTTTCACTTCATGAGCATTGCATTTAGACACATTCTAACATAAGTTGCTTTGATTCGCAACTATTCGGTCGCATGAAAGAAGTCATACACTTTTTGAGCTACCGTACGATTCATAGAAGGCAACTCAGCGATTTCTTCAACTGAGGCTGCCTTTACTGCCTCTAAGGATTGAAAATGTTTCATTATATCCCTTCTTCGTTGTTCTCCCACGCCTGGAATGTCATCTAAAATAGATTTTACTTGAGTTTTGGAACGAAGAGAACGATGATATTCAATTGCAAAACGATGGGTTTCGTCTTGTATACGAGTGATTAGTTTGAAGGCCTCCCCATGGGTATCAATCGGAATTTCAACATTATTATAGTAAAGACCTCTTGTTCTATGATTATCATCCTTCACCATACCGCAAACAGCTATATTCAGATGTAGTTCCTCTAGGACAGCAAGTGCAATATTTACTTGACCTCTTCCTCCATCCATCAAAATCAGGTCAGGATATCGAGTAAAACTACCGTGTTCTAAACTAATATTACGTTTTTCGAGTTCTTCCGCTTCTTTTTTTCCATGTGTAAAACGCCTCGTTAGTATTTCTCTCATCGAAGCATAATCATCTGCTCCGACAACTGTTTTAATCTTAAATTTACGATAGTCGTTTTTCTTTGGTTTTCCTTTCTCATAAACAACCATAGAACCTACTGACTCAAAACCATTCGTATTCGATATATCAAAAGACTCCATACGATGAATCGATGGTAATCCTAACATCTCTTCAATTTGTTTTACCGCTCCTTGTGTTCTTGCTTCTTCCCTTTGAATTTTTTCAGTATCCTGCTGTAAGACAAGAGAGGCATTCTTTTCGGCTAATTCAACTAGTTTCTCTTTACTTCCCTTTTGAGGAACATGAATGCGCACCTTATATCCACGCTTCGCACTAAGCCAATTTGAAATCAATTCTTCCTCTTCTAAGGGTTCGGATAAAAGCAATTCTCTCGGTATATATGGAGTTCCTGCATAATACTGCTTTACAAAGTTTGTCATAATAGAACTTCGAGATTCATTCGATACACCGGTGATATGATAATGCTCTCTACCAAGCATTTTTCCTTCACGAATGAAAAATACTTGTGCTACCGCTTCATCTCCTGTACTTGCAAATGCGATAATATCTCGATCGACACCATTCGTATCGGAAGCCTTTTGAACCTGAGATAATTTTTCTACACTTTGTATTAAGTCTCGATACTCACTAGCAACCTCAAATTCAAGATTTTCTGCTGCTTCTTGCATTTTAGCTTGTAGGTCCTTCGTAATTAGCGCATAATTACCGTTTAAGAATTCAATTACTTGGTCTATCGACTTACGATATTCTTCCTCTGATATATATCCTTGACATGGCGCCTTGCATTGTTTGATATGGTAATATAAACACGGGCGCTCTTGTCCGATATCCTTTGGTAAATCACGATTGCAAGTTCGGATATTATATACTTTACGAAGTAGTTCTAAAATATCTTTCACAGCAGAAGCACTTGTATATGGACCAAAATACTTAGCTTTATCCTTCTTTTGATTTCTTGCCATCATAACCTTAGGAAAAGCCTCTTGTACTGTAACCTTGATATAAGGATACCCCTTGTCATCCTTTAGCATTGTATTATATTTTGGTCGATGCTCCTTGATTAAGTTACACTCAAGAACAAGTGCTTCCATCTCAGAATCAACAATGATATACTCAAAATGGTCGATATTATTAACCATTTGTTGAATCTTTGGAGTTAAATTTCGACTACTTTGAAAATATTGGCGTACTCTATTTTTCAAACTGATTGCTTTTCCAACATAGATGATTGCATCATTTTGATCATGCATAATGTAAACTCCCGGTTTTCCAGGAAGTTTTTTTAATTCTTCTTCAATGTCAAACACCAGTTCTTCTCCCTTCTTCAATTAAGTGTTTTGCTTGCAAAATACTCGTGTCAAGCGCGGTCGCGCAAGCGACATCTTCCTCTCGCGCTTGTGTGCATAATTGCGTCCTTCTTTTGGGACGCTTTTTTACAACCGCGGTAATTCAGAGGAATTACCGCGGTTGTGAAAAGGAGTTGCCGTATCTCATTCACAGCAACTCCTATATATTTTCTCATAAAAACTTCAAACTTACCAATTAATACTAATCTCGCGTAGTAGAATCGTTTTCTGATGTATCTTGCGCAATCGTTTGTGATTCTATATTCTTCACTTCACCATTATTCTTATCACTTATCTCAAGTTCACTTTTGTCAAGCGCAAGCTCAGCTGCTTTCACTTCTTTGGTCTCCTCTGGCTCTTCCACAACGTCTTGACGTACTTCATGGAAAATCTTCATGAATTCTTTTCCTGTAATCGTTTCTTTTTCTGTTAAGAATGCAGCAATACGATCTAATACGTCACGATTTTCTGACAATAATTCTTTTGCTCGATCATAACACTTCTTCAAGATGTTCATGACCTCATCATCAACAGAAGCTGCTGTTGCATCACCACAATTTAAAACAGGTCGTCCATCAAGGTAACGACTTTCAACTGATTCAAGGCCAATTAGTCCAAATCGTTCTGACATACCATACTGAGTCACCATTGCTCTTGCTAGTTGAGTTGCTTTCTCAATATCACTCGAAGCACCAGTTGTTATTGAATTAAATACTAGTTCTTCTGCTGCACGTCCACCATATAATGTGACAATTCGTGCAGTTAATTCCTCTTTGCTCATCAAATACTTCTCTTCTTCTGGTACTTGCATTACATATCCAAGAGAGCCCATCGTTCTAGGGACAATCGTAATTTTTTGCACTGGTTCTGTGTTTTTCTCAAGTGCTGTAACTAAAGCATGGCCAACCTCATGATAAGCAACAATTTTTTTCTCTTCTGGTCCAAGGATTCGATCTTTCTTTTCTTTACCAGCAATAACTACTTCAACTGATTCAAATAAATCATTCTGTGTTACTACAGTTCTTCCTTCCTTTACAGCTAAAATTGCGGCTTCATTAATCATATTTGCCAAATCAGAACCTACTGCTCCACTTGTAGCCATTGCAATCTCTTCAAGGTTAACTGAGTCATGCATCAATACATTTTTAGCATGTACTTTTAAAATCTCTATACGTCCTTTTAAATCAGGTTTGTCGACAATAATACGACGGTCAAAACGACCAGGACGAAGCAATGCTTTATCCAAAACTTCAGGACGGTTTGTCGCAGCTAATATAACAATACCTTTGGAAGTATCAAAACCATCCATTTCAGATAGCAACTGATTTAACGTCTGTTCACGTTCATCGTTACCACCGCCACCATAATGTCCATCACGGCTTTTACCGATTGCATCGATCTCATCGATAAACACGATACAAGGTGCTTGATTCTGTGCCTGTTTAAATAAATCACGTACACGGGATGCACCAACACCAACAAACATCTCTACAAAATCTGAACCACTTAAAGAGAAAAATGGTACTTTTGCCTCGCCAGCTACTGCTTTTGCAAGTAAAGTCTTTCCTGTTCCTGGAGGTCCAACTAAAAGGGCTCCTTTTGGTAATTTAGCACCAATTCGAGTATACTTTGCTGGATTATGGAGGAAATCAACCAATTCCTTTACCGACTCCTTTGCTTCTTCTTGTCCAGCTACATCCTTAAATGTTACACCCGTTTCTTTTTCAACATATATTTTTGCATTGCTCTTTCCAACACCCATCATTCCACCGCTGTTTTTCGTAATCATGCGGAATAAGAAGAATAAAACACCATAAATCAATAAGAATGGAAGTAAATAAGATATGATAACATCTAAAATAGTCATACTTTTGTCTACTACTAATGCATCTACTTCGATATCTTTTTCTATTAATGCTTCGCTAATATCAACATCATGTAAAAATCCAGTATAATAAAGCTTTTCAAATTTTGGTTTTTCTTCATAAGCTTTCGTATAAATTAAGATTTTCGAATTATCATAATCATACTCAACTTTGGCAATAGAATTATTCTCAACCATCTCCTCAAATTCATTATAAGAGATGTATTCCGTTCTACTTTGCTCTAACTGTTTTGACATATACGAAAATATAAGTAGCATAAACAAAGCAGCGATAAGGCTAAATACCCATCCTTTCTTACTCGACCCAGGCTTCTTTTTATCACCATTACTATTTCTATTATCCATAGGACCCTCCCTAGTTTGATCTTACTAAAAAAAACATATACTACCAATTATATAGATAAATTCATTATAATGATACTTAAATTATAAATCAAGCAATTAGTTCTGAATTTTTTGTGTTTTATCAGCTGAAATTCTTAAAAAAGAATAAAAAAAGAGGTTAGCGTTCCAACTTTTTTCTCTTTCCTACTAGATTTTTTCTCTATCAAGTAGTATAATATGATTTGTTTTTTTAATACACTAACAAAGACGTTAGCGTTTAAAATCTTGCAGATTAACTGCTATAGCTATCTCCTAAAGACAGCCGAAAAGATTTTAAATGCTTTTTTTATATCAAAGAACAGGTTCTTGATTAATAAATATATTTTGTGCAACCATAATAATAGCAAGGAGGTAAACGTTAATGAGTGTCAAGTATGTATTTGTTACTGGTGGTGTTGTATCCGGACTCGGGAAAGGAATAACGGCTGCTTCTCTCGGTCGTCTACTCAAGGCTAGGGGTTATCATGTTACCATGCAAAAATTTGATCCATATATCAATATTGACCCTGGTACAATGAATCCCATCCAGCATGGAGAGGTCTTTGTAACCGATGATGGGGCCGAAACTGATCTTGATTTAGGTCACTATGAGCGTTTTATTGATGAGAGTCTGACAAAGCAATCAAATGTCACTACTGGTAAGATTTACTGGTCTGTTATCTCGAAAGAACGTCGAGGTGATTTTGGTGGCGGGACTGTTCAAGTGATTCCTCATATCACAAATGAGATAAAAAGTCGCTTTTATCGTAATGATGGATGTAGTGATACCCATATTGCAATTATTGAAGTTGGTGGAACGGTTGGAGATATTGAAAGTCAACCTTTTCTTGAGTCAATTCGTCAGTTTCAATATGATGTTGGACATGAAAATGCAATCCTTATTCACGTCACACTCATCCCTTATTTAAAAGCTTCTGGAGAAATGAAAACAAAACCAACTCAAGCAAGCGTAAAGGATTTACAGGGTATGGGAATCCAACCCGATATTATTATATGCCGTACTGAGCTCCCACTCGAGCCTGGAATCCGTGAAAAAATAGCTTTATTCTGTAACGTTCCAAGTAAACATGTACTACAAAATCTCGATGCACAAATCTCACTTTATGAAGTACCATTGATGCTGGAAAAAGAGCATCTTGCTGATGTCGCATGTGAATGTTTACATCTTCCTTGTCCAAAACCCAATCTAAAAGATTGGGAGGATATGGTATCCTCATTGAAGAATCCAACTCGCGAAGTAACTGTTGCCTTAGTTGGCAAATACACACAGCTCCATGATGCATATATTAGTGTTGTTGAATCCTTAAAACACGGTGCCGTTGCTCATCAAGCATCGATTCACATCAAATGGATTCCATCAGAATCTGTAACTTCAGATAATGTGAATGATTTGCTTTCTGATGTAAATGGATTACTTGTACCTGGTGGCTTTGGTGACCGAGGCATTGAAGGAAAAATACATGCCATACGTTATGCCCGTGAAAATAAAATCCCATTTTTAGGATTATGTCTAGGAATGCAACTCGCAGTTGTAGAATTTGCTCGCAATGTCCTTGGCTTTTCTGATGCTCATAGTGTGGAATTAAATCCAGAAACTACACATCCAATCATCCATCTCATGCCAGAACAGGATGGTATTGAAGATATTGGTGGCACCTTAAGACTTGGCTCTTACCCATGTGTTTTAGATAAAACTAGTAAAGCATTTGACTTATATCAACAAGAAACAATTCATGAACGTCATCGTCATCGATATGAAGTAAATAATTATTATCGTGATGACTTTATCCGTGCTGGTGTCAAATTTTCAGGTTTAAGTCCTGATGGAAGAATTGTAGAGATGATGGAACTTGAGAATCATCCTTGGTTTATCGCAACTCAAGCACATCCTGAATTCAAATCTAGACCAAATCGTCCACACCCACTATTTCGAGGCTTTGTTGGTGCTACACTTGAACAAAATGCTTCAAAATAGAGTTACCATAATTTAAGGAGCTGTTTTGAATATTATTGATTGTTTTCATCAATTCACAACATTCGAAACAGCCCCTGTGTATCTAAAGTGAAATTATTCTTTGTTCTTATTTTAAAACAATTTTTATTGCCGTAAGTATACTACCTAAAAAGATAAAGAAATCTGAGATATTAAATACTATCTTATCATAAAAAGAAAAACTAAAATAGTCTACAACATAGCCTCGATGAATACGGTCATAGACATTGCTAGAAGCACCTCCTACCATAAAGGAAAGCCCTAGCTTTAATAACCTCTTTCCTTTCTTTGGAGAAGCAAGAAGTAATGCCATACTTAACAAACCTAACAAAACTCCAGAGAATACGAGTAAAATCTCACGATTCTTTTCTAATAGGTTTAAAAACGCTCCCTGATTATGATATTTTGTTATAATTAATTTATCTTTTAGTATCTTCTCTTGTTTCCATAACTTTTTATTTTTTTCAATATAATTCTTAACAAACAAATCTCCAATAAAAATTGTACTGATAATTACTAAATATACCATCTTCCCATCCTTTCTAGCTACTTATGAATACTAATTATTATCTACGACTCTCTCATAAGAAGGACGATGAATGCAAAGCTTTTCATGCGTTTGAAGCAGTTGAATTCGCTTCTTAAACTGTGAGCAATCTTTATCATAAATTACCTTTACATTTGGATTACTAAGTATTATTTCTATATTAGAGAATGCGCAGCATAGCTTTAAGATATTCATATCGCCCTCATAAATTTCAAAACTTGCATCTTGATTGAGTTGTATAAGTTCTATAATATGATAACCTAATCCAAGGCCGTAAATCACATATGTAGTAATACTAGGGTCACTCCATGTTCTTGCGAGCAGAAAAGCTTCTTGAGATATCTTATGGTTGGTATGAAGATAGTGTGCAATTTTATTTTTGTCCTTTGCTGCTAAAGTCATTAATCCACATGAAGTAATTTCAATGCGGTAACCTTCCTCAAGCAAATCAGATGTATTTAACTCTTCTTTAAAATCTTTCCAAAAAAAGTCTTGATTTACTACTTTCTTCTGTAACTTTACAATTTGTTCTTGGTACTTTGATTCCTCAAAAGTCTGTAGTTCTTCTTTATTCATAATATAATTTTGCACGCTACATATGAAATTCTCCATTTGCAACTCAAGTAAATCAGCAAGAAGAATATAATCTTGTTTTTGTTTGGCTTCAATAATCCCTTCAAGCATCTCTCCGATACTCTCAACTGAAACTAATTCAAAATATTCTCGATTTCTCATAATAGAATCAGCAATATAAGAAATATCTTCCGACACTTTACTAATTTCTTCTATCGCATCCTCATAATTACCTTCTCTTGTTTTAATAATTGCTTTCCCAATTCCATTCAGAACTCTAGTATTCTTATCAAATATATCACTTACATTATCGATCATCCTTTATCGCCCCTCATTTTCATTCATCCATGACTCACATAACTTTTTATAAGCTTCTGACTCTTTGACATTTCCTAACATTTCATAACAGCGACTCAATCCTAGCAGTGGAATATCACCCTGATAGTGAATATTGAGCTCTGCAGTTGTCTCATATGCTGCATTATAGAACCAAATACTTGCCTCTTTTGCATTCCCCAATAACAAATAATACTCTCCTAATTCACAACATATTTCTGCTGAAGATTTTTCAAGTGCAACGTTTTTTAAACACATTTGAAAAAATGCACTATCATTTTTCTGAATTCTAGCAGCACGAGCAATAACACACTGGCACTGCTTTAGTACCTCTTCCTCAAGATTACGATTCTCCACTAAATCATAAAAATAAGGATACGCCTTCACAAAATCCTGCTCAGTACCTGCAATAAATAATTCTCTTGCATACATTTTAATGAGTTTTGTGGACAAAATCTCACCACGTTGTATCATATGCTGGAAGATAGAAAAATCACGATTTGCATGGTTACAAATAGGCTTATGTAATATAATAATATCACTGTCATAGATAACTGGCTCTAAACGAACGGATTCGTGGATCTGATCCACCCATGTAAATTGCCGTAATCTCTTATATAGCTTAGGTCGATATTCTTGATCATAATTATAGGTGGTATTGAAATCCAGTTGGTTTGCATAATACATCTGAACGATTTCAATATCCTCAATTAAAGATCTCTTTAATTCAAGAAATTTATGAATGTTTTCTTCATCAATTACTTCATCAGCATCAGCGACATAGATATAGTCCATGGTTGCTTTGGAAAAAGAATAATTTCGTGCTTTAGAAAAATCATTCACCCATTGAAAATCATATATTTTATCAGTATACTGCTGTGCAATTACTTTCGTTCGATCCGTTGACCCAGTATCAACAATAATGATCTCATCTACAATTGATTTCAAACATTCCAAACAACGTGCTAAAACCACTTCTTCATCTTTCACGATTAGACATGCTGATATTGTAATCATCGGTAATCCTTCCTCCTACATCGGTAAGTTTTTTTGAAATAATTTGTATTTCATCTCAGCTATCTCCCAGTCCTCTATATGGTCAATATCCTGAACTTCAAGGTCTGACATAACCATTGGAACTGTTTGACTCGTAAACAATGCTTTTGTCTTCTTAAGTGCCTCTACTTTTAGAAAATAAAATTGTCCGCAATCATGATACATATCCTCGAGATCCTGTGAACGTGTATTTACATATTCCGGACAGTTCATATATACCAAATTATCTTTGATATGAATCGATCTCTGAATTGGATAAGAGTACTTTACGACAGGCATTACCGAATCCCCTTCCTTTAACAATTCATATCCTTTCTTTAACTTCTCTCCTGTTACGAATGGTGCTGTTGGGTAGATACAACACACCTCATCAAAAATGATTCCTTGTTGTTCATACATCATAAGAACCTCTAGTAAAACATCAGCCGTTGTTGCAAAATCGCTAGAAGCTTCCTTTCCTCTCATAAATGGAACTTTCGCACCTGCTTTGCTTGCAATATCCGCAATTGCTTCATCGTCTGTAGATACCATAACCTCTGTAAAGATATTGGCTGTTAGGGCTGCATCAATGGAATATGTTATGATTGGTTTTCCACAAAACTCCTTTATATTCTTTTTCGGAATTCTTTTACTTCCACCACGAGCTGGTATAATAGCTAAAATGCTCATTCTTTCCTCCTTAGCGTTTGAATTCATCACTCAATAAAGATAACATTCTTGAATTCCAAAAACGTCCCTCAAAAAAATATTGATCTCGTAACAACCCATCCTGATGAAATCCTAATTCTGTATATAATTTAAATTTCGGTGTATCAAACTCATAAATTTCAGTCCAAATTTTTCTTAAGCCAAGCTCATCATAACCATATGCAAACATAAGTTGGCAAGCCTCTTTGGCAAATCCCTCATTATCAATATAAGCATTCTCATAACCGATATACAAAGATAAATCAGCGTTTCGATGTACCCAGCTGATATAGCACAACCCACAACACCCTAACAAAGAATCATCCTTTGTACTGCGAATGGCAAACATAATCGTAGATGGATCACCTAACACTTTTGTCTCATACCATTTCTCTTGCATATCTTTACTAATCTCTCTATATTCGCGAAAGTATTTACGAAAGTTTGGCTGATTTCTCCAAGTACGTAATACTTCTAAATCTTCACGTTCAATTGGTACAAGATAAACCTTATCTCCTCTAAGCATTCGTTACATCCTCCCATCGAATATGTGTATCTTTCCTTACACCAACTTTTAGTCTCTTACCAACTAACTTTTCTATCTCATAAGGAGGGATTCCGTCTACTTTAATTGGACGTAATGGAAACAAATCCTCTTTATTAACTATTTCTCCTTGTTTTAAATCTCTTGTATAATAAAGTGAGCGACGTTGTACGACTGCGGAATCAACTTCATTCTTTTCAATCTTCTTCACTCCATCTCCCATTGCCTCATAAAGAAGATTTGCCTGATTTACCATCTCTTTAAATGTCACAGGATTCATTGCAAACTTATGATCTGGACCATCTCGAAGGTTATCATCCGTAAAATGTTTTTCGAATACACGTGCTCCCAAAGCTAACGCCCCTAACACGGTTGTATGCCCAAAGGTATGATCGGATAAGCCTAGAATGCAATCAGGGAATAACTCCTTGTACGTATTTAATACATTTAAATTAATACAATGAAAATTGTCAATACTAGCGGTATAATTCGTATTGCATTGCATTAAAACAATTTGATTCGTATACTTTCGTATCGAGTCATAAGCTCGCTTCACATCCTCCAAGCTAGAAGCACCTGTGGCTAATAAAACTGGCTTTCCCTTTTTAGCCATATACTCTAGAATCTCTATCCAAGTGATATCACCAGAACCAATCTTATATGCATTCACATAACGGTCTGCTAAATCAATTGCTTCAAAGTCATATGGGCTTGTCATATACTCAATCCCAACTTCGTCGCATTTTTCCTTTAGACGTTCAGTCCAATCATCTGAAATACTTGCATCCTCGTATACTTCAAATACAGACTTTGTCCATGCTGCTTGATGAGACATTCGCTTCATCGTGTCAAATCCGTTACGACTTACAATTGTCTTTGCCTTAAAATTCTGAAACTTCGCCACATCAGCTCCAGCCTCTTTGGCTAATTCAATTAATTGTAAGGCACGTTCTAAACTTCCATCATGATTTGCTGCGATATCTGCAATAAAATAGGGTTTTCCATCCTTTGTAATCACCGTATTTCCAATCTTTATATTCATTCTTGTATTCCCCCAAATTGCTTTAGTTCTTCCTGATAATTTTGTTCATACAATTCTCTAAAATATACAATGCTCTCCTTTGGCGTACGTATCCTAAGGTTGAGCTCATCACTAATTTTTTGATTCGACATTCCCATAAACTTGGAACGTGGCGCTTTAAATGCATAGGAATCGCTACTACTTTGAATCACTTCTCCTGATGTTAGGTGAAACTCATCCTTTAATGTCATAGCAAACTCATATTTATTCACAGCTCCAGTACCACATGCATGATATAATCCACATAATTCTTTATTGATACACAGATGTATCACCGTTGCTAGCTCATTGACAAGAATCGGTGAAAAATAAATATCGTCAAACATCGAGAGAGTTTCATCATTTAATAAACTACTTAATATCCATTCACCAAAACTATTCTTTTTTTGAATATTAAATCCATAGATATTCGTACGAAGCACTAGGTTTTCTGCGTATTGTAATGTATACGTTTCACCCAATAACTTAGTTCTAGCATATTCATTTTTAGGGCTCACCTCATCTGCTTCTTTACTTAATCGATTCATAATCGGATCAAATACTGCATCCGTTGATATATAAATGAGTTTAGCTCCAAGTTGATTACAAACATCTGCCATTATTTTCGTAGATGTTGCATTAAGCTTCTTTGCAAACTCCTTATGTATCTCACACAAATCTACATTGACTGAAGCAACCGTATGTATGACAACATCTGGCCGAATTTTCATTAATTGTTCTCGAACGAGCTTTTCGTCTAATATATCATAAACACAAGACTCGATTCCTGGCATATTTACTTCAACTATATCTACCCCATACACGAGATAATGCTCTCGTAATAGAAAAGCCAGATTACACCCAAGCATTCCAGCTAAACCTGTAATATATATCTTTTTCATCTTGTCCTCACCATTCGACATATTCAAACATGTATATTATAACTCATCTCTCGTTAGATTTCATTATCATTGTTATTGGCAGCGGTTGATGCCTTCCATTGCTTTTTTGTAATCACCGCATTTCTTATAATGCTGAATAGCCTTGTCTTTTAACCCAAGGCACTCAAAAATAACACCAATATTATAAAAAGCTAAATAGCCGTTTACCCCATCCATCCTTGCATCATTATACTGTGTTGCCTTCAAATAATGTCCAACTGCCTGATCAAATCTTGCATTTTCTTGATAAATTAAGCCAAGTAAAAAATTAAAATCTGCTGTATTACCAAAATCATCTGATAAATTTTCTAATCCTAATGCTTTCTCGTATTGTTTCGCATTAATTAACGCATATCCATATACTTCGATCATATCAATTACATATTCCAATTTAGGATTTAGATCATATTGAAAGGCCTGTTCAAAATACTCTACTGCTTGCTGATAACACTGCTTAAAGTAATAACTTTTACCTAATTGATATAATATATAGGTATCCTGTTTATTTTCAGATAACATCTCATCTAATAGCTTGATATTCCGCTCAGCCTTTGCTATTCGTTGTTCATAAGTACCATTATAGCCCTCATGAAAAAAGGTCAGTGGTACCTCATAAGATTCTACCATCCCCCCTTTATTTGCCACTAATTGCTCATGAACTTTTCCTTCATAATGAAAGAGATCTTTTGGAAATAAGCGATTGACTAACTCTTTTCCAATGAACTGATTTCCATTACGTTCAAATGGATTATTACGATGAATTCGTCCAATACCTGTTGGATTTTGGATTACTAATCTTTCTAACTCCTTTTTATCAAAGTCAACTAACATCTCATCACTGTCAACCATCAATATATATGGATTACTTGCTTTTAAAATCGCATAATTTCTTGCAGCGCTAAAATCATTACACCATATAAATTCATAAACCAAATTCGTATACTTCTTGGAAACTGCTATTGTATTGTCAGTTGAACCTGTATCTACAACAACAATTTCATATCCCAAATGCTTAAGCAAGCTTAAACACTTCTCCATATTATCAAAATCATTTTTTACAATTATACAGATTGATATCATCATTCGCCTCCAAAGAACAGTCACACCATACATTTACTCAAACATTAAGTAATGTATAATACATTTATCGACCAAATCTAGAAATATCTAAATGATACTGGACTCTTTTCTAACTACGACTGATTTCAAACCTTTATTTCTCCCTTTGAGGCAAGTTTTTATTGTTTATGATGTTCTTAATTGTTTTATTAATACTAAAAGATAATATCGTTACCGTTACTATGGTTAAAATACATGCTATAATGACAATAATAATTATAGCATTCTTAATACTATCTGCTTGTCCAGTTATAGTTGATCTTGGCATTAAGGAACAGATAGTAGCTCCAGTGTCGCTAATTTTTGAATACTGGAATAAGTAGGTAGCATCCTTATAATCAACATATTTTGAACCACTTACTTCTTCCCCTTCCATTGCTTCCTTATAGAAATCTTGATTTACGAAGATTTTTTCTGATTCAAGTGCTTCCTTACCCATACTAGGATCTTTTTGCCTTAACGAATCATCGATAATCTCTTTTCCATCCGAGGTTACAAATCCTAGAAAACCGGTTTTGTCAAATTTCATATCAGAGAGAATATTTTTCACAAAGTCTATTTTAACATCGATAACCAGAAACGCATTAAAATTAGTAACATTTTGAATCAGTCTCATGGAATAATCATCCGCATTTACATTAAACTGTTCATCAAGAAACGCATCCTCACCATCCCATATTTTTTCCGTCTCGCTATCATCTAGAATTTTGCCTAAGTCTGTTTTCTTAAAATTATTAAAAATTTCACTATCAATGCCTTCTCCAGTGGAAATAGAATCAACAGTTAGATTTATTAAATATATATTTCTAATAAATTCATCCGCCGCCTTCTTTGAACATAATACATTACCAAGGTGATCTTTATATACAAATGATTGAACCTTATCATATTCACTGAAGGAATACCTTTGGATTTCACTATCATCCGCAAACAGTTTCGCACTTGACTGAACAGAATTAAAACCAGCCCTCATCCATTCGCCTGCCATGTGAATTAAATCTTCTGATGACTTCTCGTATTTGCTCTCAATAATTTCTGAAGCTTTTAAATAGGATATCGTCCCCAAGAGGATGATAATTATAATAGGGACCATAAAGGAAGTAAATACTTTAAATCTAATTGTCGCCAAAAAACTCTCTTTCTTCATATTATCATGAATCTTTTCGTTTCTTGTCTGTGTCTTTTCATTAGCAGCCATATTTTTTTCCTCCATAAATTATATTATTAGTATAAAGTTTACACTATTCTTTTTATAAACCTTTTATTAAAAAGAGTTTCATCATTCCCAGTAAAAATAATGTCGTCCCTATTTCATTTATAATTGAAATTACCACACCACAAAAAACACGACTTGAAAGGCCACTATTATGGACAACATTATACATTAATCTTCTATTACACCATATATCACTATATTACTATATCATTCCAATCACTTCAAATACAAATTTCCATTTCCCGATATATTTTCCCTAACTTCTCCTTGTGGTATATGTGAAATGAGACACTGTATCAACTAATAATGGAGTATAAAGAAAGCCCTAGAAACGTTGGTTTCTAAGGCTTTCTTTATACTCTCATATTCATTTTTATTAAGCGGATAACGGGAATCGAATTTGGTAAATCTCATTTTGCTAGATTTAGTCGTTTCATGTACTGTGTTTCAAACCCTTGTAAATTAAGGCTTGTATGAACTAATGTCGAATTACATTGTTGTAACTTATTCTAACTTTTTGTATCGTTTCAAGATTGTGTCCGTTAATTGTCCGTTGGAATGAAGTCTATTCCAGAGTCTGATTAGCACTCGCTACTTCATCTAATGTCTTCTTATATTCATCTAATGCTTTCATTAATTCCTGATTCTCTAATAATAACATATTGTAATCATCAGCTAATTTATTATATTTATAAGAATATGTTGGAAAGTGTTTACTAAATGTCATCTCTTCTATTTCTATAAATGTCTTTGAATTTAAGTTAATGGATCCTTGTTTATATTTGCTTCTAGCGATGCTTACTGTTCGTAGATCATTAAGTTTTAATATTGAATCATGCTTAAGAAAAGGATACTCACTATTTTTTAATAAATAATAATCACTAGACGTCGGATTATCAATTGGATGATACGCACCTAGATGATAAGAATTACTACTTCTTTTTGAACATATTGGTAATACATATAACAGTTTATTGTTAACTCCAATTATCAGTCCTCTGTGTTCATAAGACATCTCTGGAATATAATTTTTTCCAAATTCAAACTGGCATACGTCTCCTTTGTGATACTTAACTTTCTTATCAGTAACCGATTTATTCCTAACCCAGTAAATATCTGATTCTGAATATCGCTTTATTTCATCTTCTGTACTACTTGAAATTAAGTTATTCATCTCGCTTATCGCTTGAATATACTTTTTGTATGGCATTTCTTTCGTACTCCTTTCATAAAAAAAGGTTATAGATTTCTCTATAACCTGTACCTAATTGCCATTAGGTCGACCTCTTCGGTCAAATTACTCCTATTATGTAAGTAGCCTCATCGGCTAAATAAAACATAGGCTTCACCTATCTTTACCCATATATTACCATAATGTACGTACAAATGTCAATACATTTTATTACATTAAATTAATATTTACACAACTAAACTATACGATAATAGACGATAATAGATGATAATAGAACATGAAATATGTAATATTATACACTATTATTTCTATTTAACAACTCTTCTAAATAGTTATTTAGATGACTAATTACATATAAAAGAAAGCACCCACCGTTGTAGTGAGCGCTAATCTTAATTATAATATATAACTATAGCTCTTTATCTATTAAGTTTTATATATTTGTTATTGGAGGCATCTACCCTTTACAAGGGTAAAATAATGCAAGGGTAGATACAACATATTATGCTATTTATCTTTTTGCGCCACTTTCTTAGTTTTACATAAATAGCTAAGTATTATGATCGCATTAATAGTAATACTTAGTAAATCGCTAAGAAAAGCAACTATTGAATTCATAGCATGCCTCCAACTTATTCAATTATTTTAATATATTCTTATAACACCTAATTTAGACCTATAAGAATTTCACTTACTATGTAATGTATTATTCTTATTTTTTCTTATTCTTTCTTCCTCTTTAAAAACTCTGTAGTTTATTATCGCATTCTTATACCAGGTTATCATATTTATTCCAGCTATTATTAGAACAGAAGTATTGATTTGGGTATAAGAAAAGCACCCCGAAGGATGCTTAAGTATCAATTCATCATTTAAAGGTCTAAAAAATCATTTAGTATTTTACCAGAATCATAATCCTGTTGAAATTTTATAATCTGTTCCATCTTATTCTCTATGGTTTCACCTTGTTGCAACAACTGCAACATCTTATACATATCATCCTCAAAATAATAAGTTTCAAACGCATTTGCAAACCCTATGCAACAAGTGCTACTAACGTAATTAGATTCCTCTTTTATGGCTATAAATTTTTCTACATATTTTATAAGTACATTCCTAAAATCAGCATCAAAATAAATATCTTCACACTCATAGTAATCCCCATTGGTATTTTTTACATCCTTCGGATATATAGTAATTGTTTTATTTTCTATTTTCATAATCCCGTCAATATTATTATCAACGTACCCTAATCTCACTATAGGTTTATCGCTATCTATTGTAATCCATGATACTAAAATCGCAGATTTATTTAATTCTTTCGTTGAATATCCTCCATTATTTAATTCAAAATCATAACTATCTTTAAATAACTTTATTATATCTCCAATGTCATCCACTTGACTTTCTTTTAATTTTAAATACATCTCGTATCCAACTGTAGTTCCGCAAGATGCTACCCATGGAATGCCATCTCCGTGATAATAAAGTTTTCTTTGCAAATCATCAATATATCCATTTATATACGATGATTTTGTATCAGCAATAATTATGCTATACGATCCATCACACCCAGCTATAAATAAACTCATGCTCCCCCTCCTTTAAATAAAATATTACTACTTTATTCCATATAAGGCAACGAAATTATTCATTCTACTTATCTTCTGACTATGATGTTTACCTCAAAAATTCAAGCACCTACCGAAGTAGGTGCTTCAAACTAGATTTGTTGTAACCCATTACTATTGATTCTCTGAATAGTAGTCACTTAAATATCACCATTATAAGTCTCTGCAACCGTAATTATACAATCTCACTCTCTATATTCTTTTTCTTTCAGTGAAACGACTACTGCAGATTGTTCTTTACTCAACGGAAAATACCACTCACATAAAAACAATCTAGCTGTAGCTACACGAGCCACATCATCGCTCTTAACAGTATTGTATATCTAAAAGTAAGCTCTAGTGGCATTGAGATCTATCAGATACTCATCTACGAATGCCTTTTATTTATCAGTTAACTTCTTATCTGCCAATCAGGCTCACCTCCATTCGTTGGTTTTGGGTATTTAAAAAACACCCCGAAGGATGCTTTTGGTTTAGTATTTTATTTCTAGCTTAATCTCGTTTGCACATCTATGTAACGTTTCCATTTCAGTATCCCATAAGTTTAGTTTAATTAAAGAGTCTCTTATTTCTTTATAATCATCTAAATTTAATAAAATAGAGGAAAGGAATGCACTAAACTCCGCATAAGGCTGAGTCATTTTTAATACATCTCTTAACGTTCGTATTATTCTATTTCTCGACCTAGTATCTTCAGTATTTTTCATATACCTTTGTAGTTTATCATTAATATCGGACAATTTTACCATAATAGCTTCTGCTAGTTCTAACCTTAAATTCACTAACCTTTCTCTATTATTTAAGTCAAATATCTCGATTGTTCTATAACCAATACTATCTCTATTATTATCCTTACTCTTTATTGTATGAAATTGAATACATAAGTAGTCTTTAGGGTTTAATACTGTAGGGTCAATAATAGGATATAATTTAGTATTCCATGTTCCTTTATTGGAATTACATTGTCTACAAGAAGGTAATAAGTTTTCCCATTTCACTACTTCATCTTTATACAAATCCTTACAATGAAAGTGTTCAACATGCATTTCTCTACTTTGAACGTTTAGCTTCAGCTCGCAATAACTGCATTTGTTACTGGACATATTTAGAAGATTTTGAGTAATATATTCTTTTCTCCATACAGATTTCCCAGTCGAGGCATATTCTTCAATTAATGCTTGCTCTGTCTCTTCTGTCAGTTGGCTTGGTTTATCAGGCCGTATTAACTTTATCATACCTATTCCCCCAAGCCTGCCATTTGTATTTTTAACAATCTTCTCATGTTACTATTTGGATGTAACATTTCATCAAGCCTTTTATATGCTGTAACTATCTCCTCTTTATCTTCTCTGTCTAAAGCCTGATCAAATGATGTAATTGCATCAATATATTTTTTTGATGATGTAGTCTCCAATCCCATTACGTCTGTCAATATTTCTTCTAATGTCCAACCGTGTAAACCATAATTCCCCAGAGTTAACTCTCTTACTCTAACCCCTTTATCTTCATCTTCCTCTAATGGAATTATTTCTTCTCTATCCAACACTTGCAAGACATTAGGGCTATGAGTCGTAGCAATTATTTGTGCTTTTGGGAAAATCTCCTTTAATACTTGAACAAACTTAGCTTGCCAATGAGGATGTAAATGCACATCAATCTCATCAATAAGAATTATCCCTTCAAAGTTATTAGCAACAATGAATGGGCCATTAAATCTATATTCAATCTCTTTTATAATTCCGAATAATATACATATAACCGATTTATATCCTGAAGATAGGTATTCAAAATAAATATCCCCCTTGTTAGTCATAAGTAATATTTCATAGCTCGAAGATAACACTGTTTTAAAATTAATATTAGAGTCCATTTTACTAAAACATTCTGTAGCTAGTTGAAAATTAATTAATTGCTCAGGGGTCATACTACCTTCCTTATCATGGAACATATATCTATTAATGAACCAATTTTTTATATCCGTAGCATTAATTCCATTTATAACAGAACGAGGATAAGTATAAGGATTATGATTAATACTGCTTGGATCTTTGCTAATCGAATTAAGGGATAGGTATGCTATATCACGTAATGGCTTGAAGTATAAAATACTTTTACTTAATTGCATATCACCATTATACCTATCTTGGTTGACTGGATTCGGTTGAAAATTCTTAACATCATAAGAATACACTTTATCAGTATTATATTTGACTATTACTTTGCCGACTTCACTTTGAGCATTTTTTTTTAGCGTAATATCACCAGCCAAAAAAGCAGTAGCAATACAATCTAATATAGTTGTTTTTCCAATACCATTAGTTCCACATATAAGATTAAGACCTGAATTAAATTTTAGTTCTAGCTGTTTAATACCTGCTACGCCTTGTATATTAATGTCATTTATTTGCATATTTCTCCCCCTTTACATCTACTGAAACTATAATATACATATTAGCATTGTTTTCCATATATTTCAACATCCTTTCAATTATAAAAAGAGACACCCGCCATATCACTATAACGAATGTATCTTAGGGGAGTATAATAATTATTACAAGATGTTCTCATCCTATGCTCTCATGAGCTTTTTCTCATCCACCCATCCCATACGCTTAGCATAGGCTAACTCCTTGTTATCTAAAGCTTGATAACGACCATGCTCACACCATAGTTTTATTCTATTAATACTAAAAGGCTTTCCTTCATCCCATAGATTGAGATCTAAAACGAGCTTACGCATCTTACTACTTCTCCTCAATCGTGATAAAGTAAAACTCTCACTTTGTCTAACACGTTCCCTTGTTATTCCAAGTCTATTTCCTATCGCTTCAAGAGTAAGTCCATTAATATAACGATAACACAATATGTCAGTCATTCTGTCATTGTTTAATGTACTTGATACCATTTCCCATAACTCATTCTGAACTTGCTCCTGGGACACTCGTTCTACAACATCATTCTCAATATCCAAATCACTTTCTATGGTATCGCCAAGACTTGCCTTATCATCATTGGCTCCTGGAATTGCTTCATCAAGACTTTTAAGCTTATCTTGGAACATGAACTTCTGCAGCTGTTCTATTTCCTCTTCAGTAGTATACATCATTTTAGCATACTCCCATACCTCAGGTTCACGATTAAAGTTCTGAAGGTAATAAGAAGATATCTGATTGTATTGATATATTTCCTATTGTGTATGCACCGGTACTCGAATAGTACGACCACAGTTATCTAAATAACGCTTCACTGCTTGTCTGATCCAATTAGGAGCATATGACATGAATAAGATTCCCTGATTTGGATTATAGTTCTCTACAGCCTTAACAAGCCCAAAATACGCTTCATTCATTAATTCATCCATCTCAATGATTGGAAGGCTATTATAGTCACTCTGGCAAGCGTAGCGATACCTTTTAATCGTTGCATAGATCAAGCCCTTATTTTGAATATAGAGTTGTTCCATATTGCCCTTTATATCTATTCCTTGTTGAATCTGTTGAACTAATTCTTCATTTGACATTGAAATCCCCCTATCTATCTCTTAATTGACTCCAACAATATATTTATCTGTTCTTCTGATAGATTATCATTAACTATGTCTTGCAGCTCTTCAGTAGTTAGCTTAGAGAAGTCATATAAGGGATGTACTTTCTTTTCTAGTTTGCTAACTCTCTGTATTAATCTTCTGATATCTTTTCTCACTTTACTACCTCTCATCACATTATGTATTGCCTTGCCTGCTGTTGGATCTAAATAATGTTCATGATTCCTATATATCATCACTCCATGCCTCTTTCACGCTATCATTCAGTGCACGATCAGCATCATACATAACAGTACCATCTTTTAAGGTGACTTCATAATCACTTGGATTGAGTCCCAGGGCTTCTATAAAACCATCATCATTAGAACTAAAGATTGTACTGAAAGAATCCACAATCAACCTCTTGGCTGCTTTAATCAATTTATCAACCTTTCTCATAACATGCCCCTTCCTTATCGTTTAGCAGCTCTTCCAATAGATCAGCTAACTGCTCTATTTGCTTCTGTTGTTCGTCTGCCCGGATAGATCCTAGAATTGCATTACAGGAAGTTACAATCACACTAGCTCTCTTTGGATCTAACTCACCAGTTGCAACCTTTTCTGATACCTTATTTAGCATATCCCATACTACCTGGTGAGGTGCCTGGTTCTTCGTCTGATCAGGTAATATATCAACTTTGCTTTGACCATTCCATTCCTTCGGCTTACGATTCTTTAACCAGAAGATTTGGGCTGTTGTGTCTGGAATTACTTTCTTAGTTGTCTTAACAACCTTTGAATAAGTGCATCCATTAACATCAACTCCCTTCTCATTCTTTACCTCTTGATATTCAAATCCCAAGGCCCTCTTAAGCAGCGCATTTTCTACCTGAATATCAACTACTTCTTTTCCTTTTCTCAAAGCTTCCGATAGCTTAGGAAACTTTGCTTTCCAACTACTTAAGGTGGATCTAGTGATTCCCAAGTTATGAGCTATCTGATCATCGGTCAATCCATCTCTGGCATAGGCTTCAAGTAGGAGTAAGCCATCTGACGTTATCCAGTATTCGAATTTACCTTTTGCCATCTAACTCACTTCCCTTCTGTCTAAATGTCATCAAAGATAATAACCTCGTATCTCCGTTTTAGCTGCAGGAGCTTTGCATCATTCACTGGCTCGCTTACGATTACTACACCATTCCTGGCTTGTTCTATTTCCTTAACCTGCTTAAGCATCTGCTTTACTCTCTTCATATTCCCACCTTCAAAGAAAGCCCCAAATACAAGCGTATAGGGGCTAAGTAATCTTATTCAATATTCAATTGGCATCAACAAGAGTAAGAACTCTTTTCAGTTCCTGTTCTTCTACCGTTTCCTTACCTCTTGTCTTAACTATGTATTGAATACGCTCTTCTAAGTACGCTTTGATTTCTTCCATAATGCCCCCTAATTAATAAAATCTTTTAAGCTAACATGAACGTTACGTTGCATATTACGATGTTCCACTTCACTAATGATCGTTGTCCAGGCAATCATCTTAGGAACTGGTGTCCCTGTCTCCTCAATTGCACCGATAAAACAACAACTGTTCGATGTAAACTGTCTAAGACCTAAATAAAATTTGATAGACTTATCAATCTCATCAGTGACTGAATCCTGAACTCCAAAATCCTGTAGTGGTACCAGGTTGACACCGTTTAGATTTTTTCTACGGTTAAACTCTATCTTGCATAAGCGAGTGATGTTCTTATCAAGATAATTCTCCTTGTAATAATCCACCACTTCCTCATCCTTCATAACTAACAACTCTTTCTCGATGAAGCTAAGTTCTAATGGATCTGTAGTAGCTTTCTGTGGAGCTATCTTGTTAATATAACGTTCTTTAATCTCCTTAAGATCTGTTACAATATCATCAATCGTGCTGACATTAAGATTCTTCATAGCAGCAATTAATTCCTCTTTTCGCTCCTTAGCTAACCTAAGCCCCATCACTTCCTTGGTTTGACTCAAATGTACCATACCATACTTTTTTAACTTCCCATCAATCTGCTTGATGAAGTCATCCCAATTCTCAATCACTGCTCTGGCTTCATCCATGAAGGATTGCTTCTGTTCATCTGTTATCTGTCTCAGTTTCATATTAATATTACCTCTCTTTCAAATTAGTTTCCTTGTTCTCTGATCTATTACATCCTTCAAGGAAACAGGTAGTTTTCACTCATGCCCAGGAGCTTATACTAAGCAAGAAGAAGGTAATACGATCATATGTTAAGCAAATAAATAGAGCGTGAAAACAACTATCATCAATTTGATGAAGGTCATTCCCACGCTCATAAAGAGCTTCCAATGTTGCAAGTCATTGGGGTACTCAAATATTTAATTTACCTAATACTATTATACTTGTTCTATAGCAAGTAGTCAACAATTACTTTAAGTCAATATACACCTTATTAAACTTACCTGATTTATCCGTGGCTTTCTTCCATGATTTAATGGCCACATCAAGTAATCCAAGTACATATTTAAGCTCTTGCTCATTTTGGTATGATACTTTTATCCTTACGCTCATCTATGATCCTTTCTCTCGCGACGTCGCAAAATTTACTTCATCAGCTATAAATAGCTTATCATTGTTTCATTGCAACTCTATTTACGGTGTCCGATTTGTCCGAATAAAACCCTTATGCTCCACTGATTGCCTGTTGGTAGCAAGCTCCTAATGGCCATAGGACTTACTATTCTATTTACTTTTCTTAAGCATATTCTTATATGCTCTTTGACCTCTCATATACCCACACTTATATACCATGCTCATGGCATTGATCATACTGTTTTCATATACATCAGTCAGAAGCATAATTTCGTTATATGTGATATCATATCTATGATTAATTTCAAAATTTCTAACGCTTTCAAAGAATTTCTTATCAGCTCCAGTTAGTTCACCAATCTTAGATTCTTGCCGATTATATCTGTTAATTGATGCTTTAAACCGATATTCCTTATCGGCTTCAATCTGTACTGCTTCTCTCCTCTGCTGTTCTTCTCGGATCTCTTCTAATCTTTCAGGTGAAGTATGTATACTACAACTTTCATTCTTTGCTACTGCTCCTAGTGCTGCTTCAATAAATCTTAAACCGTCTTCGTTTGAGCTATCAATAATAGCTATCATTTCGTCCTTCGACATATTTTTCTCTCCTTTGCTCTTGCGCCAGGATGAGGACCATGCTATATTAAAAATGGTATCCTGGCTTTCTTTGTTGGGTTGTTGGGTTACTTGCTCTTACTGGTGTTGGTAGCACAGGTAAGAGCTTTTTTATCTACACACGGATTTTCATATATATAAAATAATAATGTCAAGAAGAATTTTGATTCTAATGCTCGGTTAATTCCATAGCAAATTAATTAATTATTCCTTATCATTAAAGGTAAGTAATAAACATTATATCCCCCAATCTTGCTTTAGCTGATTTAATAGTTTCATTTGTTTAGAAGTATCTTCATCACGATTAGCATCAGGGTGGAACTTCTTAGATAATACTCGATAGAATTGTTTCAATGCTTCTTTATCTTCTGGATTATGGTTACTATTAATAATTTTTGAATAACCACTACTACCGCTAGAATAATTATCATTGTAGTTACTGTAATTACTTTCTTGGTAACTACGACTTTTTTCTTCATACTCCTTGTTGAATTGATAATCTCGCTTAATCTTTTCAAGGTAATCAGGATCCTGTAGAACACCGAAAACATCATAGCACCGATCAAAATAGTGACTACTACCATCAAAACCATACTTCTCATTGAACTCTGTCTTATTATAAGCGTAGAGTGATGTGATTCCCTCATGCTCCTGGTGCGTCTTGTATTCTTCGGTCTGTTTAAACTCATTTACTATCTGATCTCTTAAAGGCTGTAATTTGCTTTCCACTAGATCATAAATATCATCAGATAATACATTCAATTCAACCGCTGCCTTTTGAATTGCTTTATCGCAATAGTCGTAAAGTCCCCAATAGTCGTCAGCAAGCTCATAATACCCTAGCGTACATAAAACAAACTGTTTCTTCATCACCTTACCATTTACGCGGTAATTATGATGAATCATGACTTTGTAAGATTTCCTTATTGGTCGTTCAAAGTACTCATATCCATAGTAGTGATTCCAATGACTTAAGTCTTCTCCCTGGAAGGACATTTGACAATAACTCGATACTAGTTCCTTTGGATATCCATGTCTAGGTTGTTTCTTTCGTTCTATCTCTTGTATTACACAAAACATAATAAGTCTCCTATGTAGGTACTGTATAATTAAACATAGTAACTACTTTGACAGTTGTTGGGTTAATTGCCATTATCAAAGGCGCGGACTTTGGTAATGGCTTTTTCTTTCCATCCATCGATGCGATATTCTTTATTTACAATCTTCCTAACTCTTATATGAGTACCATGTAATGAAATGACAATAAAAATAGTCATACCAGGATAGTACCAACTGAATCGACTATCATAGATTTCTGCATGTACATTATGTCGAATTGCCCATAAGTTAACTCTTTCAGATATACTAGTTAATCGTTCATTGTACGTATACGGTTGGAGAACAATACAACTCTTTCCTGTTAGTCGATTCTTAAAAATCATTGGCTTATGGATAAGGCCTTCTAAACCATGATATTCATATTCACTATTCCTATCATATTTATTTTTTCCAGTTAGTAAAAAGTTTCTAACATTATAAGGAGTCTTCATTGATACTTCTAAAAAATCATTAACTTTTATAAAACGATAAAACTCATTCTTGTTAAAAAATTGGTATCCTCTCGATATTGGATAATTATTTGATTTATACCAGGACATGTGTATCACTCCAATATATTATAATTTAGTAAATGTTATTTAGGGAACTAAGGGGGATTTTTTTTTACTACTCCCTATATTATTTATTTATACTATTTTTTTCATATGTAAGAATTAATAAATAAGTACCCTTAGCTCCCTTTGAATGGCGTTTCTACTGCGTCCTCGAAATGAGTATCTTTAAATTTGATTCCTTTAAAATACCACTCACCACATCTTTTTACATTGAATATCCCTTTTTTCTCAACGTTATCGTAGAAGCTATTTCGTTTGAGCGGTGTTCTGTCATTTTCATAACAAAACCTTGAATATTGTTCCAATAATATTCCCCTTTTTATTACCCATTTATCATAATTACTTTCCCCCGGGGAAATTATGTCACATTCCTCTGATAGGAAATGATAAACTGAATCTGATTTTTGATATAATTCACTTACTAATTGTTTGCTATTACTCCCCTCACATATACCTTTATTCTTATAAACTTCTCCCAATGCCTTAACAACTTCCCCTAATAATATCAAGACTTCCGATTCAAGTTTCTGTTCAAGATTCTCGATTTCTTTTCCCCTCTTTGATATCCTTAATATAAGAAATCTTCTAAAAAAAGCATTTGTTTTTTCGTCCAACGTAACAGGAATTTCATTGGCAGAAAACAAAAGTTTTGCATAACTTCTAAAATCAAACAATGCTCCACCTTTATACTCTCCAAGGATTGTATCTTCACCTGTAATCTTTTTTATAGTATCTGTTTCTTCCATTGCTGTTTTAGGAATATCAGCACATGAATTGAGAAGTTTACCAAATAAATTAGTTGGATAAAATCTCTTATTAAGATCCTGTAGTGATAAACTGCTTATGTTTTTACGTCCTACGACCTTTTCAATTAAACGGATAATAACGCTCTTTCCTGTTCCACCTATACCTGTTATGATTAGAAACTTTTGCAACGATGTATCTTTAGTTAAGCAATATCCTATGTATTCTAATAACATCTCTCGATCATATTCATCCGGAATCGTACTTTCAAGAAATTCCTTACATACTGATTGATTATATTTCATATCAACATTATGGTAGAAACCATGTGGAATCTGATTAATTGATAAGTACTTTGGTGAATGATCATGCATTTCCCAATTAACAACGTCAAACATACCATTTTCAAAGTTAATCCAACTATCTGGATATCGATTTACCTCATAACTACTTTTTTTCAGTTGTGGATCCGATAGAATAAGATTAAGCACTCGATTGATACGATTGATTGTAATTACATCCTGAATAATCATCTGCTTGATATAAAATCTCAATATGTTGCAATCATCATCACAAATATATACCCCTTCTTCATAAATATAAGGTTTACCATTCATCACAAACATGTAAATATTATGTATTATATATTCCGCAATCTTATCGTCAATGATTTCATATGGTGTCCATGTTTCATCATTCTTGCTTTTTCTTAACTTGTGAAAATCCATTAAATCTATGTTTACTTCCTGAGTAGGATTTTCCACTTTTATTTCTTCTGTCATATTCCTCCTTTAATCTTCCAGAATATGATTCAGCAACCTTTTCCATTTCTGTATCATATTTACTTTTCCATGCTGCAAACCATTCATTGTATTGCTGGATTATATCGCTTAGATTAAGTTCCATAAGTTTCTGTTGTACTGAAGTAATGAATGTATCGTCACATACTGAATAGCCATATACCTTCTTGAAGAAACATTCATCAAATGCTGTGTTCTGGTCAATACTCTGATAAAATTCAACTTTATTCATTCGCTTCACCTGCAAAATATGCTGCAGTCTTATCAATATCCAATAATGCTTTACAACCGGCATATACTGCTTTTAGCTCGCCAGACTTAACCTTTGCTCGAATGCAATACTCTGTAACCCTGGTTTCAGAATCCTGCTGTTTGAAATACTCAGCTGTTTCTCTAATAGTTCTCATACGTGCTATTCCCGCCATAATCTCACATCCTTTCAATTTGCTCCTGGTGAAGATCATCCAGAAACTCTCTTTGTTCGTCTGTCATTACAATACCTTCTTTCAAATATTTTTTGAGCTTTCAGATTAGCTAATATTATGATTTGATTTACCTGGTCCAGAAGTGGCCAAGTGATTCTCGCGACGTCGCGATTAATCTTCAGAAATAAAATCTTCTACCTTACATTCAAGCGCAGTCGCTATTTTACCAAGCGTTGAAGGTCGCGCTGTTCTTTTACCTGACTTAATCTTTGATAAAGAAGCACCACTCACTCCAGAAGCCTCAGCAAGCTTTTCTGCAGACATAGACTTGTTTGCCATAAGTAGCAGAAGTTTTCTAGTATTAACTCTCATATTTTTTCTCCTTTCGATATTTATAATGTCGCTTTTAATGTTATTATAGTGACTATTAATGTCGTTGTCAATATCTTTTTTAACAAAACCTTGATTTTAAATGTCGGTTGTGGTAGTATGCATCTAAGGAGGTGACATTTTGAATAACTCAGAAATTGGCCTTAATATAAAAAAAGGCAGAAAAAGAGTAAACATGACACAACAGGTACTAGCTGATAAGATAGGGAAAACAGAAAGTACTATCAGAAAATATGAAAATGGTTCTATAGAAATTCCTATGAGTGTACTTGAATTAATCGCAGATGCTCTTGATCTTCATATACTAGATTTATTAGATGATAGAAGAGCATTCGAAAAGTATGAAGAATATAGTAATTCTTTTGTAACATATTACAAATCCTTGGGATATGCGATCGAATTGGATGATCATCTGAATAATATCGTAATAACACACAATGGCTACAGTTATATAGCTCCTGCAGACCTTTTTCTTAAGTTAGAAAGTGACTTACGAATTGATGCCGAATATTCTATAGATGCAGTTATTGAAAAGTACTCAAACACTAAATTTAAGGCATAAAAAAAACCCCTGGTGCTACCAACACCAGAGGCTCTCTACATACACAAGCCGAAGCTCATGAATGCTCATATAACAATAGCATTATATCAAATTGCTTCGGTTATTTCAATTATGGAAAGGACTGATATAATGGCAAGTAAAACCCCAAGAAAGGATAAGGATGGTAACATAACATCATACCAGATCGAAGTCTACCGTGGACGTGATTCAGAAGGCAAGAAACTAAAACCTTTCAGCATGACATGGAAGGTACCTGACAACTGGAAGTCACCTTCGAAGATCCAAAAGGAATTAGATCGTGTTGCTGCATTGTTTGAAGAAGAATGCAAAAAGGGCAATGTATCAATCGTTGATATAACCTTTAAGAAGTACAGCGACTACTTAATGACAATTTATGAGAGAGATAAAAAACATCGTACCGTACATAGATATAAACAGCTCTTGGAGCGAATCAATGAAGAGATTGGCCATATAAAGCTCTCTAAGATAACAGCCAAACAATTAAATGACTTCTATGTCTCATTGGGCCAGGATGGAGCTAATAAGAATACTGGTAAAGGCTTATCACCTAAAACCATCAACCACTATCATAGCTTGATTCATAGCATACTTGACCAGGCTGTCCTTGAAGATATTATTTCGCGTAACGTAGCCGATAAAGCCAAACCACCGAAGTTAGTCCACCATGAAGCTGAATTCTTGGAGATAGAGGATATATACAAACTCAGAGATGTACTAGCCCAGGAGCCATTAAAGTGGCAAGCCTTAACCAATCTATTCATCTTCACAGGCGCAAGAAGGGGCGAGATCTTAGGCTTATATTGGGCAGATATCGACTTTAAGAATAATAGAATTAATATTAACAAGAATCTTCAATATACCCCTGAGCGTGGTATCTACTTAGAATCATCAACCAAAAATGGTGAAGATAGATCTGTAAGTGTTGCCCCTGAGATTATACGAATGTTACATGATTATAAAAAGGAACAGCTACAGCGTAAACTTGAACTAGGAACTTACTGGCAAGAAACAGGCTTTGTCTTTACTCAGGAGAATGGAACTCCAATGTATCAGAATTCGTTCAACAAGTTCCTGGATCGATTGTCTGAGAAACATAACCTTCCTAAAATTCACCCTCATATGTTCAGACATACTCAGGCAAGTTTGCTTTATGCAAGTGGAGTAGATCCAGTTACAATCTCCAAACGTCTTGGCCACAAACGAGTAAGCACTACCCAGGATATATACAGCCACCTACTAAAGGGTAATGATGAACGTGCATCTAATAATATAGCAAGCATACTCAAAAAGCCACAAGATAAGAGTAATGCTAAATAGTCCGTTTTTTGTCCGTTAAGAGTACAAAGTAATGAAACAAACCAAGTCATAACATTTAGTAAAGCCCTAGAAACGTTGATTTCTAAGGCTTTCTTTTTACTCTCATATTCTTTGTTATTAAGCGGATAACGGGAATCGAACCCGCGTCCTAAGCTTGGGAAGCTCATATTCTACCATTGAACCATATCCGCATATCAATATTTTACCACCATTTTTTATAAACTACAATAAAATATTTTACAACTTAAGAAGTAGATCATATTAATTTATGATCTATAAATCCACATCAGGAAAAAAACGCTTGTATCCTTTTTTTGGATGTTTTTTCTATATACGAGGAAATTCAAAGGAATTTCCTCGTATATAAAGAGGTTCTATAATAAATGTTGGGGTATGTGTGAAAACATACTTCCAACATTTTATTTTATGTAATAAAATACATCTACTAAGCCTCTTACGCGCCCTGACCAAAGTTTGCAAATTAGGAGGTAACTTA
>JAEYPP010000092.1 GCA_023410575.1 Bacillota bacterium | reverse complement strand
TTTAGTTGATTGATAAGTTCTAATGGTAGTCCTTGACACTCTTCATCAAAGTTCAGATGGTCAGTGGACAATGGTGGAAATACAAAGCTTTCCACAAGTTTATCTAGCTCTGAATCCTTAATTTCTTCTTCCTGAACTTCATAATTTTGATTCTGTGTGGCATCTTGTGTATGTATTTCAGTAGGAAATTCAGTAACAATTTTATCCTTCCCCTTTTCCTCCTTACGTTTATCCGATCCTGAGCAGGATGTTGCATACAATATACACAAGACATATATCACAATTAGTTTTCTCTTCATACTTTCCCTCCATGTTCTGAGAATGAATGCTCAGAACGAAACTAAAGGGCGAAATAGTTTATTCCACCCTGTCCTTTATTAGTAGACCGCTACTATTTTGACTAATTTTGTCATTTTTTTCTATTTTACCACATCGAATAGAATAAGTAAAATAGTTCATTCGTAAAAAACTACCATTTTATGCAGTTCAGCCTTCGGTTGAAATGCGTCCCTCTTAAGAGGAATTCCTTGGCATTATGTTATAGAACAAAAGTGTGCCTCGCACACTCTCACGAGCAACACTTTGCAAGCACAACTTTAGTTCCGCAATAAAAAAGGCTGCATAATACTAACAGCAGCCTAATCTCACTTCAATCATAACACCAAATAAACAATAATAGAAACAATCGTAGTTGTCAATCCGATTAACGCTTCATAAGGAATTAACTTTAACCGTTCTGTTATACTAACACGTGTCACTCCCGCTGTTGCATGGAAAAATGAACCATGTGGCAATGAGTCGATAACAGTCGCACCTGCATGAAGCATTGCAGCTCCAGAGATAGCTGGGACACCCGCTCCAACGATTGCTGAACTAAAGGTAGAAGAAGCAATTGTTGTTCCCGCTGTTGTTGAGGCTGTTGCACCTGCCATTAAAATACCAGAGACTGGAGCAAGTAAAAACATTGGAAGATTAAGTGCCTCTAGACCTAAAATTACATCACCTTGTAAATTGGAAGCCTTGATGATACCCGCAATGGTACCAGTACCGATTAATAGGACTGCTATTGGCATAACCTTACTTAATCCATACCCCATATACTCAATAACATTACGTGCTTGCCCACAAGCTAAGATACATACAATACCACCTACTGGTAATGCAATTAATGGATCAATATTTATATCAAAGATTGGTCGTAATGCTAATAAGATAATTACGATAACAGGCCCACTTATTGCAGCCATAAAGGATGGTAAATTTTCACTCTTATTCTCATCTAGATCAACTGAACTTATTTTTGAACTTGATTTCTTAGCAATGATTCTTGCTAAAATGACTGTTACAATCAGCGCAAATAAAGCAGGAATGATATTTCGTGCCATCAACTGTGCTAGATCTACTTGGAACTCTGTTGCTGCTGCAATTGTATTGGGATTTGGCGAAACTACGTTACCTGCTTTTCCACCACCAATCATCGCTAACAGAATACTCGCTTTATTTAGTCCAGCTCGTTCACCAATCGCTAAACCAATTGGAGCAACTGTAATTACAGCAATATCGACAAATACTCCAACTGCACATAGAATCATAGTTGCTATTGCGAGTGCTACAAATACTCTTTTCTGCCCTAATTTATCAACAATAACTTCTGCTATTTTTGCTGCTGCACCAGTTTTTATTAGCGTTCCCGCTAAAATACCAGATGTTATAATACGAAGCACAGAGGATATGATGCTCTGCGCCCCTGTAATCATTGTTGCAACTGTATCTGTTAAGCCTGCACCACCAATAAGGCCACCAATTAAAGCGCCAAAAATCAAACTATAGGTTGGCTGTACTTTGATGATAATTAAAATAATGGCTATTGCTAACCCAATTAATGCACCTAAAGTTGTAATTTCCATGTTACCTACTTTCTTTACTATTTATTTACTATAAACTGTAATTAAGCGAAATACTTGTTCCACACAATCAGTTAAATTCTGTTTCGCAGTTTCTAGCTCCATTGCTTGTTCAAGTGTCACTAATCTACGTAGTACTGGAAAAAAAGCATCAATACCGTGTAGATTACACTCGGTTGCTTCACTCGTTACACAACCTGCAAAAGCTAGCACCGTCTTATGATATTTCTTAGCAAGTTGAGCCACACCGATTGGGGCTTTTCCCATTGCCGTCTGGTAATCCAATCTTCCTTCACCAGTAATCACAATATCTGCATCCATAATCTTTTTCTCTAGTTCCGTCTCTTTAAGTACAATCTGAATTCCTGACTCTAGTCTAGAATTTAAAAAACTTAAAAAGGCATATCCCATTCCACCTGCAGCACCTGTCCCCGGTACGTTTGCATTATCTTTTCCAAACATTTTTTTCACAAGCTGACTATACTGGAATAAGTCCTCATCCATTTTTTTTATCATCTCTTCATCTGCACCTTTTTGTGGTCCATAGATTGCACTGCATCCATTATCTCCACATAATGGATTCACCACATCACAAGCAATTAAGAATTCAGCTTCCAAAACCTCTTTCGCTACTTTATCTGTTTTAATCACAGCTAATTCGGCTAAGCCTTTTGCACCAAGAGAAATCGGTTTTTGATCTTGATTTAAAAACTCAAATCCTAATGCCATAAGCATTCCAACTCCACCATCATTGGTTGCGCTACCACCTATGCCCACAATAAATTTCTTACAACCTTTCTTTATTGCATCCAAAATCACTTCACCAACACCATAAGTAGTAGTATTTAAAGGATTACGCTCTTCTATAGGAACAAGAGTTATTCCTGCAGCTTGTGACATTTCGATAATGCCAAGAGATTTATCCTTAATAATTCCATACCGACAGGTAACTTTTTTAAGTAACGGCCCCGTTACTTCAATCATCTGATATTCTCCATGCATTCCAGAAATTAAAGCTTCGACTGTTCCTTCACCACCGTCTGCTAAAGGAACCACTTCTACCTGTGCATCTATAACTTTTTTTATACCAGCTTCAGTTGCTCTTCCTGCTTCCATAGAGGATAAGCTTCCTTTAAATGAATCAATCGCTACAACAATCTTCATCTCCTCAGCTCCTTCTTGCTTTTCAACTCAAGCAACAATAATAGTATTATTATTCTCTTTGATAATAAACCAATACCTTTCTTTCCAAACCAATTTTTGGTATAAATTATAATCCTTTATATAAACATCACAAGGAACATAGTGTATACATACGAAACAATCGCACAACTTTCGTTTGCAGCCGTAGCGTAGTGCGCATCCTGCGGAGCATTTTTTATATACTAGGAAATTCAAAGCAATTTCCTAGTATATAAAAAATCGAGTATTCACTATGTAAATACCCGAAATTAGTAAGAATTATGCAAATCAACCGCTACAAATAATTGATGTCCCAAAATTAACTGTATAACTATTGGCAAAGCTCAGCAACAACTTGGTTTATGATCTTACCATCTGCTTTTCCTTTTAACTCTTTCATTACGACTTTCATAATTTCGCCCTTGTTCTTTGTTTCAACTAAGTCTTTAAATTTTGTTTCGATTATGTTCTTTACTTCCTCTGCGCTCAATAGTTTAGGTGCATACTCATTTATTACATCATATCTCGCTTGATATTCAGCTCTTAATTCGCTACGTTCTGCTGGGCAAGTATCTAATTGTTCCTTTACCGTCTTTACCTCTTTTAAAATTACTTGGTCTGCTAATTCATCTGTAATGTTATCACGATTACCAGTATCAATTGCAACTTTCTTAATTGCTGAAATTAAAGATGAGATACTGTCCTTTCTACTTTTATTTCTTTCCTTCATAGCAGTAATCATGTCTTTTTGTAATATTTCAAATTTCATATTCTTTTCCTCCTTATGACATTATAATTTATTGTCATAACACTTCTTTGAGCAATATGACACTATTCTTATGCTCCACTGACTATCTCTAAGATTTCTTCACACTTTTTACCAATCTCATTCACACTCTCATCATCATCGATTCCGTTCTCGATTAGATAATCCGTTACCACCATATCGATTTCTGCAAGATGTTCATCATCTAATTTCCCTTGAACAGAAAAGCTAATTCCAATTTCTTTTAAAAATTGAGTCTGCTCCTTTGTAAAACTTATCTTCATTAAATCAAACCTCCATCGAATTCATAAAATTATTATACACAAATTAATTATAAATTCATACTAAAAATATGTCCTAGACTCATACTTTTTAAACTCTTTAGTATGACAAGCACTCGATGTACTTAATCCTGAAATAAAGTGCGATTACACCATAAAAAGCCTGTCCAGAAATTATAAAAATCTCTAAACAGACTTTATGTATCGTTACTATTAACCAATTACTTCATATGTTTATCAATGAATCCATCTACAATTGGCATCTTTGTAGTTTTCATCGATAAAGCACGTATACCCATAATAAATAATAAAACATTCTGTAACGAAATAACAATTATTATAAATACATCACGTATATCATTTAATTTAATAAATAAACTCAGATTACTCTTCTCATTCCAACCTAGAAATACTCTTATAATGTTAAAGAAATCAAAGAATACATCGATTAAAACGCATAATACAAAAAAAGAAATTACGACACCCATTGCTCGTACTGCACATTTACGCAACCAATTGTCTTCCTCTTTGAACAATACATAGGTAGCTAGTACTCCAATTGGAAGAAAAGCTAATATGTTCGCATTGTAATTACTCAACATACTTAAGAAAAACATAGCTGCCGCAACTAAACCTACAGCAATTCCTGTCTTTGCTTTCGGTTGAATAATCTGAGGGTTAGGTTGATATTGATACTGCATCTGTGGCTGTTGCTGCATCTGCTGCTGCATCTGTTGCTGCATTTGTGGTTGTTGCTGACTTAAATTGGCCCCACAATTGTTACAAAATACTGCATCATTAGGAAGCTGTGCTCCACACTTATTACATACCATAAGACAATCCTTCTTTCCTTATTATTTGTATAATGATGGGATAAAGTAATTACCAGAAAATATAATATTTCCCACTAGATTTATTATACGCATTACACACAAAGTATGCAAGGGTTATCCGTTTATTTATTCAATTTAATCACTTGCTTTTTCCAAATGTTCGTGCAATATAGTACATAAAGTACAAGAGCTGACAATGTATTACTTATTACAATAGCGCCGATTTGTGGTTTTAATGATAACAATTATTTTGGAGATGCCTTTCACAAAGTAAATGGCATCTCCCCACATAAATTTCGTAAATATCAAGGACTTATTTAACTCAGAAAACGAGTAGTTGCATAATGACATTTCTTGCACAGTTCTTCTACCGCCTTTCGATTAGAAAATCCATCGTAAATATTTTGTGCACGCTCACTTATTATAATGTCACGAAAGGATTGCTCATGTATATTACCTAAGGAGATTACACCTTCATTATCGAGACAACATGGAACTACTGTACCATTGACCAATATTCCAATCTGATCTCTTAACCCATAACAAAATACATCATCATGTACCTCAGCATGATTGATATCTGGCCATTGAAATTTTTCTGCTGTATTTAAATACACTCGTTCTCCAAGCTTAATTTGTTTCTCCTTGGACAAAATCTCAACAATTGACCGTTCCTGTGGAAAATAGCTTTCAATAAGTTCAAAAATCTTATGATTTAGTTCATTAGCCCCTTGTAATTTCTCACTATCCATATTCCATAAACGAACAGCACTAATAATATTCGAAGATTGTTGTGCCTTCTGAATGAATTGAAAAACGCTTTCGGCATACTCAAATAAAGTCATATTCACTTCATTTGCTTCAAAGCTATGGAGTGAAACATTGACCTGTCGTAAAGCTTTGGATTGAAGTAGAACATTCTCTTGCCTTCTTAACAAAGTTCCATTCGTCGTTATGTTCACCTTTAATCCAAAGCTTTCGGCTTCTATGAGAAGCTGTTCTAGCTTTGGATGCAAAAGAGGTTCTCCCATGAGATGCAAATAAATATAATCCGTAAAGGGGCGAATCTCTAATAAAACATGACGAAACTCATCAATATCAATAAATTTCGACTCTCTCTCTGTCTTTGGGCAAAAATTGCAACTAAGATTACAGACATTCGTAATCTCTACATACGCCTTCTTAAATCTCTTTTTCATATTGTATTCCTTTAAATTATTAATTTATTATCGCGGATAAAACCTACAATTATACCATTTAGAAATGAAAAAGAAAAGTAACTATTCCTGATAAATTGTTGTAATTATATCTTCCATTGGCAATTCTTGAATCGAGATATCACGAAATTCCCCTACGTCAGATAAATAGCGAATAAATTGATTCATCGGTAATTGATCTACATCTACTTCTACCATAATCTTATGCTTATCCTCGCTTGGAAGTAAACGAACACCTTCTATCGATAAGTTAGCAAAATGATTACTATCTACGACTGTTAATTCTACTACCTTTTTATTCCCTAAATTTGTACGCAAATCCTGAATCGTTCCATCGAACACTTTCTGTCCTTTATTAATAATAATAACGTTACGTGCTAATTTTTCCACATCTTCTAAGTCATGGGTTGTTAAGATAAAAGTTGTTCCTTTTTCATTCATCGAACGAATAAACTCTCGTATTACTTGTTTTGCAATAACGTCAAGGCCAATCGTTGGTTCATCCAAAAAAACAACATCTGGATTATGTAGCATTGCCATGATAAACTCACACTTCATCCTCTCTCCAAGAGATAAAACTCTTGTAGGACGGTTAACTTTGTCACCCAAATCTAATAGTTGAATTAAGTGGTCCAGTCTTTGTTTATACTCTTTATCAGGAATATCATATATCGCTTTGTTCATTAAAAAACTATCTACTGGTGGAATATCGAAAATCAATTGACTCTTTTGTCCAAATACAACGCCAATACTCTTTACATACTCCGTACGATTTTTCCAAGGGGTGTATCCCATAACAGAAATACTTCCACTACTTGGGTATAAAGAACCAGTTAACATCTTGATTGTAGTCGACTTTCCTGCCCCATTGGGACCTAATATACCAATAATGTCTCCTCTTTTTACAGTAAAACTTATATCTTTTACTGCATCTACAGGTACCTTTTCACGATGAAAGAAGCTCTTTAAACTTTCCTTAAAACCACTTCCTCGCTTAAAAGTCATGTATCTTCTACAAAGTTGTTCTACAACAATTATATTCTCTTCCATAATCAGCCACCAACTCCTTCATATAATGAAATCATATGTTCATAAATATATATTCCAAGTAATAAAAATGCAAAGCATGGTATTATGGCAATCCACATCCATATATCAGTTTTTCCCAAAAGTGCACTAGCTGGAAAACAGCCTACCATTGTCACTGGAATTACAAAAGTAATTACTGCTTGTAAGGCCTTTGGAAATATCCTTAGTGGATAATTACCAAAATTAAGAACACTATGATACATCTCAGGAATTCTCGAATTTGCTACCCACTTAAATGAAGTTGCTGCCATTAATAGATTAAGCGCCAGCATAACAAGTAAACCGACGACAAAAAACAAAATTGCTGATAGCCACATAACAAGCGAAACTGCCGATATATGAGCATAAGCATAGATAAATACAATAATGCCACCGATAATAACAGCACCATTCTCCACTCTAAAGGTTGTTGCAATCAGATAGAATAAGCATTTTACTGGCTTAATTAGTACAATCTCTAATGTCCCCTCTCTTACATGATCCATTGTCACCCATACGAGTCCTGAAAATAACATATTCGAAAATCCGGAAGAAATGGTAAAGATAGATTGTATCATTAATACTTCATATAGCGACCAACCTGGAAAAGAAGCACCTGTTCCATAGATTAATATCGTAATCAACGGAAACAAGCTATTGCTTAATATCATAATTAGACTTTGCAAAACAAAGTTGGCACGATATGTCATTGCGGTTGCAAATGATACACGAATGGATTGTTTATATAAAATAAGATATTTTTTCATGCAATCAACCTCCTACTGCAGTAAAATGGCGAAGCGAACGTCTGTAAATCAGCTCTGACAATAAAATTGTTATCATAACTGCAATCGCTTGTATTCCAACAATCTTTGGAATGCTCATCGTGATACCTGCTAATTGATAGTGACCAGTAGTTACCATGGATGGTACATATAGAGTATACTGAAACGGTAAAAAGAATAGTAATTTTTGAACTGCCTCTGGAAAAAAAACAAGTGGAAAGAACATTCCTGAGAAAACGGAAGCAAGAGCTTGAAACACATTACGAATACCCTCTGCTTGGATCAACCAAAACGCAGTCAAGCCAATACAATAGTTAACATAAAAATTCATTAGGAAAGCAAGGAAAATTGATACAATACTATAGAATACATTTTCTGGAATAATATTAATACGAAATACGAACTGAAAAATAATAAAGCAAGGAACAAATTCAATTATAAGTCCAAGTACACGATGTCCAAATTTTTGTGACAATGCAAAAAAACGATGATGAATTGGACGCAACATAAATGTTGTGAACCTCCCAGTACGAACAAGCATCTGTAAATTCCAGTCAGCAAAGTCCATCGTTAAATAGCCAATTAAAGTTGAGATCCCAAAATAACTTAACATTTGATTAAGTTCCATTCCATTTAACTGCCCTTTGGAACCATATACAGCTGTCCAAATAAAGTATTGAACAATAAAATATACTGGACCAACAAAGATGGAAACCATCGAATGAGTACGATACGCTCCCCACTCTTTATATGTAACAATTGCAACCGCCTTTAATACATGAAAGCGATGTCTTATATTATGTAATAGCCTTTTTCCCATTATTCCCTCCATGGATCTTCTGCAATATTTTAGTCATCCTTATTAGTATCTATAATAAAAATCCAACAATACTTACAATATAGCCAACATTAAGCTAGGTACATTTTACATCACCTATCGATATAATTCAATAAATTAAGCTGTTCCACCTTTTCTTTTTCCTCGAATTGATGCATATATGAAAATATGTGATTGTTATCACAAACAATTTTCTCTTGTCTACATACACGGTAGAATTCTTTCATTAATTGTGCATTCTTATCACTCGCAATTTGATAGGCATATCCATATTTTCTTTCGTATTGTTGTTTTAGTCCTGGAAAATGTTCATCCAATTTTTTATAAAAATACTCTCGGTTACCTTCACGTAACGTTAACCCCATACCAAAACAAATAATTCCATATACCTTCGCATCGATGCAATAGTTTAAGATTCCTGTCAGATTTTCCATAGTATCATTAATAAATGGAAGAATCGGGTCGAGCCAAACTACAGTTGGTATACGATTTTCTCTCATAATGTTTAGTACATTTGCTCTCTCTTTCGTCGTGCTAACATTAGGCTCTAATATCTTACACAAATCTTCATCATATGTGGTTAAAGTCATCTGTACAACACATTTCGTCTTTTCATTGATTTTCTTTAATAAGTCCAAATCACGTAGAATACGATTTGACTTTGTTTGTATACTTAACCCATAACCATAGTGCTCTATTAGCTCTAAACACTTTCTTGTATGACCTAGTTGTTCCTCGAGATGAATATATGGATCTGACATACCACCGGTACCAATCATACATTTTTTTCGTTTCCTACGTAATGTTGCTTCTAGCAACTCAATTGCATTACTTTTTATTTCAATATCTTCAAAGTCATGTTGCATATTATAGCAACTACTTCGAGAATCACAATAAATACAACCATGAGTACAACCACGATAAATATTCATACCATTCGTTGGAGAAACAATTTGTTTTACTTCCTTATAGTGCATGAAAAGACCTCTTAGATTTTGTAATTGCTCCTTATTGCTAGGAACGATATACATTCTACCACATAATGGAAAGTTTTTCAAACATATGTTTGTTTTAACGTAAAAATACTCCGAGTGTTGGCTTGTCTACAAACACTCGGAGCTAATACACTGTATTCCGGTTAAAATTCAACTTCTTCCCATTCTATCTTTTGTAAATAATCAGCTACTAAATCACAACACATATCAGGATGTATCGTTTCCTCATGAGAAATTGTTATAATTGACATTGCGATTGCATAACGAACTGTTTCTTTAATATTAAGCCTTGTCATATAACCATACCCTATTCCTGCTACACAAGAGTCACCTGCACCAGTTACGTTAACAACCTGAACTTCCTTTGACTTAATAATTCCTTCGTTAACTCCATCATTATAATACATTCCATCACTATCTAAGCTAATCATTACATGCTTTACGCCTAAATCAAGAAAGTATTTCCCTGCACGACGAACATCCTTTATCGTATTAAGTGGAAAATCACAAAGTACTTCCGCTTCCTGGCGATTTGGTTTTATTGTATGAAAATAAGGAATTAAGTGTTTTACCTTAGAAACCTTTGCTGCTGAAACAGGATCTAAGATAAATTTTGTCTTCCCATAAAACGTAGTTAGTATATATTCTACAATTGCTGCGTTATCCGTATCTAATACCATATACTCTGCATTTATGATGAGTTCTGATTTAGAATCAATAAACTCTGTTGTTACCTTATCTGCAATTTTCATATCTACGATAGCAGCTTGCATCTCACCTTGTTCGTCCAAAATTGCCATATAAGTTGGCGTAGATTCTCCTTTCACAACAAGCGAATCAGACATATCGATGTTATATCGTTGTGCGTACTCTAAAATGCTTTTTCCCTTTTCATCGTCACCAATCAATGAGATGAATTTCGTATTAAGACCAAGTCTCGCTAGATTCTCTGATATATTTCTACATACCCCACCGAAAGAAACTCGAACTCCTCCAGGATTAGAATCTTTACTTCTAAATTTTTGATATGAAAATCCTATAATATCATAAACTGATACACCAAATACCAATACATACGGTTCCCTATTACAGCACATATGTTACTAACTCCTAATTTTTTGATTTCGTTACTATATCTACTTAAGTTTAACAAAACTTTAGTTTTATTATTCAAGAGAATAACGCTAATTTTAGTATCATATCTCATTTTTAAAGAAATATCAACATTCCGCTGAATATGGGAGAATTTACTTGTTATTATGGTTTTATCTAGGATCTTTTTTTCATCATACAAACAATCTAATCACTGATACCGTCCAAGATTAACTGGTTTGCCCTCTCCTCTATATTTGCTATCTCGTTAATCACTGGACCTACTGGGCCAACTTCTTTTTTCTTGCCTAACAAATACTCAACCATCTGATCCGTAATTTGTTGAATATATTCGCCACTCTTTATAAAGAGATCACCTGCCTCTTTCCATAAAGGAATCGTAAAACGCTCGTCCAGTTCATATAACACGTTTGCATAGTTTTCTCTGCATGCATTATGAACAATGGAATCTTTTGGTGCCCCATAAAGTCTTTCTGGTAAGGTTGGAACTGTACCTGTAAATTGTACAAAGGATTGAAGTATTTCCTTATAATCTTCCTTTGTAAAAATGTCTTTCCATGAATCGATTTCTGCTGCAAGTTTACGCATTCCCCGAATACCACAAAAACTCACTTCACTGTTTAATTGTTGCGTACATTTTCTCTGGAATATTTCTTTCGTTATGGTTAGTAGCGATGGTAGGTTTTCTTGAAAGGATATCGTACATAAGCCGTTTTTTCCTCCGATGGATGGAACTTTCTTCTCTAGTGATTTAGCCAATTGCTCATATGATATGCTTTGTGTCTCTTTTACTCCACAATCTAATACATAAGCACACTGTTGTTCCTCATCATAGCCAACCATCATAATGTAATGATTTGGTATATGCATCTTATTATATATTTTAGGATAATATGCAAGATAATACATATCGAGTGGTCCTAGAACGACTGGGTTTCCTATATCAATCTGCTCCTTAGCCACCTTTAGCATATATTCAAACTTTGTATTCTCCATATGCTTATATGTAAATCCAATTGTTTCATTTACTCTTTTATAGATCTTTTTTGGTCTTCCTTCTCCCCACGTAACCATTCGTTTCATCTTATCTTTATTTCTTGTTAGGTAAGTAAATTCTCCTTGCCCACTTAAGGTAAAGAAAAGCCATCCTGGTACCCTTTCTTTTGTTTTTGTCTGATATAAATCTTCGATACCTCTCCACATACAAGTATAATCGCAAACATCATGTTCTACTTGAACTAAGCTCTTTATCATTCTTAATATACTCCTTTCAAATCCCTCTTTGGGGACGTTTTTTTATCTACAAGGAAATTCAGAGGATTTTCCCTATAGATAAAGAATAAACCCTCGTACAATACGAGGGTCAATAACTTTATTTCTTTTTAATTGGAAAACATATTTCTGATAGATAATCCTCTTCCTTTGTGCTATTCCCTGGAGAAACATAGTAGATGCAAAACGGACTTCCACTGATTTCATAATCATTATGAGTAATCCACATTGCAAGATGGTAATTAATATTCCCAATCTCATAATAATTACCTCGAAAAGCAATGGAAGCGACCTCACAAGATGGCATGTGTCGATAGGTTATATCCTCAACATCCTTCCCAGTCTTTTCAACTTCAAACACTACTTCAATATCACAATAATGCTTGTCCTGATTTCTTTCGTGCCAAATGGCTGCACTAAATCCATGAGGAACAATTTTTATATCATATTTATGGCAAACTTTCACAAGATATTCCCACAACTTTCCTTCCTCTGAGTATTGTTAAATTCTCCTTCGATAACAAACTACATTTCGCTCTGGATATGATTTTACTGCAACATCACAGACATAATTTTCATTTTGCTTTGCCTTTTCTAATGATAGCACAAGTTGTGCAATTTCTTCTTTTCTCTTTTGTATATCATCCTGTTTCTCTTTAATTTTTAGTCTTAACAACTCTTGATAATTATCGCCAAAAGAATCCTTTTCAAGCATCTTAGTGATTTCTTTTAGCCCAACCCCCATCGCTTTTAACGACTGAATACGATTTGCTTTTATTATTTGTGCTTCGCTATAATATCGATAACCCGTCCATTCATCCGTATATTCTGGACTTAGAAGTCCAATCTTATCATAATTTCTCAACATATGTATACTAATTGAAGATAGAACAGCAAATTCACCAATTCGGAACATTATCTCATCTCCATTGTTTTTCTCTTATTATAACATCTCTCTTACTTTTATGAAACATTATACAGGATAATGTGTTTTGCTGGCAAAACAATCGCGCCAAGCGCGGTTGCGTAAGCGACATCTTCCTATCTCGCTTGTGTGCATATTTGCTTCCTCTTTTGGAACGCTTTTTTTATGGAGCTCGAACTAAGGGCAGTATGAATAAAGAATGAAGGGCGATGGTATATTTTCGCTGTAGCGCTACGCTCACAAGCCCCACACAGTGCGTGTGGGGACTTGTAAGGCACTCCGAAAAATACCATCGCCCTTCATTCTTTTATACAATATTCAGCATATGCAAATGCACCTTATCATTTACTGTGCCCGAAGGGATTCGAACCCCCGACCCACGGCTTAGAAGGCCGTTGCTCTATCCAGCTGAGCTACGGACACACGACATTGCTTGTCGGCTTACATAGATTATAATAATTTTTATTTTTTGTCAATGTTATTTGGATCATTTCATCCTACCAATTTTTTCTATTCTGTAATTTCTTCTGTTATTTTAACTAATAGTAGTCTGAGAAAAGAATCAATGAGATATTATCTCTCATTCTATTCAGAAAAATGAAATTTATTTATTCTCTTGCAGAGCTTTCAAATTCAAACTATAATTATGAACAGAACCGTTTTGCTCATTGTATGAAAAATTCTCATGAATTGCGAGGCTTAAATATGACAAGAAAAGATGTTATGGAACTAAAAAGACGTTTAAAAAAGAATGAATGTACATTTACAAGAATGTGTGGATGCTATGTAGATTCTGAGAAAAATATTGTATTAAACATATCAGAAACTTTCCTAAGTCTTGAAGATGAAGAATTCTATAAATTTTTAGATATTGCAAGAAAAACTCTTTCTGGGACAGTTGGTAATAATCTTTTGGAACTAAATTTTCCCCTTGATGAGGAAATTGGTGGTGGAAGACAACAATCGCTACTTGCCTTAAAGGAAAGTAAATTAAAAAATGATGAACTACTTAATAGCTTTTATCAATTAGTAATTGAAAACTATAATTATTCTGGAAACTTTCTAATCTTAATTTTTCATGATGCTTATGATGTAATAACTAAAACTTCGGACAATTTAAAGTTAGATGAGTCAGAAGAAGTATACGAATATTTATTATGTGCGATATGCCCTGTTTCGCTTTCAAAACCGGGACTTGGTTACCGTCAAGAGGAGAACCGCATAGCACCAAGAATAAGAGATTGGGTTGTGGATGCTCCTGAAACTGGATTTATCTTCCCAGCATTCACAGACCGTAGCACCGATATCCATTCCGTTATGTACTTTACAAAAAATCCAAAGGATACACACCCAGAATTTATGGAGGGTGGCTTAGGATGTTCCTTCAAGCAAACAGCTGCTGAGCAGAAGGAAACATTTCAGACAATCATTCGTAGTGCTCTTGGTGAAGATGAAGAACAAAGCGAACATATCTTCATGGAAATCCAAGAAAACTTAAGTAATCGTATTGAATCAAAAGAAGAAGATGAGCGTTACCAAGAACCAGTGATTTTAACGAATGATACGATCCAAAATATTCTAATTGAGAGTGGTGTTCCAGAAGAAGTAACTACAAAAATTGAGAAATCATACAGTGAAAAGTTTAAAGATACACCACCTATCATTGAGCATCTAATTGATGACAAAGCTCTCAAAGCACATGCTCAAAGAAAAAAAGAACAAGAACTTGTTCAAAAAGTTCAGGTTCTAGAACAGATGTTAGAAGAAAAATCCAATCAAAGTGAAGCTCAGCCTCTTAATATGGAAGCTCCTCTCGAAGGATTTTTGGAGGCACATGCTAATTACGATGTCATCCTACAGGTGAAACCAGAAAAAGTAACTCAGATTTCTACACAAGTTATTGATGGAAAGAGATGCATAGTCATACCATTCGATGAAGATGAACAAGCAAATATCAACGGTGTTGATACACATGAACTTTTGTAGGTTGTGTCCATTCCACGCTTGAAAAATATACTTGAAATCTTATTCTGTTTCCCATTCTTTCAAATCACAAATACTTTACAGCGAGAGAGCTGTCACACTGGCTGAATAATAGGGCTGTTGCACTAGCTGAATATTGTATAAAAGAATGAAGGGCGATGGTATTTTTCGGAGTGCCTTACAAGTCACCACACGTACTTTGTGGGGCTTGTATCTATCGCGCGCCAAAGAAAATATACCATCACCCTTCATTCTTTATTCATACTGTCCTTAGTGCAACAGCCTCTTTTTTACTTGTTAACCTTGTGACATTTGTTGTTTTACAGTTGCAATCTCTTCTTGTGTCGCTGGTTGTGCAGGTATATAATAACCCATTTCCTTTGCTTTTACAAAAAGAGCATATTGACGTATCTCATCTTGATTGCGCATCTCAATAATTGTTTGGCGCAATTGTTGATTTTCACATTGAGCAATAATACTACCATAACCTGCTAAACTTGCATTAATCCCTGCAAGATAGTCACTAATCATTTCTTTTTCTTGCATTTTAATATCTCCTACTCTAAAAATGTCATTAACTTATCTTTACTGTTTTTTGCATCATCTGCATCTTTTTTTAACATATTCTTTAGTGTAGTATCTGTACACTGCTCAGAATAAAAGTTTAGTTTTTTCTCGATCGTGCAATGTGCTCCAATTAAATGACGCAAATTCTGTAATTCTAATTGATTAATGTTAGCCATTCTTTCACTCCTATCTTATATATTCACCCTAACAATATGCGTTATTTTCCTTCTTTTTATACGAAAACACTCCAATTAATAAATGTAATAATTTACATCATTCTCATGTACCACAATATGTTTTATAACAACCTGTCGATTCTGGTACTATGCGATAATACTGATGTTCATTAACCAACGAATAATCATAAGGGTGACGTAACGCTTTTACAAGAGAAGAAAAAAGCGAGAAATTATTCTTATTAGCTGCATCTAGAGCTTCCTCTACACGATGATTACGTGGAATCAGAATTGGATTTCTCTTTTGCATTAGCTTTGTAGATTCCTCAATTGTTTCTTTCTGATTTTTTCGTCTTTCCTTCCATTGTTCTTCCCATGTATGGAATTGCTGAGATTGGAATATTTTCGCTTCTCTTTGTCCTAAAGTTAAATCTACAAATGTATTCGTAAAATCTACCTTTTGCAAGAACATTACATTTAGTAGAGCATCAATAAGTTGTCGGTCATTGTTTTCTTCGTGAAATAATCCTAATTTTTCTCTCATTCCAGTATACCAATTCTCTTGATAAAGTTCATAAAACAATTGAACGGAACGTTGCGCTAGTTGAATAGACTCTTCTGGTTCTGGACTTAACAATGGTAATAATGTTTCTGCAAATCTTGCTAGATTCCATGCTGCGATGCTTGGCTGATTTTTGTATGCATATCGACCTTTGGTATCAATAGAACTAAATACCGTGTCAGGGTCGTATACATCCATAAAGGCACACGGACCGTAATCTATTGTTTCTCCACTAATCGACATATTATCCGTATTCATCACTCCATGTATAAATCCAACTAATTGCCAACTTGCAACTAATTGTGCTTGTGATTTTACGACCTCTTGAAGTAAATACTCATATGGATTTTCTTTTGTTAAGCCATCAGGATAAAGCCGCTGGATTGTATAATCCGAAAAAATTTCTAGATCATTATCCTTTCCCCAGTTTGCAACAAATTGAAATGTTCCAACACGAATATGACTTTTCGCAACACGTGTAAGAATTGCACCTGGTTGTACTCCTTCTCGGATAATATTTTCACCTGTCGTTGATACAGCAAGACTACGTGTAGTAGGAATACCAAGTGCATCCATTGCCTCACTGATTACATATTCGCGCAACATTGGACCTAATACAGCTTTTCCATCGCCTCCTCTGGAGTAGTGAGTCCTTCCAGAACCCTTTAATTGAATATCATAACGTTCACCATTTGGTGTTACATATTCACCAAGCAAACATGCTCTACCATCTCCTAACATTGTAAAATAACCAAACTGATGCCCTGCATAGGCTTGAGCAATTGGAGTAGTGCCACTTAAAATCTTATTACCTGTAAGAAATTGGACACCCTCTTGGCTTCGCATAAAGTCTAGATTCATGCCTAGAGATAGAATCAACCTCTCATTAAGAACTACAACTTTGGGATCTGGCACTTCACTCGGATTTTGTTCTGAATATAATAGTTTAGGTAATTTCGCATACGTATTTTCTAATACGAGAGTCTCATTCGTACTCTTATTGCTATCCTTCATATTTTCTCCTTCTAATCATAAAGTAATGACCTATTGCTGTCTTTTTCGTTCATCTACATATGCTACGGCTGATAATGCAGCAATATTACCTTCTCCTGCGGCCTTTACATACTGGTAAGGCGTACCCACAATATCACCAGCAGCAAAGCAGCCAGGGAGATTTGCTTGCATTTTTCGATTTACATGAACATGACCTTCCTCCATCTGTAAGCCAGGCACTAATTGACCCGGTGACACGCTATCTCGTAAGATAAAAATTCCATCTGTTTCTATCTCATTATGCCTTAGTTTTAAGCTTTTTACAAACTGCTCTCCAATAATTTCAATAGGTGTATCACGAATAATCTCAATTACTTCATCTACCTCCACCATCTCTGAATACATAGGTATATAATAGGTTTTTGAGGCAATTGACGCTACATAATTAGCTTCTGCTTCCTCATGTTTGCTATATGCAATTATAACTACTGTCTTATCACGATAAAGGGGGGCATCACAAGTTGCACAGTATCCAACGCCCTTACCTAAATATTCTTCCTCGCCTGGAAATGGTTTTCCAAAGTTTACACCAACTGCTAAAATAACAGTTGTAGCTTCATAAATCTTATCATTAGCTAGTAACATATAATAGTCACCCATTGGGTATATATTATTGACTCTTTCTTCGGTAACCTCAATATCCATCTTTTTTAAATGTTCTACAAATTGATTTTTTAAATTCTCTCCACTGATACCATAAAAACCAGGATAGTTATTAATTTGATGGGCTTTTTTAAGCTTTTGACTTAACTCTTTACTTCCAAATAGGATGAAATTCTTTTTTCTTATTCTAGCATTAATTGCAGCTGAGATACCTGCTGGTCCACTTCCTACAATTGCTATATCATAACGCTCACTCATATGGTCTCCTAACTAAAAATATAGCAATGGAGCTTTCGCACTAGCTGAATATTGTATAAAAGAATGAAAGGCGATGGTATTTTTCGGAAGCCTTACAAGTCCCCACACACACTTTGTTGGGCTTGTGAGAGTAGCGCACCAAAGAAAATATACCATCACCCTTCATTCTTTATTCATACTGCCCTTAATGCGACAGCCCCATCAATCCTTTTTTAATACTATGCGTAATTTACAGAGCTTAGACTAAGCTTGCCTTTTGCTTATTTATAAATATTACTAGAATTGTCTTAATTAACTTTTATTACGATAAACATAGGAATGGATTGGCAAACCAATCACTGTGATGACAATCCCACCGAATGAGATGATTGGTGAAGTAATGATTTGATTAATAACAACAAAGGCACCTCCCAAAATAGCTAATATGGGTATTACAGGGTACCATGGTACTTTATATGGCCGAATCATATCTGGCTTTCTCTTTCTTAACAAAATAACACCAATAAAAGTAAGAACATAAAAGAACCATATCGCAAATATTGTTAGGTCCGATAATAAATTAAACTGCCCTGTGAGTGCATATAAACAAGCAAGGATGACAATAAGACAAATTGCATAATATGGAGAACTACCTTTATTAACTTTTGAAAGTATCTTATTACCAGGTATCGCCCCTTCCTTTGCAATTGCATATGGTACACGGGAACCTGTTAATACATAACCATTTGCTGTACCAAATACCGAGATCAAAATACCTGCAGAAACAAATTTTCCGCCAATCTCACCGAACAATTTATTCGCCACAAGAGAAGCTGGTGAAGTGACATTAGCTAACTCACTCGCTGGAGCAATCCATAAATAAGCTATATTAATCGCCAAGTAAACTGCCATAACTAAAGATAGTCCACCAACGATAGCTTTTGGCAAGTCCTTTCCTGGATTTTTCATTTCACCCGCGATTGCACCGACATTAATCCAGCCGTCATATGCAAATAATGTTGCAATTAAGACTTGTCCCAAAGTCGTTGTTAAATTTACTCCCTCTCCTACAAAAGGCGTAAATATAGGAGTACTACTCCCTCGAACAAATCCAAAACCAATGATTAAAATTAATGGAATCAACTTACCAATCGTTGCAATCGTTTGAATAAAGCCTCCAAAGAAAGAACCTATGATATTAAACACACCAATTAATATAATGATCCCTACTGCTATTGGTAAGGTACGTCTTTTATCATCGGAAGAATAGCCAAGAAGCTCTACTGCTTGCTGAGCAAATATTACAGCACAAGCTGCAATCGTTCCTGGAAAGAATAAAACTGTCTGCATCCATCCAGTCAAAAATCCATACCGTTTACCATAAATTTCTTCAATATAAATCATCATACCGCCAGTTCTTGGTATTGCTGCAGAAACTTCTGTTGCAGTCAGACCACCGGCGATGGTCATTAACCCACCTAAAATCCATGCTACAATCCCCAATCCAGGAGCGCCATGTGTTTCAGAATATATTGCTTGCGGTTTAAAAAAGACACCTGAGCCAATTACTAAACCTACTACCGTTGAAAATGCAGCCAAGAATCCTAATTTTTTCTGTAATTCTTTGCTCATAAAAGCCTCCCTGATAATAAAATTATAAAGCTAGCATTTCCTAATATGAGAAAATAAATACTAAGGTTCAATTTCATAATGAATCAAATACTGTTGCTCAACTGTTTATCGATATCACAAATTATTTTAATTGATTATGAATAATTAACTCTTTTCTACACATACTTTAACTGTAAAACCAATCTGAATGTAGGAGGGAACTACGATGGAGAGTCAAAGTAACCAAAGCATTCAATCAAAAGAGGCAGCCGGAGGCAGCGATGCTGGAGATGGTCCAATCGACATGTAAGGCATATAGGACGTAACGTTCTATATGCCGTGATCGGTTTTTACAAAAAGGCTCTACTTGAGACATATTATTATGCCTATAAGTAGAGCCTTTTCCCTTTCTACATAAATCACTAATCTTAAATACAAACATATAATAATTATGGAACACTATAAGGAGAGAGTAATGCAAAATTTTAATCCATTTGATGAAAAACCTTTACCTATAGATAAGACCTTTATGGATTGGGATATGATATATCCTTGTCCCTACAACAAAGAAACGGTAGACCCATATACAAAATGCCGCATTGTATTGATGAACGGCACTGAATTTGAGGCACAATGGTTTAGCCATAATTTTTCAAGACATTGTCCAGATAATGATATACGAAGAGAGTTAGCAATGACACGAAGAGTGGAGCAACAGCAACAAAAAATGATTAGTTGTCTAAAGCCCAAAGATGAATCGATACTTGAGCATACCATAACGTATGAACAACTAGCAGTTGATTTAACCTCCGTTCTTGCAAAACAAGAACCGAATTGTTATGCTCGTAATACGCTTAATTTTGCTCTATTAGAAGATTTTGATCATTTGTTCCGCTACTCCAATCTATTAGATTACGAATATGGAATCTGTCCAAAAAAATTGGTAGGATGTTATACAGAGATTACTCCTGCTAGACCAACCATTTCTCATCATCGATATCCAAAAGATACAATCAATTTTGACTTGAATTTCGACAAAGTTGATCTGATTACCAAGCTTAATATCGGAATTATCACTGCTGCTGAACAGCAGACAATGAACTATTATATGAATGTTGCTAATCTTTATGATAAATCTGATTTAGGTCGTAAATTATATCAAGAAATTGGTATGGTTGAGGAAGAACATGTAAGCCAGTATGAAAGTTTGAAAGATACCACTGGAACTTGGTTAGAAGAATTACTATTACATGAATATATAGAATGTTACCTTTATTATTCTAATCTACAAACAGAATGCGATTCTTATATTAAGAGAATTTGGGAACAGTGCTTAGTTCAAGAGATTACACATCTTCATAAAGCCAAAGACTTATTAGAAAAATATGAAGGTACTGATTGGCACAAAGTAATCCCATGTGGAACATTCCCTAACATCCTATGTTTACACCCTAACATTGATTATGTTCGTACAATCATTGAGTCTACTACCGGTAACACTCAAAAGTGTGAGTATATTGTTCCATTAAATTCATTACCAATGGACGCAACATTCCATCAGTATCAGAATATAGTCAATCATGATGTTAACTGTGTTCCAAGTCATCAAGTTATCTGCCAATACATTGATTGCTTTGGTCATGATTATCGTTTTGAAGTTGCACCGAATCCTTTGCCAGTACTTCAAGACAGAACCTGTGATAATACAACATTAGGACGAATTCCATGTGAAACCCCTGATGATACACAAGTTTGTGGTACAACCGCACAGAAATGCGATTGCAAAACTTGTACAGAAAATGGTGTAATAGGATATTAAGATTAGGGCGTCAAAGTACCTTTCTACAATATCATTCGTCATTTTGCGCATACAAGCAAAGCGTGGTGCGGATGAATATTTAGTAAAAGAATGAAGGAGGATGGTATGTTTTTTTGAGTGCCTTACAAGTCCCACACGCTCTTTGTGGGCTTGTGAGCGTAGCGAGCCGAAGAAAATATACCATCCCCCTTCATTCTTTTATTCATACTGCCATTCATGCAACACCCCTCTTTATAAAACTCTTACATATACTCCCTAATATATTTTTCTACCTTTCTCATCTGCAATCCCTGATTTTCTATAAAAGTAGGTATTTACATGATCGCGCCACTCCTTCGCATTCTTAAGTTGCATCTCTAACCGTTTACTCACTCGTTCAAACACAATAGGATTGATAAGTCCTTCCACTTCATTCCACATCCTAATGAATTTCTCAACTGATTCTACACCTTCAAAATGAGTATCATAAATATGCTGTATTACTGTTTTATTGTTACAAAGTTTATATAGGTAAGGTAAATGATGAAAGAAAAGTATCAGTTCTTCTGGACAATGTTCTAAACTCTCAAACATTTCACAGTTCTGAGTATGGTATTGACGAGTAAATCCCGTTCCATTCACTGTTCGATCTATCCCAATCCCATTCAAGTCTGCACGATGATACGTACCCCATCTCGAATACTCATATCCATCTACACTTGGGCCATAATGATAACCAGGATTCACCATCCATCCAATCCCAAGAGGTGCATTGTAATTCTCATAAGCTGGCCAAGATTGCATTAAGATAGTCTCAATCGTATCCATTACTTTCTGATTGCTACTAAATGTCATTTGGATCCACTCCTTAGCAATCTCTTCTGCTGTTAAAGAAGTATCGTAACTAAGCCTTCCAAAACCATATAAGTTGGCTGCAGCGAAATCATGTCCTGTCCAATTGGCGTCATTACCTGTATTGCATACTGCAGCCATGCCACAAAGCTGATTCCCAAATGTTTTTCCACTAACAATATCTTTCACTGTATCATATTCTTGCGTCACATATGTTTTAAAGGCAAGTATTTCTTTAAACCAGGGGATGAGATAGCAAATATCGATTTGTTGTCCAGTATATTCTTGAGCAATTTGAACTTCTAACATCTGATTTGTCTTCTTCATACCACCAAACAATGGTGAAATCGGTTCTCTTACTTGAAAATCCATTGGACCATTTTTAGTTTGCAGGATTACGTTGTCCTCAAACTGTCCATCTAAATTATGAAAATACTCATAACCTGCCTTTGCTCGATCGGTAATGTAATCTCGCCAATCTTGATTACAGTTATACACAAAACATCTCCAAATCAACACTCCATCATAAGGTTTTAACGCTCTTGCAAGCATATTCGCACCTTCTGCTTGAGTCCTGTTATATGTAAATGGACCTGGTCTTCCTTCTGAATCTGCTTTAACTAAAAATCCTCCTAAGCCTGGTAACTGACTGTATACCTCGACAACTTTTTTTGTCCACCATTCACTTACTCTGGTATCACATGGATCAGCACTATCCAATCCACCAAGCTCAATCGAAGCTGCATAATTGATACTTAAGAATAGCTTAATTCCATACTCTCCTAAAATATCCTGAAGTTCTTTCACCTTAGTAAAGTATCTATCTGTAATTAGATAAGTTGCTGCATTTAACACATTGACATTATTAATTACCACTGCATTGATTCCAACCGATGCCACAAGTTTTGCATATTCTCTAGTTCTCTCATTGACAACAATATCATTCTGCTCAAAGAAAAATGATTTTCCAGAGTATCCTCTCTCAATTGACCCATCCATATTGTCCCAATGATTTAACATACGTAGAGGATTCGATGGTATCTTGCATTCATCCATATCTGAAATTGAAACACCACATTGAAGCTTACGTATCAATGCAAATACTCCATATAAGATCCCGTTAGCACCAGATGATTGGATTACAATTCTTTCCTCCATCGTTTCATTTATAATAGTCGTTTGAATCAGATATCCTTCTTGTTGAACTTTTGTACTATTTGCTTTTCTATCGAACAAAAGATAAATACCCGGTTGATTGGGTATTTCATCATTAGCTTCCAAAGAAACCTTTTGTACCTTAGACTTATCTAATGTAATCGATCCCGTTTTCGTCTTTTCTTGACAGATAATTGATATTGCATTCTCTAATTCTTTTACAGCAGTCTGTATCACTTTCTCATCAGCATTATAATAAATATATTGAAATACTTTCTTTTTACAGTTTTTTTCCCTCAATTCTGTAGCTTCATGATAAGAAAGCCATGCCCTTTCATAATCCATTACATAGTCTCCTCAACTTTAATGTGTGATTCAAAGCCCATCGTCTTTGAATGCTAATCATATGATATAAACTCATTTTTTGCTTTTTCTAGTACTTCAATCACCTTATCACACCATGTATCAAATTCTATATCTTCTACCTGGCATTCTTTGTGTGCTAAAACATATTGAACTGTTCTTTCAATTCCCTCTTTTGCACTAACTACTGCTTGGTATCCCAAAACAGCATTTTTTAATTTCGAATTATCAAAAATTACTGTATTAGCTTTATCTCCAATTAATGCTCCTGTAAAATCATAATTACTAATTTCAGAAAGAAAGGCTGAAGCTACGTAGTACGGTTTTAAAGGTACACCAAGTGCCTGAGCTGTAATTTCATAAATCTGGTTCCAAGTTAATGATTCATCACTCGTAATCTGGAAAACTTCTCCAATTGCATGAGGATTTCCCATAAGTCCGATAAATCCACGTGCAAAATCTGAATTGTGTGTTATTGTCCAAAGCGAAGTACCATCGCCATGAATAATTACAGGTTTCCCTTCGAGCATTCTTTTAAGTACCTGCCAGCTACCAAACGATCCATGCACGCCTAATGGAACCGACTTTTCACAATAAGTATGACTTGGACGAATAATTGTGACTGGAAAGCCCTTCTCTTTATACATCCTTAGCAGAAAGTCCTCACACATAATCTTGTTGCGAGAATATTCCCAATATGGATTTGCAAGTGTTGTACCTTCTGTGATTCGATAATCTTTCACTGGCTTATGGTATGCTGACGCCGAACTGATATACATGAATTGTTTTGTTTTTCCATAAAAAAGTCGATAATCTCGTTCCACCTGTGATGGTATAAAACCAATAAAATCACATACTACATCAAATTCATGCTCAGCTAAAACTTCTTTCACATACTCCTCATTATTAATGTCACAAGTAATTACGTGAATATTTTTAGGTAGATTATCATTACGATTCCCACGGTTTAATAACCATACATCATGATTTTGTGTCGCAAGCTGTTGCGTTATAGCGCTGCTAATAGTACCTGTTCCTCCAATTAATAAGACCTTCATAATGAATACCTCACATTCCCCCATTGATGTAGATTGAAAATTAATTTCTCCAATCTATTATAATTATAGTAGCATATTTTTTTATGTCAATCATACACGAACTCTTATTCACAATGATAAAAAGATGGATACGTAAACCTTTTTAGTCGTTAATAAGAGGACGCAGCAAATTCTTGGTAAAATTAAATGAACCCCGATATAGAACACTTAAGTTCTACATCGGGGCGAATCTATTATCTCATTGTAACTGACATATGTTGAATTACCTCAGTTTCACAGTCAATGGATGTTTTTTGTAATAAATACTCCTCCATAAATGGTTGATTTCCAAAATTATACTGCTTACTGTGATTGATATACTGAATAAAATTAAACCAGGATCGAGCATTCTCTTTATATTTTACTTGCTTCTTTAGATATCTACCACCCAAAAATTCTTCTTTCATTATGTGAGAATCATAAATTACTAGATTCTCTGGAATCTGAATAAACATCTTATAAAAGTACTCTGGTTTCCCAATCATCTCAAAATTATAAAATGAAAAAACCCTAGAATTCGTAATATCAATGTTCTGTTCTTTTGCCCAAGTAAATAAGAATTTTCTTGCAGCAGTTTCTGCTCCTTTACCAGTAGCTGTATAAGCAGCGACAGTAAAAGGATCTATGTACTCTTCGACAGGTTCGAATTGTTCTAGCTTTGCCTTTTCTTTAATCGGCATATATAAATCTACCCCACCAATATGTTCAAAACCATCTCCAAACCCTAGATGTTCCTCTAACCACTGAGAATCACCATAGATATATTTGCTTCCCTCTAACCACTTAGTAAACCTATTCCATCCAAGCATGATCTGTTCTCCAAGATTGTTTTTCGGCTCAATAGAGATAACTGCATAAAGACCACCTGGCAATACCTTTGTTTTCACTTCTTCGTCTTCCACTTTCATATCATCAGGTATCGTAATACACACTTCATATCCATACTCTTCAGCACTAAGATCTGTATCAGGTGCATTGTAACCAAAGATACGGTAATTTTCGTTTTTATAATTTAGCTTTTGCTTTAGTACCCACTTTTTAATCACTGAGAACGCACTATTCTCAGGATTCTTACCATAGAAACAATAGTATGCGACTCTCATCTGTGGTAATTCTCTTAACACCTTAATGTCTGGATATTGATCTTCCATTCCTTCGTCGGATGTTTCAAAATATTTTTCCATCACATTCATCCTTTCAAATATGTATTGAAAATTTCCACGAGCACATGTGCTTGGCGTATATCCAGTTACTTTTTTAAAGATTCTAGAAAATGCATCTACACTTTGATAAGAATATTTCATGGCAATGTCGATTACTCGCTCTTTTCCTGCTTTTAGGTCCTTAAAGGCACAACTTATCCTTCGATTAATCAAGTACTCTTTCGCCTGATATCCAGTAATTGCAAAAAAGATGCGATAAAAACTAGACTCGGACATATATACTGCCTTTGCCATTTCTTCTACCCTAATGCTATTTTCTAGATTGTCTTCCATAAAATCAATAGATTTTTGAATTCTCTCATAATAATTCACTGAACTACCCTCTTTTATCTTAAGATGTCTTTATCATAACATACTCATTTTAGAAAAACCCGACTTTTTCTCTAAACAACAGAACATAACGAATAAATTTTTTACCCGTGCTATTCATATAAATTAATTGCTTTCTGCAATATTTTGCTGATGTCGTCTCGTAACCTTTGTGGTCCAATGACCTTAGACTGAATCAATAGATTCCAGTAATCTCGAATGGCATTTTCATAGGTATTAAAATTAACGTGGAACATGATACTATCTTCCATTGTCTTTTCAATGGAATACTCTAGATCATCTAATAAAGAGAGATGGCTTATCGGCACTAAAAGGGTCACAATATATTGCTCCATCAAATGACAGTCTTCTTTAAATGCTGCCATCGACTGATCAAAATGCTCTTTTAAATGAAAGTCGCCTGGATAATCAAAACATTGTTCCAGCAAAATACATTCTTTTATTCTTTCACAGCGAAATGTCCTAATGGACTTTGCTACTTCACAATAACCTACTAAATACCATATATTATTTTTGATTACTACTCCATAAGGTTGAATGATTCTCACCGATTCTTCATGATTCATCTTGACATAAACAATATTCAACTTCCTGGTTTGTGATACTGCTTGAATCATAGTTTCACTATGTATCATACTAACTTTCTTTCCCCACCAAGGTGTCGAGTCAACATAGAAACGTTTTTCTATTTCATGTAATTCCTTCGCTTCATTGTCTGACATTACCTTCTCAATCTTTTTCAGTGTAGATTCCATCTGTAAATCTAAATTACTTCCCTGTTCACCCTTAACTCCGATATGATTCAAATATAGGGATATGATGTCATCCTTATACAGATGTTTCGATGGAATCTGATAATTCTCCATTAAAGAGATTCCTCCGTGGGGACCAGATTCTGTATAAATCGGAACTCCAGCCTGGCATAAGATATCTATGTCGCGATATATTGTGCGAATTGACGTCTCCAATCTTTCTGCTAATTCTTTAGCTGTTATTTTCTGCTTTCCTTCAAGCATCAATAAAATATAAATTAAGCGATGAATTTTCATAACTGCCCTTCCCATCTTGATGTATCTTTGCTTTCCAAACTAGGTTATTCTTTCATAAACGAAATGCAAAAATTATATTTATTATTTTATTATTTATAATTGCTGACATACTCTTGTCAACAATACTATTATACCATATATAAAAATGAATGACAAAGAAAGGAAAATTAATATGAATATAGGAATCTTGGGTACTGGATTTGGTTCATATCATGCAGAGTTATATGCAAAACGAACCGACATCAATTCAATTTATGTATTTGGTAGAAATGAAAAAAAATTAGAGGAACTTAAAAACAAATTTGGTGTAAAAACTACAACAAACATAGCAGATATAATAGAGAACCCTGATATTGATCTAATAGATATCTGTCTTCCAAGCTCTTTACACAAACAATACGCACTTATGGCATTAGAACAAGGAAAACATGTATTTTGTGAAACACCAGTTTCTATTTCACTTGACGATGCAATTTCAATGCAGCAAGCAAAAGAGTTGTCAGACAAACAATTAATGGTAGATCTTTTCTTACGATTCGAAGGACCATATCAACTAATTGCAGACTATTCGAAAAATGGTACCTATGGTAAAGTTAAAAAGATACATATTACGCGCTATACTGCTCCAATTTGGGGCGATCTTGGGCTCGGTAACATTACGAAGAATTTGATGATTCACGATATTGACTTTGTAACCTATCTTTTGGGTGCTACTGACAATATTGAAGTTTCAAAAACAAGCCTTGATGAGAAGCAATGTGCAGTATCAGCCATATGCAATTATGATAATGCATTTGCAGTAATTGAAGCTTCCTCTATGATGCCAAATACCTACCCATTTTCTGTCTCGTATGAAATAATATTTGAGCAAGCTGTCGTTCGCTTTTATGAAGAATATTACCCAGACCGTTGCGATACCAAATTAACTTTATTTACTGCAGATCACGTAGAAGATGTACCAATTGACAAAACTTCATCCTATGAAAATTGCATTGATCACGTCCTAGATTGTATTACAACTTCGATGTCACCTAAGAATGATGTAGGTGAGGCTGTTAAGTCTTTGCGCATGGCTGAGACTATTTCAATGAAGCTTACAAATTCTAAGTAAAATAATACTATGTGTAACGATCACTGTATGAAGTATTGTGAGAACTGTTTGAATGGTGAATTAATGAAAGAATGTTATTGATTACTATGTATTCAAAGTGTTAACTTTCGAAACAATCCTCTCTCATAGCCTCTAGATTCATCGATTGAAATAATTTCATATCCATTACGTATATAAAAATTCTTAAGTTGGATATTTTGAACTGCTGAGTACAATTCAACGCTTTCTACTTGCAAATCATGAAAGATTTCATCGACATAAGAAAGTATTTTGCTCCCGATTCCCATACTTTGATATTCTGGTAGTATAGAAAATCGTGATATAAATGCTTTCTTATCTTTTATCTCAATACGAATAGTACCAACTGGAATATTGTTATAATAAGCCATATAGATTTGCTTATGTTTCATGTCATCTCGTACTTCCTGTTGGGTTTCACATAAAGCCTCGATCGTATTAATTCCAATGACAGTACAGTATTGAACAAATGCTTGTTTTACAATTGTGATAATATTTTCCACATCTTGCTCTGTTGCAAGCCGAACTTCAAATTCTTTATCATCTAACATGTTATTCTCCAATTCACATGATTTATTTTTTTAAATCAAATCTCTTTTCTGCATAAATATACTACAAAATATCCTATCCTGTCAATTGTTTCTATAACTATTACTGTATATTATTCATTACAAATGCATTTATATAACTAAAGAACTTCTTCTGCTCTCTATCTCTTATCTGTGGTATTGTTTATGTAGTAAGAAATTTGGAGAAATCCTATCATATAAACAAGTGTTTTGCTTGCAAAACACTCGCGCCAAGCGCGGTCGCGTAAGCGACATCTTCCTATCGCGCTTGTGTGCATCATAGCGTCTTCCTTTTAGATGTTTTTTTATTGAATAGGAAAGTTCAAAGAACTTTCCTATTCAATAAAAAAGTTCCCCTGTCTCTGAAAGAAACAAGGAAACTCTTCTTGTTCAATATTTACCAATTAGTAAACCTTTATTAAAGAAAATTCAGATAGTGTAACTGTAGATAATGGAGTCGTTCCGTCAATTTTACCCATTGATACAACAAACCTAGTTGCAGCAACATCCTTAGGCATAGTAAACGTATATTCTACGTTATTTTGTTCATCTTTCACTAAGTCTACATCCAATCCTTTAATATATTCATTCTCTGGAGTCATAAATGCAAACTTAATCTTTCTTGATTCTGTAGACGTAACCTTAGCTGTAAATTTATAATTGCTATCCTTTTCTAAAGAAATATTCTCCTGTATTAACTGAATATCCCAATCATTCTCTCCGAGATTCGAGATTTCATATACAGCCTTTTTATCTTCAAATGTAGTTGTTGCTTCGCCTGCTATATTTTTTGCCCAGTCGTTTTCTC
>JAEYPP010000088.1 GCA_023410575.1 Bacillota bacterium | reverse complement strand
CTGTTATTGATGTCAAGTTCAAAAATGAAGATTTTGAATAATATAAATAGACAAGTAAACGGTCAAATGTAATTTCTACGATCGTTTACTTGTCTTGTGCTCATTAATCGCTATTCTCCCGGCTTGGTGGTCATCAGCTTATAGAGCTTTGTGTTGCGCAGGAATTTGTCAGTAAAGTGCACAAGAATAAATACCGGCGTTGTGGGAAATTTTCTGCGCAATCAAGGGATAAATACAGCCGTACTTTTATTGACTATCGTCCGTATCGCGTCGATCTTGTGCAGGCCGTAAAGCAGCACCGTGTTCAAACCGTTCAACTGCTGGAAAGTCAGGGTGGAAAACTGACACAGGTGTTTCCGTGCCGTAGTCAATAGGGTTTCAGTGTCGCTGTCGAGCTGCTCCATGCTGTCAATCTGGTGTAAATTTGATATGTTTTTATAGCGGATTATCCTTCAATATGACAAAGTCACAATCTATAATCCTCAAGTATTGATAGTGTCTACGTCATAGGAATTTGCAGGATTCTCTGTCATAATGCGTATTATTTCCTTCTGATCAATTCCATTCGCTGAACAATAAGGAATAAATTCGTCAAAGATGACCGTACAAGGATGATTTTCTATAGATTTTGTGGCTTCTGAATAAAAATCATAATCTTGTGAAAGCAGCACCTTATGTCCATAACCAAGTGACATAACGTAATTTAAAAGTTCAAACTTTTCAGGACTAGTTCCTTTTCTTATAATGTCAATTCCCAGCCACATCCCTTTTTTTGCTGCTAGTTTGACAATTTCCTTATTCGCTTCTTTATCAGTATGCGCCCATAGAAATTTATGATAGTTTGCATTCTCTGTATCCAGTATTTGAATGACTTCGAGGACCATTTTCGCCTCTAAAATATGGCAGTGAATAGGTATGCCTGTCGCTTTGCTAGCTTTCACAGCTGCAATCAACATCGCTTTATCCACTCTAGACAAAGCACCTTCATCGAGTAGCAGCTTAATGTGCCCCGGACGAATAACAATGCCATTCATCGTGTCTAAACCTTCTCTGAAGTCTTTTATCCAGCGGTTCGCTAGTTGCTCCTCAAAACCAATTGGAAACACATCATATAACTGTTTTGTCATATTCCAACCCGTGCAGGCAATGATGTGCATGTTAGTCCGTTCAGACAATTCTTTTAATAATCTGACATTCTGTCCGCCGATTGGTGGTGAAGATTCTACAATAGCCTTTCCACCCCTCGACTTGATGTCAAGCATGATAGGCATAATATATTCCAGGTCTAACTGAATATCCTCTTCTTGATATTTTTTGTCAAAATACATGTTGTTTGCATAAAACTCATCACTTTCCCATTTAATATGCTCATGGCCTAAAGTGATGCCAAGCTCGCTCTTATGAATTGGTCCTCTTGCTGTATAAATCATATCTTTTCCTCCATGTTTTGATAAATTCTTTAATACAGCATAACAACGAAACCCTGACATAAGATTGTCAGGGTTTCAAATATTTCTTACAAATTGCTTGGCTTAATTTCTCAATTTCTTGAATGAACGCTTCCGGCTTTAAGGCAGTCACCTGTTCTGGATGGCATAAAACTAATTGACAAATCTCATTTTTATAGGGGGTGCTAACCGTCAAATGTAATCCATTTTCCATAGGTTTAACTTCTGAGTGTTGCAAATAGACATCCTCTTTGATAATTCTGTAAAGGGTAGGATCAATAATTAGCTCGTAAGTACACCACTTAAACTTGTCATGTTGTGGTAAGGTCAGTTCACTGTTCATATAGCGATTTTCTTCATCCAAACAAGTCATTGCCACGATTCGGTCAAGCCTAAATGTTCGCTTGGCCTGTCTTAAATGGCAATAGCCAGTGACATACCATCCACCATCTGCAAAAATTAGCTTCGTCGGCGAAAACCTGCGATGCTCTGTCTCGTCCCGCTCTGGATGATAATAATCTAATTGTAAATCACAAGACCTCCAAAATGCCTCTAATAAGGGTTTTAAAACATCATGAATGTAGCCTTTCGGCATAATTCGTATCATGTTAAACTCTATGTGGGACATAACCTGAGTAGCTTTTTGTCTTTCTTCGTCTGCTAGAGCGTTAATCACCTTACTACTGAGCAAGTTATAATCTGTAGCCATATTGGGAATATGAAGCTCATCACCTGCTTTCAATACCATCAATAACATTAAAATTTCCTGCTCACTGAGTTTAATACTGGGAATAAAATATGAAGAGTCAATTTCATAACCCCCACCCAAACCCTCATAGGCAACAATGGGAACTCGAAGCTGACTAAGTGCATCTATGTCTCTGTATATAGTCCGTTCACTCACCTCAAAATAGATAGCAAGCTCATTTGCAGTCATTTTTTTTCGTATTCTTAACAAATGGACGATCCCATTCTGTCTCTCTGTTTTTTTCATGAAATTATACTCCCTTCATAATCTCTCCCTTGCATTTTCTTAACAAACACTCCAATACCACGTTTTATTTTTCGTATAAGGTAGCTATATCATGAATTCTACGCCTAATTTCGGTACGTATATGTAACGGCTCTAAAC
>JAEYPP010000080.1 GCA_023410575.1 Bacillota bacterium | reverse complement strand
CATATACCTGATCAAGAAAATGAGTTACAAATATAATTCCTACTCCTCTACTCTTTAGCTTACGCATTAAGGAAAATAACTTATTTACCTCTTGTTCATCTAATGATGAGGTTGGTTCATCAAGAATTAATACCTTACAATCCATATCAACTGCTCTTGCTATCGCTACCATTTGTTGAACTGCTATGGAGCAATTCGACAATTGCTGTGTTGGTTTTGCTGGAATGCCCAAACTTTTTAGAATTTCTTCTGCTTTGCAGTTATTCTTCTTCCAATTAACCAATATATCATTTGTTCTTCCAATAAACAAATTTTCTGCAACCGTCAGATTTGGACATAGTGTTATTTCCTGGTACACCGTGCTAATCCCTAATTTTTGAGCTTCCTGAGGAGATTTAATTTGAACTGGCTTGTCATTCCCCTTAATAAAGATTTCTCCAGCATCCTTTGAATAAACTCCAGTTAATACCTTAATTAATGTGGACTTTCCAGCACCGTTTTCTCCCATCAAAGCATGTATTTCACCTTCACATAATGTAAAATCTACATCTTTTAAGGCTTTTACACCTGGAAAGCTTTTATATATATTTTTCATTTTAAGTACTGTGTCCTGCAAATACTCAAACCTCCGTTCGGGCTTATTTATGACATTGTATGCCATTTGAGAAATGCGTGGTGCTAAGCATAAGTGAATCCCCATACTTAACGCCACGCATATTAATTAATGTAAAACATTACTATACAAATCGATATCGAATAAGAAACGATTATTAATTAATAACTACGTGCATCAACGATTTCCTTTGTGATTGTAGCGCAGTCAAATACCTCTTCATTTACATAAGCATTCTTTTCTACTGTTTCTCCTGCTTCAAGTTTATTAATCAGTTCAACAATACGTGGTCCATGAAGAGGATTACACTCTACATCTAAATTGAATTCGCCTGCAAGAACTTTTTCAAGAGCCCATTTATTAGCATCGAATGCGATAACTTTTACGTCGCCATCTTTACCATATGTAATACCTGCTGCATCCATAGCGTCACAAGCGCCACGAGCCATGTTATCATTTTCTGCATAGATTACAGTAAACTTAGTACCACCAGCAATTAAATCTGCAACAGCCTGTTTTGCTAAAGTTTCATCCCAGCCTAACATGTTCTGGTTGAATACGATTTCCCAGCCATTAGCTGCAGCGCCATCTTCGATTGCTTTCGAACGTCCGAGCTGTGCAGAAGAACCTGTATCACCACCAAGTACAACAATCTTATACTCGCTAAGAGCTGCATTCTTTAACCACTCAACTGCTTTTTTACCTTCAGCTTCAAAATCAGAACATACCATAGCAGTATATAAATCTTCTGTTAATTCAAGTTTACGGTCAGCCATAATGAATGGAATACCTGCTTCTTTCGCTGATTTTGCTACATCTTCCCAACCTGTTGATTGAAGTCCTAAAACTACCAGATAATCAACCTCTTCTTGGATTAACTGTTGAGCCTGTGATATTTGTGTTGCATGATCGCCTTCACCAAATACCATCTTTACTGTAAATCCAGCTTTATCAAATGCCTCATTAAACGATTTTGTATTAGCAGTACGCCAGTCAGATTCATTTGCATTCGTCTGAACAACACCAATTGTTAATTTTGTTTCTGTTTTAGGGGACTCGTTATTTGCTCCAGCATTAGTTGAACCAGCGTCCTTATCTTTCGTGCCACATCCAACAAGAGCAAAAACAAACATTAGAACTAAAATAAACGAAATTCTTTTCTTCATAACTATCTCCTCCTTAATATTCTATATAAGAGTTTCTTATATGATACAAGTATATTCAATACATGGACTAAAAAATACGGAAATTATTCCTACTTTTGTATTCATTCTTACTGAATCATACAAAAAAATAATTTTCGGTTAAGATTTTTACGATTTATGTTTGATTTATTAATATTTTTACCTTGTTATGATTTGGATCGTATTAATTTCTATTAATAACCTAATAATTAATAGCTACGTCCAACTCTATCCAATTTAGCATTTTCAGCTTCAAATACTTCCCCTTTAACATAAGAGACCTTATCAACAGTTTCTCCTTTTTCTAGCTTATCAATAATCTGTGCAATTAATTCTCCTTGTAAAGGATTGCATTCTATGTCTACGTTAATTAGACCTTCCTCCATCTTATCAAATGCTTCTGATACTGCATCAAAGGATATAATTGTAATCTCCCCATTAACCCCACAGGTTAGTCCAGCTTCCTTAATTGCCTCAATTGCGCCAAACGTCATGTCATCATTTTGAGAAATCAATACATCAATATCATCATACTCCTGAAGAAATTTGGCCATCACTTCTTTTCCCTTCGCTTTTGTAAAGTCACCACTTTCATGAGCAATAATATTCCAGTTCTCATGTTGTTGTGCAATCTCTTCAAAACCTTTGGAACGTCCAATCTGAGAAGTAGAGTTAAGAGTACCTTCAAGCACTACGATGTTTATCTGTTCCGAATCATCTTTGCACTGCTGTTCAAGCCATAGCCCTGCCTTTCTGCCTTCCTCATATTTATCTGTTTCAACACTAGCAACGTAAAGATTTTTATACTCCGTATCAATTCTACGGTCAACAATAATAACAGGAATCCTTGCTTCTTTTGCCTCTTCTAGTACGGTGTCCCAACCTGATTCTGTAACGGGTGCTATTACAATATAATCAACTTCTTGGAAGATAAAGCTTCGAATATCCTTAATCTGATTTTCCTGACGCTGCCTTCCATTAGCAAAAATCAAGGAAAATCCATTTTCTTTTGATAACGCATTCTGAATTGATTTTGTATTAGCCGTACGCCAATCCGATTCGGAGCCAAGTTGAGAAAATCCTACAATAATCAAGTCAGAGTCGACAGATACGCTCTGCTCGACTTCGTTACTTTCAAGATCGCTCAATGGATTCAAGCTACAGCCAGTTACTGTAATTAACCAAAGAATGAAAAACAATACGATACTCTTTTGCTTCTTCATATCCTACCTCAATTCATTTTCATAATGTCGAGCGGGAATTTTAATTGTGATACTTGTACCTTCTCCCTTTTTACTCTGAATTTCAAGTCCATACTCATTACCATAAGTCAATTTAATTCGCTTATTTACATTCGCTAGACCAAACCCATTGCTCTGTCTGCCACCAGGCGTCTCTATTTCTCTACGTAATGCATCAAGCTCTGCTTCGTCCATTCCGATACCATTATCGATTACATGAAAACATATTTCCTCTTTGTTTAACTTACCAATAACAGTAATTTTACCTCTTGCTCTTAACATCTTAATGCCATGGTATAGTGAATTTTCAATCAATGGCTGTAAAGTAAGTTTTAAAATCTGATAATCATATAACTCTTTTGGTATATCAATCTCATAATCCAAGATGTCTTTATACCGTGATTGTTGAATCTGTAGATAGCTATTGATATGTACTTCTTCTTCTCGAATCGTAATAAAGTCTTTTCCTTTACTAACAATAATTCGAAAGAATTCTGAAAGAGCGATTACTATATCGATTGCTTCTTTGTTTTTATCCCCCTCAATAAGCCAAACAATCGTATCCAACGTATTATATAAAAAATGAGGATTAATCTGAGCCTGTAATAGCTTAGATTCCATAGCCCTAAGATTTTCTTGTTCCAGACGAATACTTTTTACCTGTTGTTCTAATTTAATAGCCATATCATTAAAGCTATCGGACAAAATTGATAATTCATCGCGATTTTTGCAGGAAGTCCTCGCCTTAAAATCTCCTTTTGCAACCATAGCGGTCTTTTCACATAACAATCGTATTGGTTTCGTAATACTATTTGTCACAAGATAATTGACTAATACGGAAGCAGTAATAATACTAGCCAATGCAATAAACATTGTAATTATTACATTTGTTACCTGTTCATTTAAGCTTTGTCGAATTGCCTCAAAATTTTGGGTTTCATAATAAATGTAATACTGTATTTCTTCCTGAAAGAGTTCGGTAAGAATATAAATATCGGATTCTAGCATCTCAATATTTTCTTCATAGTGTCCTGTCTGTTTTAAGTTGTCGCGAATCTCATCAATTCGATTTTCCAAGGTATCAAGATTTAACAAAACTCGTTTAAGCCATGCTAAACTTTCTCTGCTCGAGGTAATTGTCTGTAGCTTCGTAAAATTGTCCCTTGCATCCCGAATTAATTTATAGGGATTTTCCAAATCACTATTCTTATCTATCGAACTAAAATCCTCGGCTTCTACGACAATTTTATACATACTTTCGTCCATCTCTTCTTTAAAATTTAGATTGTAATTATTCGCAGAAGTTATTCTTCGAACGATTGTATCATATGCCGTGCTATAATTATGTAAGGCTGCGATTTGATAAATAGATAGAATAATCATTGGTATAATAATAATAGCCGCTACAATAGACAGCTTCAATCTCAATGGATATTTGATTGTTTTATCTTTCTTATATTTTATCATTCCGCACCCTTGCCTTTTAATCTATATTCGGATGGTGTACAATTCTGTGTTTTCTTAAAGATATAACTAAAATAATGTGAATCCATATATCCTACCAAAGAGCCAATTTCAGTTATTTTTTTACTAGAACATCTAAGATAATCTTTCGCTTTTTCCATACGAATATTTGTCAAATATTCGATAAATGTTATTCCTAACTCCTGATTAAATAGAGAACTAAAGTAATTGGGACTGACATTAACTGCTGATGCAACTTTATCTAAAGTAAGATCACTCATCGCAAAATTAGCATGCATATAATCCTTTGCCTTATCAATCAAACCTACATATCTCTTCTGTGTATTGCTATTACGTAGCTCAATTGCTTCTTTTATAATCATAGTATAGTATTTGCGACAATCTTCGGAACAATTAAACTGTTCGGAAATACTTAGCATACTCTTCAAACCTTGATCCATTTTTTCCTTTGGATAGTCAAGAGCTTTTAAAAATCTCATAATAGAAGAATAACCATCCATAATAATATAATGTCGAAAGATAGTTGAATTCATTGCATTTGAGCTAAATCCATCAAAATAACGGTCAACAAATTCATCAACATCATTCATCGTACCTCTTTTTAAGAAGTCTTCCAACAAGTTTCTATCTAATTTCTCAAGATTAAATTCGCTCACATTAATTGAGTTTTCCAAATGTTCTTTCATATTCGGAACATCTTCAAATGATAGGAACCGATCCCTATCTTCAAAATACCTCAAAGAAAATGCTTTGTTAGCATCTAGATATGACAGTTGTAAATCACGCACACGATCAATACAACGACCAATTCCACCAAAATAATGAACCTTGTTGTCACAAATAGATGCTAGTAAACTACATAGGTTTTGAGTCAATAACTCTAGTTGTGATTTATCCTCTCCTAAAAGGATGAATGCCCAACCTTCTAAATCACGTTCAAATACTTTAATCTTAGGAAAATTTCTCAATTCTTTCATCATTTCTGTTTCGCATTGAACGATTACATCCGAATATTCATACATATCCTCCTGCCCAGTAAACTGAAATAAAACAACGCAAAAACCACTTGCAACCATATCAATTCCAAGCTTTTCTTCATACTCCACAATTTGTTGAAGAGACATTTTTCCACTGACTAACATATTGAAAAAATCTTTTCGCTTCTCCCCTTGTTTTTGATAAACTAAAAGCTCATATTGGTCTAATATCTGTTTTTCTTTTCTCTCTTTTTTAATTGCAGCCGCCGCGTTCTTTATCGCTGCCACCAAATTTTCTGATGAAATTGGTTTTAAAAGATATTCGCTTATTCCAATATCAATTGCCTTCTGAGCATATTTAAAATCACTATAACCACTAATAATAATGATTTTTAACTGTGGCATATCTTTTTTAAGTAACTTACTTAGTTCTAGTCCATCCATAAAAGGCATTTTAATATCAGTAATCAGAATATCTGGTTGTTCTTTTATTATCCTTGGATAAGCTAACTCACCATCACTTGCATCACCAACAAATAGAAAGCCCTCTTCTTCCCATGGAATTTTATTCTTAATACCTTCTCTTATTACAATCTCATCTTCTACGATGAAAACCTTATACATAGATTCCTCCAATATGTATATAAATTTTGTTAGGTCACTTGTTTTTTGTTCCATTATACAAATGTTACATTAACTTTAATTTGTTCTAATCTGAATTCTTTTGCTTTAACTTTCTCTCAATACTTTTTTATTTTAATTTGGAACAGATAATTAATTGCTGGAATTCTAACTACGATCTCCATGGTTAGAAAGGTCATAACGTAGGCTCCTATTACTGGAATAAGATAAAGTAATATCGTATTAGAGATGTAAATACTCAAATAAAACTGAATTAATATGATCCATATAAAATGAAAAATGTAAAATGCGAAAGATCTGGAAGATAAATATCTTGTAATCTTATTGTGTTGATTAAAATGTAGCTTACTAAATCCTAACACGGTTAAGATGCCAAACCAACATGTAAAATACATTATGATGAAGTTAACAATACTATTAGCATTGTCAGTCCAAATAAACATATATACATCAAATACATCCACTATAAGCATAATACCAAGATTAATCCAGCGATTTTTCACAACACAAGCCATCATATCTTCTTTTGAAAATAGATAATATCCTAATAAAAATAAGACAAGATAAGACCCTACACTTTTGCCAGCAATATTAATAACTGGGCTAAAAATGATAGGAAGAAGACCTAACATATAAAGAAAAATGTTTAACTGTTTTTTTGACAATTCCTTCTTTGACGATAAAAAATTATATTTTGATAATTTAGGAATAGATCTTCTCTGCAAATAAATAATTCCAATTCCTACAAGTGAAATAATGAATAAATATAATAAGAACCATAAATGTGCCGGTGTCCATCCGCCGTCATAACCAGTCAACTCAGTAAATTTTGTAAAAAATACTTGATAATGTTCAAAGAAATTCCCATCATAGTTAGAATGATACTTATCTGCGTAATAAGTCATTAAAGGAACTACAGTAAGGATTCCAGTAATTAAAGGGAGTAATAACTTCATAAAACGTTCTTTTATAAACTGACGATACGATCTCTTTTTTAAGGAGTAAAAAGTACTCATCCCTGCAAGAACGAATAACAAAGACATATACCATGGTGAGATGGAGATAATAATTGAACTTAATACCTTGTTCTTGCTAAACCAGATATAATTTCCTTCTCCCCAACAATTCCATGCCATTGCAGTATGAAATGGTACTAGTAAAAGTATACAAGCCCAACGGATATTATCAATGTAATACTTTCTATTTGAATTGTTTTCATTCGTTGTTACAATGGAAGGTTCCTTCATAATCAAGTCTCCACTTTCTGTCTTATGGCATATATGGTTCTGTTATCTCATAAATCTCATCGTTGCTAATTTTGATTGAAAGTAGTAAATTACTTAAATCCTCTTTTAATATGTCTTTATCCATTTGGTACAGATTTGTATCTTGGTCTCTAAAAGAAATCTTTACCTGATCAGCAAGATCAAAGGTTTGCTCATTGTTATTCGTATATAGATAAAACTCAGATTCCCATACAGCATCACTATCTTCAATTTCACCTAAATCAATCAATTGTTGAATCCTTACTTTATCCTCTTCCTTCCATGGGCATAACCATTCTACAATTTGTGCTGTTACTGTATTGTCTTCATCCGAATAATCGATTATCTTAACAAATTTTGTCTCATCTAACATAAGTCCCGCATAAGTTCCTTCTCCTGACTCAACAAGTTCCAATGTTTGATTTAAATCAACTTGATATGTTTCATAATAATAGGAAATAGAATCAATACTCTCAATCTTTATATTCACAATAATTAACCCATTCTCAACTGATAAATATACCATCGATAATTTTTCTTTCGGATTGCTATATTTACTAGTTATCGTTTCCATAATTTCAGTAGCATTCTTATAAGATAAGAATTGATCTTTTTCGATTTCTTTCATCTCATAAGCAACCAACTCATAATCTTTCAGGTAATAGTAAAAAGGCTTCCATGTATGACCACTAGGAAATCCATCCGCTTTATAATAAATCATATCATAACTTGAATGAGTAACAGTTATATCACACCCTTCAATTTTATGTAAGTTGCCACCTAGAGAAAACTTTTGAAGATTATTTTGATCATCCATCATTAATAATATAGTAACAGAATCAGTCGCATAGCTAAGATCATATCGAAAATATGATTTCTCATCAATTGTTCCTGTTTGAAAGGAATTATAAGAAATATATGCATTCTTTTCAACTTTTGTACAAGACCCATCTCCTAAAACCCATACATCACAAAAATACTCTAAAAACTCTTTTTTTGCTGTTGGTGGTTGGAAAACAACTACATAAACATTATCAAATGGATATGTTTCCATTACATAATCCTTATATAAAGGGTAATCTTGATAAATCATACCAATCTGGCGATTAAACCAATTATCCTCTTCTATGATTGTTGGAGTTGGTTCTTTTGTGACCTCTGGTTCGACTGTTAAAGTAGATTCCTTCCTAGACTCTAGATTGATAGTAGGTGTTGATTCAATTATGACGGTTGGAGTTAAAACTATCGTTGGTTCATCCATCGTTTGAATTACATTCTGCGCATTACTTTTACATCCAGTCCATAAGAAACTACAAGAGACTACAGCAATAGAAAAAATAATTTTATTATTCATATCTTATTCTAATGAGATACATTATTATATCAAAGTACCTATGTATCCGTTTCCTCCCCCCTTTGTACAGAATGTCACACATTTTGATAACTTATTATACCATTTATAGTAAATAAGAACAAGTATGCTAGAGAACTTCGAAGGATTTGTCATATACGAAATAGGTGTCTAAAAGAACTTTTCTATCAATTTCATAAAGAAAAGCTTTATCGCCAAAGTAAATATACGATAAAGCTCCTTCTTTTTATTTTATTTCTCTTCTTCTCTTGATTACTTTTAATCTTGTAAACTCTTCTAGATCTTTTTGTTCTAGACTTTCTGCAATACTCTTCGTCAATTCTTGATAGAAAGGTATCGTAATATTTTTCAAGGCATTCGCCCTCATCTGTGTCTTTTTAATATTAACTGCCAAACGATAGGCAGAATTATCAACTGTTGCTAATTGCATTGTCAAAGCCTTCACCTTACTGAACTTACTAGAAGCTTCATCGAGTGAAACACGAGTATCATAGAAGGAATAGCTAAATTCATTTTTAATATCTCCATCATAACCGACCAGAGGAATCTCTGTACCCATAATACTTCTCATTTTAATCGTTACTGAATCCTCTAATGGGACAGCTTGTGAAAATTCCTCTACATGATGGATTCCCATCTCAACGTTCGCTTTTTCCAAAGCCTCATATGCATCTTGAAATGTTATACTAAGTTCTGCCTCTATATTTTTGGAAGACTTAATCAATTCCAAAAGCTCATGAATAAGAATATTTCTTTTCTTATCCATTAATTCATATCCTTGTTGTGCAAGAGCAAGAGCATTCTTTGCTAGGATGTAATTACCTTTGGTAGGAAATGTATTCTGATTCATTCTTAATCCCTCCTTTATTAGTTCATTTACTAATAGTATTCTTCAAGGAGTTTCGTATCAATTCGATCAAGAATCTCTTTTGGTAATATATGAAGCAGTTTCCAACATAATTCAAGTGTTTCTTCAATCGTTCTACTTTCATCTTTCGACTGGCGTAGAAATTCTTGTTCAAATGCTTTACCAAATTTTAAGAATTTCTGGTCCAACTGTGAAAGTTCTTCTTCGCCAATTACACTTGCTAAGCTTCTTGCTTCTCCAACATGTGCATAACAGGAAAACATTTGGTTTGCAACATCTTTATGGTCTTTTCTTGTATAACCCTCGCCTATTCCATCTTTCATCAAACGTGATAAAGAAGGTAAGACATTAATTGGTGGATATACATTTTTCTGATGTAACTCTCGATCCAAAACAATCTGTCCTTCCGTTATATAACCTGTTAAATCCGGAATTGGATGAGTAATATCATCATTTGGCATTGTTAAAATAGGTACTTGTGTAACAGAACCCTTACTGCCATTAACAATACCTGCTCGTTCGTATATCGTTGCAAATTCACTATATAAGTAACCAGGATAACCTTTTCTACTTGGAATCTCACCTTTTGCAGAAGATACCTCACGGAGTGCTTCTGCATAAGAGGTCATATCTGTCAATATAACAAGTACATGCATTCCTTCCTGGAATGCTAAATATTCTGCTGCAGTCAGTGCAACTTTTGGAGTAATAATACGCTCGATTACTGGGTCATTTGCAAGATTTAGAAACATTACAACATGCGAATTAGCTCCTGTTTCTCTGAATTTACGGCGAAAGAACTCAGCGACATCATACTTAACTCCCATTGCAGCAAATACAACAACAAAATCTTCATCACAACCATCACCTAATGAAGACTGTGTTACGATTTGGGCGGCCAATTCATCATGTGGTAAACCATTTCCAGAAAAAATCGGTAACTTTTGGCCACGTATCAATGTCAATAAACCATCAATTGCAGAAATACCAGTATGAATATAATTACGTGGATATTCTCTCTCACACGGATTTAAAGGTTCACCATTAATGTTACGTTTAACACTGGACACAATTTCTCCAAGACCATCAATTGGTTCCCCAACACCATTAAACTCCCGTCCTAAGATCTCTTTCGACAACGGAATCTCCATTGGATGTCCTGTAAAACGAACAGAAGTGTTGGTTAAAGATAAATCGGTTGTTCCTTCAAACACTTGAACAACAGCACGATTTTCATAACATTCCACAACTCTGCCAAGTTTACGTTTATCTGTCTGATAACGAATTTCAACGATTTCATCAAAAGAAGCATCAGAAACACCCTCCACTATAATAAATGGACCACTGACTTTCGCTATTCCTCTATATTCTATTGCCATAGCTTTCTTCCCTTCTTTCTATGCATTAGTTTCAATAAAATGATCATAAAATGCATCGATTTCTTTTCGGTAGGTATCAAATGGTGTATCATCGTCGTTTGGAGTGTCATACTTCATCGCAATAACATGATCAAAGATTGGATGTTCACGAATAAAGGACATCGGCATATTCATTTTTACTAATTCTACTGCTTTTTGGTTGAGATATAAAATCGTTTCCATCATCAAAAATTGTTTTTTCAGTGGGACATACGTATCCAATGCATGAAAAGCATTTTGCTGAATGAAGCCAAGTCGAATTACACGTGCAATTTCAAGTGTTAATTTTTGATCATCTGGTAATACATCACTACCAATCAATTTAACAATTTCATTTAACTTGCTCTCCTCAGTTAGAATGCGTAGAATCTCATTACGGTCCTTCATAAAGTTCTCATCAACGTTCTTGTTGTACCAAGTCTGTAAATCAGTAACATACTCACTATAACTAGACAACCATTGAATTGCTGGAAAGTGTCTAGCATAGGCAAGTGATTTATCAAGAGCGAAGAAACACCGGACGAATCTCTTAGTATTTTGTGTAACTGGTTCAGAAAAATCACCACCCTGTGGCGAAACTGCACCGATAATTGTAATACTACCTTCCTTTTGACTTAAGGTTTTAACAAAGCCGGCTCTTTCGTAAAATGAAGAAAGTTTAGAAGCCAAGTATGCTGGAAACCCTTCCTCAGCAGGCATTTCTTCAAGTCGTCCAGATAATTCGCGTAGCGCTTCTGCCCATCTGGAAGTCGAGTCTGCCATGATTGCTACGTGGTAACCCATATCCCGATAATATTCTGCTAAGGTTACCCCTGTATAAATACTTGCTTCTCTGGCTGCTACTGGCATATTGGACGTATTGGCAATCAATACGGTACGGTCTAATAATGGGTTTTGAGTTCTCGGATCAACTAACTTTTTAAAGTCCTCCAAAACTTCAGTCATCTCATTACCACGTTCTCCACAACCAATATATATAACAATATCAGCATCGGACCACTTTGCAAGCTGGTGTTGGGTCATCGTCTTACCAGTACCAAAACCGCCTGGAATAGCTGCGGTACCACCTTTTGCAAGAGGAAACAACGAATCAATGATACGTTGACCAGTAATTAAAGGTCGGTCCGATGGACAACGACTAGCATATGGCCTTGGAACTCGAATCGGCCATTTCTGTGCCATAGTAATATTATGTTTCTCTCCGTTTTTGTCTTCTACGACTGCCAGTGTATCCCAGATTTTATATAATCCATTTGGAACAACTGATATAACTTTGCCAGAAATATCAGGTGGAACCATTACTTTATGTATGATTGCTCTGCCTTCTGGAACAAAAGCAATAATTTGTCCACCATTTACTGTATCCGATACTTCAATCTTCATTGTTGTATCATATAGTTTTTCCTCGTCAAGAGAAGAAACCAAAACACCTCTACCAATATAAATACCAGTTTTATCTCCAATCTCACTAAGCGGACGTTCAATACCATCAAATATATTACTGATAATTCCTGGTCCAAGAGTAACTGCCATAGCATTACCTGTTCCATAGACAATATCTCCAGCTTTTAAGCCTGTCGTATCCTCATATACTTCTACAGTAGTAGATTCTATAGTAGCTGAAATCACTTCACCAACCAATTTCTCATTTCCGACATAAACCATCTCTCCAACCATAAAATTAGGCTGGTCTTTCACATAGATAACAGGTCCATTAACGCCAGATATTTTTCCTTGTATCATTGTTTCACCTCCACAGCTGTTGGTAAATGAAACTGTTGCTTACACTCCTCAAATTCAAATGCAAACGAGTGATTAATTACCATTTGCTTCTTTTTGATATAAATTTTAAAGCCACCCCAAAAATCCACATCACTCTTGATTATAGTTATATTGTCTGGAAATTTTTGCGCAACTACAAAGTCATAATCTGTAGACATCACTTCTACATCACAAGATAAACCTTCTGAAACCTTAAGTGCAGTATTAATTTGAGAAAGTAATTTATCTTTGTACGCTTCTGTCTTGCAAAAATCGAGTACTTGTGCTTTTACTTGCTCAAATAATGTCTCTTTCAGTTTATCTTTCAGCTCATTGTATTCATGACGTAATTCAAGACTTTGATACGATACTTTCGAATTTTTTTCTCGTAACAACTCCTCCTTCGTTACTTTAAGCTTATGTAAATAGGATTCATCTAATTGCTGTTCATATTTCCTAGTCTCTTTCTCCAACTGCTCTTTATACTCTTTTACCATTGAGATGTTTTGAGCAGTTGCTAATTCGATTGCCATCTGATAAAAATATTCTTGTTTTTCACTAAATGTCATAATGGCTTCCTTTCTAGCTCCGTTACAATTTTAATCCAATTGCCTGACTTACATATTCAGAAACAAACTCCTTACTTCTTCCTGTTCCATGACGATCTGGAATTTCAACAACTAACGGTAATCTACGATGTAGTTTCACTTCCTTAATCATCTCAGGAAATTGTTTTCCTAGCTTCTCTGTAATCAGTATAATTCCAATGTTGGGATTGGAGAATGCATAATCCAATTGTTCTTTTAGATGCTTCATGGAATGGATAACGACACCATCAACTCCAGCTAAGCGCATACCAGTCAAAGTATCAACGTTATCGCTGATTAGATACATTTGCATTGTATCACCTCTTTTATTATGCAAATAAGATTAACAAGGAGATTAATAAACCATAGATAGCAACACCTTCTGCCAAAGCAACAAAGATTAATGCTTTACCCATAATAGATGAATCTTCACTTAATGCACCTAAAGCAGCACTTGCGGCACTTGCAACAGCAAGACCAGCACCTATCGAACCAATACCTGTAGATAAAGCAGCAGCTAAATATTTCCATCCGTTGCTAGACACAGCTGTTGTAGCTGCTTCGGCTGTTCCCTCTGCAAGCGCTGTCGTACTAGGAGTTGCCCCAAAGATGAAAATTGTTGCTGTAATTACGATACTAAAGAACACAAAAACTTGAAAACCTAAGACTGCTTTTGCATTATTTTGCTTCTTCTGTCTTGTTTTTAATAAATATCCAAAAGGTAAGATAAAATTTAATAATAATGCTACAATAATTGTTATACTGATGAACATAATTAATTCCTCCTAATTCTTTACAAGTAATACACTTGCTTAATTATCTTATTTACACTATTTTTTTGCTTTGAATTCTCTACCTGTACCTGAATAAAATCTTGAAAACATCTCATAATACTCAAGACGTAATACCTGTATACCTACAATTAAACCCTCTAAACCTGCAACAAACAGATTACCGAGAACAATAACAACCATATTCGGATGTCCGCTACTTGCACCTGCTAATAGTAAAACTACAGACATCATACCAGCGTGGCTTAATGCAAACGCACCTACTCGGACAAAGGAAATTGTATTGGTCATATAGCTTAATAATACTTCGATAAGCTCGAATGCATTCTCTACGAAGAACATTCCTTTACTACCTGGAATTAAGGTACTTCTTCTCTCTATCAGATTCGTTAATGGTTCTCTAAAGAAAATTACGATTAATGGTAATAGAATCATAACGATTACAAGTGCCATAGCTTTGATCGTATGGCCAGTTACTAGTAAGGCAATGGTACCAATCACAGTTCCATAAAAAACTAGACCAGCAACACCATTTGTCTCAAAGAAAATCTTTTGTATATCCTTTTGCTTAATACCATTAATAATATTGATAACCATAGCGATTAAAATCAAAACAATACCGAAAATTATCGCTGTGATTAATACTGTTAATGTATCTTTCATTGGATTTACCCATATAGGTTCTAATACGTCTTCAAATCCAAAAACGCTACCATACATAAATCCAAAAACAGTAGAGCTAATTCCTGCTAATGACATAATGGCACAAAGATTCTGCTTTTTAAATTTATAAAAAATAAATCCACCAATAACTAAACACAAACCTTGGCCAACATCACCGTACATCATACCAAATAAAAACGAATACGTTAGTGCTACAAATATTGTTGGGTCAAATTCTCCATAGGATGGCAATCCATACATCTTGATAAACATCTCAAACGGACGAAATATTTTTGGATTCTTTAACTTTGTAGGTGGTGTAAGCTTTGTGCTTTTTGTCATATCATCAATAAAGCAGTTTACACAATCGTCGTCTTTGATTGCTTTTTGAAACTCTTTCGTATCCTTTTCGGACATCCATCCACATAAAATATAGTAGACTTCTTGTTCTCGTTTTGTACATGCAGCCAATTTTCGAATCGGAGCATTGTCGTTATATTCTTTTAAAATATCATAAGCGGCAATAAAACTTTTTGCATGTTTCTTTAAAACATCAACCATCTTTTCAGTTAATTCGTCAATTTCTTTCTCCCAGCAAGTAATTTTCTCCTCCATTTGCTGAATAATTGTAGTAGGAGTCTCCATATACTCTTCTGGTAAATCCGCATCTTCAAAATGTAAGGATGAAAAAATTGCATCTGCTTTTACAAGATACGTACTTGGAACGAAGTAAACACCGTACACATATCCTTTGACATTAGCGCACTCTAAAAACAGCATGCTCATGTCTTCATAGACATACTTTATCATCTTTTCATAGTAATCAATTGCAATTCGACCAAAACGATGTTTCACGAATTTATAGTTCTTTAAATCTGAGAAGCAAACCTGCATATTTTTGTAAGGTTTTAGTTTTTCCTCTTCTTCTTTTAGAGCATTCATCTTTGCTAAACGATCTTGCTTTTGTTTGTCTAAGTCTTCTAGCAACATATGCATCTTTGAAAGATAATCTAATGCTTGCTGGATAGACATCTGGTTTTTCTTGGCATCTGCCTTGTACTCAATATTTATGTCATCTTGTTTCTTTAATTGTTCGATTGTATCCTGCGATTTGAGCAAGATTTCTCGAACATTATAAGTATCCACATAAGGAACTAAATCATGAATATCACTTAATTCAGAAAGTGCATTTTCAACATGAACCTCATATTTTTTTAGATACTTTTTAATGACACGGTTTATATCTTCTTTAGGTCCCGTAATTTTTAGAAACTTCATTTTCTCTATCACGGTAGTCACCTCCTATGTCATAGTAGAACAGTTCCTAGTATATAAGAAACTCTCGTATCTTTGCTTGACTCATACCATAACGGATTCCCTCCACTATGGTTGTTAAATTATCTAATTCTTTCTCTTTCTGATACAAATAGCTAAAAATCGGCGACATACTCAACGGATTATTTCTTTTACTCTCTTTAAAAGCTTTCATAATCTTTTGATAATAAGCGTATTCCATATCATCTTGTGTTAGATGCTCTCCTTCAACTTTATAAATCGTTAGTTGTAGTTTTGTCATAAATTCTGATATGGAATTAGCTGCTATTAACTCATTCAATTCCCTTTTTTTTAGCTTATAGCACACAGGAATCAAAATCGGTATTATTTCATTCTGATCTACCCCATAATACTTTTTACATCGATAAATCATCATGATATTCATAATATCAATTTTTGTCCCAATACATTTCGTAAATGCTTCATTCATAGCATGTGGCAACACCTTGTTTTTACGCTTCCAGACTGTCTTATAGTAATAACAATTCAGGTGCATAACTAAATCAAATAACGTATAAGATTTGCTATTAACAATTGGTTGAAATACATTCTCATAAGGAGTACCTTTTAATAACTGAATAAACTCGTCAATTGACTTTGCCTCAACTAATTTTTCCATAGGTATTGAGATATGACCGTTTAAGATATTAATATAGGTTTTGTAATCAATATCAATTGAATTGCTATATAACTTTCTTAAACACTCACTTAGCATAGTCATTTCATAATGAGAATAAATTAGGCCCATTTGTTTTCTCTGTTTTCGGTCAGCAAATCGATATAGCGATTGGTAGCTTTCATAAAGAGCTTCTCTTAAGATCTTTTCTATCTGACCTCTATGTACAATATTTTCATTAAAGGAGTCAAAATAAGAATGATAAGCTGAGTTACTTTTTAAATACAACACAAAATCCTTAACACTTTTTTGTGAAATCAATTCTTCATAATCTTCCTCTTTAAAAAGTTTACCTTGTTTTGCTTTTGATTTGGTTGTGATTCCACTATATGACCTTAAGCTTCCTGCCATATCATCACTCTCCGATCACTTGCTTTGTTAATTGATTTACTAACATTGTCTTATTCTTATCAAAATAAGCATTTAGCTGATTCTTATTTTGTCTCATCTGATCTTCTAATGTATCCAACTCAGCTTTCGTAGCCATATCTAATTGACTCTGATACAAAGCAATCTCTAGCTGATACTCATTTTTCTTAATATTTTCAATACTTAATCTATTCTTATTTTCTTCCTCCTTGATCCTTTGTTTTTCTTCTTTCGCCGAATCTAGTATTGCGACAGCCTTATCTTCCACCTCTGCAACTAGACCTAATATGTTTTTCATGGAATCCCTTCTTTCTAAAAAAACCTCGGTGGAATAGAGAAAACTCTATTTGAAACCTATCATATGCCTATCGACAAAAAAAAACAATGTGAAAATTCACAATTTAGCGCATTCTTAACAAGATTTTTATGTGATTATTACATAAAAAAAATATTCAGCAAAGAAAAATATGAACAAAATTAAGTCTTAACACGATTTTACACTATTTAAGCTTATCTTGTCATAAATCAAAACAAATCGCACTACATAGATACCTTTTCAAAGATAAGAAGTAATGTACTATCTGGTAATGTAACATCATTTCCCATCTCATCCATGAAATCAATCTTTGGTAACAGGTGCTCTGCATAACCGCTCTGTAAATAATGTTTCATTTCAATAACACGCATTTTTTCGCCAAATAATTCTTGAAAAAATTCTATATATTCCGTAGGTGTAAAATAACCAAACTGTTCTTCCACTTCATGAGAATAGCTCTCTTTTCCCCAAGTAAATGTATATAAAAACTCCATCGCATCATTAATATTCATAGTTACAAGGTCAGGAGCTAGTTCGGTATAACAAACCTGTCTGCCTTTAAAATCACGACAGTAATCTACTAATACTTGTTTATCTTCTATATTTTTAAATCGAATTTGTCGCATTGTATCCTTAGGCTCTGTCATTACACCATCACGTATACAGATTCTACCACCAACCTTTAATACTTCATACATACTGCGAAATGCTGTTTTAAGTGTATCATAATTGTAACGCTTATGATTGAATTCAATATAACTAAATAGCTCATGTACAATTGAGGAAAGTATAATCGTATCCACAGGTTGATTAACAAATAACGTCTGTAAATTCAAAGCATTTCCTTGGTATACTTCCCATTTTTTATGCTCTCGGTTCTTTTTTCTAGTCAGTTCTTCAATAACATTCTCTGAGATGTCAATTCCGATAATCTGTTTATTCGGATATCTCTCCTCCAAACGATCTAGAAGTGCACCACCACCTGGTCCTATATCAACAATTCGCTCTCCTATCACATAATTAAGTAAGATTTCTTTAAAACCAATTGACTGATTCATCTGTTGTAAATAGCGGTCTTCATTATTAAAACGGTCATACGCATCTCTTCTTAAACCAAATAAATCATACAGCATAATAATTGCTTTATCATAAATTGAACCTTGTCCCTCCGAAGCCATGCAAAATTCTATCAATGCTTCCGCCATCTTTGAAAATACAAATTGAATCTTTGCAATATTATCCTGCACAATAACCTTTACTTCTAAATGCTCATTTGCTATTTTCATATCATTCGATGTAGATTCTTGGCATACCAAATTTATCAAAGACAAATTTGGTTGTTGACTCATAAGATTCAATTGGTCGAAGGAGATAGAATCCAGTAAGTGTTCGATAATTCTTGCTTTGTAGACATTAACTCTCTTTTTTTTCTGATAGTCATAGTAGATTGTATTCATAACATCAATAAATGAGAGGTCCGTTACCTGCGAAGTCGCATGCCATTTTGCGATGATTAACAGTTTAATCAAATGCTCCAAACGGTACGAACTTGTTGCTGCTTCTACATACCATAAATCATAATCATTTAGTATACTAATTACTTGTTGTTCTAGTTTGGGATATTGATCAATTAATTGATTCCATTCATAGAAAAAATCTTCTCCATTTTCAATCGCCTTTGTTCTAAGTCTCATCAATCTAGTAGTTGGCTTCATCTCATGAAAAATCCCTTGAAGGATACCCTCAATTTTTTCTTCAAGCTCATATTCAATTTTTTGATAAAGTTCTTTCGATACTGCCTGCACAATGCACTGATTTAAAGCTCGTAACACATTCTTCATAGAAAAATCGAGGTTATGAGTAGATATGTAATTATAAATTTCATTACTATGTTCCATTTTTACTTCACCACGAATTACCTGTCCGAGATAACCATGCGTACGTATCAAAATAAGCACTAGTTCATCCTTATCTGCTTTTGCATATTCATTATAAATCTGCGCTGACCCAATGTTATGAATACTGAGATTATACCCTTTCTTTAACCATATAGAACGCATTGCATTATTTCCACATTTGGAAACCTCCGACCATGCGAGCACTTGCTCGACTAACATTTTCTCTTTTGGTTCTAGATTTAATTGCTCCAAAACAAGGAGCGTTTTTTTCACATACTCTAAAACTGCATTTTTTGTTCTTGCTTCGACACGATCAAAGTTTTCCATATTAATAAATTCGGCCGATTCATTCAGATAAAGGAAGCGTAGCCATGGTTCTGATTTTAACAACGCTAGATTCCCTTGTTCAACTTGCATAATCAACTGCAATGCACTCATTTCAATCTCTCTCCTACCACTTTTTTCTACATTATACTATACAATACTTGATAAATATATAATTTTCCAATTGAGAAATTCTCTTAATCAAACAATTAACATGAGTCTAAGTCCAACAAAGTGGTAAACAAAAACCACTTCATTTACATAGATACGAAACATTCGAACATAATAACAATGGAGGTGTTATTATGGCAGTAGCTCATAAAAGTGCAATTAGTGTAGGTTTACTATACATTCCAGTTGGACTTTATAAAACGACAAGAGATATTGGGATTTCATTTAATCAGCTATGTAAAGACACACATGAGCGAATTCGATATAAAAAAATCTGTCCTTCTTGCAATAAAGAAATCACATCATCAAAAGACATTATTAAGGGATATGAATTTGAAGAAGGAAAATACATCACATTTACAGAAGATGAACTAGAAAGAATTAAGTCAAAAACTGATAAGACGATTCATATTGTGCATTTTGCAAAAATGTCCGATATTGATTCTATTTACTTTGAAAAAAATTATTACTTAGTTCCTGAACCAGGTGCAGATAAAGCTTATGAGCTTCTAAGACAGGCACTTTTAGAGAAGCAGGAAGTTGCGATTGCACAAACCGTCTTTACAACAAAAGAAGAATTGCTTGTCTTATATCCTACAAAGGAATGTATTATTGGAAAAATACTTTTTTATCAAGAAGAGATTCAAGAAATTCCAAAATCACATGCACAGGTGGAACTAAGTCAAGCTGAGTTAGATATGGCAAAAACAATGATTGATTCTCTAACGAAAGACTTTGATATCAACTCCTATCATGATGAATATCAAGAAAAGCTTCGGCAAGCAATTACTCAAAAAATCCAAGGACAGGAAATTGTATCTGCTGATGATAGTAAGCCAAACAATGTAATTAACCTAATGGAAGCTCTTCAAAAAACCGTAGAACTTGCCAAGAAAGGTACTGCATAACTTATGGATATGTTTGACGAAAAGGGAATTCATCCGATGCTTATTTCAGAGCAAGAAGAACCATACAATGACCCAGACAGTATCTTTGAACTAAAACTCGACGGCATTCGTTGTCTTGCATATATTTCTGACCATACAGATTTACGTAACAAAAGAGATTTTAAATTATTACCCCGTTTTCCAGAATTGGGGGAAATCCATAAACAATGTAAGGAAAAATGTATTCTAGATGGAGAATTAATTGTACTAAGGAATGGAGTGCCTGATTTCTACGAGGTGCAAAAAAGAACCTTAATGTCAGACTTATTTAAGATACAATTAGCCAGTAATATGTTACCGGCTAGTTTTGTTGCTTATGATATCCTTTACTATAAAGATAAATCTGTTATGGATTTACCTCTAATGGAACGTAAAAAGTTAATAACGCAAATTGTGAATGAAACTGAAAAAATATCAGTTTCTCGCTATATTGAGACAGAAGGTAAGATGTTATTTGACTTAGCCAAGCAACAAAATCTCGAAGGTATCGTAGGTAAAAAGAAAGACAGTTTATACTGGTGTGGAAAGCGAACAAAGGAATGGATCAAATGTAAGCTCATGAGTACCGATGACTGTATCGTTTGTGGCTATATTCAAAAAGAGAATCATATGTGCAGCCTTCTCTTAGGCCAATATAACAGTAACCATGAATTAATTTACCGTGGTCATGTTACACTTGGCGTAAGTCTTCGAATTCTAAATCAATACCAATATAACGTCATCGATTATAGTCCCTTTGGTTACATTCCAAAAGGAAATGAAAATGCTGTCTTCTTAAAACCTCAACTCGTATGTATTGTCGAATCTATGCCAAATGACAAAGACTCTTTTCGACAACCTGTTTTTCGTGGATTTCGTGATGATAAAGCTCCAGAGGAATGTATCATTTAATCTAAGGGAGCATATAAAAGAATAAAGGGCGATGGTTTTTTTCGGAGTGCCTTACAAATCCCCACACACTTTGTGGGGCTTGTGAGAGTAGCGCTACAGCGAAAATATATTCCAAATATCTGCTTGATCCGCCACAACAGAGCCTTGCACCATCGTAGTACTTCCGCCACCACGAGCATTCAGCTGTTCTTTTAATCTAGCCATAACTTCTTTCAAGTCTTTAGTGTTACTACCTAAGATAAACTGATAGCCATTTTCCTCTGTCTTTGTAAATACGCCACAGATACCAGTATGTTTCTTCGTTAATTCATTGACAGCGTTTCGCATAATGATAGAATCAATTCCGTCCTCAAACAAGATAACATCCTCTTGTGTGTCAGGAATTGCTGCAATTATATCGTTTATATGATTTTTCTTCATTTCAATTAATTCATATTTTAGTTCTTGATTTGTATCCTTAAGCTTTTGGATAATCATAGGTAACGCTTCTTGGTTTGTTGAAAACATTAAGGATAACTCATTTAACAATGCATTCTTTTTTCTAAATTCATATAAGGCCCGAAAACCACATAAGATACTTAGTCGTACACCACCCTTATAATTTTGCAAAGTCATTACCTTTAGAAATCCAATTTCACCAGTACTCCTAACGTGAGGCGCACAACAAGCACATACATCCGTACCAGGAATCGTGATAATTCTTACCTGACCTTCAATCTCTATCTTACTTCGATAATTCAAATCTTTGAGTTCTTCTCTTGTCGGATAAGAGACGATAATTGGTTGATTACTTTGAATTACTTCATTTACTTTTTGCTCGATTTCCTCGACTTGTTCTAGGGTTAATACTCCATTAAAGTCCATCGTTACAATCTGATTGCTCAGATGAAACCCTACATTATCATAACCATAGATTTTATTTACAAGTCCAGAGAAAATATGCTCTCCTGAGTGCTGCTGCATATTATGAAATCGGTGATTCCAATCTATTTTACCATACACCTGTGTTCCAATAGATAATGGAGTTTTTGTGAAATGATAAATAACACCTTGACTGATTTGAACATCAATAACATCTATGTCATCTATCTTTCCTTGATCTGGTGATTGACCACCTTCCTCAGGAAAAAATAGTGTTTGATCTAAAACAATCTGATACACATATCCATCTTTATCCTCTATCTTTTCACAGGATATAACAACAGCTTCAAATTCATTTGCATAACTATCCAAATCATAAAGTTTCTTTGTTGCATTCATTCGATTGCTCCTTACTACTCATTCTTTCATTGGGTTCCTTTTTCATTTATCCTCTCTTGTTATTTCCATTTTTAATAATTATACCGAATGATAGCAATACAATCAATACAAACAATGTTACAAATGACGCTTTTTGGTTAAATGTGGTATAATAAGATGAAGTCAGAATGTATGCTTATAAAATAAAGAAAGGATAAGGTGTATATGGCAACAAGTATATTTGATATTAAAGATAAAAAACCAGAGGATGTTGATGTACAAGAAGTTTTAGGAGAGGTTAAGCAACAATGGGACGACTTAAAAAGCTATATCATGGAAAATTGTACGTTCCTAAAAGAAGGGAGATGGTATTTTTCGTAGTTCCTTACAAGTCCACATTCATTGTATGAGCTTGTGATCATAGGGCTACAGTTAAAATATACCATCTCCATTTTTTCTTTATTCATACTATCTTAGTTCGACAGCCTCATATTCATGGCTTCATTACTTTCTTGGCAGGTTTTTTTGCTGGATTATCAATAATTTCACCTTCCTTGGTAAAACGCGACCCATGACACGAACAGTCCCATGTATGTTCAACTTTGTTCCACTTTAAACCACATCCAAGATGTGGACATCTCTTTGTAGTAGGCGTTAACATACCTTTTACTGCTTCCCAACCATTAATGAAAAGTTGTGGTTTCATCATGCTCCGAGATGGTGAATAAATATCCGCATAATCATTTTTACGATTTAGAACCAAATCTACTAAAACCATTGCTGAAATCATAGAACTTGTCATACCCCATTTATTAAAACCTGTTGCCACATATAGATTTGGCGTATGCTTTGAATATTGCCCAATATAAGGAATTCCATCTAGTGTCATACAGTCTTGCGTTGCCCAAGCATATTTCTCCTTTGCCGTTGGATAATAGCGGCTTGCAAATCTACGAAGTTCCTCGAAATTTCCGCCCTCTTTTCCTGTTCTATGATCTCCACCACCAATCAACAACAGATTCTTATAATTTCGAAATGACATTCCTGTCATTGCTTCATCAACATACATTCCATCTACATTTGGTGCATTTTCTAAAGCAATTACATAAGAACGATGTTGATACATCTTGATGAAATAACTTCCATGCTTATTGAAAATAGGAAAATGAGTTGTAACAATAATCTGGTCTGCATGGATTGTTCCATGATCTGTAATAACCTTATGACCTTCAATATCCTTTACCATCGTATGTTCATAAATATTTAGACCTTCTGCTATCTGATATAAAAACATAAGAGGATGAAATTGTGCTTGATTCTCAAACCGAACTGCACCAACATGAGCAATTGGCAAAGGTAACTGCGTACAAAATTTTGCATTATAGTTTATTTTTTCCAAAGCCTTAAGTTCTTGAATTATTTTATTACGATCCTTGACTGTATATACATAGGAAGACTTTTTTTCAAATTCACACTCATTAGCTTCACATATCTTTTCGAATTGTGAGATGGCAAGTTCATTGGATTCTAAATATAATCTTGTTTTTTCTATACCGATACTATGAAGTAATCGATCATAAATTAATCCATGTTGGGAAGTAATCTTTGCTGTAGTATTCTTTGTAATACCACTCCCAATCGTATTAGCTTCAACTAACATATACGATATTCCTGCTTGTTGCAAAAGATAAGCACACAAGATTCCTGCCATACCGCCACCAATAATTAATACCCCTGTTTTTTCATCTTTCGTAAGTGTCTCATAGCAAGGCTTAGCTGCTGTTGATGACCATAACGATTGCATTCAATACCTCCTAGCGAAAGAGCTTATGAAAACTGTTCTTCCAATATAGCATATTCACTAAGTAGTATCACCAAATATCTCTTAATCATTCAACAAGAAAAAAGTACGCAATGCGTACTTTTTTTTGGGAAGTCCTTAGTACCGCTTAGAACTTCATTTAAGCGAGAGCGTGTTGATCCTAAATTATGATGTCATTCCATATTCATATCCAACCAGCATTTTTCTTTCTCTGTCAATTCAGCTTTTGCAAGCAAATCAGGTCGAGTTTTTGCTGTACGAATGATAGATTGTTCTCTTCTCCACTTTTCTATATTGGCATGATGGCCTGATAATAAAACCTCGGGTACTTTTTTCCCCATAAAGGTTTCTGGTCTTGTATATTGAGGGTACTCTAATAGATTATCCTGAAAGCTTTCAAATTCCGCAGAGACATCATTATTAAGTACACCAGGTATTAATCGTGAAATACAGTCGATCATAACCATAACAGGTAATTCTCCTCCTGTTAAGACATAATCTCCAATGGATACATAATCAGTAACAACAGTTTCCAAAACTCGCTCATCAATTCCTTCGTAATGTCCACAAAGAAAGATGAGCTCATCTTCTTTCGCCAATTCCACTGCCATACTTTGATTGAAGGTCTTTCCCTGAGGTGTTAGGTAGATAACACGAGGTTTGATTTGTTCATTACCTGTACGTTCTTTGATAGAGGCAACCACTGCTTCATGAGTAAGATAGACAGGCTCTGCGGCCATAACCATACCAGCACCGCCACCATACGGATAGTCATCCACTCGACGATGCTTATCCTTTGTATAATCTCGGATATCTACTGTATTTATCGTTAATAGCCCCTTTTCCCTCGCTCGACCAATGATACTTGTATTCATTGTGTGACTAATCATCTCAGGAAATAGTGTCATTACATGAAAATTCATCCGTATCCTCCATTATTCTTCCATCATACCTTCAAGCAAATGAAGTTTAATTTTTTTATTCTTAATATCAATTGTCTTCACACATTGCTCGATATAAGGTACCAACACTTCTTTACCTTGTGCAGTCTTAAATACAAATACATCATTCGCACCTGTCTGCATTACTTCGATTAACTTACCTATTTCTGTTCCATCTTCATTATAACCGATGCAATCAATTAAATCACAGATAAAAAATTCATTTTCCTCTAGTGAAACTGCATTCTCACGTGTAACGAGTAAATCTTTTCCCTTATATTTCTCAATATCATTTATATTATCAATCCCTTTAAATTTTAGAATTGCAAATTGCTTAAAGAATTTAACATTTTCAATTTCAAATGAGATTTTTTCTTTTCCTGTATCAAGCAGAACAGTTTTTAAATCTTTAAATCGATTCATATCATCCGTTGTAGGAAAAACCTTAACTTCTCCTCTAATACCATGTGTTGAAGAAATTACGCCTACTCTTAAAAAATCTTCCATTGTAATTCACCTTTCTAACTTAGAATTCCCTATAAAAATAGTTGTCAAAATATTAGAATGACATCAATCTTTAATGCAGGAAATTCAAAAGAATTTGCTATGATATAAAAAAACGAGCGTAACAAACTTCCTGATTAAAAAATCAATATAGTTTGCTGCGCTCGTACATGTAACATAAATAGCTACAATATTTACATCTATTGTAATATCTCTACTACAACTTTCTTGTCATCCTTTGTTGCGGCAGCCTTAACTACGGTACGAATAGACTTTGCAATACGACCTTGCTTGCCAATTACTTTACCCATATCTTCCGGCGCAACCTTCAGTTCAACAACGATCGATCTTTCTGTTTCTGTTTCTGTTACAATAACCTCTTCCGGATGATCAACGAGTGACATAGCAATTACTTGAACTAAATCCTTCATTACTTTCACCTCCGACTATTTGATACCGGCCTTCTTGAATAATCTAGCGACTGTTTCAGTAGGCTGTGCACCATCTGCTATCCATTTTTTAGCTGCTTCTTCATCTACGGAGAAAGCGCTTGGCTCCTGAGTTGGATCGTAAGTACCGATCTCAGCAATGAATTTACCATCTCTAGGTGCTCTTGCATCAGCAACAATTACTCTATAGAAAGGTGCCTTTTTTTGACCCATTCTCTTTAATCTAATTTTTACTGCCATTTGTGATTCACCTCCTTAATATTTTCGTGCCAAAATAATCTTTTGGCTATTTATAATTGAATTGTAAGCTAATAATAGCATTTACAAGACAAAGCGATCCATTCATTCTACGATATACTTTTGCCTATCGTCAATTATGACTACTATAATCCAAATGGGAGCTTGAATCTTTTCTTCTTACCACCCATCATACCAGAAAATTGTTTCATCATCTTACGAGTTTCACCGAACTGTTTTACAACTCGATTCACATCACTAATATCCACACCTGCCCCCTTCGCAATACGTTTCTTACGAGGAGGATTAAGTATATCTGGGTTTCTGCGTTCTTCTTTTGTCATGGAGCGGATAATGGCTTCCATCTGAGAGATGGCCTTCTCGCCTTCATCCCAATCAACATCCTTTAGATTTGCTTTGCCACCACCAAGGCCTCCCATGCCACCAGGTAACATGTCCATGATCTTTTGCATACCACCCATTTTTTTCATCTGCTGCATCTGTTCAAGATAATCATCAAAATCAAATTCAGCTTTTTTTATCTTACGTTCAAGCTCTCTTGCTTTATCTTCATCAATTTCTGCTTGAACTTTATCGATAAGAGTAAGTACATCACCCATACCAAGGATTCTTGAAGCCATACGATCTGGATAAAATTGCTCTAGATCCGATAACTTCTCACCCATACCTATATATAAAATTGGCTTATTAGTGACTGCACGAATCGACAACGCAGCACCGCCTCGAGTATCACCATCTAACTTCGTTAATATAACACCTGTAATACCAATCTTATTATTAAATGTTTCTGCAACATTCACGGCATCCTGACCAGTCATTGCATCTACTGTTAAAATGATATGATCAACATGAATATTCTCTTTAATCTCCACAAGCTCATCCATCATTGCTTCATCAATATGAAGACGACCAGCAGTATCGATAAGGACAACATTATTATTGTTCTTCATCGCATGTTCCATTGCCGCTTTTACAATATTGACTGGCTTGTGATTTGTTCCCATAGAGAATACTGGAACCCCTTGCTTGTTACCATTAATCTGTAACTGATCGATCGCAGCTGGACGATAAATATCACCTGCTACAAGCAATGGGCGCTTACCTTTGGACTTAAATTGTCCTGCAAGTTTTGCAATTGTTGTCGTTTTACCAGCACCTTGTAAACCGCACATCATAATAACGGTAATCTCACTACCTGGATTAAATGTGATCTCAGTTGTCTCATCACCCATTAGTTTCACAAGTTCTTCATTTACAATTTTAATAACCATCTGACCTGGGGTCAAACTAGTCATTACTTCCTGACCAATGGCTCTTTCCGTAACTGTGTTAACAAAATTTTTAACCACTTTAAAGTTAACATCTGCTTCCAGTAATGCCATCTTAACTTCCTTTAACGCAAGCTTTACATCATTTTCGGATAGTTTGCCTTTACCGCGAAGGTTTTTAAATACATTTTGCAGTTTTTCTGATAAGCTTTCAAATGCCATAAGAACCTCCAATATTATAATTCATTCAATATATCCTCAGATAATTGTTCAAGTTCTAGAATCCTGCTAATATCATTCGTCTTACGGATATCTTCTGAAATCGACTTAATCTGATTCACTCTTTGTTTCGTCAAATCGAACTTTTTTACTAAACAAAGTTTTTCTTCATATTCCCTAAGCTTTTTAGAGCAACGCTTAACTACATCATGAACACCCTGTCTGCTTAGACCTGTTTCGTTTGCAATCTCACTTAATGATAAATCATTCAGTACATAATCTTCAAAAATCTGCTTTTTATGGTTTCCCAATAACTCACCATAAAAATCATACAGACGTGACAATTCCACGATTTCTTGAAGTTTATCCGTTGCTTTTAAATCTAAAGCTTCCATTCGCTCACCACCTGTAAAGTATTTTTCTTTACATTGGCTATTATATGTGATATGGATAACGTTGTCAAGAGAAAAGAAAAACGAGTACAATAAATATGACTCATTTTTGATATTGTCTTAGTAAACCATATTTGATTTTGTCCTAAGTACAATAATAGTGTATGATATACTCTCACACTTATGAGAGGACATACCAGAAATGAAGAGGATTGAACTAAGAA
>JAEYPP010000077.1 GCA_023410575.1 Bacillota bacterium | reverse complement strand
GCCTAGTGCTTTGACATACACTAGACTTTTGTAAGCTAAGATGCAACCTCTTAGCAGATATATAACAAGCTACTCAAAAACTGTTAATTGTAATGGAAAGGGTTGCGTTTCATTTTACAATTAACGTGTCTTACATTCAATATAGTGGCCCGAGTATTAACAAATATGCTATTCATATAACCCCATTATAAGTCTCAGCAATGGCACTTAATTGCTCCGAAGTTGTCTTTGTAATGTAGTCCTCCAGTGTTGTATATCTATAGGTAAGCTCTGGTGGCATCCATATTTATGAAATACTCAACCACGAATGCTTTCTGTTTATCGGTTAATTTCTTTTCTGCTATCAGACTCATCTCATATTCGTTGGTTCTGAGTAAAAAAAAGCACCTACAGTAGTAAGTTCTTTACCATATAATTATAGATATGTAAAGAAACCCGTATTAACAATACTTCCATTAATATTTTTAGACTTAATATCTACCAATTTATCCATAGCATTTTCATCATAATTTGCAAGTAATGCATTATGATCTAGCCCTGTCAGTTGATGCAAAAATAATAAATCGACACCGTTATTTAGTAATTCACATATAGCAGTTGCTTTATAACTCTCTGCTGTATATGTATATTTATCTTTTATCTCGTTCGGATTTTTCTCTAACATTTTATACTCACCTATTTCTTCATAAGCTTTTTCAAATGCGGTAGCCAATGAAGAGGTTGTAACATTTTTAAGTATAGCTTTAAATAAAAATTCAAACAATGGCTGTTCTGATGAATACGCTATATTATATTTTTTTTCTGCATAATCTATCGTTTTGATTATCTGCCTTCTTAATCCATTTGGTATATTAATAACTATTCCTTGATGTTCAATATGTCTTACTGATTCATTTCTTATATCACCAAATGTCTTTATCAGCATATCCTTCGGCTTTATCGGAATTAGTAATGTTAGTTTTGCATATAAACATGCCAATACAACATAATAATATCTTCTCTCTTCATTGATTCCCGTAAATTCCGCATTAGCGTTAATTGATATATACTCATCCATTTTATATAATGTTGAATTTAAAAGCTCTATTGGTATAATTCCTTTTTTAACGCCATCTTTTACTCTTTCTTCTGCCTGTTCTTTAAAGCTTTTTGTTGATATATGAGCAAGTAAACTACGAAAATTGTATTTATTACTAATCAGATAATTAAATAATGTTTTCAATGCAGATATGTGAGTGGTTAATGTCGCTTTAAATCCTACCTTATCGGTATATAGCGAATCGAAATAATCATCTAAATCATTGATTGATAAATCAAAAACTTGATCAATAAGTTTGTTTCCGATTAAATAGTTTTTGAATATTGTTAATTCGTTTGAATATTTATTATCCTTAGTAAGCAAATCATTAAGCATATTTTCAAAACTAATTCTATTATTCATACTATATCACCCCTTTATCCAATACTACCACTTTACTCAAATAAAAACAACAATATTTTACAAAAAAAGACACTACCCCTATCTCTATAACAAATGTCTTTTGGGGAGTATGATAGTTTCTCAATGGTCTCATCCTATGCTCTCATAAGCTTTTTCTCATCTACCCAACCCATACACTTAGTATTTTATTATTCCAAGTCCATTTCCTATTGCGTCAAGAGTAAGCCCATTAACATAACGATAATACAATATGAAGAGGTTGCAACAATAAAAGAATATGTATCTGGAAAGGTAAGAATGCGAACAGCCAGTCAAGCAGTTAAAGAGATAATGGCTCATGATTTCGATTTTCCTATTAATGAACATTAAGTTAGAGCAAATGGAGTATAGGCTATCTATCGGTGATCAATGGGTTGGTGATAACTACTTATTTATTCAATGGAACGGTAGAATAATGTACCCATCCACACCTTATCATACTTTTGAGAAAATTATCCACAAATATAATAAAACTGTTCACGAAGAATCTAAGAAACTTCCAGTAATACCATTACATGGACTACGCCATACCTCGGCTACATTACAAATTGCTAATAAAGTGCATAACCGAACCGTATCATCCCAATTGGGCCATGCTAAGACAAGCACTACAATGAACATATACGCTCATGCTCTTAAAGAAGTAGATAAGAAAGCAGCCGATACCCTTGAAAATATACTTATGAAAGACGTTCAAAATATATAATGAATTGAAGTCTTGTTTCATTACAGGACTTCTTTTTTAGTCCTCTTAGTCCCAAATAGTCCCCAAGAATAAAAAAAAGCACTCTTTTCAGAGTGTTAACAATTTATATAATCTCTACAAGCATTGTATTTATAGGCACAAAAATAAGCTGATGACGGGAATTGAACCCGTGACCCCTTCCTTACCAAGGAAGTGCTCTACCTCTGAGCCACATCAGCCTGTACGCTTACGCGTCCGAAAATTATAATAACATAATGACTATGAAAAATCAAGTGTGAAATTAAAAAACTTAACTTAATTGTATATTCTATTGATACAATTTTGTTAAGTTTCTTCGGCTAATGCTTCATTCAATTTTTTCTTAATTCGCTGTAATCCGTTATCGATTGCTTTTGGTTTCTTATTCATAACCCTAGCAATTTGTGAGTAGCTATAATCTTGTAGATACAACGTTAGGATATCCTTTTCAAATCCTGATAGACGTTCCATCAATTTTGCTTCCAAACGTTGTGTATTCTCCCTGTCGATAAGCATCTCCTCTGGATTCATGCTTCTAGCGTGTGCTATATTAGCAACATAAGTAATGGAATTAATATTTTCCTGATCTTCATTATAATTATGTGTATCAATTGAAATATAATTATTCAAAGGTTGATTTTTCATTGTATTCGAAGTCTTTATCGCAGAGTACATCTGTCGGGATACGCATAAATCTGCAAATGTTAGAAAGGAGGCTGCCTTATCTGGTTGAAAGTCTCTGATTGCTTTGTACAAACCAATCATCCCTTCTTGAATAAGATCTTCGCTATCCCCACCTATTAAAAACAACGCCTTTGCTTTCTTTCGAACTAGGTTTTTATATTTACTAATCAGATAATCCAATGCAATTCGGTCCTCCTGGCGAATAAGCGCAATGATATCTTCATCTGCCATCTCATCATAACACTTATTCACCATAAGAAACCTCCTATCATCATTTACTTATATTTTCTTTGACGAACAATTTCAAAAGCTAAAACACCCATAGCTACGGAAGCATTTAAGGAATCAATATTACCACTCATAGGAATCTTAGTAACGAAATCACACTTTTCTTTCACAAGACGAGAAACTCCATCACCTTCATTGCCGATAACTAAACCAATAGGTCCCGTAAGATTCTGACGATACATAATCTCACCTTCCATATCAGCACAAACAAACCATAAACCTTTATCCTTTAACTCCTCCATTGTTGCGACAAGATTAGTCACTTTAGCAACTGGGACATAGTTGATTGCTCCTGCACTGACTTTTGCTACTGTTCCTGTCAATCCAACAGCTCTACGCTTTGGAATAATAATACCATGAACTCCAGCCTGATTTGCAGTTCGAATCATCGCTCCCAAGTTATGAGGGTCTTCGATTCCATCTAGGATTAGAATAAATGGGGGCTCTCCCTTTTCTTTTGCTGCATTTAAGATGTCATCTACTTCTGCGTATTCGTAAGCTGCTGCATAAGCAATTACTCCTTGATGCTTTCCATCCTCTGACATCTGATCAAGACGCTCTTTTTTTACGAACGTAATAATCGTATCACCTTTTTTCGCTTCCCGTATGATTGTCTTAATCGGACCATCTTGACAACCATCTAGGATAAATAGACGGTCAATCGTTTTTCCCGCACGAAAAGCTTCCGTTACTGCATTACGTCCTTCAATTGTTAATTCTTCGTATCTCATGTTATACCTTTCTTTGAATGTTCTCGTATCGTATACACATCTATTCTGACATAATACGTTGTTCCTACTACATGATTAATTCATCTCGATTCGTTCCAGTGCTTCTTTCACTAAATATAAGATTCGGTCCAATTCCTCTTTTAGATATAAATATCCTATTAAAGCTTCAAAACCAGTTGCTATTCGATAATCTGTTACCGAAGCATTTTTCGCCGTCGTAAATGACTTTGCATTTCGGCCACGTTTAAATACTGCTACTTCCTCTTCACTTAGTAAATCCATAATGGCATGTACCATATCTTTTTGAGTCACAGCCTTAACTAATTTACTTGCATGCTGATGAAGACGATTAACTTGCGCATTCCCTTTCTCCACTAACATCGTTCGAATAATCAAGTCATAAATACTATCACCGATATAAGCTAATGTTAGTGGAGAATAGGTACGAATATCTGTTGTTGGAAGTGCAAAGGTCTTTATAACCTTAGCAACTATGCTCTCTTCCATTTTACACCTTCTCTGGTATCTTCCAGTATAATACCTTTTTCTAACAGCAGATTACGAACTTCATCTGCTCTTGCGAAATCTTTATTTTTTCTAGCATTCTGTCTCTCTTGAATCAATTGTTCAATGTCTTCGTCTAGAATTTCCTCTTTTTTCGCAGTTTCTAGACCAAGTATATCACACAAAGTAGTAATGTTGCAAAGCACATTTTCGATAAATTCTGCACTACTATCAACAGTTACGTTTGTATTTGCTAACTTCACCATCTCAAAGATTGCTGTTACTGCATCTGCCGTATTAAAGTCATCATCCATTACTTCTTCAAAACGTTTCTTTTGTTCCACGAATAAATCAAGAATTTCTTTTTCAGCATCGGTTAACTTAGAAGTTGTATCATTCTTTTCTTCTTTCACTTTTTGCTTGAATCTTAAAGATTCCACTGCAGTTTGAATACGCTCTAATCCATTCTTACAAGAATCAACAATTTCACGACTAAAATTAATTGGGCTTCTGTAATGTACGCTTAGTAAGAAGAAACGTAATACCGCTGGGTCATACTCTTCTGTAATTTCACGTACCGTAAAGAAGTTACCTTCTGATTTTGACATCTTCTTATTATCGACATTTAAAAATCCATTATGCATCCAGTACTTTGCAAAAAACTTACCGGTACAGCATTCTGTCTGCGCAATTTCATTCTCGTGATGAGGAAATACTAGATCTTCACCACCTGCATGAATATCAATCTGTTCTCCAAGGTATTTCTTACTCATAACAGAGCATTCAATATGCCAGCCTGGTCTTCCTTCCGACCAAGGTGACGCCCAGAATGGTTCTCCCTCTTTTTTCGGTTTCCATAATACGAAATCCAGTGGATCTTCTTTCTCGTCTGCCACTGCAATACGAGCGCCAGACTCTAATTCATCAATATTCTTCTTACTTAATTTACCGTACTCTGGGTAGCTTCTCGTTCTGAAATATACGGTTCCATTTTTCTCATATGCATGACCTTTATCAATTAACTCCTGAATCATAGCTATCATTCCGTCTATCTCTTCGGTTGCCTTAGGGCGTGTTGTAACAGGTTTCACATTGAGAGCCTTCGTATCTTTTTCAAACTCTGCAATATATCGCTCCGAAATCTCCTGTGCCGTTACCCCTTCTTCAATCGCCTTTTTGATAATCTTATCATCAACATCCGTAAAGTTGGATACAAAATTCACATCATAACCTTTGTACTCTAAGTACTTACGAACCGTATCAAAAACAACTAATGGTCTTGCATTTCCTATATGAATATAGTTATAAACAGTCGGACCGCAAACATACATGCTTACTTTACCGTCGATAATTGGTACAAATTCTTCTTTTGTTTTTGTCATTGTATTATAAATCTTCATCTAAGTTCTCTCCATTCATAATTTTTTTATCTTTCCTGATTGAGTAAATTAATTTCTCTAGTTCTTATCAAGTTTTGCAAGTATTTTTTTTATTTCCTCAACTTCGTCGCTTAAGCGTTTATTCTCCTTTTGTAAACATTCTAAATCGCACTTAACTGGATCTGGTAAATGCACTTGGTCTAACTCTTCTCTCGGTACCTTGACATTATCTCGTTTTACAATTCGTCCCGGTACACCTACAACCGTTGAATTCGGAGGTATCTCTGATAACACAACAGAACCTGCCCCTATCTTTGAATTCTCTCCAACCGTAAAGGAACCTAATACTTTCGCACCAGCACTAATCATTACATTATCTCCAATCGTTGGATGACGCTTTCCTTTTTCTTTGCCTGTACCACCTAATGTCACCCCTTGATATAAGGTTACATTATCTCCTATAATAGCAGTTTCTCCGATGACAACTCCATGACCATGATCAATAAATAATCCCTTGCCAATAGTAGCTCCCGGATGAATCTCAATTCCAGTTTTTCTTGCAGTTCTTTGCGAAAACCATCTTGCTAATAAGTAGTGTCCATTCTTATACAATTTATGTGATATCCTATGTCTTATCAATGCCTTAAAACTTGGATAAAAAAACACTTCCAAATTGGATTTTATAGCAGGATCTCGCTCTTTGATGATCTTCATCTCTTCCTTTACGAAACCAAAAAATCCCATACCTATCTCTCCTATCTAATCTCTTCATAACTTAATTGTTATGTAAATTCCCACAGGCCCTTACCGCTACGAACTTCATTCAAGCGAGAGCGTGTTGTGGATGAATTAGGTTTGTCATCCCTGAGGAATCACGATTTAATTGTAAAAAGCGCTTTCTACAATTGAATCGTCATTTAGCACATCAATCGACTTGCTAAGCATGAGATGACAAATATAATTCAGTAGCATACTGTTATGAAGTCGTCGGTACTTAGGGCCTGTATTTTAGGCCCTTATTTACCGCTACGAACTTCATTCAAGCAAGAGCGTGTTGTGGATGAATTATGTTTGTCATCCCTGAGGAATCACGATTTAATTGTAAAAAGCGCTTTCTACAATTGGATCGTCATTTAGCACATCAATAAACTTGCTAAGCATAGGATGACAAACATAATTCAGCAGCATACTGTTATGAAGTCGTCGATACTTAGGGCCTGTATTTTAGGCCCTTATGTACCGCTACGAACTTCATTCAAGCGAGAGCGTGTTGCGGATGAATTATGTTTGTCATCCCATGCTCATAACCTCTCTGTGCTAAATGACGCTGAATTATGCTGAATTATAATGTAAAAAAACTCCGTCTCTTATACAAGAGACGAAGTTACTCGCGGTTCCACTCTAATTCTACAGCATATGCTGTAATCTCAAACAAATAACGGCTGTTACCGAGCATAGCTACTACTTTCACTATACCAGCTCCCGGAGGCACTTCATAAAATCTATATCAGGAATGCTTTCAGCCGGTGACATTCCCTCTCTGTGATCTTCAACTTTACTACTCTTTCCGTTCATAGCTTTTCACTCTATTTATCAACCATTCTATGCAACTTTTCACAATTTGTCAATCTATTATTTCTGTTTGCAACAGCCTGAACAGTTTTCACATCCTGAACTCACCTGTTCATTCGGATCATAAGAATAAATAACTCCATCCATTCCATTGTAAGCAAAATTATCAACGGAATTCAGTAAACATATCGCTTGCGAAGAAATTCCTTCTCCAGTCCCAGTAAATCCTAGCCCCTCTTCCGTTGTCGCCTTTATATTAATTTGATTTTCCTCCACTTGCAATGTAGCGGCAATGTTTTTTACCATCTGCGGGATAAAGGAAGCTAGCTTTGGTCGTTGCGCAATCACAGTAGCATCGATATTGCCAATCACGTAATTTTCTTGATCAATTAATCTCTTAACATGTTTTAATAATTCAATGCTGGAAACACCCTTATATATATCATTGGTATCTGGAAAATGGCGGCCAATATCTCCCAAGGCTGCAGCACCGAGCAACGCATCCATAATCGCATGTAGTAATACATCTGCATCTGAATGGCCGAGCAAACCTTTTTCATATGGGATACATACTCCACCAAGTATTAGATCTCTGCCTTCCACTAATTTATGAACATCATAACCCATTCCTACTCTCATCTTCTTCTCCTATCTGTAAACAATGATCTTTTTCTGATTCAATAAGTACAAGTTCCCACTCCTTTATTAGGCTTTCATCCTTGCCTAATGCCAGGTCTGCTTTTACTTGTCCAACTAACAGTTCATATTCACTTGGAAGTAACAAGTGAAATACCTGCTCATATTCCTCTCCAGCAAAACATTCTGATATGACTACTTTTAAATCATTCAAACAGTGAATTTCTTTTCTTACCTTCTGCAATTTATCTTTAAGATAACGCATTTGATTCAGTTCGTCAATTACTTCACTTAACTTCTCTTTTGAAAGCTTATTGCCCTCAAAATAGATTTTATCTTCGTCTTCCTGTTCATGAAAAGATAGGAATAGGAGTGTTAGGTTCTTTTTATTGATACCTTTTAATAATCGTTGTGATATTTCTTTTACTTTTTCTCTTGTATATGTTATCATATCCTGGTTTGTAATGCCTAATTTAGATAATATCAGAGAAACTTGCTCCTCACAGAGAATTTGAAGACGTGCTATACTCATTCCTTCTAGTTTTGATAATAACTCTTTACAATCTTCCTCTGATATATGAAGAGAAGAAATATCCCGATTTAGTATGCTTAAGCCAAGAACATTCTGTAGTACAAGTTCAAATAAATTAACATCATCAGCCCTTGTTTCTTTATGATATCCGTTAATTAAGCAATTTACTAAAGTTCCATCAAATTTTATGACAAACTCATTTTCTAACAACAAGCGATATAAGTACTCATAAATGTACTCAATTCCACTAAGTCCTTCAATTTTTAGAGCAAGTGGATATCGTACCGCAACTGGCATTAGTTGTGCGCCAAAACGTGGATCATATTTTTCAAAAAAGTCCGAAATTTCATTCATGATTGTCTTCTGATAAATCTCATTATCCACATCTGCCATTGTTTTTTGTACCTTTATCCACAATTCTTTGCTTTTTTGTACACACCCCTTAACTGCAACAACGCCCTTCTCATAAATATCTGATATATGCTCTTTTCTATCAGAACTAGGTTTCTTATTATGCATCAAACCATAAGGTTCCCCATTATCTAAACCCTTATAGTAGCTGTTCATACAGTATTCTATTGAGAAAAGCAATTGCTGTGCTGTTTCAATTGATTCTGACTTAGCCGCTCCACTCGTATAAGACCGAAGCAACTTTTCTAGTAATCGATACAACTCTTTTTGTTCTCTGACATTCATAGATTGCACACCTGACAATACCCCCAACTTATATCTTTGAATTATTTGATTATACGAGAAACTTTTATAAAGAACAAGACTTGTAATTATTTTCCATATATGATAGTATGTGAGATATTTTCCTGACTGATATTTTATAGAGTTTTTTTCTCGACTGATTTATCACTGATTTTTTCTAATACTTCTCCTTAACGACAATAGAATTACTTTTTCGACTTACCTACTTTCGATTTATCAGTTATAATTACATAAAGTATTAGTTTTTATTATAAATAGACTTATTTTTATTCCTTTCATCATCTGTTATAATTAACAGATGAACTTCCACACTTATGAAAATATTTAGATTAAGATGGACTATAAGAATAAAGATTATGGAGGATTATCATGGGTGGATTTTTTGGTGTAGCATCAAAAACAGACTGCGTTTTTGATTTATTCTTTGGAACAGATTATCATTCCCATCTCGGAACAAGACGAGGTGGCATGGCGGTATACGGTAAGGATGGATTTGATCGTTCAATCCATAACATAGAGAGTGCACCTTTTCGTACGAAATTTGAAAAAGATGTGAATGAAATGGAAGGTAATCTTGGGATTGGTTGTATCTCCGATTTCGAACCACAACCCTTGATCGTTCGTTCTCATCATGGTACTTATGCAATTACAACTGTAGGTAAAATTAATAATGTGGATGAAATCGTATCCATGATATTTAATTCTGGAAATCCACATTTCCTTGAGATGAGTGGTGGCGAAATTAATCCAACTGAACTTGTTGCCTCAATCATTAACCAAAAATCTCACTTTGTGGATGGTATTCAATACGCCCAAGATTTAATCATAGGATCAATGACGATTTTAATTATGACCCCAAAAGGATTATATGTGGCTCGTGATAAGATGGGAAGAACCCCTGTCTCGATTGGACAAAAGGAAGATGCCTATTGTGCATCCTTTGAAAGTTTCGCTTACCTTAATCTTGGATATACCGAATATAAAGAATTAGGTCCTGGAGAAATCGTTGCTATTACACCAGAAGGAGTACAAGTACTTGCAAAGCCTGGGGAAAATATGAAGATTTGTACTTTCCTTTGGGTTTATTATGGTTATCCTTCCTCCTCTTATGAAGGTGTAAGTGTAGAAAAGATGCGTTATAATTGTGGAGATTTACTAGCTCAAAGAGATAATGTAAAACCAGATATTGTTGCTGGTGTACCGGATTCTGGTACTGCTCATGCAATTGGATATGCGAACCGTTCTGGCATTCCATTTTCTCGTCCATTCATCAAGTATACGCCGACATGGCCTCGTTCCTTTATGCCAACTATGCAAAGCAAGCGTGATTTAATAGCAAAGATGAAGTTAATTCCAGTTCATGATTTGATTAAAGACAAGAGTCTATTACTGATTGATGACTCGATTGTACGTGGAACTCAGCTACGTGAAACAACCGAATTTCTTTATCAGAGTGGCGCAAAAGAAGTACATATTCGTCCAGCTTGCCCACCACTACTCTATGGTTGTAAATATTTAAACTTTTCCCGTTCAACTTCAGAGATGGACTTAATTACTCGCCGTATCATCTCAAAAGCAGAAGGTCCAAATGAGGTATCCGCACTACAAGAGTACTCTAATCCGGAATCGGATAAATATAAATTTATGTTAGATGAGATCAAAAAACAATTGAATTTTACAACATTACGCTATCACCGATTAGACGATATGATTCAAGCCGTTGGAATCTCACCTTGCAAGTTATGTACTTATTGCTGGAATGGAAAAGAATAGGGTTCAAAAGTACTTAAAAAGGAATAAGTTAAAAGGAATGAGATTTATCGCATAGTTCTTCGGAGCGCGATAAATCTCATTCCTTTTTTATTAATTTTGAGGAAGTAGTTGCTCTATTTCCTCCTTTGTAAACTTTAGAACAAAATCACAATGCATACAATATGCATCCATTGTTCCATCTTGTTTCTTTTCTATCTTAATTTCATTTTCACATTTCAAGCATTTATCAGGTAGATACACAAACTTCATAACTGAACCTCCTTAAGGGGTCCCCGGGAACGTTTACTTCACGGGTTCGTCATTCACTTCTCCTGTATCATACCGAAAATTCAGAATCGCTTCAATCTGTAATCACATCCACTTCTACATAGTTATTCCAAACGAAATAATAATTTGATAGAGTGAAAATGTGTTTTCTATCTTATTTATTATCCTATCATTTTCCCGCAACCTATTACGAAATATATTCCATAGTAGTTTATGGAATCTTAATTTCTCTGTTGAAAAGTAAAAAACTTACTGATAGAATGTTTTATTGTCGCGTTATCGGAAAATAACTAGGAGGGACAAAGTAATGTCAACACAACAATCTTCAAGCATTGCCAATCCAGCACCTTTAGGATTACTCGGATTTGGTATGACAACATGTTTACTTAATTTACACAATGCTGGTTTTCTTCCACTTAGTATTGTGATTGTAGCTATGGGCTTTGCCCTTGGTGGTGCTGCCCAGATTATTGCTGGTATTATGGAATTTAAGAAGAATAATACGTTTGGAGCTACTGCATTCACTGCATACGGATTCTTCTGGTGGTCCTTAATTCTTATTTGGATCAATCCTTTTTCCAACATCAATGCAAAAGATGATGCATCCATGGGCTATTACTTAGCTTTTTGGGGATTATTTACATTCTTTATGTTCATTGGAACGTTAAAGCATAATCGCATCACTCAAATTGTATTTGGAAGTTTAACTATTTTATTCTTCCTTTTATCCGCAGCAAACTTCACAGGCTCAGATCTTATCCACACAGTTGCTGGATATGTTGGTATTTTCTGTGGATTATCTGCTATTTACAGCAGTGCTGCCCAGATTATTAATAACGAATTTGGTCGTAACGTATTACCTATGTAATAGAATGACTTATTTGTTATGCATGAAAAAACACTCGTACAAAGCGTGGTACGCGTAAGCGGCATGTCCCATCAGTACTTGTGTGCATAAAGCATCCTTATTTGTTGGATGCATGATTATGGAATTTGAAAAAACTTCTTAGTTCAAGAACAAAGTGTTTTGCTTGCAAAACACTCGCGCCAAGCGCGGTCGCGTAAGCGACATCTTCCTAACGCGCTTGTGTGCATAATTGTGTCCTTTCTTTTGGACGCTTTTTTATGTAATAGGAAGTTCTGAGAACTTTCCTATTACATAAAAAAGGCTGATAGTCAGTGGCTTAACTATATAAGCTACAGACTATCAGTCTTTTTATTATGAAACATTATAGATTAACTATTCTTACATTAACGTTCCTTTATATTGTAAATAACGACACCATCTTTTACATCTACTTTTATTTTACAATCACCAATTGCAACATATGTTTTCTTGTTGATCCCATGTGACTCTGTTGATGTAAAGGAATCATAGATTGCCTCATACACCAAAGATGGTTTCGAAGAAATCGTGGCTACCATGGCTTTTAGTATGGACGCACTTTGTTCGGCTGTTACTGAACCACTAAGTTTGACACTAATTGATATGTTATAACCTTGATTTGCTTTTGTTAGTATAACACCCTCACAGTTTGTCCCTTGATGAGAAAATCCAATTGTATTACAATCATACCAAAGGTTGGTTGATTTGATGATTTTGCCATCGACATTCTGTTCGAGTTCACTCCATAAGAATGCGGTTCCTCCCCAGTCACTTAATGCATTCGATAAAAATGTTGTTCTTACAGGGAACTCTACTCCTTCAACATTAAATATTTTTGGTTCTGGCGTAGGTGTTGGCGTAGGAGCTTTCGAAGGCTCAATCTTAACAATTGGGACGGATTCCGGAATTTCGTTATAATTGCTCAAGCATACAATTCCATCATAATCACTATATTCTTTAATCCCTACACTATTAAAACATTGATAATAAAGCAGAGTATCCAAAGAACTGACTGAACAAAGATTGCAATTACTCAGTTTACTTGTATATGCCTTATTTAAAGATATTTTTAGCTGTTTTGCCGATCCATTCGTATATTGAAAGATTAGTTGATTCATTTTGCAAATTGATTTCTGTGTTCAACAATACACATAATTAAATCATATCATACTAGAGTGTCAATAATGTAAATATTTTCTTACAATTATCTTAATCTATTTCAAATACAAGCACAACTTTTGTTCCGCGCCGTAGCACAGCGTAGTACGCATATTTGCGTCCTTCTTTTTGGACACTTTTTTTATGTAAAAGGGAAGTTCGAAGAACTTTCCTTTTACATAAAAAATCCCTATGACAGTATCGCGCATGATGAATAACTATCATACCCACACTGACACAGAGACTTTCATTTTTTATACACAAGAGAATGAGATTATAATTATTGATGGAATTGGATAATCACTTTGAACAAATCTCCATCGACTTCAATTGAAAATGTTCCACCTTGGACTTCTACAATGCTCTTAACAATTGCAAGACCTAATCCTGAACCTTCTGTATTCCTGGATTTATCTCCACGTACGAATCGCTCCGTTAATTGTTCTGGTGAAATATTAAGTTCTTGTGCTGAGACATTTTTCATCTCTATCGTAACAATACCATCTTCTTTTGTTACTGACATATAAGCTCTTGTATTCGGTAGCGCATATTTTACTACATTGACAAACAAATTCTCAAAAATGCGATATGTCTTTTGACTATCTAAATGTAAGATCACTTTGTCCTCTGGTACTGTTAACCGATAATCAATATGAGCCTCTTCAAAACGTTCCAATAGCTCTAACTGAGCTTGCTTTATTAATTCGACAACATCAACGTCAACAGGATTTAGAGTTATATTACTACTATTAATTTTACTGACTTCAAATAAATCTTCAATCAGTTGTTTTAGTCGCATCGCTTTATTATCTAGTACTTCAATATATTCTTCTTGCTGTTCTTTTGTAATATCTTCATCTTTTAGCAGATTGACATACGTTATAATCGCTGTTAATGGTGTCTTTAAATCATGAGATACATTTGTTATTAGCTCTGTTTTCATCTTTTGACTCTTAACTTCTTCTAAAACTGCTTGTTTAAATCCTTCTTGAACTTTATTAAGTTCACTTGCTAGTGGAGTAAATAAACCAAGCTTTTCATCAATCTGATAATCTAGTTGACCTTCTGCCATATTATGAGCAGCCTCTATCACTTTATCATAGTTCTCCTTTAGGCTATTTAAATATTTTCTCAAGAAATAGAACACTAAGATGGAATATACAATCAAGATAGGAATACCCAAAAACCAGAAACAGCACATAATGAAAATAATAATGAAATTAAGCAGAACTACTTTTAAAACAGTACGATTAACGGAATCATGAAGATCAAATGTTAATATCCGCTTAATCATCCCTTTTCCCAGCTTAATCATCTTTTTTCCCAACTTTAACAAGTAAGTAATGATGCGAATAACTAGGATATTCTCGAAACAATAACGTTTGATTCCTTTTCGAAATACCGATAACACGGATACAATACTAAAGAAAATTACTCCAAAAAATACGAACCATACACCATGGATAATAATATCGTCCAAAGTGTTTGCAATACTTTCCGTAATCCTAGCATTTACCATCTCTTGAGCTAGTAACCCTGATGTAAAAGATTGAGTCAAACGTGCTAGTGGATGCACTTGATGAATGGTTGCTGCTACAAATAGTGCAATTAGTTCTAGCGGAATTTTAGAGATAAACCCAGTGGCAATTCCCAATAATTTAATACAAGAAATTACAATTGCTGCAATAATTGTTACAATAAGAAAACCGATCAGCAAGAAAGCAAACCCATTGGGGATAGAATAGTAATCAGAATCCATATAGAACATTGTATTACCAATTTGCATTGGCTCAGAAATTGCAACTACGATTGTAACATCCTTAATACCACTTGGGTTTATATAACCTGTGTGCTTATACAACAACGTGGTATATGACTTATCCCCACTACTATTGACATACTCATAAATCCGATCTATCTTATCTTCATGTGGACCACGAAGATAGTATATTTCATTATCTAAAATAAAAGATCCTGATTCGAGAGAATTCTCAATTAATGTTGCAATCTCACTATCAACCTTTTCATAAATCGGTACTTCAAATTCAGATTTTTCATTCAATGGTTGCTTCGTTGCGAGAATATTATTTCTATCTACCCCAAAGCAATCAAGAACTGTAGCCTTTCCATTTTCATCATACTGAATTACTGTATAATACCCGAATTTTTCTTGCATCTTCTGCGTCCATTGAGCTTGCCCATCCGCAGAATTGTCCGATTGAATAAAAAACTCACTAATCAAGTCTGACTGATCACTTTCATACAAAGTCTGACGATTTTCATTATCAATTACAAGATACTCAATATTATCACATCCATATAGTAGATTCGAATAATGAGCTAACATTGCCTCCCATGAACCTGCATAAAATGGCTCCGTATTTACTTCCTCAGGGAAGAAAACATCACTCGTGGAATCTAGCATTGGATTTTTCTCGAGCATTGCTTGATAATATAGTACGTAATTGATTGGATCTATCATTTGCTGAATAATATGTGACGTCCAGTCTTCATTTGTTGGTGAGATTTTTTTTGCTTCTGAGACAAATCCAATAGAGCATGTAACTAAAAATATGATGCATAATAGCCAACCAATAATCTTCCCAGCAACCTTTATTTTTTTATCCTTCTCTTTTTCTTCTTTCACCTTTTTTTCTGTTACTTTCTCTTCTTGTATTTTCTCTTGGGATATTTTCTCTTCCATTATTTTCTCTTCCGTTATTTTTTCATCCGTTATTATCTCTTCTTTTACTTTCTTTACTTGCATTCCCTCACCTTTTCTTTACATTTTTTCAATCTTATAGCCTACTCCCCATACCACTTTCAGATATTTTGGCTCCCTCGGATTAATCTCAATCTTCTCTCTGATTCTTCGAATATGAACCATAATTGTATCCGTAGTAATAGCTTTTTCATTCCAGACGCGTTCATAAATCTCATCTGGTGAAAACACTCTACCTGGATTTCTCATAAGAAGACATAATATTTTAAATTCTAAAGGTGTAAATTTAACTGGCTTTTCATCTACGAATACTTCAACCGTCGTTTCATTAAGCTCCAACCCACCGACAACATATATTTTATCGTGATTTTCCTCCTTCGGTGTCTGTAGCTCTCCCACTAATTCCTTTTCTTTTTTTAGGAATTTAATATACCTACGAAGTTGCGAATTCACACGTGCCATCAGTTCCATCGGTGTAAATGGTTTCGTAACATAGTCGTCAGCCCCAATATTAAGTCCAGTAATCTTGTCAATTTCTTCTGACTTTGCCGACAACATAATCACTGGAAAATCATACTTTTCACGAAGTTTCATCGTCATTGTGATCCCATCCATGACTGGCATCATAATGTCTACAATTGCAAGATGAATCTCTTCACTTTCAAGTACTTCTAATCCTTGAGCCCCATTTTGAGCTTTAAACACTTGATATCCTTGATTCCTAAGATAAATACTTATGCCCTCTAGAATTTCCTTGTCATCCTCAACGATTAAAATATGATATGGTTCCATGTTTCCTAACCCCTTTCGCTATAGCTTATCTATATTAAAACATCCAAATCTAAAGTATAACAATTACTAAATCTTACAGATTTCTAAACAATTGTGGAATTTATCCCTACTTTCCTATCATAATACCTTTTCTTAATAATTTCTACTACTAGATAAAAGTGTGCTTCCTGTGAAACTCTTAATTCGAATACAAAAGTTTTCTTTCATATAAAATAAGGAGTGGGTACAAAAATACATTGTTCTGTATTTTGTATCTACTCCTTATTACATAAATCAATATTTCTACTGAAATATCATCTAATACTATTTGCTCTACAAAAAAATGGTGTGCATAGAAAACGGCCATACAAAACGTGTGACCGTTCATCTGCACTTTGCTTTAGATATTTGACCTGTCTACTTGACAGGAGAATATCTAACAATAGATGCTTTGAATTAATCAATATTAAGTGCTTTCTTAACCTGCTTACCAATGATTCCATCAACAGTCAAGTCGTTATTTTTTTGGAACTCTTTAAGAGCCGCCTTTGTTTTCTTTCCATATATTCCATCTGCTATGCCACAATCATAACCCAATTCATTCAATGCTTCTTGAACTGCTTTTACCGTTTTCTTTTTGCTACTATTTGATGATGTGCTTTGGGAACTATAAGGACATACACCATTCTCATGTAAATGCGGAGGATTGCCACCACAATGGTAATGGTAATAACCTAAACCACTTTTATTTTTGTTATCTCTGTGCCCTCCACTTGAGTCAGTTCTTCCAGAATGTGCTTCAGTAACAATTATGTTCTGCCCATTCCATGAATCTAATACTGGTGAAAATAAAAGAACTAATGAAAACATAAAAGAAACAATAATTGTATTTATTTTCTTCATAACTTCCCTCCCTGCATTTTTAGCTTATTTGGATTTAACAGCTTTTTTAGTTCATCACATTTTGCTAACGAATCATCCAACATCTTATTATAGTACTCTCTAGCATTACTCGTAGCTGTTCTACCTTTCATTTTTCATATAGACTATAACGAACTTCTTCTAGTTTATATTGGTGTTCTAATTCTTTAAATTCTCTATCAACTTCGTAATACTGCGTTTCTATTACTTTGTATAATTCAACTTTAACGTCAGTCTTGCTAACACCCCCTCTAACCATATTATTCCATTTATCGACATCTGTCAATAAAAATGCAACCACATATGACTATGCTGAATGTCTCTTAGGGAAGTATAAAATTAATAAGGGGTTATTACCCAAGTCTCACGACTTTAGTGTCATCAATTTGATCTATGGTATTTATTTGCTAACAAAAAAGGCGAACCAGTGTCCAAGACAAGTTTTCGACGCATGTGGGACAGCATATATAATAGACTGAACATTGCTGTAAGTGGTACTCCTGCATAATTTGATAGAGGTAAAATGATTATAAAAATTGATTTATTAAAAGGGGTAACACCTCACACGTTTCGCCACAACTTTGCTGCAATGCTATATTATACAGGCGTAGATATAAAGGCCGCTCAACGACTCCTTGGACATGCAGATAGTATGACCACGATAGATATTGACCGTCCCTATTTCGTCCAAGATAAGCCAGGATAAGCAAAAAAAGAAAACCGCAAAACCAAGTAATTTCAAGGTTATGGCGGTCTTTTTCTTATATTATTTAGTAAGCTGAAAATCGGATTTGAACCGACGACCCCTTCATTAAGAGTGAAGTGCTCTACCGACTGAGCTATTTCAGCATATTATTTTTTCTTTTGATTGAATTTCATCAATCGAGGCGACAAGATTCGAACCTGCGACCTCTACGTCCCGAACGTAGCGCTCTACCAAACTGAGCCACGCCTCGATTATGTACGTAAAAAAAACTTTGCTAAAATATTATGCACCCGAAAAGGCCAATTGTCAAGTATAAAATACTCACAATGTAATGATAAGATTATAGCAAAATAAGTAATTTTCATCAGAGTATAACTGCTGAATTGCAACAACTAGCAAAGTGAATCAAATCTTTGCTAGTTGCTAAAACTACGACTCGATACCGACAGCGGCCTTTGCTAACGCATCTGCCAAATCATTATATTTATCTCCCGAGTGACCTTTTACCTTTACAAAATTAACTTTTACTTTCGTTTTAATATCATCATAAAACTTCTTATACTTCTGTGTTCCTTCCTTATTAGCTTTCCAAGCCCCAATGCACCAATTTGCAATTCCTTCATAGTCATAATAGATATCAATGCTCTTGATGCCGTGATCTACGCAATATTGCATTGCACACTTCGAACCTTCAATCTCTCCTGCAACGTTACGCATAGTTGCCATCTCAGGATCGGAAAACTTCTTTGAGAGCTGTTCTTCTTTTCCATCATGGAAAATTACCGCTCCATAGGAATACTCCTTTGTTACAATATTGTAGCTTCCATCTACATAAGCGACTGCTTCGGATTTTGAATCCGAGATGCTACTATGATTGGAATTATCTTTCTCAGAAACCATTGATAAACCAGATAAAAATGCATCTGCTTCCTGAACCGTTGGAAAGCTTTTATAGATGGCTCCAGAATATCCGTTTATATTTTTTTGACAGTCTGCCCAAGTCGTATAGATACCCGGAACAACACCTTTTTTCACTGCATAATATTTTTTAGCCATAACGATACTCCTATCAAACTACTTCTATATAACAAGCCATGTCTAACAACCAACTACTTCTCTATATCAAAACATGTCAATCCATCTAACTACTTCTATTATATCGATTGTTGACATGTTAGCAAGAGGTAATACTTATCATAACACAACAAATTAAGATACAACAAAAGCATGATACTTAATCAACAAGAAGAATCCAAACATCATCTTAGCTTGTCATATATAAGTAGCATGCCTTTTCTTATGTTGTTCCATATATTTTAGAAACTTACTTTGTTTCACCACATATCATTAAAAATAAATCAATTTATTTTTAACTATCTATGCTCTCCATGGAAAAGTACTCCAATAGCTCCTGGACCAGAATGTGCCCCGATGCTTGGACTAATTGTATTCACTACAATATTATCTCTATGTAGCTTTTCTTTAATTAGGTTAATTACAAAGTTGGCATCTTCTTCGGCATCTCCATGAACAACACAGATCACCTCGTCCTCATCTTTGTATTTACCCATACTAGCTATCATATTATCAACAATTGTACTCAATGATTTCTTACGTCCACGCGTTGTACCATTCGATATAAGCTCACCATTATCATTAACAGTAAGTATTGGTTTTATATTGATCATAGAACCAATAACAGCTGTTGTTTTAGATACACGTCCGCCACGATGAAGATGGTGCAAATCATCTACGGTGAACTGGCAACAATACTCTAACTTATGTTCCTCAATCCACTCAGCAACCTCATCGATGCTCTTGCCTTGCTCACGCATCTTGACTGCCTTCATGATTAGCATTCCCTGACCTAAAGATACATTTAAAGAGTCGATGACAATAATCTTGGCACCAGGATTTTCTTCACATATCTCAGCTGCTCCAACGGTAACATTATTACAGCCACCACTTAATGCAGAGGAAAAACTAATATGGAGTACTTCATATCCTTCATCAACATATTTTTGAAAAGTCTCTCGAATTACATGAGGATTACTTGCCATTGTAGTTGGCATAACCCCTTCACGCATTTTATCATAAAAAACCTTTGCAGGTAATAAGTTATCTTCTCCATAAGTAACCCCTTCGAGGTCATAATAATGAGAGATAATCCCAATGTTCTTCTCTTTTATATAGGAGAGTGGTAAATCTGAATTTGAATCTGTTGTAATAGCAAATTCCTTCATTGCTTATCATCCTTTCCCTTAGTTATAAGTTGGTTTTGAAACCATATTAAGTATAACACATTATCGTCTATATAAATAGCGTTTTTTACTCCAAGTAACTACTGATTTATTACCATCGACATTCGTTATACCCAAGATGAAAAACGAATTTACAAACTTTAAGAACGTTTGACAAGCTTCTGAGATTTAATAGCTAATGATAATTCCACCTTCACTTGCATATAAACTAGAAATACCACCTGTATTAGATATAAAACATTTTGCAAATGGAATTCTCTTTAAAATCTCTTCCTTAACGTAGATAGCACGTTCGAAGTTGTTACAGTGTGCTATTCCTAGAATACGGTCTTTTGCACCTTTTACATCTTCCTCAACAAATTTAATCATTCTTTGTAATGCTCGCTCGACACCTCTTGCCTGATCAAGTTTGACAATCTCACCTTCACGAGCTCCCATAATCGGTTTAATATTCAAAGCACTACAAATAACAGCCGTAAGATTTGTTAATCTTCCATTCTTACGAAGGTTATCAAGGGATTCTAGGACAAACTTAGTCTCCATACTATCACGGTACTCACTGATAATTGGAACAATTTCCTTAAATGTTTTACCTGCTTGAATTAGCTGTTGAATCTTCATAACAATAAGTGTCTGTGCAACAGAAGCGGATTTTGAATCTATTACTGCAATATTTTTATTTGGATGGTCCTCTAAATACAATTTCTTTGCTAATTCAGCACTATTATAAGAACCACTAAGTTTTGAAGTTAGTGTAACTATATAAACATCATCCACTCCATCAAAATGCTTCATAAAACTATCTGGAGAAGGACAGGAGGATTTGGGGCATTGCTTACTCTCAGCCATCTTTCTGAGAAAATCTATCTGATTGAAACTCTGATCATCAACGATTGTTTCGTCTTCAATTTGGATGGATAGTGGAACTAAACGTATATTTTCATTTTTCTTTAGCTCTACTGGTAAATCAGTACAACTATCACCAATAATTCTGTAAGTCATAAATGGTCCTCCTAAATATATATTGTGATGATATCCTTATCACATAGTATTAATGTTTTACGTTATGTAGTTTTTAATACCATATTAATCATAACATATCACTTATTATTTGAAAAGTAAAAAAATTATAAATATCTGCATTGAAATCCTATACTTATAGCATTAATTAGGGGATGCCCCCAAAGAGTAGCATCCCCTATTTTTCATAAATTATTGTTCTTTACAATATAAATGTCTTGGAAGTCCTTCCACCATAACTGGTGTTAATTCTGCTTGAATTAATGGACGACAGTAATTTAAAAATTCATCTTTAACATAAAAATTCTCAACATCAATCCATTCCATTGGTACTTTCTTTTCTATATTTGCAATCTCTGATATATCAAAGGTTCCCGTTGTGCACTGATATGGATCGTCGGATACACGATTTAACGTAATCATTTTGCCTGTTTCTCCAGCCATTGCGGCAGCTACTGCTGCACCACCAACTTGGAATGCTTCCGTAATATCAACACGTGATACGATATGAGAAGCACAACGTTGTAAGGTTGAGAATTCAATTGCACGCGCTTTACAACCAAGCTCACTATTAACAAGACCAGCGATAATACGTCCTGTTCCTGATAAACTCTTATGTCCAAATGCATCCACAGCGTTCTCGGATAATTCCATCTCACAAACGTACTTACCATTGGCAAGACGAACTCCTTCTGATACCGCAACGATGATTGATTTTTTTGTTTTTTGGATTTCACTTAGACGTTTAATAAATTTTTCTTGATCAAATGGGATTTCTGGAAGGATAATCATATCTGGTCCTTCGCAGTCCTCACCACGCGCAAGTGCCGCTGCTCCAGTTAACCATCCCGCATTACGCCCCATAATTTCAAGTACAGTAACACTCTCCATATCATAAACAAGACCATCACGAATCACTTCCTTTGTAATGGAAGCAATATACTTCGCTGCACTACCAAATCCAGGCGTGTGATCCGTAGCAGCTAAGTCGTTGTCGATTGTTTTTGGTACACCCATAAAACGTATTGGACTATCAATTGATTTCCCATATTCCGCTAACTTATTTATCGTATCCATAGAATCATTTCCACCGATATAGAAGAAATATCCGATTTCAAGCTCATCTAATTTAGCAAAAATTTTTTCATAAACTTCCTTATGTTCTGATGCATTAGGAAGCTTATAGCGACATGAACCCAAATAAGAAGATGGCGTACGCTTTAATAACTCGATATCTAAATTATCCTTAATATGATCTGCCAAATCCACAATTTGTCCATTTATAAATCCTTGAATTCCATGTTGCATTCCATAAATAACTTTGGCTCCTCTATCTTTAGCAGTTTTATAAACACCTGCTAAGCTGGAATTGATTACAGCTGTTGGTCCACCTGATTGTCCAACAATTACATTGCCCTTCATGAAATGGCCTCCTCTTTTCTAATGTATCAAAAGAATATGTAGTATTCGTAATTTTATTCTTTTGTAAGGCAAGCCAAACCGATTGGTTTGGCTCACCTTGTGCATTATATCAAAAGAGTATATGAATTGCAATAAAACTGAATTAGTTCAGTGACTGAAAAATATGGTAGCTATTCCTCACCAGTAAAACAATCTTCAATTGAGCCTCCTGGTGCAACCATTGGCCAAACCTTATCGTCAGTTTCGATGATACAATCGATTACGACTGGTTGCTTGCATGCGACAGCTTCCTTTAATATTGGCTCAACATCTTCTATTTTTTCAATACGGAAGGCTTTTGCACCCAAAGCTTGCGCTAATTTTACGAAATCAACCTTATCATTTAAGATGGTATGAGAGTATCTCTTTTCATAGAACAAGGTCTGCCATTGACGTACCATACCAAGTACATGATTATTAAATACAATCTCAATAATAGGAATATTGTAACGTGCTGCGGTAGCAATCTCATTCATGTTCATACGAAAACAGCCATCACCTGCAACATTAATTACGGTTTTCTCAGGACAAGCAAGTTTTACACCAATACTTGCACCAAGCCCATACCCCATTGTTCCAAGGCCCCCAGAAGTAATCAGTGTTCTAGGACGACGATACTTGATAAATTGGCTAGCCCACATCTGATGCTGACCAACTTCAGTTGTAATTATGACATCATCACCAAAAAGTTCATCTACCTTTTCTAAAATATAAGGTCCAGTTAGACGATCCTTTGGATAAGTTAATGGATATTTTTCTTTATCTTCCATAACCTTAGTCATCCACTTTGAGTGATCTTGTTGTTCTAATTGCTGATTGATTGCAGAAAGTACTGATTTCACATCACCAATTATTTTTTTATCCACCATAACATTTTTGTTAATCTCTGCCGCATCAATATCAATCTGAATAATCTTCGCATTTTTTGCATAAGTTTTTGTGTTGCCTGTAACACGATCGCTAAAGCGAGCACCGACTGCTACAAGTAAATCACAAGCAGTTACTGCCAGGTTTGAAGTCTTTGTTCCATGCATACCAAGCATGCCAGTATATCGGGCATTTAACCCATTAAATGCACCTTTACCCATTAAACTATCTGTTACTGGTGCATCTAACAATTCTGCAAATTGAGCCAGTTGCTCGGATGCCTCCGAAATAACTGCACCACCACCGACAAAGATCATTGGCTTCTTTGCCTGTTTCATCATCTCAATTGCATCCATAATATCAGCTTTTGTAAAAGTTGTCTCATCAACTAAAGTCTTTTCAATCGTAATCTTTGTATATTCACATTTTGCTGCTGTAACATCCTTTGTAATATCAACAAGCACAGGGCCTGGACGACCGCTTTTAGCAATTGTAAAAGCTCGACGAACAGTATCTGCTAGTTTATTAATATCCTTTACAATAAAGTTATGTTTTGTTATTGGCATTGTAATACCAGCAATATCAACTTCTTGAAAACTATCTTTACCGAGCAATGCAGTAGAAACATTTCCTGTAATTGCAACCATTGGAACAGAATCCATATATGCAGTGGCAATTCCTGTTACAAGATTGGTAGCTCCAGGTCCAGACGTTGCAATACAAACTCCGACCTTACCTGTTGCTCTTGCATAACCATCTGCTGCATGAGATGCACCTTGCTCATGAGAAGTTAAGATATGATTAATCTCATCTTGATGACGATATAACTCATCATAAATATTCAGTACGCCTCCACCAGGATATCCGAAAATGGTATCAACGCCTTGCTCTTTTAAACACTCTACTAATATTTGGGAACCGGTTAATAGCATTTGTACACTTCCTTTACTTAATCTCTAAGATTGCACCTTTGTTAGCCGCAGTTACCATTGCTGCATAACGTGCAAGATAACCTGTGGTAACCTTTGGTGTCCTAGGTTTCCAAGTTGCTCTTCTCTTTGCTAACTCTTCCTCAGAGATAACAAAGTTTATCGTGTTGTCTGGAATATTAATCTGTATAATATCTCCTTCTTCTACTAACGCAATGTTGCCACCAACTGCTGCTTCAGGTGATACATGACCAATGGAAGCTCCACGAGAAGCTCCAGAGAATCTACCATCTGTTATTAACGCTACACTAGAACCAAGTCCCATGCCAGCAATTGCTGATGTAGGATTTAACATTTCTCTCATACCAGGGCCACCTTTTGGTCCTTCGTAACGAATAACAACTACATCCCCTGCTACGATTTTTCCGCCCTTGATTGCTGCAATTGCATCTTCTTCACAATCAAATACTCTTGCAGGTCCTTCATGTACCATCATCTCAGGTACAACTGCTGAGCGCTTAACTACACATGAATCAGGAGCTAAATTTCCCTTTAGTACAGCAATACCACCTGTGGTACTATATGGATTATCAATTGGACGAATCACTTCTGGATTCAAATTGATACATCCTGCTATATTTTCTGCAATTGTTTTGCCGGTTGCAGTTATTAAATCTGTATGTAATAAACCTTTCTTGTTCAGCTCGTTCATAACGGCATAAACACCACCTGCTTCATTTAAGTCTTCCATATAAGTTGGACCTGCTGGAGCTAGATGACAAAGATTTGGTGTCTTAGCACTAATTGCATTCGCAATGTCAACATTTAACTCAACGCCTGCTTCATGAGCAATAGCTGGTAAATGAAGCATACTATTCGTAGAACAGCCAAGTGCCATATCAACTGTTAATGCGTTCATAAATGCCTTTTCTGTCATGATATCTCTAGGGCGTATATTCTTTTCAAGTAATTCCATTACCTTCATACCAGCATGCTTTGCTAGACGAATCCTTTCAGAGTATACAGCTGGTATTGTACCATTCCCTTTTAGTCCCATGCCTAAAACTTCCGTTAAACAATTCATAGAATTTGCGGTATACATACCAGAGCAAGAACCGCAGGTTGGACATACCTTATTCTCAAACTCAAGTACTTCTTCATCACTCATCTTACCAGCTGCATTGGCACCCACTGCCTCAAACATACTTGATAAGCTTCTCTTCTCCCCATGGACACGACCTGCAAGCATTGGCCCACCACTCACAAATACAGTTGGTATATTTACTCTTGCTGCTGCCATTAATAAACCTGGTACATTTTTATCACAGTTCGGAACCATAACTAGTGCATCAAAAGCATGAGCTAATGCCATAGCTTCCGTTGAATCTGCGATTAAATCTCTTGTAACAAGAGAGTATTTCATTCCAATATGTCCCATGGCAATTCCATCACAAACCGCTATCGCTGGAAACACGATTGGAGTACCACCCGCCATTGCTACACCTAATTTTACTGCCTCAACAATCTTATCTAGGTTCATGTGACCAGGTACTATCTCATTATATGAACTCACGATACCTACCAGTGGTTTTTGCATCTCTTCTGCTGTCAATCCTAACGCATTAAATAAGGATCTTTGAGGTGCTTGTTGCATTCCTTTCGTTACTGCATCACTTTTCATACTCATACACACCTTTCTTTTCTTGTTATTTATTTTTATATAATAGGAAACTCAGAGGAACTTCCTATTATATAAAAAACGCCCGCTCTAAGCTATAAAGCTTAGGGCGAACGTAATAAATCCGTGGTACCACCTAAATTCAGAATCTCTTCTGCTCTCATGTACAAGTTATATCAATACACTCTCGGAATTGCATAACTTATACTTATCCCGATAACGGAGGAATCTTCCGTTGAAGCCTACTTAGAATTAATCTGTTCAGTTCAAAGCTCAAGGGCTACTTCCTAACTTATCTCATGAAGACTTACACCAACCGTCTTCTCTCTGCGTATCAATGAAGTAAGTACTCCTCCCTGTCACTGCTTTTACCATTATGTAATACTAATTGTATTGCACTTTAGTGTAGCAGAAGTTTAAAGTATTGTCAATGATTAATTCGTCGTTTTCTTTGCAAGCGAAATGAGTAAATTAACTACTTTCTCCATTCCTTGAACAGTGATATATTCATATTTTCCGTGGAAGTTCTCACCACCAGTACAAAGATTTGGACAAGGAAGCCCCATATAGGAAAGTCTTGCACCATCCGTACCACCCCGAATTGGAACAATAATTGGCTCAATTCCAAGCTCGACCATTGCCTCTTTTGCATCCTCAATCAGGTGCATATGTGGTTCAATCTTCTCCTTCATATTATAATAGGAATCTTTAATCTCAATTTTCACAGTATCTTTTCCATATTTCGAGTTCATAAAGTTTGCTACGTTTTGAAGCAATTCTTTTTTCTTTTCAAACTTCTCTTTGTCATGGTCACGAATGATATAAAACATCTTGGCCTGTTCCATATCACCTTCAAATTTATCTAGATGATAAAAGCCCTCATATCCTTGTGTATACATTGGATTTTCAAAGACTGGAAGCATCTGTTGCAATTCCATACCCAACAGAATTGCATTTTTCATCCTTCCTTTTGCAGAACCTGGATGAATACTTCTACCTTTTATTGTAATATGCGCATTTGCCGCATTAAAGTTTTCGTATTCAAGTTCACCAATCGCTCCACCATCCACAGTGTATGCATAATCTGCACCAAATGCTTTTACATCGAAGAAATCAACTCCACAACCAACTTCTTCATCTGGTGTAAAGCAAATACGAATCGTTCCATGCTCTATCTCCGGATGTGTTAGTAGATATTGAGCCATTGTCATAATTTCTGCAACACCAGCCTTATCATCGGCGCCTAGAAGTGTAGTTCCATCGGTAACTATTAAGTCCTTTCCAATGTTACTACGAAGACTACTAAAATCATCTTCTTTCATGACAATATTAAGCTTTTCATTTAATACGATATCTCCACCCATGTAATTTTTAATTATTTGAGGTTTTACATTAGCACCAGACATACTTGGTGCAGTATCCATATGTGAGATAAAGCCTAAAGTCTTTGTTTCCTTCTTTGTCGTAGCTGGGATTGTAGCCATTACATAACAATGTTCTGAGAGTATTACATCACTCGCTCCCATCTCCTCTAGCTCCTGACATAACTTTTTAGCAAGTTCAAATTGATTTTTAGTACTTGGTACAGTATCTACATCTTCCTTTGACTGTGTATCATATGATATATATGATAAAAAACGTTCTGTTACTGTTTTCATACTATCCTCCTTTTACACTTTACAACATAGCTTAATATAATAGAGATGTTGGAATCATCCAACATCTCTATTATATACCATATCAATTTATTAAATCAAATCTCCGATTACTTTTTATTGATTCATATGCTGTTTTCCTGTTATGTAAAAATCAGCATGGAACAACCATGCTGATTATACTTTTAGCAATATTAACTTGGATAATTAGGAAATACAAGCGTTTATTTAAAATATGCCACACCAGACTCGAAAATATATTGATTTTGGTTTCCATAAATATTGATAGCTACAGAATCATCACGACGTTCGGAATGCGCCATCTTTCCAAGTACTCTACCATCTGGACTTGTTATACCTTCAATCGCATCATAAGAACCATTAGGATTGAAGTCCTCATCCATTGTTGGATTACCATTTACATCAACATACTGAGTTGCAATCTGACCGTTGGCTGCTAGCTTTGACAACCATTCTTTATTCGCAACAAATCTACCCTCACCATGAGATGCAGGAATTGCATAAACTGCACCTAAATCTGCTTTCATAAGCCAAGGAGACTTATTCGTTACGACTTTTGTATAAACTGATTTACTAATATGACGACCGATGTTATTCATTACAAGTGTTGGAGAATCCTCCTTCTGTGCATAAATCTCACCATAAGGAACTAAACCGAGCTTAATTACTGCTTGGAAGCCATTACAGATACCAAGTACCAAGCCATCTTTCACTTTTAACAAGTCATTGACAGCATCACTAATCTTTACATTACGGAAAGCAGTTGCAATAAATTTCGCAGAACCATCTGGCTCATCACCAGCAGAGAAACCACCTGGGAACATAACAATCTGGGATTCTTTGATTGCCTTCTCAAAAGCATTCAGCGAATCTTTGATGCTTTCCTCACTATAATTCTTAAATACCACTGTATTTACCTCAGCTCCAGCACGCTCAAAGGCACGTAATGTGTCATATTCACAATTGGTACCTGGGAATACTGGAATAAATACTTTTGGTTTTGCTATTTTATTCTTTGCAACATACACAGTCTTCGCATCATAAATACCAGTATATAGTTCATTCTCTGCTATTTCTTTGGGAACATTGGAGCGTGTTGGGAAAACTTTCTCTAAAGGATTAGTCCAAGCTTCTAATGCTTCTTCCATTGCGATTGTACAACCATTCACCTTAAACTCTGCCTCTTTCGTCACTTTACCAATGACTTTATAAGCAATAGCTAGCTTAGATAGATCACTTTCTGCAATTTCTGCAATAATATCACCATAAGCTGGCATAAATAATTCTTCTTTCGTCAAATTATCTTCTAACGTAACACCAAGCTTATTACCAAATGCCATCTTAGAAACAGCTTCTGTAATACCTTTTGCTCCTAATGCATAAGTTGATGCTAAGATATGTGCTTTACCTAACTTTGTAATCTCCTCATATAAGCTCATAAGTTGATCATATTTTGGAAGATCAAATTCATCCTTTTCAATCGAGAATTTCACTAATACATTGCCTGCTTTCTTAAGCTCCGAAGTAACAACATCTCCTGTCTTAGCAATGTTGACTGCAAATGAAACTAAAGTTGGAGGCACATCGATATCATTAAAAGTTCCTGACATACTATCCTTACCACCGATCGATGGTAAACCTAACTTCATCTGTGCATCATAAGCACCAAGTAAAGCAGTTAACGGCTCACCCCAGCGACGTGGGTCAGTACCAAGTCTTCTAAAATACTCTTGGAACGTAAAACGAATGGAAGTATGATCGCCACCCGCTGCTACAATCTTAGCAACGGAAGAGATCACTGCATAAACAGCACCATGGAATGGACTCCAGCTTGATAAATAAGGATCATATCCATAGCTCATCATAGTTACTGTATCACAAGCACCACGTAGGCAAGGTAATTTTGCAATCATTGTTTGAATTGGTGTCAACTGATATTTACCACCATATGGCATAGTTACAGTAGACGCTCCAATTGAACTATCAAACATCTCAACCAAGCCTTTTTTCGAACAAGTATTTAAATCTGCTAATACTTTTAACCATTCCTCTTTAATTGATTTATTACCTAAATCTAAAGTTTCTTTTGCACTCAAGTAAGATGCACCTGTATTAAAATAATTATCTTCCTTTTTCGGAATTATAACTTCTGCAGTTGCTTCCTGATGTGCACCGTTCGTATCTAAGAATGCTCTAGATATGTCTACAATAACTTTACCTCTCCAGCTTAAAACTAAACGAGGTTCTTTGGTTACAACTGCAACTTCAACTGCTTCTAAGTTTTCCTGCGCAGCGTAAGCTAACATTTGTTCTACATCTTTTTTCTCAACAACAATTGCCATTCTTTCTTGTGACTCAGAAATTGCTAACTCAGTTCCATCAAGACCTGCATATTTCTTAGGTACTTTATCAAGATCAATACGAAGACCTTCTGCCAATTCACCAATAGCTACCGATACACCACCAGCGCCAAAGTCGTTACATTTCTTAATTAATTTACTAACTTCCTCACGACGGAATAAACGCTGTAATTTACGCTCGGTAGGTGCATTACCCTTTTGAACCTCTGCACCACATGTATGAATTGATTCTGTTGTATGGACTTTCGAAGATCCAGTTGCACCACCACAACCATCACGACCAGTTCTACCACCCATCAAGATAATGATATCACCAGGATCTGAATTCTCACGAATTACATTCTTTCTTGGAGCAGCACCCATGACTGCACCAATTTCCATTCTCTTTGCAACGTAATTTGGATGATAAATTTCATCTACTAAACCAGTCGCAAGACCTATCTGGTTACCATAAGAGCTATATCCCTTTGCAGCTCCTGTTACAATCTTTCTTTGTGGAAGCTTACCATCTAATGTATCCTTTAGTGATACGGTAGGGTCTGCTGCACCAGTCACACGCATTGCCTGGTATACATAACCACGTCCTGACAATGGATCACGAATTGCGCCACCAAGACAAGTAGCTGCACCACCAAATGGCTCAATCTCCGTTGGATGGTTATGTGTCTCATTTTTAAAGAATACTAACCACTCCTCTGTTACACCATCAATGGTAACAGGAACTACGATAGAGCAAGCATTAATCTCATCCGATACTTCCATGTCCTCTAACTTACCATCAGCTCTTAGTTTTTTCATTGCTAATAAAGCGATGTCCATAAGAGAAATGTATTTATCATCTCTACCCTTATATAAAATCTCACGGTCTGCTTTATAACGTTTATATGCTTCTTCGATTGGCTTCTTATAGTATCCATCATTGAACTTTACATCCGTTAATTCAGTTAAGAATGTTGTATGACGGCAATGATCTGACCAATAAGTATCTAATACACGAATTTCAGTCATCGAAGGGTCTCTGTGCTCTTCATTTTTAAAGTAATTCTGAATATGTAAAAAGTCTTTCAATGTCATTGCTAAATTTAAAGACTGGTATAACTCATTAAGTTCAACCTCGTTCATAGTAATAAATCCAGTAAATATCTTGACATCTTTGGGAACATCAAATTCAACTACTAATGTTTCTGGTTTTTCTTCATTCGTTTCACGAGAGTCAACCGGGTTGATGCAATATTCTTTCACGCGAATAAAGTCCTCTTTCGTAATATCACCAGTTAGGACATATGTAGTTGCGGAACGAATGATTGGTTCTTCTGCTTCATTTAATAACTTTACACATTGCTCTGCTGAATCAGCTCTCTGGTCAAACTGTCCTGGTAAATACTCGACAGAAAACACAAAATCCTTCTGTGTAAAAGGGAATTTCTCTTCATATAATGTATCAATTGGTGGTTCAGAAAATACAGTTCCTAATGATTTCTTATAAGTATCTTCGCTAACATTTTCTATATCATAGCGAATTAATACTCGAACTTCTTTTAATGCCTTAAGACCAAGATAGCTTCTGATTTCTTCCTTTAGTTCCTTTGCTCTGACCGCATAAGGAGCTTTCTTCTCTACATATACTCTACGGACACTGCTCATTTTTTTCCCTCCAAATTATCATTAATAACTACTTCTTATTCGTTATATTCATTTTTGTCTATAATCTATCTTTTTTGGTTATATTTATTATAACATAGCCATATTTATAAATGAAATTAATATATATGAAATATTTCATTAGTAACCCTAATAAAACAGTTGTCTACATTTTTCGACGTACATATCACAAGACAAGTCAGTACATGTTACTTTTCACACCCAAAGCCTATAAGCTTCAAGGTTTCCTATAGACTTTCTTGCTAGTCTATAGTACAATATGTTGAGACAGACGGGCTGTCCCCATTTTATTTTAAATTCGGAGGATTATGTATGCTTTACTCATTGCTAGATCAATTTACCGATAAGAGCATTGCCTTTGTCGGGCTTCTTTCTGCATTTTTATTAACCTGTATTTTATTAAAAGTTCTTAAAAATATTTTACCAAGAGACGGTGGTAGAGCTTTTGCTGTTAATGGTGGTTTATCACAAGGGAAACCACGCGGTGCTGGTATCGTATTTATCCTTGTATTCGTAGTTGCAACAATCCTCTTCGTTCCAGTTAATCGTGAGATTCTAATTTATCTTTTAATGATAATTGGTGCCATGATGAGTGGTTATTTGGATGATAGTGCGAAGGCTCCTTGGGGAGAACTAAAAAAAGGAATTATCGACTTTATTATAGCTTTGGTTTGTTCCGTAACTTATGTGAATTTTAATGGAAGCTCAATTCACTTCTACTCTACAAATTCGACAATTACTTTAAATCCAATAGTATTTGTAATTCTTGCTATAATCCTGATCTGGGTATCGATAAATGTAACAAACTGTACGGATGGTGTTGATGGTTTAAGTGGTAGTATCGCGATTGCATCAATATTTACTTTCTATATTATTTTTACTACAGTTGCTGATAATACAAATTATGGCTTCGTATCCTTATTAATGATTGCTTGTATTTTGGGATATCTTTGGTTCAATGCATCTCCTAGTAAGATGCTTATGGGTGATGCTGGGTCTCGAGCAATCGGATTGTTTATTGCAATCATTGCTTTAAAATCTGGGAATCCAATCTTATACATTCCATGTGCAATTGTATTTATTATCGATGGTGGCCTTGGATTAATCAAAGTTTCTTTACTCCGTTTTTTAAAGATAAAGATTTTAAAAAATACACGAACACCAATACACGATCATGTGCGCAAAAACAAAAGTTGGTCTGATACACAAACTGTATTTCGCTTTATCATCATGCAAATTATGGTTTCATTTGTACTAATCTATGGAATTTTGTAATAAGAAGTAAGAAACATATTAAAGAATAATTTATCTTCTAATACAAGAAAATGCACGTTAGCGCGAAAAGCAAGTTTACTCGCAAGCATACATGAAAGAAGGGGTAAGAGCTATGGACATTAATTTTGAGTTGTATAAAGTATTTTATTATGTAGCTAAGACACTTAGTTTTAGTGAGGCAGCGACAGAATTATTTATTTCCCAGTCTGCGGTCAGTCAATCTGTAAAAGTATTAGAGAAACGCTTAAATCAGGTTTTATTTATCCGTAGCACAAAACGTGTCAGCTTAACGAAAGAAGGAGAGATGTTATTTAAACATATTGAACCTGCGATTAATCTGATTAGCCGTGGTGAAAACCAACTACTTAATTCTACATCATCTGGTGGTATGCAATTGCGTATTGCTGCTAGTGATACCATTTGTCGTTACTTTTTAGTTCCATATTTGAATCACTTCCATAAGACTTATCCTGATGTTCATATCAAAATTATCAATGGTACTTCTCTTAAATGTGCTGAACTACTTGAAACCAATCAAGTAGACTTAATTGTAGCCAATTCACCTAACTCTGCTTTGAATAATAATCAGTGCATCCGAGAAATCAAGACATTCCGCGATGTATTCGTTGCCAAGCCAGATGTCTTTCCTTATAAGGGACAGGCCTTAACATTAGCTAAGCTCCAACAGTTACCAATCCTAATGTTAAGTAAGTTATCTACTACGAGTGCTTTTTTGCATAATTTATTTTTACAACACTCCCTTGATTTAGTACCGGCAATTGAGTTAAGTAGTAATGATTTGCTCATTGACTTAGCAAAGATTGGTCTTGGTATCGCTTTTGTTCCAGACTTCTGTGTTGCGAACACAAGTGAAGAGGAATTAATTGTACTCGATACTGAGGAACTTATGCCTGAACGAAAATTAGTAGCTGCATATGATGAAAGTATACCATTATCAGAACCAGCACGATATTTTATTGAAACTATGATAAACTAAACTTGAAGGAGTTTATGTAATGACTTACAGAATTGAGCACAAGGATTCATTTAATATCATAGGTATAAAACAGATGTTTTTAAATGTCGACGGTTTAGGTGAAAACATTAGGAAGATGTGGGCAGATACATCAGTAGAAACAATAAACGAAATATCTGGGCTTGGAGATAATCTGGTTGGAGTATATCATGGAATGTATAAAGAAAATACTACTGATTACTATATCGCCTCTATAACCAATAAAGAATGTCCAGAGATGATGTGTATGCTTGAAATACCATCTCATACATGGGCTATATTTGAAGTAATTGGACCTATACCTACTGCAATGACCAAAGTATGGGGACGTATTTTTTATGAATGGCTTCCTACATCTGAATATGATCATGCTGAGGCTCCAGATGTGGAGTGGTACTCGAAAGGTGATTTTAGTGCTGCTGATTATAAAAGTGAAATATGGGTACCAGTAATAAAAAAGGAAGATTACTAATAAACAATCAAGCAATAACTTATAGATAAGAAATATGGGGCTATTGCGATAGCCCCATAGAGATTCTTTAGTCAAATTATACTAAATCTTATGATAAGAAATACGAAATCTACATTCGTTAGCGCCACTCAAGATCGTCTCGATGCATTCCACATCGATCATCTCATCTCCCCATAGCTGTTTTGCTATATACAAGATGCTTTGCCGCGAACATTCGCATAATTTAGCTGTGTTTATCAAACCATTTGCATGTAAATCACAGGTACAATCAGGAAAAATAACGACATATTCCTTTCCAGGTACAATAATTTCACCTCTTACACCACCTAACTGCTCAAGTGTGGAATAGTACTGATCTCTATCTTTGTTCACATTCTCATAATGGTGCCTATGCATTTGAAGAACACCTGTATTAGCACATGCTTTCGCACAATTAGACAATAAATTACTTACGGACTTAGAATCCATATCTTCCAGTCCTTTTTCAAACCCTTGAAACCATGTCATATAAAATTCTTTATCCACGAAACTAATCCCCAATTCAATACTTATTTATTAATCCTAATTAATAAGTTAATATTGATATTTTATGTCAGCATAATCTTTTGCTGATTTTTTCATCGTGTATTTTTTCTTTGCCTGATACATCGCAATGTCATAGGTTGCGTCAATTGTATACCAAGTGTCTTTTTTACTGTCATAAACAGAATTCCATGCATGATACACACCTTCTATATTTGGAGTATACCCAGTTACTAACTTAACTTTCACTCCTTGACTCCTCATCATTGCCGCCATAATAGCTGAGATATCGTAGCATATTCCCTTTTTATTTTTATAAACGATTTCAATATCAGGTACATAACTGCTTGTTAAAACTGACAACTTATCATAATCATATGAAAAATTGCTTATAACATAGTTATAAATTGTACTTACGATTTCTTCATTCGATTTACAACTAGCTGTTAAATTATCCGCTTTTTTTATTGCCTTATCTTCTAATTCAAAATCTACGATAACATTTGATTCTAAGAAAACCACATTATCATCCTTTAATTCTAGGTCAATCTTCGTACTTTGAATTACACTATACTTTGTCCCACTGATATTTTTTAAGATTTTAATCGAGTATTTACCATTTCCCATATTCAATGGAATATCAACTACATTCTTACCATTACCCAAATTATAGTAGTAGGATTGATCATCCTTCGTTACGCCTATTTTCATCTTAGTATTCGCGTCATTATTATATGTAACGGTAATAATTCCATTGTCATTGTCACAAAAAGTATCGGAATCCTTGCTTGATGCATTCACTGTTTCCTCTTTCATACTAATCGCAAGAAAAGTTATAATTGCCAGTAGAGTTATTTTAATTATTCTTTTCATACTTTATCCCTCCTAACATTACTACAATCAAGGTCCTATTGTTCTTCGCATACTATCTTGATTCATACTAAATGATATTGCTGTCTCTTGACTAATACATCCTCTTCGATATAAATCTAAAATACTCGAATCCATTGATACCATTCCATCCTTCGCTGAAGAATAGATAACTGAATCAATCTGATGAACTTTTCCATCACGTATCATCGTCCTAATTGCACTTGTCGCCTCTAAGATTTCAAAAGCTGGCACTAATCCTTCTGCACTTGGAAGTAGTTGCTGGGATACAATAGCATTCAAAACCATAGAAAGCTGTATTCTGATTTGTTGCTGTTGTGAACTAGGAAATACGTCAATAATTCGGTCGATTGTGTTAGCTGCCCCAACGGTATGAAGTGTGGATAACACAAGATGTCCTGTTTCTGCTGCCGTCATTGCAATCTCAATCGTTTCCAAATCTCTCATTTCACCAATAAAAATGACATCTGGAGATTCTCTCATAGCAGCACGTAATGCCTTATGATAATTACAGCTATCAAGCCCTATCTCTCTTTGACTTACTATACTTTTCTTATGTTTATGTAAAAATTCAATCGGGTCTTCTAATGTTAATATATGGCAATTACGTGTACTATTAATCTGATCAATAATATAAGATAACGTTGTACTCTTTCCACTTCCTGCTGTACCTGTTACAAGAATAAGTCCCTTTTTTTGCTTTGAAAAGTCTAACACTCGTTTTGGCAAATTATATTCCTCGTATGGTGGTAGGTCAAAGGAAACAACTCGCAATACCGCACTTAACGCACCTCTTTGTCGAAAAATATTCGTACGAAAACGCCCAATTCCAGAGATTGATAATGCAAAATCATCATCTCCACTTTTCAAATTTGACATATCTTTTAACTCAGCATTTTGGTACATATCCTCGACTAATTTTGTTGTTTTATCTGGATATAATATATCACTATCTTGTCGAACTAGCATTCCCTGAATTTTAAATGTAACAGGCTGTCCTACTACAATAAAGATATCAGATGCATTTTTTTTTACTGCTGAAAGTAAGATTTCACGTAACTCCATCTGGCTCACTCCTTATTCTTCTAAGATTCCATCCCATACATCTTCCATACTTGAGTCATTATAATCGCCTTGCTCGGTTGAAATCATTCTCCAGCTATGTACTGTAACTCCATCTTCTGTACTTGTAGGAAGTTTTAGTTTAATCTCTAGGTCTATATTATAAGTCACAGGAACAGTATATGTCAAGATATGGGTGCTTTCATCGATTTTTAGTTTATCAATAACGCTTAGTTCTTGCGAGAGCATAAGAAAGTTACTCGTATCTTGTTTTGCTACTATTTCCGAAATCTGCATTAGGATCTCCTCTGCCTTCGAATCAGCAACATAGTAATCTTCTATCGCATTTCTTGTCTTCTCTGACATCTTAACCTCATGGTACGATGCACGCAAAGACAGGATAGCAAATACCGTCAAAGCAAATACGGCTAATACTAACAAGATGGAAGCTCCCCCAATATTGATATGATAACTATTTTTTTGCTTCATGTAATTGGTCCTTTCCTACAGCTAATCCACTATTTATTACTTACCCATTTTTTCGTAGTAAGCTTCACTAATGCACTTTTATTTGCTGTTGCTTCTACATCTTTACATGTATAAGCTGCAATATTTGCACTCACCATTCGCCCCGTTTCCCCTTTTGTAATTGTACTTGTAATTACGATAATGTTAACAGATGGGGTCTTCGTTTGATTCCAACTATCATCATAATAGATGCAATAGTTCAATGATGTGCTGTCATAGGAATCCATCTCAAGCTGTGTTGCTGCCTCCCCTATCGAGGCTGTATTCTTAATATGCTCCGCAATTGTCTCTGCCTTTATCACCGCTCGACTCAAATCAGTTGCATTGTTTTGTAATCGATATGTTCCCATAAACATGCGTACAAGAAATACACTTATGACTACAAAGATACCAATTACAATTACTAGTTCTATCATTGGCATACGAATGGAATTGCCTTGCACTTTTTCTTGTTCCATACTATTGCCTCCTCGTCCGTAAGGAAATTGACAATGATTCTTCTACTCCAGCTGAATTCTCCGCTTTCATATGTATCAACCCCACTTTAGTCAACTCAAACTCAAAATTATTGATTTCAAGTATTGGTTGACCATAATCTAGTTCATAATCTGCACCCGCTTCTTGATAAATCTCATATAGATATCCATCCCAAAAATAGATCAAGGTCTCGTAAACATCTCCATCTATCTCTTCGCCTAGTACTAGCAAGTCAACTCCATCCTTTTGAGCAATATAAGGGTATCCTTGTGTATCTGTTTGCCGTATTTTAGTTCCAACATAGGACAAAGAGGTACGCAGCTCAAAATTGTTATCATTTGCTAAAACAACCTTTTGATATACCTGAATGCCAATATTAGTTAATATCAGACATGAGATTGCAAAAATTCCTAAGATAACAATTAAACTGATAAAATTGACCATCCAAGATTTCTGATTCTTCTTTCCCATCTTAGTTTTCCTCTCTTCATGACTGTTACTTTTCATAAACGTCAAACTGTGGCATTATATTCGAAGAAAAACACTCATAATATATATTATATTTGCTTTTGTCAATTTTAAGATTGTAATTTTCCTCGAGATAGCTAAGATCAGCTGGATAAAACCCTTCAATTGCATAACACTGAATAATTGACTTTCGTACTGCTGATTCCGTTAGAATTAATTCTTGTTCGTCACCCAAATCACTAAATTTTTTTACTCCTAAAACAAGAAATATGATAATACAAAGGAATATAATGACAGGAATTGCAACAGTTTTCATCCAAAACGGCTGCTTCTTTTCCTTTAGATTCTTCATGATACAAAGCCTCCAATCTTTCTTAAAGCCTATTAGCCAATGGAAGAAATCATACTAACAAGCGGTAGCATAACGGATATTAAGACACCACCTACTAAAACAGCCAACATAACTACTAGCGCTGTTTCAATACTTGTTGTTAACTTATTTAACATGGTAGCTACCTTAGTATTGTATTGTTCACTTAGTTTCTCAAATATGGTATCCTGTGCACCGGTTTTTGTAGCGACAGTAACTAAACGACTTTCCATACCAACTAATATTTTGGTGTCATGAATTGCCTTGTCTAATGATATCCCTTTATCCATTAACATCTTGCACTGCTTAATTCTGTCCTTCACTCTACGATTGTTTGATGCTCCATGTGCAATATCAATTGCTTTCCGTGTCTCTATTCCAGAAGAGATCATAAGTGCCATACTAGAAATGAACCTACTCGTAGCAATTGCCTCTGATATTTTTTTTGTTAATCGAAAATTAGTCATAAATCTACGAATGGTAGCTTCTCCTCTCTTGGTACGATACCACGAAAAAACTACAAGCATAACAAACAACGTAAGGCAAGTAATCCCTGCTAGTATCTTTCCTGCGCTCATACCAATTTGCATCATATTATGAGTAGCTGTTGCAACATCCGCATTTAATTCTATAAACATTACCTCAAACATTGGTAAAATTCGAAATACTAAGACAAAGATAATAACTGCCATCATTGTAAATAATACAGCTGGATAAGCAATTGCACTCTTTATACTAGTTTTTATGCTACTTTCTCTCTCATAATAAGTTGCAAGAGACTTCATGACTTCTTCTAATTTACCTGTTGTCTCTCCTACTTTAACCATATGAATCATATAGTCTGGAAATGCTTCTGTTCTCTGCAATGAATCATATAATGTCTCATTTGCTTTTATGGAGGTATTGATTTTTTCAAACACCTTCTTAATTTTCTTATCCTCCATATCGCTATACAACATATCAACTCCCTCATATAAAGGAATTCCACTATTTAAAAGCATAGCAATCTGTTCACAGAATACAGATGTCTCTTCAGATGAAAATCTTGTTACTTTTTTATGGTTCTCTGCCATACTTTTCCTCCCACTGTGAGTTCCAAAATCCTAAAATAGTAATCCGGTTAAGAATACAGTTACAATTGCTCCTGCAGCAACCACAACCAAACTTCGGTTGAAATATGCTAAGAGCAAAGCCATTACAGTTCCGGCAATAGCAGTAAATATTTCTCCAGTAGAGTAAAATACATCTGGAAACGTTAAGGACGCTAATACTGCGAACGGGACGTAATGTAAAAAAGATTTGATATATTTTGATTTTATTTCTTTTCTAAAAACTGCAACTGGTAATGCACGTGGTATATACGTTACAAGTGCCATTAATAAGATTGCACATGCTGTCTCTAATGTTGTCATACAGCACCTCCTATATCGTCCTCAATCGGATATTTTGCAGCACATATACAAGAAGACAGTACAGTTGCAATAATAACTCGAAATCCAGATGAGATACGACATACCCATGGAGCATACTTAAGTATACAAGTAATAACTATGGATAAAACAAGTACAATTACTACCTGTTTGGATTTTCTAGCGGGTGGAATAATAATTGCGATAAACATACCATAAAGTGCAATCCCCATTGCATCTTTGATTGTAGGTGGCAATGCAGAACAGATTAATGCACCAAGTGCAGTTCCAAATGTCCATCCACAAATTGGTCCTGTAATTAAGCCAAGCATATACTTGTAAGAGAGCTTACCATTTTCCATGGAAGACACCGCAAAAACCTCATCGGTAATTCCAAACGCAAATACTAGTCGTTGAGGTAATGTAATCTTTTTCTCCAGCTTTTGGGAGATAGAAAGTGACATTAACATATATCGAATATTTATAATAAAAGTCGTTAAAGTTAGTTCAAAATATCCTGCACCTTGGATAATTAAGTCAGCGCCGGCTGCTTGTCCCGCACTTGTTAAGTTCGTTAACGACATAATAATAACAAGCCATGCTGGTATTCCTCCCGATACTGCATTTAAGCCAAATGCAAAAGAAACAGGTATGTATCCTATTGCTATGGGAATACCACGCTTAAAACCATAAGCAAAATTATTTCTAGTATTCGTATTCATTGTAAATCTGTCCTTATCCTAGGATTATTCGTGTAATCTTCGTATTAATTTATAAACGATACAATTTTGGATTACTAGCGGTTTACTATGCGCAAAAAAGATAATACCATCACTTGGCGCTATGATTTGTGATATTACCTCTCCTTCAATCGGATTGACAACTTCTGCTAAAATATCACCAAATTTAACCTCGTCACCTGGTCGTTTGAGTGGTCGATAAATACCTGATACATCTGTCTTAATCGGCATAAGTGTCTCTTCTTCTACAATATTAGCGATATATCCGCTATGACAATTGTATTTAATAATCCCCATTCGAGTTAAAAATCGCAATACAGAAGATACAGCTTGACGAGCTGACTTTTCATCAATTGTTGAGGTGGCTGGTGTATAGACTGAAAACGCATTCGTGCCGTTGATCTGCCAACAATAATTTAATGTTCCGGTATCAAATGGATGTGGTTTTTTTGTTAATACGTATGGTAACCCAAACAAATTTGCAAGACTATTACTTTGATGACCTGTCTCCATCATTCTTACATGAGGTATAAACTCACCCGGTGTATGAAAACTTGCAAACTGAATTCCATAGTTATAACCTCTCACAGCATCGAAAATAGTTGCCGCGATTCGTTCTGTTGTTTCTCCACATTCATCTCCTGGAAACATTCGGTTGATATCTGATTTATCCATAGCCCAAAAACGTTTCTCTATATTGATACTAAATTGATTGATCGTTGGAACAACTAAAATCTCATTATTATTTAAGATTGCGCCTATTTTTTCTAATCGTGTCAGTTCTTTTATAAGCTGAGAACAAATATAAAGCTGTTGTATCTCATTTCCTCTTGTAGGTCCTACAATACAAGCCGCTTTATCCCCTTTTCCAAAGCGATAACCTACTATATGCATATCATCGCGATAAGGTGCCTTTACTGTATGAATCACTTCTTGAAACATATTAAGCACCTCCTAAAATTCTAGCAATTAATGAACCATCATATACAACCGGGTATTCTCGTAATGTGAATACCACACCATCGCATGGTGCAATTATTGTTTGCACTACTTTGCCGGAAAGTGTATCAACTATTTCTCCAACCACTTCTCCTGCACAAATATCCATAAGATGTTCTACTTTCGGTAAAAATACACCGGATGCTTCTGCATGAATTAATGTAACTTTATCTCGATCTGTAGAGATTATTGGCTCTTTTGGTGTAATAACCTCCCCATTCCATATACCCAATTTCTTCATCAAGCAAAATATTCCTTCTAATATCTGGTCTCCAAAGGATTGCGTAATTCGCATACCTACTCCCATCTCTACTGCTAATGTTGGGACTCCAACAAGATTTAAACTGTGATAAATACTTGCAGGTTGTACGGTTGGAGATGAGTGTACCCAGACAAAATCCGTATTCATAAGCTTGCAATATGGCAATAATGTATCTTCATGTTCCTTATTAATACGAACTTGTGGAATCTCACGTAAAAAGATATTACTTGCATGTAAATCGACACAAAAATCAGCATCAGCCACATCTTCGACCAATTTTGCTGCTATATACTCCGACATATCGCCTTCCATATCTCCTGGAAAGCTTCGGTTCATATCTAAATCAAACGTTGGAATTCTTCTCGTGATTGTCTCCATACCAAGTGGGTTTACGCATGGATAAACATCTACAACTCCATCTAATAAATTTATATTCTCATTTATCTTTTTAATTAACTGATAACATATGTACTGCCCTTCTAACTCGTCCCCATGAATACCTGTTATAATGCAAATACGTTTCCTACCCTCTTTTGGCTTAATCGGCTCTAATCGATTCTTTTTTATGTGCATCGTTTCAAGTACTGGCAGTCCTACTGATACAACTGTTTTAATCATTGAAAATCCTCTCAATCTAACTAACATAAGTTTCTTTTATTGTACTACAATGATACTCGAATTGCAAGAATCCACCACCTATATATACTGGTATTATGACTCATTTTTGATATTGTCTTAGTAAACCATATTTGATTTTGTCCTAAGTACAAAAATAGTGTATGATATACTCTCACACTTATGAGAGGACATACCAGAAATGAAGAGGATTGAACTAAGAA
>JAEYPP010000075.1 GCA_023410575.1 Bacillota bacterium | reverse complement strand
GCCCTGCTCATTTTTCAAAAACTTGGTCGACAGGGCTTAGGTGGTCGTTTTTTGTTTTTTTAGAAATACTATTAAAAAATACGATTTTTATAGTATGTCTCACTTGACATCATACCGCTGGACTTATTAATATTTGGAAATGAATTGGTGGAAAAGCTTTTACCATTACACCATCTTCTTTCATCTTTGATGGTGCAATATTATGTATACTTTTAAATGCCCGATTAAATGATGTAGGTGAATCATATCCATACTTTAGTGCAACATCGATTACCTTATCACCATTCATTATTTCAACTGCTGCTAATGACATTTTACGTTTCCTTACATATTCAGATAATGGCACTTCTGCCATATATGTAAACATCCTTTGAAAGTGATAAGAAGAACAGCCAGCTATCTTTGCTACCTTTTCCATATCTATGGTATCTGCAATATTTTCCTCGATATAATTCACAGCACTATTTAATCTTTTAATCCAATCCATAATTCATCTCCTTATTCTTAATATAAAGAATTTTAGTAATTGTACCTCTCTTTATGAGTGCAAAAAAAGAGAGGAACTATCATTGTATAAGGTTAATGTATATCAAGTTCTGGTGGAATATCAATCTCTTTCGAGACATACTTACCATTCTTCTTTCTCTGCCTCACGCACTCTGTTAACAAATACTCAATCTGACCGTTTATGGATCTAAAATCATCCTCTGCCCAAGAAGCAATTGCATCATATAATTTTGGTGATAACCTTAAAGGCACTTGTTTTTTGCTATCTGCCATACTTTTATTCCCATCTTAGATTAATATAAACTTCCTGCATTTACGATTGGTTGTGTATCATGGTTTCCACAAAGAACAACAAGCAAATTGGATACCATTGCCGCTTTACGCTCTTCATCTAATTCTATCGTTTTCTTCTCATTCAAGCGCTCGATTGCCATCTCTACCATACCTACTGCACCATCTACAATCAGCTTACGTGCATCCACAATTGCAGAAGCTTGTTGTCTTTGAAGCATGACAGCCGCAATCTCTGGTGCATAAGCTAAATATGTGATTCTAGCCTCCACAATTACAATACCTGCTTCATTTACTCTCGCTTGGATTTCGTCTTTGATACGATTGGCAACTGTTTCACTAGACCCACGAAGGCTTCCCTCATCTGCTATACCATCTCCAGTTGTGTCGACATTAGGAGCTACATCATAAGGATAAATTCTTACAATGTTTCTGAGTGCTGAGTCGCACTGAAGGGATAAGAATTCCTTGTAGTTATCCACATTAAATACTGCCTTTGCAGTATCCACAATTCTCCAAGTGACTGCTATTCCGATCTCAATTGGGTTACCAAGACAATCATTAATTTTTTGACGATTATTGTTTAACGTCATTATTTTCAATGATATTTTCTTTCTTTGAGTATCAACTGAAACCGTTTTTACTCCTGTCATTAAGGAAACTGTACTATTATCCTTAACATCACCACTTTGATTCAACTTCGTTTGTGCTGCAGGATTTACTGCAGAACAGAAAGGATTCACAAAGTAAAAACCCTCTTCTTTTAATGTACCGATATAATTACCGAACAGAGTGAGAACCAATGCCTCCTGTGGCTTAACTTCTTTTAAACCACACCATAGAATCCATCCCGTACATACGAAGATGATACATATTGCAAATGCAACAGACCATGCTGTGTTTCCTTGATCCATCTGATAACCACCAAAGATAATTCCTGCAATAGCTACCACATAAAGCAATAACGAAAGAATCAAAACAGTCATTCCATTCTTCTTTTTACTTAATATTTTTTCAGTCATGGTAAAATCCTCCTTTTTGTGATATCATTATGATATCATTGTAATATGTTTTCGTCAAGTTATTTTTACCAATTATATAAGTCACTCGCCAATACCCTGCCAATGATAGCTTAAGACACTTCTGTAAGTTTGAAAGTTTTAGGTTACTAAAAAAATAGTATGTAATTATTCATCCATTTGGATCATAATCACACACTATTTTGATAAACCAAAAATGTAATAAGCATCTTCAATCTCCATTATTTTATCGTATGTTCTAGGCTATTCCTCTTCGTTAATTCAAATTAACTTTCTTATCTGAATCAAGTTTTCTTCAGCTTGCTCTGATAAGCATGTATAATAGTCCACTTTTCCACTAGATAAAGCAATTTGTGCTACAAGTTTATCCATAGACACATATGCATAATCACCAATAATCACTAAGCTATTAATAAAAGAAAATGATTCATCTACAACAGCTACTTCATCAACCACAGATTCATTGACTTTTAATATCTTCGTACAATCTTTGCAATATTTTTCCTTACCATAGGATGAAATATCACCACTTATTATAATATACATTTCCTGCCCGTCAATGTACATTGCGCTAAATTTAAAATTTTCAAAATCCTCCATAAAATCTTTCGTATGATATATTGTCTGATACTCGTCTGAACTTTTAAATACTAACAAATTGAAATGCGCTATTCCCATATGATTTAATGAATCAATTGCATACACCATGTCCTTATAATCGAACACATTTATAAAATTACCACTTATTCTCGTGCCGCTAGATGAAATTAAATGACCACCAAATTCTCCTTGGTTATTGTTTTTAAACACTCCAAATTGCGTAGTAAACTCTTCGCCGTATTCCCTTTTACTTTCATTCGCAATTCTATATAGAATCCCCTCTCCTTGCTTATACATCAATTCAATATCTTCTCTAATACCAACCGTATGTTTTTTTATAAAGCATTCCGCATATTATTTTGAACTTGATCCATTTGATAAGGATACCCTGTTTTTGTTTGTGGCCGTAGAGCTACCAATATAAAAGGACTTGTTCGGGAAGGTGATGAATTTTTACTTCTTTACAAGCGTCTTGAAGTCGGAGCTTTCACATGGCCACGAAATACAGATGAAGCTCGTGAAGCCTCTTGTGGAGGCCTACTTTGCGTGGGTTCACAAAAAAGAACCACATATATTAAGAGATAACAAAACTCAGAAAGGCTTACAGTATTCCATCAATCAGGAGAAATACCTTAAGGCATTTCTTTCAGATGGAGAGGTCCCAATCGATAATAATGCTGCTGAAAGAACCATTCGAGGATTTTGTATTGGCAAAAAGAACTGGGTCATGATTGATACCATTGCCGGAGCGAAATCAAGTGCTATCGTGTATAGTATTGCCGAAACAGCAAAAGCAAACAACCTGAAACCTTATGAGTACTTTAATTACCTTTTGACTGAGATTCCCGAACATCTGGATGATACAAACACAAGTTTTATTGAAAATCTGCTTCCTTGGTCAGATAAACTTCCAAAGGAATGTAAAAAAGTAATCAAGTAACCAAGCCGCACGTAAGTGTGGCTTATCTTTTAGGACGGTACGAGTAGTTTACCGTTTATCCTCATTCCGCATATCTTTTTTGCAATATACATCAATCAAAAGTAGCCAAGAATTACTCCTTGGCTACTTTTAGTTTTACCATATCATTAATATCCATAATACACGGGTCTAGCTCATTATCCCTTTCATTTAACTCAAATTTTCTATGATATCAATATTACTCCAAGGATGACTTTTCCGATATTCTTCACCATTTCGATTTCTCTCTCGATTTCAGATATCCTTGATTCATATAATTTCTCAACAAGAATGATGCCATCACAATGGGATGCTTTCTCTATGGTCAATGCTGTAGTTGCAATATTTCCGCTACAATTGAACTTCATTTCTTTTAACTTGTTCATGTTAATTAACTTCTTCTGAATGGATTCCAGAGTTTCTTCCGATACACTTCCGGTAATAAGGTAATCTCTCGTATGGTCTACAGAGGACAATACCACTATATTGGCTGCCATTATCTGATATATATCATCTTGTGAAGCATTAGCTACCACTTGTCCGAATATTTTTGCAAGCCAACGATCTAGCTTTTTGAATAACTTTCCGTATTTTGGTTTTGATAAATCACCTATCAACTTTAACTGATAACGATTGGATAACTTTTTTCTATCATGAAGCTTATCACTAAACAAGAACATAAAAATATGATATGCTGTTGCAAGAACTACACCAAGAACTATACCTACAATAAAGAACTTCATCAAGCTCTTGATAGCTTCTATGTATGAGTTGTTCACAATTCTTGGTTCTTTTAATGCTTCATATTCTATTTGTTTGTTATCGAGATTGGTTCTAAGAGTGTTAATTTCAATTTCAATGTTGTTTATTGTATTTGCTAAATTTAAGTCAATGGTCTGATATTGGGTTTCGTTTATTATCTTAAAGGTATGCTCTCCTACTTTTTCTTTAATTTCTCTTGACCTTTCTTCCAATCCTTCTTTCACACAATCTATAATTAAGCTATTTGTTTCAGAATCCGCACTTACAAGGCTTACAGTAAGCATATTACTATCATTGTTAGCAGTAAAAACTAAAACTTCACTTAAGTACCTAAAATCTATACTCTTCTTCAACTTCTCAGATATACGAGAATATAAATCTCCGCCTTGGGCATAGCTTAGATAATAATTAATAATCCTAAAATCCTGTTCCTCCGCAATGATATAATAATTTAATTTTGCTACATACATATTGTATGGATCAACCTGCATCAAAAGGGAATCCTTAAGGTAGTTTTCCTTATTTTCTATATCATTCTTGATATTGTTAATTTCTTTTTCGTATCGTTCCTGAGTTTTTATATAAAGTTTATTTTCATCCTCAATCTCAGACAAAACATTCGGATTATTGATTGCTTTTATCATCGAAATTCCTTTATATGCACCTAATAAAATAGCTACTATTATCCCAACTACTATGACAGAGCGCCATCTTCTAAACACTGCATACATTAAGTCCTTTAATTCAATTTCTTCTTGATACCTATTATTTTGCTCCATACCATCTTCTCCGTTCTTAATTTATTTCGCTTAAAGAGAGCTAATCTCAAATCTTTATAGAGTTTAAGTCACACTTGATATAATTTCTGTACGAAATATTTATATTTGCCTGCTATCGTTTTTTCTATATCACTTACATACTTTATTTTAATATCAACTAAGTTACCAAGCATATTAACAAATCCTTGACTTATAGCAGATTCATCTTTCGATGAATAATTTTCTGATTTAACAATATACAATATACATTCACCAATTGTATCTTGATATATTTGAAACAGTTTCACATTCTGAAATATATCCGAATGCATATTAAGCGCTGTTATTGAAATCTTACTTTCATCTTTACACACAATCATTTCTTGTAACCTTCGACCCATAATACTGTTTAATACTTTATAACTCCTTCTACATAAACAACTACTATCTGCGTAGGATGAATAATCACCAGTTTGATATCGAATAAAAGGCATAGCCATGTTGTTAAATGCAGTACATACCATTTCTCCTTCTACATTTTTTTCAGTTATAACCTTCTTGTTTTTGTCAACAAGCTCCATATAACCATATTCACTATTGATGTGATATAATTCTGAATGCTCACACCACCCCGCAATACATGCTCTTTCGGTATGTCCATAAAAAGTATGCAATCTACAATGAAAGGTATTTTCAATCAATTCTTTTTGCCCAGGATATATGTTTTCAGATGTCGCTAAAATAGCCTTTGGTATATAAGTCAACTGATAACCTGTCCTATTTATGTATTCACAAAAAGACAAAATTGAGGACGGATATGTGTGTATATACTCAATCTTATCTTTACATAACTTATCTAACATCATCTTAATACTTTCATCATTAGTACGAAAGTTATCTAGAATAAGTCTTCTTTGCTTCCAGCAATATATGTAAGGCTTTTTACCCTTTATTGATTGATTTCTTAGTGCTGCTACACGGCTTTTGGTATTATATCCGACCCTTGCCCATATACTTTCAACAAAAGGCCATTCTTTTGCATCTGTAATTTTTTCGTCATAAAAATATAATTGATTTCCACTTGTACCGCCAGTACTACGTAATATCATTTTACTAGGTTTTATATTATCAGCTATCAACTCATGTAAATTTTCTTGAATGATTTTCTTATTTAATAAAGGCAATACCTCAATTTCATTTAAGTGCTTAAAGGTATAAGGATTAAATCCATACTCTTTGAACACCCGATTATAATACGGAACATGCTCGTAACAATGTATTAGTAATTGTTTCATCTTACGTTCTTGATACAATATATGCTGTTCTTCTGACCAATACTCTGATTCCAAAAGTAACTTTTTCGTCTCACGATAAATAGATCCATATTTTATACTATTTGGTATTGCTCCATATACATATTCAATTGGAAGTTGAAATGCCCTTGGCATTTTTTTATATATGTTTTTCAAAATCATTACATTTCCTCCTTGATTATTTGAGGCTTAAGAATATGATTACTATCTTTTCGTTTTAGCATAGTACCATATCCTATAGATACGTAATCAAATTCCTTGCATTCATAAGTGAATGGTTTATTACTATAATCCGTTACAATAATAATATTGTGATTAAGTTCTATCTTACGAAAATGAACAATATCATCAACATATACGATCATACCGATCGTATGATTTGTAATTTCATTAATGAACCCTCTGATATTAACATCTGTATAGAAACATTCTCTAAATTTATTCGTCTCCTGCCCATGATATGGGGTATTGTGTGCTTTAATACTTCTGAACTCATCTCTTCTGTCTAAAAGCGGTGTATAAATGTAGCTGCCTTGATCACTGAAGTAGTTCTCATCATCGATGTTAATTTCAAAATGAAGAAAGTCATTATGAACATGAGCAGTTTGCATCTGCCAAAGATTGACTACGCTACGCACAAAAACCCTTATTCTATCTAAGGTAAATACCACAAGTCCAAAGTTCGGAGCGATTTCAACCTTTGTATTGGCTAAGTCCAAACCCTCGATTGGTAATACAATTTGAGTTACTACATGATAGCTTAATTCTGGCAAGCGGATATTATTTTTATTTACAAACTTATTTAAATTACGATAATTAAATACGTCCGTGCATAAAGCTGTATTCTTATGTAATATAGCTTTCATAAAGTTATACTCTGTTGGTGCTTTTTTTGCAAAATCACTCAACGCATCATAATTTGTTATTGCATATATAATGGCTATGATAGGGTCAATCGATAACTCGTTCTCAATAAAAATATTCTCATTTGAATATAGATTGCTATAACCAGCTGCATTAATGTATTGCTCTTCATATTCTTCTACAGTTATAAATCTCCCAGTTAAGTTAAGCTTTAACAGTCGTCCACTGTCATTATCACCTATTTGTATTATACTTCCATCTTTCCTAATCATCATTGTTGCTATTTGTCCAACAGCGTTCAGCTTTTCTAACAATCTTTTTTCAATTTTAACACCATTTCTGATAAGTAAAGCAAAACAATAAGCAGATATTTCTGCACTTAATCTATGATAAGCGGTAGAGCATTCATAATTTCCTCCATCCTCTAGGAATTGATTATCAAATTCCTTCATGAATTCTTTCGTTGAGAATTCCATCCATGTCTTACTTTCCTTATTTTTAATATAAGAAGCTATAAATAAAAGACCACATAAATTAGATAAATAGTGATTTCCATTTTTTAAGGTTGAAAAATTAATTTCTAGATTCTTAAAAATAAATTTTCCATGCTCCATTAATTTCTCTGAAAAATAATTTACAAAATCCTGATTTAAGATATTAGATGAATCAAGTTGTACAAATATATCATATGCTACTAATAAATTTACAACACGTATGGCAACTTCCATGGTACAGCTCCAATTAACCCCATACCCGATTGGATTGCTTTCACAGAAATCATACACTTGGTTTCTAAATTCAGTTAGATATAGGTTTCTTTTCGCAGGTTTTAAATTCGCTGCTAATGCCATTTGAGGAAGATGATACATTCTAGAAAGTTCCCATGGCATTTTTATGTCCACACCTTTAGGTAAATTGTGAGCGATTTGTGTTGAGAGCTCCGTTTCATGAAATCGATATCCCGTTTTCATACATCTATGCCAGTCAATTAATTTATAGTTTTTATCAACTTTAGCCTTAGCGTTATACCAAAATACTCGCTCCAAACATTGATCGTACTTTAAATCCTCCAATCCAAGAGGCTTATAATCATAATCAGCGGATACCCATCCACTACCTAAGATATTAAAATGATGTGATAGATACATTTTGCTAGTGTATTCCATTATATTTGTATCAATACACTCCATAAATAACATCTTTATATTGATTAAATTCATCGGTGCTGTTACTATCGAACTTATTTTATAATCCTTTTTAATATTCTCAACTTTTGTTCTGTTTTGATTAACAATCTTCCATATCTTTTTAATAAAAGCCTTTTTTACAATAGAATTAGATTTAATGAAATTACGTAAAATCACAAAGTAAGGACTCATATTTACAAGCCTCCCTTATCAACTATAATACAAATAGTAGCCGAAATATTTAATGTTGCTTGTGAAACTAATGTGCTAACAGCCGCTGCATTAATTCCCCAGATAGGAATAAATATCAAGTTTCCTAAGAAATTTATAGAAACTGCAACTAACGCAATAAAACATAATGTTTTATATTTTTTTGCAGCCATCATTATGCTTATATTAGATGCAAACATATAGCTAAATGCAACACCAATTACCAAAATTCTAAACGCATTAATAGAGCCATCATATTTATGCCCATTTATGATTGGCATAAATATCCCACTCAATAAAATTACAAGTGCGCAAGCAGGAATTACCAGTACTCCTGCACGTTTTATCCAATTTAATATGAAAAACTTACGTTGATTTACATCATCAATATACTCTTTTTTGGAAGTTCGAACTCTCATAACTGACTGAATGGATGGTAGTAAAGTTATTAGTAGGGAATAGTATTTAAAGGCGATACCATACAAAGCAACACTCTCCTCATCCATCATGTTAGTTATCATGATAACATCAACTTGATTCAAAATGTTAATAAACAGTAAATATATTACAATATATAAGCTGTCTTTGAGTATAAATCTATACTTACGAAAGTCAAAATGGATATCTGTAAACCTTACATTTTTATAGATTCTAATTATGCCGATCATAAAGGTGACCATTCCACTAACTATGTATAAAACAAATACTAGCTCTGTTTTTAAATCACAAAAGAAAGTAATAGCAAAAAGTAAACTAAACAAAATAAAAACATTTTTAAGGTTATTTATAATGCCCGATTCTATGTACAACTCCCTTGATTGGAAATAAGCTTGATTCATATTGATCAACGAAGATATAATGCCATAGTAAGAGGCAAAAATAATTAGTTTTGTTGATGTTTTATAGATACCCACGAAAACTGGTGTAAACATAAGTACAACAAAAGATATGATAATAATAAATATAGTACATACAATGTGAAGTCCTACTGAATTCTTTTCTCCTCTAGAAAGCTGTTCGGTTGAATACCGAATATAGGAGAGAGCGATTCCCTGTCCAAATATTCCTAGTATAAACCCGGAAATTGCTGTAAACTTAACAATTTCTTCATATTCTTTCAGGTTCATAACTCTTATTAATAAAATTGTAATTATAATCATAAATACTTTTGAGACTATATCGAAAAGAAATACTTGGAGGAAATCAGTTGGTATTTTGTTCCTAATTTTAGTTGTAAATTTAATATGCATCTATTAAATCCTCTTTCATATTGATCACACCTATTTGTAATCAATGGTACATTAGTGTGATAAATCTCCTTCTATTTGAAATTTACTCTTTTGATTCACTAATGACAACATAATGAGAGTCACTATAAATCCATATACTAATAGTACTACAAATATTGAAGCACCTGTAATGACAAAAACTAATATTATTAACACAGAAATATATGTCTTGATTTGTAAATTGGATGTTGCTCTGTCCAATAGATAGAATAAAAAACTGTATGTAATTGGAATTATAATCACGCCAATTAAGCCATAAGAAAATGCATTTCCAAACATTCCTGTATTCGCACTAATAGCAGGATTATGTAGATATTCACCTGCGATTAGGTATGGAACCCCCGCTTTATATGGATAATCAGTAACCAAATCCAGCTTTTCTAACAAGGAAACTGCTGGCAATACTACTTGTCTATCTTTAAAGTATTCAAAATAACAATTACTCAACATTGCTGGTAAATAATAAACTCTCTCTAATAAGTTACTAATTAAAAACGATGACTTACCAATAATTGCTTCCACATAAATAGCTAGATTGCCTAAAAATAATAATTTTGGTATTATGCCAACAAGATACTTCTTATAAAAAATATACCCTAAGATGGAAACTGGTAAAATAAATAGAGCCGCCTTTTGGTTATCAACTCCATATGACAATAGTTGTATCCATACTAGAAAAGGCAGTATCAACCACTTTCTTTTTTGCAAACAGAATATTACAGCAACTGGTATAACTATAAACATAGCATTATTTCTAAAATAGTTAACTAGCATTCCTGGTTTAACTTCACTTCTTAATTTATAGATTTTATCATGGTCTAATGTTAAATTAAGTTCTAAACCACTATAGTTCCATGAAATTAATATTACTCCAAAACAAAATATGAAGATTATTATTTTCCATATCATGTATCTCATTTTTACATTCTTTAATGAATTACTAATTAAAATTGCTTTGCTGTTCTTGTACTTTAGACTACAAATAATAAAAGATGAGCCTAATAACATGATCCAGAACACCATAAAATAAAGCAAATATGTATAATCAAGATTTCCAAGCCCAAATAAAGAAATAGAAGGAATGAAACTCATGATATATAGCCCTAAGATAATAATCTCCGATGCTTTATCCTTTGTTACTAGAATACATTTATTTATAAAGAAAACTGTCAATAGAAATAAAAGCCAAGATAGTATATACTTCATCCTATTAATCTCCAGATGATATAGACCTGTTGATAATAACTCACTTGTAACACTATATTTCTTTAAAGCAGACACATATAAATAATCAAGAGAAAATCTGAATAATACCATGTAAAACACAAAATAGTCTTTTCCCTTACTAATCATTAAGTTATTGATTTTGATTATACTCACCTTCTTATCCCTATCATTAACATCTATATAAGACACCAAATGTTTCATCAATTATTTTACTCTTGCAAATTTTTTATAGACAAATCTTAACATCTTATTAGGTAAAATAACATGTACAATAAATCTGATTAAATTATTAAAAATATACTCTCCGAAATTGATAATATGATGATTCAACATATATTTTTGTAGCCTTGCTCCACTTTTATAATACTTCCAACCGCTTCTTCTCGAATACATACCATTTCCAACTCTAGCATTCACTAAAATATCACTTAAATTTTTAAATACTGCGTTGTTTTGAAACATACGTATCCATAAGTAATAGTCTTCTTGATAATACCAATCAATATATCCACCAGAAGCGTTTACTTCTGATACTTTAAACATTACTGTCATCTGATTAAATGGGCATCTCTTTTTAAGATATTTTTTTATTGCTGCATCATCTTGAGGAACTTCTCTAATTCCAACAATATTGTCTATTGAATCTATAAATTCTTTGATATTTCCTCCAACAATACTTAAATTGCTATCCTCTTCAAAACATTTTAACTGTTTTTCAAAGCGGTCTGGCAAGCTAATGTCATCAGCATCCATGATTGCAACTAGTTCATATTTGCAGTTTTCGAGTCCTATTCTTCTAGCATTTCCATGCCCAACATTTTCTTTTAATCGAATAACCTTAAAATTATCTTCGTTCTCTGTGTATAATGTAATAATCTCTTCAATAGAACTCGGAATTGGTCCATCAACAACTAGTATAATTTCATTAGGTTTAACAGTTTGATTCATTACACTTTTTATTGCTTGATGAAAATGTTCTGGATTATCATTTTTATAAACACACATAGATACCGAGAATTTTTTACTGTTAAGTTGTTCTTGTTGCATATTACCATTCTGCGTCGAGTAGACTATGTCCCGACTCCCCTTCCTTTTACTTTGAATTATCGATCCTTATCTTTCTCATTCGTCATAGTTCTAAATTTGTAATTTTTTAATATTTTCTCATTTTTTCCTGGTCTATGTTGAGTAAATAATACAGGGCTACCCAGTTTTGTTCTAACCAAAATGGATAAGAAATAGTGGACTCAGTAGTATGAGCATTACGAAAGAAATAATTAAATCTTGAGGTCTTTTTATGCACTGCATATAATCCCTCTCTTCGATTCATTTATTCACAACCCTTTCAGTCATAAAACATTTGTCAAAATATCTGCAATTCTCTTACAAGCAAATCCATCACCATACGGATTACTAGCCTTACTCATTGAATCATAAACTTTTTTATCATTTAACAATAGTTTGAAATTATCATATATAACATTTTCATCTGTACCCACTAATTTTAATGTACCTGCTGCGATACCTTCTGGACGTTCCGTGGTATCTCTCATAACAAGAACAGGTTTTCTAAGAGATGGTGCCTCCTCTTGTATCCCACCACTATCCGTTAATATCATATAAGACCGAGCAAGTAGGTTATGAAAATCAACCACATCAAGGGGCTCAATTATATGAATACGATTACAATCTCCAAGTTCATGATAAGCTGCTTCACGTACCACAGGATTCATATGTATCGGATATATGGCTTTCACATCCGGATTCTCATCAATAATACGACGAATCGCACGGAACATTTGATACATTGGCTCTCCTAAGTTCTCACGCCGATGGGCTGTAATCATGATTAGTCGACTACCATTAGCCCAATTCAATTCAGGGTGTATAAATGACTCTCGAACGGTTGTCTTAAGGGCATCGATTGCAGTATTTCCTGTAACATAGATTGTCTCTAGTTTTTTACCTTCTTTTATGAGATTCTCTTTTGACAGTTCTGTAGCGCAAAAATTGTACTGCGCTATTATACCAACCGCCTGACGATTAAATTCCTCTGGAAAAGGGCTATAGATATTATTGGTACGAAGACCTGCTTCCACGTGACCAACTGGTATCTGCATATAGAAGCACGCTAAAGCTGTTACAAACGTAGTACTAGTGTCGCCATGAACAATCACCACGTTAGGTTGAACTTCTTCCAATACCGTTCTTATACGATTCAATATATTCGATGTAATATCGAATAACGTCTGTTTCTCTTTCATTATGGATAAGTCATAATCGGGAGTAACATGAAACGCTTCAAGCACCTGATCAAGCATCTTACGATGTTGTCCCGTTACGCAAACAATAACAGATATATCTTTTCGTGACCTCAGTTCATTAACCAATGGACACATTTTTATTGCCTCTGGTCGTGTACCAAAGACTAGCATAATCTTTTTCATCATTCCCTCTTATAATCTATATGTATCAATAATTTCACAAATTTTACGAGTATCTAAAATTATTTTACCATTCAGCTTGTACATCTGTTCCTTTATCTCATTATGACTAACCATAATAACAACCATATCAATACAATTCAGAAACTCATCAAAATTATGGTGCTGATTTGGTACGATATCATTGTCAATATAGGGATCATATACCTGTACAAGCCCACCACAAAGCGAATCTTCCATGCGTTCCAACATTTGAAGTGTTGGGCTTTCACGCACATCATCAACGTTTTCTTTATAGGTTAATCCATATATACCAATACGACTTACATCCTTCAAACCAGTTTCTTTCATAATCTGACTAATTCGATGGATAACATAACGAGGCATGCCATCATTAATTTTGCGTGCAGCAAGTATAATATTTGCCAATCCAGGGTAATCTCCTACCAAAAACCACGGGTCAACTGAGATACAATGACCGCCAACACCAGGGCCTGGACTAAGAATATTAACACGAGGATGTTTATTAGCAATGCGAATTATCTCATATACGTCCATGTCGTCACTACGACAAATTTTCGCCAACTCATTTGCAAAGGCAATATTAATATCACGAAATGTATTCTCAACAACTTTCGTCATTTCAGCAGTTTTAACATCTGTTATCTCTATCTCTCCTTGACAAAACGTTGCATAGTAATTTTTTATCTTTTCACCAATAGCAAAATCATCTACACCAATGGTACGATTATTATGTAAAAGCTCATATACCATATTACCAGGAATAATACGTTCTGGTGCATGTGCAATATTAATATCCTTTCCAATTACAAGACCATTTTCCTCAATCGTTGGTCGTACAAAACGGTCAATTGTACCAGGAGAAACCGTTGATTCAATTACAATAGTGGCCCCTTTGGGACAGATTTTTATAATAGCTTTCACAGCATTAATCACATAACATGTGTCTATTTTTTTACTTTTCTTATCATACGGCGTTGGAACAGATATAATATATGTGTCTGTGTACTGGTATTCCTTCGTAAACTTGATTCCACCCTGTAATGCATGTTGAAATAATTCATCTAATCCTTTTTCTTTAAAGGTTGTCCTCCCTTCATTAAGGGTTTCAATAAGTTCCTCATTATAATCTGTTCCCACTACCTCAACACCGTGTGATGCCAGCATTAATGCAGTTGGTAAACCAATATATCCAAGTCCGATTACATTAATCATTGTTCTGTTTCATCCTTTTCTTAAAATATGTATATTCTTTCAATCTCAATAACACTCTCTTATTGCATCTATTACAAGTTTTTGTTCTGATGCAGGCGCGTTTCAATGTTTAGTTCATTCAGATGATTATGAATATCTATAAACTTCACATCACAATCTTTATCAATCAGCATACATGACAACCATTAAACCCAAGAGGTGCTATCCAGTTTCGGTCAAATGCCTCTTTAATATATTGCATTCATCTTCATACATCGTAGGTGATGAAAGTAATATCCTTTTATCTACACGTTTCATTATTTGTCTCCAAGTAAATCAATAAATTGATTACATACATTTTTTATATTAAATTGCTCTAAATCAATTATAGTAGCTCCAGAATAATCTCCGTTCATAAAAGCTATCATTTTTTCCTTTACAATTGCGTCCTGTTTCAATGATAGAATTGGTCTACCAGTAAGTGCGTAATCAATTAGCTTAGATGGTATCTGATTGGAAGTATTATTTTCAATATTAATCAAAAAGTCCATTTGACTAAGTTTTGCAATACATTCTTCTCTTGGAATTAGGTCATGTATCTGTAACTTCTCTCCTAAAATCCTCTTATATTTCTGAAGAACGTCTGTAAAAAGAGAACCATGGGTAATCGTATATATAACAAAAATAAAATCTTTATCAATATTTGATAAAAACTCTAAGAACTTCTCAGGATTGCGAATCCTTTCATAAAAAATACCTGCATAAGCAAATGTAGTTTTCTTATTTTCTTTGTATTGATAAAGTTTAATTTTACTGAAGTCAAAGCCCTGTGGAATAATTCTTATTTTTTCTTTGATTATATATTCACTGAAATATTGAACTGCTGTTTCAGTGGGTATCGTTATGTAATCAAACGGCGAACAGGCGATTTTCTGTAGTCTTTTAAAGTATGGAGCAAAATGATTTTCTTTCGCATTGTAAAATGGGTCACTCCAGTCAGCAATATAAACTGCTTCCGACTTTCTATGACGTTTAATTTTTAAAGCGGTTACAAGGTTAACATAAAAAGGCAAGCCTATAGATAATACAGCATCATATTGGGATAATTCCACACTCTTATATAAATATGGCCCTGATGTAAGTAAATATCTCTCCCCAATGAAATAGTTAACCGCATTCTTAAGCGCTGACAATACACGAGAATTGAAAATCTTTGAAATTTTACTGCTATTAACAGCTTGATTTTCAAACAATTTTTCATTGTATTCACTATGTTGTACAAATTGTTTATAATCACCTATAATTATATCTACCTGATACCCTCGATTTCTAAATTCAGTTACTAACTCCTTAGCTCTAAATGCTCTTGGAACATTTCTTGGATAAAAAAAATGAGTTATAATCAATATCCTTTTCATATAATTCCTAGAATTTATAGATATGTATTATCTATAAACCTCTTCCCTTCCTTTGAGATACTGAAATAAATCCTTTCTAGCTTTTCTGCCTCTGTTTTTATATCATAACCAGCTTCATGAACTCTTTTTATTTCATTCTGTCTTTTAAAATTACTTTGACCTTCAATAATAGCATTTGCCCATTTAAAAGCACTTTCTTTCAAACTAATATAGGCTAGTTCTTCCGTAACCTTAGCCTCACAAGGAACAATATCAGTGGCATAACATTTCAAGCCTGAAGCCTGAGCTTCTATTAAAACGATTCCTAAACCTTCATATATTGATGGCAATACAAACACATCGATTGCCTGTAGCAAGTCACATATGTCATTTCTATTATTTAAAATCAGAACTCTATCTGACAGATTCTTCTCTTTTATCTTTTCTTCAACCTGTTCTTGTAGAGGTCCCTCTCCTACTAACATCAGCATACTATTTTGTTTTTGCTTTGACACTTCATAGAATATATCAATTAAGAACATATGATTCTTCTGTGGATTAAAACGTCCTACATGTCCAATTACAAACATATCTTCTAACTTCATATCTTTTCTTATCTTCATTCTAGTATCTTCATTATATTGGAACTTTTCACAATCGATCGCATTATTAATTATTTTTACTTTACCTTGATCCACATACTTTTTACCATATACTAAATAGCCAGCATCCTTTGAACAAGCAAAATAGTGATTGACCATCTTCTTTATTGGCAAACATAATATAAAATTTCTTAATGCACTTAACTTTTTATCTGAATACATTGTTGCATGACTATGTGCAATTGTATGTTGAATTCCATATTTACGAGCGATTGGTGGAATAAACATATTTAAAAAAACCTCATGTAAATGTAATATACTATATACACCAAATTTACTTTTAAAAAACTCTATAATCTCTTTTTGATATTTTTTTGATAATCCAGGTTTTGGTATATAGTAGATATTACCTCCAAGACTTTTTATTTCATCAACGTATATGTCATCACCTTTTGACCAACACAAAAAATCGAATTGTACATTTTCTCTATTAATGTTTCTGTAATAGTTCATGATAAAACTCATTACACCACTATTTATACTAATAATTGAAACAAAATGTAAAATTCTTATCATTTTATCTATTTCTCCTTAAGTAATCACTAGACATTATTCCATTATAAACCAAATAATTACTATTATCAAGTAATTATAACAAAATCCAACAATATATACCTATTTCTGTATGAATCTGCTTTCCAAGATTTCAACTGCAGTATTCATTGTTCCCTTTATCTCTAACATAATATTCCTCCATTCTCGCTATGCCACAATCTTAGCATAGCGCTCTCCACCTAATACCTCCATCATAAATGTGTAAGGAGATAGAATCTCTCCAGCAATCATTGAAAAAAGTCTTGGTGTTACACCAGAAATCAAACAAACACCTTGTTCATTCCTCTTCACTGGCTGTTGACGATTTCTACTAGCTACATTCCAAAATACAAGCTCAGGAAGTTGGTATCCATATGCCTCGTATTTCTCTTTTGCATTATTTAAGTTTGTAATGGAAGCATTACTTACACAGCAGTCAAACTCCATATCGGAAATTATGATTACTTTTGCTGGAAGTTCCTCTTGTGAAACATGATGACCAACAGCTGCATTTAAAATTAGGTCAAACACTGTCTCTATATTCGTATTAGCAACTTCATTAAACGACGTAATATAACGAAGTCGGTCTGCAAACGTATCACCCTTAATTTCGAGCAACTGCGGACGCTCTGAAAACTCAATAAAATGATTATGAAACATCCCTTTATTTCTTTCTGCAAAGTATAATCCAAGCGACAATGCAACAGACGCGGGACTTGGATTCGAACTAATGTACATAGAACCAGAGGTATCAACTACTACAATCGCATTCTCATCGCCTCCAAAATCAGGAAGGGATGCCCATGTTGCATTCAGAGTTCTCTTTTCTTCCTCCGAAATATTGCGCATAAAGCTTGTGTTGTTACCATACCAAATAGTAGTAAGATATGGTTCTACTAATTCGTATGGTGAAACATGATCCCCGTGAATTTTTGCTTCGCCTCGCTCCACTCTTGATAAGAATTCATTGTATCGTTCCCCGTCATTTCTAGCAAAAGCTTTGCGATACTTAAACATCGCACGAGACGGTTGCTTCCCACAATCAAAAGTATAATCTTTTTCTCTTAGATTATTTTCAATGATTTTTATGTATGCTCGTAAAGCGGAAATGTGTCTTCTATATGTAGCATTATTTAAACCGAAAGATCTTGCTATGCGCTTCGCGTATCTTACGGTTTCGGCATTTGAGGCATATAGTTTGCTTACAACGAGAATAATTAAGTTCTCTGCTTCTTTTTAAATTGCTGCAAGCGCCTTTCTTACAAGATGCATTTTTTATTCACAAGCCTGGGATTGCACCAGGCAACAGCCTGCTTACAAGGCAGGGATTTCTTCGCGGAAACTATAGTGTCATATCATTTTGCAGTCTGCATCTTTATGTAGATCCAAAGCTTGTTGCTTTGCATTGATTACAATATCATTCTATCAATCAACAATACTTTTATCATGGAAAAAAAGTTGCGAACTCCTTAATGTTCACAACTTTTTTGCTTCCTTAATCTTTCCTTTATTAAATTTACAAAATCGTGTGGGCCAGTCACTCGAATCATTGGGCCAAAAGAAAGAATACGAATCAAAAGTTCGGTTTCATCATCCTTATCGTAGGTCACGGAAACCTTGTACTTCATTTCATCAATTCTTTCTGCCTGTTTCTTAAAATGAGCAAAATGTAATAATACTCTCTCTCAGACATTTCTCTCATCATATAATTCGAACTCCACTACCCTTGTTTCCTTACTTTTTGTCTTCCTTTTTGGTACAAATTCCTTATGATATGGCTCACAAGATGTAATACGTCCTAAATTTATAGTTTCTCCATAGTTTCTCCCTGTTCCAATAAGGCGAAACTTATCATCCTTTTCTGAATATTCCAAACGTTCTGGCAGTACTACAAGATGCAACTGACTGCCCTTTCGATTAGATGTTGTTATTCTAAGTGGGTAACCCTTTTTAATTGTATCTAAGATTATTCGAAAATTACGAATATAGCTTGCATCTTCATACGCATCTCCATCAGCATACTTTATAAGCTCACTATATGCCATGAGTAACCCTCCTTTGGTGAAAAGTGGTTCACTATCCCACAAATCTTTTATCCCATAAATCATACCCTTGTCTTCTTGCAGAATCATACACTGGACGCATATTCTTCTCTAGAATTCCATAAAACTCTATATCAGAATTTCCATTACGATACAACTCCTGATTGGCCCAAATAGAATGTAAGTTATCCCTATAACATGCCTCAAACAATTCTAATACCATCTTTGGCATACACCATCACATACAATATGTATTGATTCCTTGCAAAACGGACAAAAAATTCATTCCAATCTGGTAATCTATTGCTTTTAGAACAATTCAAAGAAGAATCCATCGGCATCAGATTCCATAATTCATCATTCATTATATACGACCAAGGAATAAAATGATCTACCTCATATTTTTGTTTATCAATCACTTGATCAGAAAACACATCTATAACGTTATGAACATCTAAGATACCATCCCACAATTTGCGTACATGAGATAATTTTCTCATTTTTTCATCCAATGGAGCCAATTTATATATCAGTCCCGGAACTTCTGGATTGTTATTCTGTAACCATTTTACTTTTTCACATTGAATCCAGCCCAGTATAGCTACTGTATTGTCTTTCATCATTTGAATCCATGCATCACTAAATAATAACTTTCTCTTTAAACCATTTTCAGGTCCGAAAGTATACGGAAAATAAAATATCACTTGAGCTTAACTTATTATAATACGAAATCATTCTTCCTGCGCTACTATCTAAACTAATTTTCTCACCCGACTTATTAGCAAACCCTGATAGCGCTTTATATGGCACATTAAGAGTCAATGCCTGTTTTTCTGCATGGAGTTGCTGATCAAACTGTTTGATAGCATTCTTTATCTCCACTTTTGAGGCATTAGCTGGCAATCCACTCATATCTCTAAGTTTATGTACAGCTCTTTCCAGATTATCCTTGATTCCACCATCGTACCAAATACCACTCAAATGAATATGAAATTCAAGAACTGAATACCAAGCATTTGAGATCATCTCATCAATAATATCATCGTAAGTAGCTTCGGTCTTATTCTCAGAAATCAGCTTCACGATTGCTTCCAACCAATAAAACTTATAACAATAAGATGGATCTTTCATCATCTTAGAAAAACCTTCAATATCCAATTTGTTATAATAATGTGCATCAATTGTTAGTTGCATTATTCATTACCACTCCAATATATCTTCTGATCAAATCCACCACGTTGTTCTCTCTTTGAATTACGTACTTCCATCAATTCCTCAATAGAATGTCCTCGAGCCTCACATATAGCAAATAAAACTTCAAGCACATCTGCCATTTCTTCAATCGACTTGTCCACTTGATACTCTGCTATCTCTTCATTCAACTTCTTGTCCAGTTCTTCCAGATACTCATTATGATCTAATATTTTAGTGATTGGTATCTTGCCATCTGCAATAATAATCTGTGGTATTTTATCTCGAACTAATTTACCTTGTTTCATCAGCTTCACATCCTATATGATTTATATTTTATACTAGCTATACCTTAATTATGTAGAATATTACGTCGTTGTAGCGTGTACGCATCAAGAATTATTGTGGATCTCATATTAAACATTTCTTGATAATTAGCAACATTTGAATATTCAGAGAACTTTTCTTCTGGTATGAACTCATATTTTTGAATCTGATCTTTTAACCATCTACTTTCGATCAAAATTAATCTTTTATTGCTCTTTGCAACATTTTCATCTTTAGGTAGCAGTCCTAAATTTAAAATATTATCCTGTATAATTCCCTTTCTAGGAATTGTCGATTCATTAAACAATGTCTGTGGAATTATGTGATCAACCTCTATTTCGTAGGATGTATCTGGTCCTTGAATACTTCTTAAACAATACATATGATATAACAATGGTTTCATCATCGCCATCGAGATATCTGTCGATTCTATTGAACTTTCAGCAAAAATTTGATCTTCTAAAATTGAATTCCATTTGTGTTCTGGTATTGGTATAAATATCTCTGGTTCGCTATTCAAATTAAGTATATTATACGCAACTTTAGAATCACTAGATCCTCTCCATTGCTTATTAATATATTCAAAAATCAACTTGTCCCACAAAATAAAACAATTCTTTTGAAATTGTTTTACCTTGCTATCACCCAATGGTTTCCCTTTTCTACACCAATCTTTATATGCTATTGCAATAAAATCTAATGCTACCGCATCACTAGTCAATTCCATCATTGAGCTATTCCATGATTTAAAATATTTAAAATAATCAAAGGATGCAATTAATTTAAACATATTCTTAAAATCATAAACCAGATTTTCTATATCAGAACTCCAATTCAGGTTACTAACCTTACTAAGAGCCTCAATATCCTCCTTTTTTATACCTCCAACAAAAATACTCGAAAGTATTTTGAAGCCACAAGTCAATTCTTTCTCAAAATCACTTTTTGAATCTGAGAATTGCTTCAAAATAAAATTTTTACCTATTCTTCTTAAAAATGTAGCTGGAATATCCCATCTTACAATATCTGATTGAACTACTCCTATTTTCTTATATAACTCTTTTGTTGCATCAACAGCAGCCTGGGATGGGTTATCTACAACGAGATTCCAATGAGGTTTAGCAGATAAGATTTCTACCGCTGTTAATTTTTCTCCTTCTGAATTAATAATATTAAAGATCTTCTGTGAATCTGATGGTGACAAATTCTTTACCTCGATCATTCCAATTTTACTATTCGTAAGAAGAGCTTCAATCTTTTCTATAATGAGTAGCCTTTCTTTAATCATACTCCATTTTTCATGTAAAAGTGCCTGTATTTTCTTTTCATCTTGGATATCTGCTCTACCATCTAAGAATTTAAAGAATGACTTCTCACTATCATAATCTATATACTCATCATCACAATATTTTCTATATTCATCAATAAAAGTCTTTATTTTTTTTGAGGAAAGTTTCACACCTGATGCATCTGTTTCTATATACGGCAAGCGATTTACATATTTTGTGAAATCAAATGGTTTTGTAAAACCTGTATTCTTCTTTTGTTTATTATGTATTATCTTGATAATATCTAATAAAAGTTCTAATCCATATGCGTTTGGCGCAAGCTCTGCCACTTCGTCATCTTCGAAAAATACGCTATTATCTTCTTCCGAACCATTTGGGGCGAATTCAAAATCTTCATCTAAATCTGCTTCTATATATTCACTAATTTTTGCATTAAATTTTTCTTCAATTTCATTTGGCTGATCTGAATTTTTAAACCCGATAAATCGCTTTGCCCAATTATATATATTTTCCGGATCATCATACATCATAGCCAATGCATTTTTTCTTTGTCGACCGTCAAGTAACCACCTTATAGTTCTTCCTTTGCTTTCATCCACACTTAAAATACACACACCAATAGGATATTCTTTAAATAAACTAATACATAGCTGAAAATTCTTTTTTTCATCCCATGTTTGTTTTCGCTGAAAACGTGGTAGTTTTACATTTCTATCCGTAATAAATGTTTTTATTGATTCTGGTCTAATTTCGTACATTTTTTTCACCTCTTTCGATTTATTTACATTAATCTCTTTGTAATCTCCCAATCTGATTCTAGTGTATATTAGGTTAATTTTCACTGATATATATGAATACCTACAATCACTCACTTACTGTTCCTGTCGAGTATTATAAAGAACTCTCATGCATTCTGCTGGAATCATTCCTAAATCAGTCGCCGATATAGTAGGTTACAGTACCTTTTTCGCTCCACTATCCAAACAAACCTGGAGTGTACACAAAGTTCCTCTACTTTCGTTTATAGCACTCATATGTGTACTCCACTATTATTTTTATCTGTAAAATCTGCTTTGAGCACCATGTTCTTATTATATCATATTTTATCTATATACAAGCAAAAACGTTCAATATATCTCCAAAAAATGTAGCTTAATATGCATGAGACTGTGCAATAGGTAACTATCAAAACTAATATAACACCAACTAACATCATCACCTTATCTAAATAGCAAACATCTCTTCTAGTAAGATTTCTTTATCTCATTAAGATACTTAAAAGGAAATGGCAAAACAGTATACTGACCATTACGTACAAACTCCACTGCCATCAATTTCAATAATTCTTGCATATTAATTTTTTCTCCTATACTGATAACCTCACGTAACAAACATGCATTATGTAGAGATTGCTGCAGCTTCTTTTCTGCTGTTCCTACGAAGTAATAATATTTTTCCTCTTTCTCGAAATATTTAATATTCAATACCGCATCAAAATATTCTCCTCTCACTGATTCATCCTTTGGCGTAGGATGTAATAATATCCCTGTATTTTGAAAGAGATATCGATTAAAATCTTTTCCAAAATCTGAACGAATATTAAGATGTGGTAAAATATCTCGTATTTTCATTTCAAAGTTATATGCATCTTTTATTTTCTCCAACATTCTTTCAGCAGGTGCTTTATATTTTGTGAAACTTCACCCACTAGATGAATTCTATGTTTACGCGCAAATAAAGGACTGGTTATCTACTAACCAATCCTAAATCTTCTTCTTTCTTCCTTTCCATTCCCTACTTCCCCAAAGGCCTTTTCATACTTTCCCTGTGAAGACAATGATATCAATGTCTACTTCTTGGTATTCCTTTATATGCCATAGCATATCCAGCCATTTAAAAAAGCTCTTTTTGTGCATTGTTTCTAATTTCCTCGATTATAAAACAAATAAGTGGCATGATAAACATCACCATCAACACAATCATTATATGAAGTATTGATATCTCCTCCCATATCTAATACATGATAATGTTTCTAACATCTTCTCACTTAACCTTCCTTTTCACAACACCAAATATCCCCTTGAATTCTACGTCTGTATAGTATTTAAGTTGATACATAACTTCACCACGTTCAATTGCTTGAAGTATCTCTTCCATTTCCTTTTTTACTGCTGCCTCATCGTCATACCAACCTAAGTTAACTGTATGTGGACCAAACATACCTACACTATCTACTCCTTGAAGAATATATGTCGGTTCATTTTTTGCTGGAGCAAGAATCTTGCTATATTTAACAGAGATACAATTGACGGTTTGACTTCCATCAAATTTCTTGATAATGATATGATTCGTCTTATAATTTGCTATAACAGTTTCATTTTTTTCGGTATGATTCTCTACCTCATAATCCATGAGATAATCTAAGGAAACCTCTAACTTCTTTGCAACTAATAAAAGTTTTTCGGTTTCCGGATAACCATTGCCTGCTTCCCATTTTGAAACCGCTTGTCTGGATACCTCCAGCATATCTGCTAATTCTTCTTGTGTAATGCCTCTTTCTTTTCTAATAAGTCTAAGTTTGTCTCCGAATCCCATATTGATCATCTCCTTAATTTGATGATACTGTTATATCTAATCTACTCAAGATGTACCACCAACCTACCTTTGCATTTACGCAACTTAAAGTAGCAAAGTTCAATTATAACCTCTTTTTTCTAAAAATCAGTATCAATTTTTACATCAATCTGCTAATTTTGATCATTAAATGAAATTTTCCCATCAAGAAGACCAATGATATTATTTAAGATGTGTTCCTCTACTTCCTGATCCTTCATTTGCATTAAAACATCATAAAGAACGGAGCTAACGTCAACTAACGGTTTCTTACTTGCATTTACCCAATCTTGCATGACATTAATCGCACCATTTCTGCTTCTAATATAAGGTGTCTGCATTGCGATTGCTACAATATCCTCACCAACTCCAACATGATTTCTTAATTCGGTTAAGATTAAGTCAAGCTTATTGACATGAATAAAACCTTTGCCTAATCCCATTTCTTTTCCTGGGCCAGTCTTCATCATTTCTAATGGTGTATTTTCTCTGAAAAGTTGAACAACACGATTTGCGTAAAATGGGTTGTCCATAAGATAATGGCACGCTTGATATGTATGATCAAAATCATCTTTCATTGCGTTAAATAACTCTTCTTCATATGAAATTCCTAATTTTATTGCTAAATCTATCGTTCTTCCAGATTTAATATTTTCTTTTACACATTCTCTACAAGAATCATGAGAAAAAATCGCGTTAATCAGCTCATTCATTGCTGAATTTTCTTCCTCACCGTTGTCCTCTTGCCACTTCGAAATATTATGAATCACTTCGTAATCCTCAATCTGTAATGGTATCAACTTCTTTGCATGCTTTAAAACCTGAATTAGTATCTCTATTGGTTCTTCTAATGTCGAAATACCAGGTACAGGCCCTTCGTCAAACATCGCATCAATAATTGCTAATATCGCGTGGATTTCCTCATAGCTAATTTCCTCTTGATTAAGTAACTGCTCTACGTCGGTTTTTGTATAACATTCAAGACCTGAATATGCTGGCAGAACACTATTGTTTACCCCTTCTTTTAATAGCCATTGCTTGATTTCCTCGGTTTCTGGCTGAAGCAATTCAACTGTATGTATTCTCCCCCATCCTGAAACACTCTTTGCGGCATTTAGAATTTCCATCTGCCCATTCTCCCAGCTCCTCATAAGAAAAGCACCAAAGACTGTAAATTCATCTGACAATGACAGTGTTCGTATTATTTCTTTTAACCTATCATCTACTTTAAATAACTCCAATAAAACCATACCTACCTTAACACTCTCTACATCCGATGAGTTAAGAATTAAATAAACCGCATACGAATACAGATTCCCTGCATTTAATTCACTGGTATGGTCAATCACATATCTTTGAATTTCATCAATGATTCCAATCACTCTGTGTTTCTTATATAAGTCTTTAAACGCTAGATCAGCACTCTTAGTCTCTCCATTAGAAGCGAAACGAATGGCATTCCCAATTAACATCATCTCTTCCTCATTAAGGTCTGATGCTCCCATATGATAGACACAAATTCCATCCATTGCGCCATCAGCAAAAGGCACACCATTGAAATCTTCTTTTGGTAAACAAAACTCCTTATTTAAGACTCCTTCCTGAATATTCTCTGATATTAATTCGTAAATTGATTGTTTCACCATGTTGTATCCTCCTAATCGATATCTTCAATTTCAATTACTTTACGATGTAAATAGCTCATCAATCATTGCAACTACCGATAGACTTTATCATATCTTCTATTTGTTCTTTTGACATAGATGGCACAATGAAGTGTTCCTTGTCATATTCCATTTCCCCCTGTTTTTTGATATACTCAATAAATTTGTCATATGGACAAAATTCATCTCTCACACGTTTTTCAGAAAAGATATAAAATCGAATCAATCCTTTATCAATCTTAATACCATTAAGATCTATATTGATAAAAGCATCCGCTTTTCCAGGGAAGATACTTTCGCACTCTTCAGTTAACGTATAGAAAGCTATAATTTTTCCATCGGATTTATTTTTCATAAGAGATGGTTTTGCATAATACACATCGATATTCTGCTTTTCATGAAGTAACTGTTCAAAATGAAGTAAATCTGTAGTTGTTTTAAATGTCGAAACCTCATCATTCGGCAAATATATTGGCCATAATGCCAGAGTTAATATATAGTTTTCATAATCCTTACTACAGAAGCTGTTAAGTGATTCTATACTAAACTGAACCATGCGCTCTTTCGCCTCTACCAATTGTTGATATGTATACTCTCTTGCCTCTTCTTCACAATACATTTTAACTTTACCAAATTGATTTTGTATTTCATTTACCAAGAGCAAGAAATCATTGATTTCGCTTGGAGTTGAAGGAATATTATACCTGATTGTAACTTCTCCTTCCTTTACCTTTTGGATATCACAATAGATTCCTCTTCCTATTCTCTTTGGATTATATATAATACATGTATTCTGATTGATCTTTCTGTCTTCTAATATGTAAAAATCATTATCACTCCCAAATTGGAACTTTAACTGTCCAATGATTTGCTTTATATCAATCTCTTTCTTCCGAAACAAAACCTTTTGTTGAATTCTTAATGTGAATGCCATTTACTCCCCCTTTTTGTCTCTTTGAATATCCATACAATTCTCTAGTAAATATGTTATCATAATTCATCGGCATTGCATAAACTGTCTTTTTCTATTTTGAAGCCTTTAAAAGCGCCTCGCGTAACTCATCATCACATGCATAAATATAGAGACCTTCAACACCACGTGTCATAATTTATATTTAATCTACATATAAAAATAGAACGTTTTCATCTGAGTTAATGTAAACGTTCTATTTTTATTCGATAACTAAACAGCTTTTATCGTTCCTCGTAAGATTAGATTACCAAAGAAGGAGCTGTATAAACACGTGCTTTCATCTCACTATCTAGCATATATAAGCCTTTGGCTTCTGATGCAAACAAGTCAAACTTCTTAATATTATCATCCGCATTCTTTTCTTCTTCACCTTGTTCCTTAATAAACCAATCCAGAAACTGCATGGTACGAAAGTCCTTACACTTGTAGGCTTCATCATAAATTGCATTGATTGAAGCAGTTACAAACTGTTCATGTTCTAAGGCAGCCACCAATGGTTCACGGAAATTACTATATTTTTTTGTAGGAGCCTCAATAGGTAACAATTCGATACTTTCTCCATTATTCAGTAAATATTGTCTAAATAAAAGTGCGTGATCTCTTTCTTCCTTCACCTGTACATCAAACCAATTTTCATAGCCGCTCAAGCTTTGTTCCGCATAATAATTGGCGATATCCATATAAAGATATGCAGAATAAAACTCCTTATTGATTTGTTCATTTAATAATCTAGCTACCTCTTTATTTAGCATCATTATCCTCCTTGTTTACACCTTTTCTTAAGCTACATACGAAACTGTATGTATTCCAATATTATATCATATTTCTCCTAATATTCCACCCTATTTCTTCCGTTGATTTTTGCTAATTAAGTTTCTTTCCACTTCTTCAATCAGGCTTTCTATCTTACTGGACTTTGCAAGTCTTACGTAGCACACTACAAAACTTATAGTTTTTTAAGCACTCGTTTCCCTAAAAATCAATCTAGGAACAATAAAATCCTATAACAGTTCACTAAGAGAATGAATTTTAAGATAAGGTACATCAATGTCAGAAGTAGGATTTGCAGCTATCAATATAGGTGTTATACCTAATGCAGCGGCGCCTTCTAGATTTTGTGGAATGTCATCGATAAACACCGTATCCTCAGCAGGGATTCCTATTTTTTTAAGAGCATCTATGTACATACGAGGATCAGGTTTGAACGTCCCAACAAAACAGCTATACGTAGTTGTTGAAAAATAGTTCCGTATGCCCAGGGATTGAAGCTGTTGTTCTATACTTGGCCAAGTATCTGAAATAATACCTAACTTATGTGTTTTACTAAGTGTATCCAGTACCATTGAAACATATGGATAGGCCACATAATTATTCATATTGTACGTACGATCATGAGCGATTTCTTCTATCTCAGATTCTGTGAGGCTAAGGTTAAGATATTGTGATATCTGCGTATAAAAATACGCAAACTGATTATATTCCTCCTCTAGTGTCATTAGAAGATGATTTTTTAGGAGATACTCCATGCTTTTATTCCTCGCATTTTGTATCTCTGTTTCACTGTGTTTACTATATTCCTCCCCTGCTAGTTCGTAAAACTTTTTTGTTAACATCCAATCACCCGAAGCTGGATAGTCAAGCGTATATCCTACATCAAAGAAGATCGCTTTTTTCGTTTTTAGTATCTCTAACATTTCATTTCTCTCCTGATTTCTGCTACTATTACTAGTATCCTTATAGCTTATAAGTACTGATTAAGTACCGACTTCTATTCCAATCCATTTTCATTAAAAACAACAATGCGAATTAGTACTATGAAATTATAGTCAAAGATTCTTAGTTGTACCCCACCTTATACAATCTTACACCCCCATATCTCTATAATAATTCCGAATATCCTCTTCCATCTGCTTCTTCACTTTCAAAATATCCGTCTCTTCCATTCTCGATAACAATGCATGATTGATAGAAATCACATTTAAATCCTTAGAATGATAAAGGAATCGTTTTCGTTCAAACTTTTCAAAAGGATTTGTCAGCATGTTGGCTTTTATCATTTTCCTATCCTTCAAGGTTACTGAATTGTATGGACAGGATGGTCTGTCCACTGGTAAACCTCGTTGAATTCTGTTTTCATAGAAAGCAATATAGTCATTCAGCACATCATCAATATTGGCGTCACCAATGGAATTCATGTTCTTTAAGAATGAAAGTAAAAAGGGCATCTTGTAAGACAAGGAATAATCTCGCTCCTCTAAGAAATCAAAAAAATCCTGCTTAATTGTTTCCTCCGTATGCTTTGATATGCCTAAATTGTTCCTTATTCTTATCACATCTTCTGGACTAAACAAATAAATCTGTTTACTACCAAATGGATAAGAAACTGAAGGTTTAATTTTACCTGTTTTAATCCAGTTTGTGATAGTTCCGGTACTGACATAGTATTCTCGTGCCAACTGCTCCTGACTTAAGTAATCACCGTATTTATCCTCAAAACTGGTAACATCAATTTCCATGATACGTTCCACACGCTCACAAAAACCATCAATTTCAATCAAATCTCCAACTGAATAAGTTTTAGTAATATTACCAAATGGTACGTACATCATATTCTGAAAAATACTATGCATTGAGCAAGGACGTACCATTGCTCCATATTCATCAACTACATCAATGATAAAGACATTTTTCTTCCTATCGGTCTTACGCAAACCTCTGCCAATCTGTTGAAGATAAAGTACCTTTGATAAAGTTGGACGAGCCATAACTAGAATCCCAAGCTCCGGATAGTCCCAACCCTCAGAAATCATATTGCATGTACACAGGAAACGGATTTTCTTTTCTTTAAAATCATTCATGATTTTATCAGCATTCTTTGACTGTCCAGTATAAGATTTTGCACTTATGCCAGTTGCATTTAATAGCTTTTCCATTTCCACTGTATGCTTCGTATTAACGCAGAAAATAATTCCTTGTCGTTCTGCTATATCACCTTCACTAAAAAATTCTTGCAAAACATTGACGATTAACTTATTTCTAGATGTGACACGAATACTTTTCTCTAAATCAGCATTGATATAATCCTTACCATTAAATCGTACATGACTCAAATCTATGTTAGTTTCAATACGATACACATTTGCCTGAGCTACAATGCCTTCTTCCATAGCTTGTTTCAGTGACAACCCTGTTTTATAACTACCAAATATCGTTTCCAACTTTTTCTTATCTGGTCGCTGATCCGTAGCAGTTAATCCTACCATAAACTGGGGTGTAAAATACTGAATCACCCGCTTCAACATAGGTGCAACTGCATGATGTGCCTCATCAATTACTATATATGAATATTCCGTTGGTGAGATTTTACTATAATTTCTTACCATATACGCAAAAGTATGAACTTCTATTTTATCTACAAGCTCAACTAATGAATCATCAATTCGACGATACCAATCCTTCACTATATTTGTATTAGGAGCCAGTACTAATGCTTTAAAATCATTCTTACCAGATGCATATATTTTCATATCCTCTTCCACGATTTTTGACTTTCCACTAGCTGTGGGAAATACAATTAGAAAAGTATTCATGCCCTCTGTTCTTTTTTGTTCGATATCTGTGAGTGTAGCAACTTGATGTTCGTAAAGTTCTACTGGTCTGTCGATAAGTAAACCATTCTCCTCAAATGAACTTACTTCCTCACCAAAGTAGGTGCGAATATCGTCCTCAATACGATTTTCAAACTGACAATCTTCTGTAGAAAAACGATACAGCTTAATCCCCCACTGTGCACATGCATTCTGCTTCTGTAGCTGCTTTCTATATCGCTCCACTCCAATTATTTGTGGATGATGATATAACACACCATTCTCTTCTACTGCAATACCACCATTGCCCACTCGTACATAGTAATCTAGAAAATAATTATGACCTAAATAATCAACAATTCCATATTCTTTCCAAAGGTATTTCAGCGCATTCATACCGTAAACGTTGGTAAAGTTTTTTTCAAACAAAAACTCCAATGGAGATGCATCTGCGTTTTCCTCACGATTTGCCACCCGTATAGAAAAATCCACATCCTGTTTACTAAACGCCTCCTGTATTACCTTTGGAATAGTATCCTCATCCTCTGCTAGGAAACGAAATACTTTTTCATATCGGTGCATATACTCATTCTGCTTATCCGTAATTAACGAATACGGAAACACCGATTCCTGTGGATTGTAATCACAGATGCCATGATCTACAATAATAGCCATTTGATCCTTTATATAAAAAAAACTTTTACCACCATTCGGATATTCTATGATTTCTTTCGCAGTAAGAGATTTAACCATTTTTCTTCTCCTCTATTTGGTCTTACATCTGCTGTAACCCATAGTTCCTCAACTATAATTCCACCTACAGCATCTAATAGTTTTTGTAGACTTTCCTCCGTCATGTCTGTAAAATATCTTCCATTTCGCTCACCTTCAAAAGTACCATATTTAAAAGAGGTATAGATGAGTCCGTTATTTTTTAAAGCTACTAACATCTTCTTCATTACATCCATAAGCTCTTTATATGGAAGATGTAGTATCGAGGAACACGCCCAGATAGCTTCATACTTCTCGATTTCTCTTAACTCATGGAAATACATATGCTTTACTTCTATTCCAGTGTACTCGCTGGCAAGTTTACATAGCTCCTTTGAACCATCGATTGCTTCCACTCGGTAACCTTTGTCAAGAAAGTATTTGGTATCTCGACCAGATCCACAACCAAAATCTAAAATTGAATCGTTCGCTTCTAATCTACTTAGAAACTTATTCTGGACATAAGAAAAATCTACATCCAACGTATTCTGTATAAACTCCTGGGCATTTGTATTGTAGTACGATAATGTTTTATCTGATTTCATTTGTATGACTCCTTTTTAATAAATTTACATCTATAATCTTTCTTTCGTTTTTCTCTCTTTGAAGCATCCGTAACATGATAACCAAAAAGTGTATTTTCAATTTTCCCTCTCTTTTCATTTAGTCATACTTACCCATGATTACCTCGAAATTTTCTTTGGCATTCTGAACATGTTCCGAGATTGAGATGATTTGGTCCACCATATTCACTAAAATCAGATGTAGTTGCAATTTTTTCACAATATTCACACTTAATCCAACGTTGTCCTTTTCTATCATATACTATTTCTTCTTGTTGATTCATACGAGTCATTACTTCTAATTTTGTAACTTCATTCCATTTACTTTCTTCCTTACGACGTATTTCCTCATCCATACGTCTTTTCGCTTCTGTCACAGCCCGACACTTTTCTTTTTCGATCTGTTGTTGCTCTTCCTGTTCTGCTAAAAATCTTCTTTTGGTCTCTTCTAATTCTCGTTGTTTATTTATGTAATCTTCTTTCTTAAGCTGTTCCTCTTCTCGTCTTAATCGCTCTTGTTCCTGATGTATAGCATATTTTTCTTTTACTTCATCTACAAGCTCAGACATTTCCTTTGAGTTTAGGCATACAGCCCCCTCTTCATTAATGGAATACTCCGATAAATATGCTTTTGAAAGTTGAATTGCTTCCCATAATCCGTCCAGGTTCTGAACATAATAAACTGTTTGTAGTAATGCACTATAATAATCTGCTTCCTCAATCTCCAAGAACAAACAAAAACCCTGACGGCTTTGTATTTTCATTTCCCCTTCTGGATACTGTCCTTGTGTTATAAAGTTACAGGAGTCTAAAATATAAATCAGATGAATTCCCACTCCATTACTGTCCAATAATTTTAATTTTTCATCTGAAAGATTTTCTCTATTATGACAATAAGATAGGCCTAAGTTATAATTTATTGAAAGATAAGTAAATTCAAATCTCCGACTCACATCATCAATATCACAGATTGGGACACGAGCCATAAGGTTCGGATCCCCAAGTTTATCGTCTAACCAGCATTTTAAAACAATCTTTGAATGAATCGAATGCCTACCCTCGATTACTGCAGTACAATTTTTATTAAACTCCTGGTGTTTTAATCGAAAATGCTGCTCTTTTAGTTGTTCTTCTCCCGCTACTAGAATAAGATTAGAACCACAACCACATGGACAAAATAACCGCTTGTGCTTACTCTTAATACGTAGCTTTTCAACCTTATCTTGAAGGTTAATCTGCTTGTCATCAATTACAGTAAAGATAGTTTCAATACCAATATATTCTCCATCACACAAACATACGGTACGTAAAGCCATGTCGTTATACTCCTTTCTGTATTTTGATTAATACATACTCTGTCGTCATTCAGAAAATTAATACTATAGGCCGGAGATTTATCTACAAGTACTCCGTGTTGGATTAATTTATAATAGTTGTAAAGTGACTACTCCATTTTCCATTCAGGAGAGCATCGATACCCTCTTGTATCTTCTCTATATGTTCTTTATGTATAATAAAAAAGTAATCTCGTAAAGTACCTCTTCGAAATGAGATTCCTTTAATTTTTGCATCCTCTAGCTCTTTTATTTTAAACAACCCATTGAACCTCTCCAAGTAGACTTGAAGCTGCTCTCTTGTTCGATGACTATAAAACACAACACTATGCCCTGCTTTGTAGTAATCAACGATTTCATCTTTCATAGCATATTTACAGCATAGCGGTCTTGCATATCATACCTCCTATTCTTCCTTCCCCTTCTTTAAACTCTCCTGTAAGTACCGTGCAAGTTTTTCATCTACACAGTAGACGTAACACCCTTTCATTCCTCTTGTCATAAGAGTTCGATAGGTATTTTTTATAATTTCATCTGCCAGTTCCTTTGCTTCGTCTGGGTTTGATCGATATAGTGTTTTTATTCCCTTTAAAGATTGATCAGTTTTTGCTCTCTTCGAAAAATCCGTAACAATACGACCATCTTCATATCGAAGGTCTTCCCCAATAATTACACCAACATAATCAAACTCCAAACCTTGCGAAGTATGAATACAACCGGCTTCATTTACGGAATTCTCGTCGATTGCAAACGTAGTTGTATTTTTTAGATTCCAACTAATTTCAAAATTACCTATCTTAATATCATGGACTTTTGAATCGTTAGCGCCTTCTTTTAACCAATTCCAACAATAGCCCGCTAAAATTCGAGCCCTGTTACTGCTTACCCGATTCCTTTCGATAATGAGATTCCTCATCTCATGAGGGGAATCCATGATCTGAATGTCATAGTCAATCCCTTCCATATCCCAATTTGCTGTCTCACGAATATCCAAAACATGGTCAAGCCAAGCTAGATAACCATCCGAACCATTGCATCGAAACTGAGAGAGTAATTCCATATGTGTAATCTCTGCATGAAAGTGATTTGCCCACTTTTCAATTTCATCCACGCTACCAATATCATTCAATGTCACTCGTTGGCTTTCATCAATAAAGAAAACGCAACATTTTCCAGCATGAATGATTTCCTTAATCTGATTTTCTCCAAGATTTTGGAACATTCCAGATTTTTCGTTGAGGCGATGAGCCTCATCTACTAAAATAGTGTCCACTATATTAGTTCTGGCTTCTGTATAAATCCCAGAGCCTTTGAACATATTATCTACACTACTTTTTCTCATTTCACCTTTTAATTTCTTCTGATAAACATTTCGAGGGGCGCTGTTTTTTGAGACATATTGACAGAACTGATCCTCATTCGTTAACTGGGCCAATAAATTAATTGCCACAACTGTTTTTCCAGTTCCCGGTCCACCCTGTACGATTAAAACTCGTTTTTTATCATCCTTATAAGACTTGCGAGATTGTTTCAGAATCTCCTCGTAAATGACCTTCTGTTCATCCAACATTACAAACTCACGATTTCCCTTGAGCATATTTGCAATGGAATCTTGTAAGCTTTTGGATGGACGAATCCTGCCATTTTCTATCAAATAAAGAAGTTTCTTATTGTCACCTTTTGCAATGATTGTTTTGATGAACTTGCGAAGGTCCTCTACCTGACCTCTCGTAAATGCCGGAGCATCCTCTGTGTAAATCGCATACTGTTCTTGATCCAATGGATCATGTTCTCGTCTACGATAATTATGCAAATATGCGCATGGAAAAAGACCAATTTTCTCGTTTTGAACAGCCTGATTATAATCATTTATTAGCATTGCATAGGACCAAGCTTGATAGGAAGGATGTACCACCTTGCGTAGTGCATTGCCTGTATATGTTTCCACTAAACCATCCATTCCGTCAATTGCTTCAATCTTATCCCACTGTTTCAATTCGATAATCACAACATTTCCTTGATTTGTGTCGTTAAAACCGGAGATCAAAAAATCCACTCTCTTCGAAGTCTGAGGAATATTATATTCAATTGCAATTCCTACATCCTGTGGAATTTCATCATCATTTAATACCTTATACATATATTCTAATGAATTTTCCCATGAACGAAATTCATTATGCGCTGTATGTCGGTTCATTTTTTGATATATATTTTCTTCAATTTCGTAAGCGATTGTATCTTGTTCAACACTTCGAAGAAACTCTGTTTTAGTTCCATCGTAAACTAGCATTTCATATTCCTCCATGCTTTCTCATACTTTATTATTAAATCCCTTCCTAGTTGGTTTCCTTTATGTAGGATTACAAATATAGCTTAAACTCAGTTTCTTTTACTATTCACTAGTTTTACTTATTCGTATTCCTTTCAACTTACAACTCCGTATATTTTTTCTTGCTTCCATACGCCATTTTTACAGGATATTTCTCATTATTTTTCTTAATTTTTTCTCCAATAATCTCATCCAAATCCAAACCACAGACGTCTGCCATTAGGATACAATAATTTAGTACATCCGCTAACTCTTCTTTGATCTTATCCTTCTTTTCTACACATGTCGTATCTTGGCCGCTCCATTGAAAAATCTCCAACAATTCTGCTGCCTCTAAACTAATCGAAATAGCCAAATCCTTTGGATTATGGAATTGTTTCCAGTTTCTATCATCTCTGAACTTTAAAACTTGATCTATTGTTTCTTGTCTCATTCTTACAATCCCTCCAGTTATTTATTCTTTTGTTGAATTAAATCAGTAATTTATTAGCATCCTTCTATTCTGCATGTCATTAGAATTTGTACTTTCTGTTACGTAGGAGTTTCATTGAATTTACCTACTTTACAAACCGTGTATTCATACATTGTAACCCTTCTAATTCAATCTCATAACTAATCCCAGAAAACGTTGAAAATTGAACAACATCTTCGGAAATCTGAATTACTCCTGTACATACCTCTTCTCTTTGCAAAAAGACATCCATCGACCATATTTCATGAAAATCGTCATCATATATGTATAAATTATTAATCGGTTGCTTCTCAATATTTGATTCCTTTTCATTCCAGTACTTAACTACGATTCGCTCATGTAATCCCAATATTTCACAACAAGACATTTCAACTAAAAAAATATTGCCATCTCGTTTGGCAGTTTCAATGTCGTCGTAGATATGCAAAACGGTTCCATGATAATCATATGCTTCCCAACTGGAAGGAAAAATCATATCATTGAATATTCCATCATTCCATTTCTTATATTCAAGCAAGTATTGATCATTTTTTTGTTTAATGATGTATCCATAAACCATGTTTTTCATTGTTCGTTCAAATAACATGTTGTTATCCCCTTCCCCACCTACAATTCACAGAGCATAATATATTCTACTTCGTTCTCATCTACAATACGAGATTCCGTTTCTCTATTTTTTTACATTTTATCACATTTTTGATACTAATTCTACAATTTGGTTGATTTTAATAAAGTTTAAGATCTCACCCAATAGAGAAATGTTTTACCCTCCTTTTTATAATAGAAATCCACAAAAATAACCAAGCATCTCTGCATCCACATAATCTTTTGATGAGGTTCAAGATATGGATGTAAAATTTGAATCTGAATAACATGATTTTAAGATATGTATCTAAGCCAGATATTGATGATGAATGAAGAGTTGTTTACCAAATAAAAATCAAGTCGCCAAAAGAGCGACTTGATTTTTATTTAAATGCACTATTTTTCAATTCTCCCAAACTTATTTAACCAAACCAATTTTTCAATTGCTTTCTCAGCTCTCCACCAATTCTCACTAATTGCAAACTCTTTTGCATATTTTTCGTTATTATCAAACCAGCTCCAAGTAATCTCCCATACTCCTTTGTCCTTACGTGTATCAATGACATAATCAAGTTCTATCTGAGTAATTTCCTTGTTTTCTTCGTAGAACTCACTATCTGGTGATGTGACCAACTCTCTTGGAGTATGTCCATAGAAAGCCCATTTGGATGGATCACGCTCAATTGAGGAATTACCGAGTTTATGAATAAATTGGCTAATCTCTTTGGTATCATACTTTCCGCCAAAATCAATGGTTTTAATTACTTCTAATAGTCTTATGTAAGCAAATACACCCATATCGCCAAACTTATCAATTGACTTTAATTGCTCAAGCAGATGATCTAGTAGCTTTAAAGCCCGTTGATAAAGAACAGTCTCAGGACTTAGATAACGTAATACAAAATCTACGATACCAGCTGTTACCCCAATACTTTCATACTGATTAGCTTCCTCATTATACGTCCACCAAGGTGCATGTGCATAATTATCATTAGAAGGAATGCTAAAATACCATCCAGAATCCCCCGAATTTGCACCACTCTCCAGATATTTTACAATGCCCTGAATCACTGGATGCTCTACATCAATTGCATTGATCTCCTCTAGCAACTGAAGTGCATATAGTGTTGTATATGGAGAAGAATCTGGATTCCAACTGTCTGGTTCTAATGTATTACCAAAACCACCATCTACATTCTGATAAAAAGTCAAGGCATTCAGAACTTCTTCCTTACTTCCATCTTCAAATAAATAATTCCATCTTGCAATCTGCAACTGTCTTGCATTGCGAAACATCCATTTACGGATGTCATCAAATTCTTTTTTACTTATCGTTTTCATAGGAATCCTCCTTAGCAATATTAAGTGTTAATCGTTGTTTTCTGACTTATTATATCCTATTGGTGGAAATCATCCTTGTAAAAAACGGACATATTATTTATGTAATCCTTAGGAGTAATATTACAAATCAATTTTAAATCATTATCAAAATGTGCCTGATCAAAATAACCAGATTTCATTGCTATCTCTGTCAAGGAAGTTTGTGGATTCTTCATCAGATTCAATGCATAGTTAACTCGTATAATTCGTGAAAAAGATTTAGGACTTGTCCCTACATAGTTTAAGAATAACCTTCTAATATGCTTTTCACTATAAAAAAAGTTGCTCGCCAATTCCTTCATGCTTATATTACCATTTTTTGAAATGATTTGATTCTTCATATATGAAATTTTTAGCATGACATCATATTCTTGATACTTTGATAAAAAAATACGATTTAGTTCAGCAAACAACGCATCTAAACTGTTTGCACAAACGAGTGCATGTTCAATGGACTCGGTAAGAGAAGGATTTATATCATACAGAGGAAGATATTGATCTCTCAATTCCGACTGTTCCGCTCTTAAAAAAGGATATAAACCGCCACTTCGAAACTTAATTAGTAATAATAATTTTGCTTGATTGGCAATATTCCCTACAATACTTGCTTTTGTATCTACTGCACTTAACCCACCATATATGTTGTCATTTTTTTCAACAAGGAAAATCATAGTTGAACTAGCTGAGGGTAAAACTGTATATTCATTAGGAATTCTAATTGGAAAAGTAACTGCATAATGCTGAATAAAAGGACGCAAAAGCACATGAGGAGTAGCATACACATAGTCCTCTCCTCGTTCAAAGCATATTCCTTGATACTTACTCACTTCCGCTAATGTGATCAATTAACTAATCCTCCGACATCGTCATAATATCGCTCAAAATTACACTCATTTCATCCGGTGTTTTTCTTGGTTGTTCTTCGCACCAAAGTAATGTCACTCTCCAATACCCTGCCAAACGGTAAGCAAATGCGTATTTATATTTTTCATAATATGTCATGATTTGATCTTGCGATAACTCTCTCGACAGATGATTCGATTTCTTTGCTACTTGAAATATATATTGTTCAAGATTGTCTCCAATATAATGTGATAAACCTGCCCGATGTAGTAATCGTAATTCCTCAATGTATTCTTCCCAGAAAAGAAAATAGATTCTGGCGATGTCTTTTATACCCTCTTTGCCTTTATTAGATTTACCTACATTGCCGATTAACATCTGCGCGAACCTATCCATCATCAAGTCAATCACATAAAGGACCATACTTTCTTTATCCAGAAAGTATCTGTAAAAAGTGCGTCGTCCTACACCTGCATCATCTGCAATCTTTCCAATCGTAATATCATGATATTGTTTCTTATTTAGAAGTTCTAAAAATGCATTTAACATTATCTTCTTTGTCTTATTTTTCTCCAATTCAATACACTTCATAATGCTCTCTCTTTTTTGCGTATTTTTGAAATTTAAGAATGGCACATTTTTAAAAAAATGTTTCACTTTGTTTCTTCCTGTTGATTTCTTGATTTTATTATACTATGATACAGCTAATGACACAAGTGTGTCATTGACTTAGAACGTTTGATTATTTTTAACCAGTATGATTGAACTATGTTTCTTTAAAGGAATGATTCCATATTATTAAAATACTTGAAAGGAGAATACATATGAACCTATCAACTATGAATTTAAAAGAAGAATTTAAATTATATAACAGCATTGCGCCAAAAAAGACAATGCATATGGAGAATGGAGAGTTTGTATATCGATATTATCATAATCCTAATCCAGAATGCGACGTTACAATTATTACTTTGGCTGGTGGTTCAGGAATGGCCGATGCTCTCTTTTTAATGAGTCGAGAATTATCAAAAAAATACCATTTCGCAACCTTTAATTATCCGAAAGATTTTTCTGATAACGATAGTCTTTCTGACGCTATCGCTTGTCTTATCAAGAACGAGAATATGAAAAATGTGTATCTATTAGGCCAGTCCTATGGTGGATTAATTGCGCAAGTTACAGCTAAAAGACATCCAGAATTTATTAAAGGACTTATCTTATCGTCTACCTGTTCTTTATCCAATGATTTATCATTTACTGGGGTTTCCAGAATGTATCATATGATTAGCGAGGAGAAAGAAAAGAAGAATAAGCGCCTCGATCGATTGTTGCCTTCTTGGGCTCTGATTCTATTTATAAAGCTAGCCTTTAAAAAACGTATTCCTGACGAAGCCGTACGTAATACTGTAGGTGAAATACTAACCATTCTCAAGGCAGACTTAACAAGTCAATATATGATGCATATGGATGGTTTGTTAGGTGATTTAAGAAATCACTATGGTACTCATACAGCCTCTGACTTTATAAAATTTGATGGAGAGGTTCTAATTATCGAACCTGAGGATGATGATATATTTACTCCTGACATGAAACAGGCTTTATTTCGGATTATGACAAATCCTGAAATTATTACCGATTTTACAGGTGGTCATCTTGCTCTTATGACAGATCCGAATAAATACTTAGAGATTGTTAATGACTTCCTTAGAAAACGAAATAGTTAAACTTCGTACTTTACCCTTTAATACACTCACAATTAAATAAAGCCGGTGTGTAGGTTATGCCACACCGGCTTTACTTTGAATGAAACCCTCTTCGTTTTCTATCTATTCATTAACATTCAACTTATTTTACTTCGGATCCTCCCCATTCAACCACAGTAAAACCTGTACGTTCAAATGGAACAATTGTTGGTTCTTTCACCTCAATAGGTGATTCAAGTGCTTGATATGCCATAAAAATTCGGAGAATAGAGTCAGGTTTTGGATTAATCGTAAGTTTTGCACTCTCTACATAGCATTCATTCTGGAATGTAATGAGATTGTAGGCATTTTCCTGCATCGCTGGAAGCCAGTAAACGATAAACTCGTTGTACTCTTTTGGCAACAATCCCATCTTGGAAAGCGTATCTTTTAAAAATTCTGCCGTATCTTCACCCTTTACCACATATCCAGTATTCATATCATATGTGGTATCAGATTCACCCTCCCAGAATAAATAGGAATACTCCCGGTTTGTCTCTTTGTCTATCAGTGTCCCATCTGGCTTTGCTATAACTCGCCAACCCTTAGTATACTCAGGATATGTACAAATTAATTTACCATTGTAGTCTATCTCAACACTTACTTCAGTCTCAGTCTCCGGATATAAGTATATTACTGGCTTTTCAACTTTCGGCTTTTCAACTTTCGGCTCTTCAACTTTCTTCTCTTCTTCTATGCATCCTGCAAATGTACACATACTGCTTATCAACAACATTAAAACAATAAACTTCCTCATATATCCTACCTCCTATTAAGTTTTCTTGTTCATATGACGAGAGTTTCCAAAATATGTTTATTCTATGACTGTACAATATTTTCTTTCATATGTCAAGGCTAATAAACAAGAAAAAGTACACTTCGTGAACTTTTCCTTGTTATGAATAAATAGGGATTTCTAAAAAGTAATTACACTTTATGAAACCCCTTTTATCTAACTTACGTATTCTTACATAATCGTTCCGACTGCAAGCGAAATATCCTTTTCATTTTCCACAATCGCCTTGATTGCTAATTCAAGTCCTTTGGAGATTGTCTCAAGAGACATCGCACAAGTTCCAAGTGGCTTATCAATCACCTGCTCTAATGCATATGGAACATGGATAAATCCACCACGAATATATGGAAATTGCTTGTTGATTAAGTAAAGAACGTGATACATCACATCGTTACATACAAACGTTCCTGCAGTGTAAGAGATGTGAGCTGGAATTTTGTTATCACGTAACTCTTTCACTACTGCTTTACAAGGAAGATTAGTAAAATAAGCAGTTTCTCCATCTTCATGTAATGGAGTATCCATTGGCTGTTTCCCTTCATTATCCTTGATTCTAGCTTCGGCTAGATTGATTGCAACCTTTTCAATTGTAATGGAACTTCTTCCACCAGCCTGTCCAACACAGATCACGACATCTGGATTATGTTCTTTGATTGCCTTTTCTACAACCTCTCCGCTTTTTGTAAAGACCGTAGGAATCTCTAATTTAATAACTTCAGCACCTGCAACCATATCAGGAAGCATCTTCACTGCTTCATATGCTGGATTTACGCTTTCACCGCCAAATGGATCAAACCCTGTAATTAATACTTTCATAACCATTATTACCTTTCTCTATTGTGCCAGAAGGGTTTCCTCATCCCAGAGGATTTCACCCTTCTTCATAATTAATATTCCATCCACGTAAATATCCGGCTTGTGGAACACAAGATCAAAATGAGCTATCGCCTCTTGCTTTCCACCAAATCCGATATTTCGTCCAAATCCGATATGGAAGGTTCCATAAGTGGACTCATCTTCGATATAACTGTTTCCCTTACACTCAGAGAATGTATTGAGCCCGATTCCAAACTCCCCCGCCACGTACATACGCTCATCCTTAAAATCCGATATATACTCGCTTAGTATCTGCCCTGCCTCATTCTGCTCAATTTCACATATTTTACCCTCTTTTAAACCGATGCGAACTGGTTCTTTCGGTACTCCCAGATAACCAAGGGACGCATCCACAACACCAGTTCCAAAGGTTTGATCTTCTACGATTGGTATAAAGATTTCAAAGCTAGAAGAGGAATATCCTCTTCCCTGTCTTGTTGCTCCAGTAAAAAGCTGTGCCTCTCTTCCTTCCATCAAGAACGTCAGATTCGTTCCTGCTGGTGTGGTAACCTTAAGTTTTTTTCCGCCTGATAGCTTGGGCAAAAGCTCATCTGCCATTCTTTTGCTCTTCGCTGGATCCATCTTAAGGAAGTCATACTCTAGAAGTGATCTATTATCATTCGTAGCAAGAGGAAGCGATAAAAAACGCTTTCCCCTTTCAATCGCTCTCTTTACTGCTTTTGTAGTAACCAATGAATGCATCGTTGCTCCAAGAATCACATCAAAAGAATCAAAGGCATCTTCATGATTATCAAAATAAGGACCAACCTGTCCTGGCTGCTTTGTAAATGTCATCACCTTAGCCAGAACGCCCTTCTCTTTGGCATACTGTTCAATCAGTTCCATTTCCTTTGTATAATCTTCACTTGTTACAATAAATAATCGTTCACCAGACGCAAGCTCAAGCCATTGTTCTGTTATAATGCGCACTCCCCGTTGTAACTTTGAATTCATAGTTTTGCCTCATTTATATCGATTAGCTAAAAAGAATCATATATCCAATCTGGAATACAATCATAAATGCAGCGATTACGACCTGGTTCTTAATTACGCCAAAACGATTTTTCATGTCTAACATGGCAACTGGTACGATATTGAAGTTTGCTGCCATTGGAGTCAATAAAGTACCGCAGAAACCAGTTGTTAAAGCAACCATACCAATAATCGTAGGATCTGCACCATACGCTAAAACAAATGGACCACCGATACCTACTGTCATTACCGTGATTGCCGCATATGCATTACCCATGATCATCGTAAATAATACCATACCTAGGGCATATACAATAATACCGACAGTAACATTCCCTGTTGGGATAATTTTTTCTACATAAGATGCGATTACTTCACCAACACCTGCTTTTGTAAATACAGCACCCAAGGCGGATAATAACATCGGAAGGATACATAATGGACCTACAGTAGATAATAAACGTTCCGTGTCTTTTAAAAATACTACTGGTTTATTCTCTTTTGACATCATCATTAATAAAATCACACCGATGATAACACCGACTGCGACGCCTACGATTGCACCTAAATCTGTGAAAGTCGCAAACACAATGGCTGAAAGACCAATGGAAAGAGCCGGAAGGAATACTTTCATACCGTTCTTTTTAAGAAGACGCTCGCTCTGTTCCTGTGTTGGCTTATCCATCTTTCCTGGCTTCACCTTCTTTAAGATTGCAGGAATTGCCATAAGAAAAATTAATCCACCTGTAATAATGGCACCATTCTCCATCCCATTGATGAAACGACCGAATCCGATAATAACACCTAAAACAATCCAGAAGATACTCGTTAGGATACGAGAGGTATTCTCTTTATCACAGGCATTCTTAACACCGGTATAGATTGCAAGAAGTCCCATAACCATATAGACAACTTCTAATAACTTTGCTGATAATGTTACGTCAGCACTGCTAAAAAATGATACAATTGACATACAGACTCCTCCCCCCTACTTCTTGTAATATTTCTTCTTTAAACGCTTGTCTTTTAAGATGAAGTAAACCATACTTGCTCCGATTGCCACAACCGCAGTTGGAATCGCAACTTTTGCTAATGCTCCAAGATCAACATCATAACCAAGACCTTTTAATGTTCCCTGTACTAATAATCCGCCGGAACCACCAACGAATAATACCTGACAGAAGAACCATGCGATATTCTCCATAGCAGAAGCCATACCCTTGATTTCTTCTTCATGTTTCTCATTAATTTTATAACCACTCGCTTCAACCGCACCGGTTGCCATTGGCATAATGATTGGCTGAACAAAACCAGCTACCCCACCGAAGCTTACGTTAAATGCACCAAAGATACCACGCATTACACCGTATGCTGCGATTACTTTACCCGAGGATGGGTTCTTGATTTTTCCAATCAGTTTTGCTGCCGCTTCTTTTAGACCATTACGTTCTAATGTACCAGTCACAAGCATAATTAAAATAAAAATTGCCATACTTCTATTGTTAACAAAGGTTTCCCCTAACGTAGTAAGAAGCTCTGTTGGTGTAAGGCCACCTACCACTGCAGTTACAATTGCAGAAAGCATGATGATTAAGATTGAATCTAATTTAAATGCAAATCCTAGAATAATGATTAGGATACCTAACAATTTAATCATAGTTCTTTCTCCTTCTATTGCTTTTTTGTGATAGTTTATCTAATTTTTCGACAATTTACAAGTTAAACCTTTTATTTTCTATTTATGTAAATATTTCAAGTGTATTTTCTTTCTATAAATGTTATTTTTTTCAATATTACTAATATATAAAAAAAATATTTTAGTGGAATGATTGATAATGGAATCAAAACCGAATATTACCTAATACTGGTTGATATACTGTTGATATATGTGTATTATAGATTTAAAAGAGGTGACAAGATAATATGAATTTCGTAGTCAATAGATTATATTCTAAGTTAGAGACAAAAATCTTGCCACATAAGAATATAACAAATACTTATTTAAAATTTTCGCAAAAGGAGTAGAAATGATGAGCAAATACGAAGAGGGAATGAAGATATTACACGAGAAATTTGGTAACAACAAGGACAATGTAATATCACTTGCTACGATTTCGTTAGAGCAGAGTGAAGAAGGCAATCCAAAACCTTGTGTTCGTGATGTAGATGCATATTATGAAGATGGTGTATTTTACATGGTTACATATGCAAAATCCAATAAAGTGAAGCAAATTGATGCAAATCCAGAGGTTTCCATTGCTGTACACTTCGAAGATTTTTTTGGTAGTGGAGTAGGAAAAAACTTAGGCTGGGTTTTAAAACCTGAGAATGCTAAACTAAGAGATAAACTACGTAATACTTTTAGCGAGTGGTATGATTTTGCCAATAACGAGAATGATGAGGATTGCTGTTTCGTAGCTATCAATTTAAAAAAGGGTACGCTAAGAATCAATCATGGTGAGATGTTCTACCATTTTGATTTTGAGAATAAGAGCGCATTATAATCTGGTAGAGCATTTTACATAGAACTGTCGCACTAGTTAAATATGAAGAAAGAAAAAGTACGCTTTGCGTACTTTTTCTTTCTTCATATACAAACACCGCAGGAATGACAATTGTTTTAAGACTAAGTATAAATATATAGAGTTTGAATATGTACGAAACAAACGAGAGCCCCTCATTCTAACTCTTTCGCAATCCTAGGAAATACTTGAATGCTACGTTTTAAGATTCCTTGCATGTAAGCAATTAATATCCCATAATTCGTAATTGGAATCCCTTGATTCGTTGCACATAAAATACGATATTTCATCTCTCTTTCATTGAGCGTACAACCACCACAGTGTACAACGAGTTTATACTTTGATAAATCCTCAGGGAATTCAGTCCCTTGTGTAAATTCAAAGTGAATCTCTTTTTTACTATAATTTTGAATCCAACGTGGTAACTTTACTGTTCCAATATCATCACATTGTCGATGATGAGTACAGCCTTCTGCAATCAGAATTCGATCCCCATCTTTCAAACAATCCAAAGCTTTCACACCTCTAACAGCCGTTTCTAAGTTTTCTTTGTATCGTGCAAAAAGAATGGAAAATGAGGTTAGTAAAATGTCGTCTGGAGTATCAGCAGATACTTTAGCAAACACTTGACTATCTGTGATTACAAGCTTTGGTTTCTTACCTATTGTCTTTAATGTATCACTAAGTTCATGTTCCTTTACGACAATTGCGGTAGCATCTGCTTCTAGTATATCTCGTATTGTTTGTTGTTGAGGTAAAATCAGGCGCCCTTTTGGTGCTGCTTTATCAATTGGAACAACTAAAACTACAAAGTCAGAAGGTTTTAGAAGGTCTCCTACAATTTTTAGCTTGGTATCCTCTATTGGAACTAAAGTTGTTATTCTTTCCTTCAACTCTGAGATATTCTCTCCTGTCTTAGCACTCACACAGATGGAGGGTTCTATTCTGTTTATGTTAGATCCATTTATCAAGTCACATTTATTATAGACAACCAGATAAGGAAGATTACTTTTTTGAAAAAGTTGTAAGATATCCTCTTCTTGCTTGCCAAGACCTGTCGTTGCATCGACAACAAGAACTGCAATATCCGTTTTATTTAACATCTGTTTACTTTTCTTTACTCTTAGTTCACCGAGTTCTCCCACATCATCTAACCCAGGAGTATCAATGATCATGACAGGCCCTAATGGAAGTAACTCCATTGCCTTTAATACTGGATCTGTCGTCGTTCCTTTCTTATCTGAGACAATGGATAACTGTTGACCGAGTATCGCATTTACAACACTGGACTTCCCTGCATTTCTCATTCCAAAGAAACCAATATGAATACGTTCCGAACTTGGAGTACGATTAAGAGAACTTTCATTTTCCATACATTTTCCTACTTTCATCATTCTTTGACAACAATATGTTCTTAAAATCATAGCTAGAAACGAAAATCTCGGTTACCTTCTTTTATTGCAACCAATCGTTTCATTGCAATATCTTTGACCTTCTCGTTTGGAATCTTAGGAATCTCTGCTTCAATCAGTGCTTCCCCTACCTCTTTCGTTGTATCTGATGCATAGTCCATAAGATATTCTTTTAAAGTCATTAATGCATTCGGATGGCAACAATTTAGTATCTGACCACTTTTACAAAGACTCATAAACCGATCGCCAGTTCTGCCTTCCCGATAACAGGCGGTACAAAAGCTTGGAATATAACCTAGGTCCATCAACCAATGTACAATTTCATCCAGGGTACGATTATCACTTACATCAAATTGCTCTGATTTGTCATCTTCTGCTTCCGGTTCACAATATCCACCCACACTAGTTTTTGAACCACCACTTATCTGTGAAACACCAAGTGGTAGTACCTTTTCTCTACATTCCTTACTCTCTCTTGTCGAGATAATCATTCCAGTGTAAGGAACTGCAACACGAATACAGGCAACAATCTTAGCAAAAGTCTCATCATCGATACCATTATCAAACGTATCCGGGTCAATATCGTCCGCACGTTTTAATCTTGGAACACTTATCGTGTGAGGTCCGACTCCAAAGACTGCTTCTAGATGTTCTGCATGCATTAAAAGTGCAGCAAATTCATAACGATATAGCTCCAATCCAAATAAGACACCAAGCCCAACATCATCAATTCCTCCTGTCATTGCTCGGTCCATTGCCTCTGTATGGTAAGCATAATTATGTTTTGGGCCCGTTGGATGCAGTTTCTCATAACTTTCTTTATGATAAGTCTCTTGAAATAATATGTAAGTTCCAATTCCTGCATCTTTTAATTTACGGTAATTCTCAACCGTAGTTGCAGCAATATTAACATTTACTCTTCGGATGGCTCCATTCTTATGCTTGATACTATAGATTGTTTGTATCGATTCTAATATGTAATCAATCGGATTATTAATTGGGTCTTCGCCTGCCTCGATTGCCAGTCGCTTGTGCCCCATATCCTGTAGCGCAGTTACTTCACGTACGATGTCCTCTTGTGTCAGTTTCTTACGAGCAATGTGTTTGTTCTTACTATGGTAAGGACAGTAAACACAACCATTGACACAATAATTGGAAAGATACAGCGGAGCAAACATAACAATACGATTTCCATAGAAATCCTTCTTGATCTGCTGTGCTAACGCATAAATTTCCTCATTCTTCTCTTTTATATCACATTCTAGAAGAACTGCTGCCTCTTTGTGTGTTAAACCTTTTCTTAACTTTGCTTTCGTAATAATTTGGTCAATTAACTCTACGTTTGACTTATTTTGTTTGGCGTACTCTAACGTCTCCAATACCTCTTCATGAGAAATAAATTCTTCTGCTTTTGGTGATTTTGGATTATACATATGCTTCTTCCTTTCTTTTAGGTAAGGTAGGAATTCTAATCAATTGATTCCCAGCTATCCTATGAGGTTATCTATTTAGTTACAACATCTCCACGATCAACTACGATCTCGTGACCGATGTTTTTCACTCTTTTTTCTAGACAGACACGACATTCGGCTGCCTCATCCCCAGTACAAATCTTATTGTCATATAATAGATATTTTTTTCTCACCTCACGCGGTGATAAATTTGGCATAACTACATTAGCTCCTGCCATAATTCCTAGCTCTCTTCCATTAGGGGCTATCGTCCCTAAAGCTGTAGTGGATGGTAACAATAAGTTTGGTTTCATCAATCTTAGAATGCTTAATAATACAAGGGTTAACTCCAATGTTCCACTAGTCTTATTCGCAAATGGAGTTTCATGATGCGGAATGAATGGACCAATCCCAACCATATCTGGGTCCAATTCCTTGATAAATAGTAAGTCATCGACAATACAATCTATTGTCTGTCCAGGAGAACCTACCATAAACCCACAACCCACCTGATATCCGATTTCTTTTAACCACCTTAAACAAGTCTTACGATGCAAAAGCGATAATTCCTTTGGGTGTAATTGTTTATAATGCTCTTCATTGGCTGTCTCATGTCGAAGCAGGTATCGATCTGCACCTGCTTTGTAAAACTTAAGATAACTCTCATAAGATTTTTCTCCGATTGATAATGTAATCGCACAATCTGGATATGTAGTTTTGATAGCTTGAATCAAATCCACCATAATATCATCGTTATAGTAAGGATCTTCACCACCTTGAAGAACAAAGGTACGATAACCTAACTGATATCCCATCTCACAGCAGTCTAAGATTTGTTCCTTCGTTAATCGATATCTTGACGCATTACAGTTACTACGTCGGATACCACAATAGTAACAGTCATTTTTACAATAGTTTGTAAACTCAATGAGTCCTCTTAGATATATTTTATTTTGATAATACGGTTGCCTTGCTTCTCTTGCTTTTAAGCTCAGATAGTCTGCATCCTCTTTTGTATAATGATTCAATAACTCCTTAAACTCTTTCGCTTCTAACTGTTGTGTCATAACTAATTTGTCAATGAGTGTTTTCATTTTTACCATCCTGTTCTTTTGCTCTTACCTAAGAGAAAAATGTTACACTCTCGTAAAGCAAAGTAATAAACATTACATTATGTTCCACACGCTTGGCTATGCATCCTAACCAGAGCATTTTACCTTATAACGAAACGAACATTATTTAAAAGAACAAAAGTGTACTTCGCACACTCTAATGTGCAACACTTTACAAGCACAACTTTTGTTCCGCGCCGTAACGTAGCGTACAACGCATCCTGGGGAGCATTTTTATATACTAGGAAATTCGTAGGAATTTCCTAGTATATAAAAAAAGCGCCTTCTCACCTTGGAAGACACTAAAATAAGCCTCTATGTTGCAACCATTTGTCTGGTTGTTTTCATGATTCTTTTCTTTGCCTTCCACCTCAATTGTATGTATCAATCATACGAATTTCGATGTTAGATGATAAAAGATTTGATTTGCATTAATTACTTTAATCTTAATATACAGAGTTCGTTCAATCTTGATACTAAAAAATGATAATGCTATCATTTTGGGAAATTATGTCAATTTCATCCTGAAACAAACGGTATATACTTTAGATATCGTTATAATATATAATATTTTCCATGTTGTCAATATATTTCCAGCATGTTGTTAATATCATTACTCCTTAACTCACTAGTCATAAAACTATTTTTCATCTTCATTCACATAAGGTTTCCTCAAAAAAACCTCCTGGTGTCAGTCTTACAAACACCAGAAGGTTGCATTTATGCTTAGTTTTAATCAAAGATATCTAATTCAACAGGACAATGATCGGATCCGAAGATATCTGTGTGTATCTTAACGCCCTTTAATTCATCCTTTAAGCTTTCCGATGTAATAAAATAGTCGATACGCCAACCAGCATTCTTTTCTCTCGCTTTAAAGCGATAAGACCACCAAGAATACATCCCCTCAAGATCAGGGTGAAAATAACGGAAGGTATCAATAAATCCTGAAGCTAATAGATTACTGAATTTTTCTCTTTCTTGAATAGTAAAACCTGCATTCATTTGATTTGTTTTCGGATTCTTTAAATCAATTTCCTTATGAGCTACATTTAAATCACCACATACAATAACTGGCTTTGCTTCTTCTAACTTTTTTAGATAGGCAAGGAACGCATCCTCCCACTCCATTCGATATGGTAATCTTGCTAGTTCATTTTGTGAGTTTGGTGTATACACCGTAATCATATAAAAGTCATCAAATTCTAATGTAATAACTCGTCCTTCATTATCATGTTCTGGTATATTAATCCCATAAGATACGCTAATCGGCTCTTTTTTTGTAAAAATCGCAGTTCCCGAATATCCTTTCTTTTGGGCATAATTCCAATACTGATAATAGCCATCTAGCTCTAGTTCAATCTGCCCTGCTTGTAATTTACTTTCTTGAATACAGAAAATATCTGCATCTACTTGATGAAAGAAATCCATAAACCCCTTTTGAATACAAGCACGAATTCCATTTACATTCCATGATACTAATTTCATATTGCACCTTTCGTAATCTAACGTTTCCTAATTCGCTAGTTGATTTTAATTGACATTATTTTATATATTTATCTTTGTTCATAATTTAATTGTATATTGTAACCTATAGTATGAACTCCTGTTACCAAAACAGCATAACATAAAAAAGAGTTATTTTCAAACTATGTCATAGTCAATCCACATATTGGTTAATCTTGATGCGATGAAGGACTTAACTTTTTGTACCAAATAATTAGTATTGAATTATATGTCTAAAAATGTTATTTTGAATTATGTTATTTTGGAATGATACATCTCAATTAGCTTAATTTATACTACGTTAAGCTCAAATATACTTATTAGCTTGAATATTTCCATGATTCAAAGGAGGAAAAGTAATGAAAAAAACGAAAAACAAAAAAATAATGAAGGCACTCGGTGTGTTACTTTTATTATTAGCAATCCTAGGTAGTATTAATGAAGATTCCAATCTCGATACTAGTTTGGCTGATACCACTAATAAAACACAAACTAATAATGTAGAAACCAATAGTACTGAAACCAATGATACTGAAACCAATGCTACTGAAACAAATGCTACTGAAACCAATACTACTGAGACCAATGATACTGAGACCAATGATACTGAAACCAATGATACTGAAAACGATGACACTAAAATGAGTGATACCGTTAAAATTTATACCAAAAACAATAAAAAGTATGTAAAATATGAGAACAAGTCCTATCAGATAATAACAGTTGATGGTGGGGACCTCTCAGGAGATAGAAAACCAAGTGTAGCAGTTGATGTTGGATATGGCGATCGAGTTTACTGGGCATTAACAAATCAGTATGGCCAATTAGTATATGTAATTGCTGATAAAATAGTTCTACAAAACGATAGCACTGAGCCAGTTAATTCCGCCGGTCGATATTATGATGATGAGGCTAAAGTACCTGGTACGGAACGAAAAGATTTAGATGAAGGTCATGTAATCGCCGATTCTCTAGGTGGCGTCTCAAACGCTTACAACATAACACCACAAAACAGCACTTTAAACCGACATGGAGATCAAGCTTATATGGAAAAAGTAATTAGAGATGCTGGAGGTTGTGAAAACTTTATTGCAAAAATTACTTATCCAGATAATAAAACCCAAATACCATCCCATTATCATTATGAATATTTATTAAATGGTGTAAAAGTAGTGGATGACTTTGATAATGTAGACCCAGATAAAGCCAATGAGAATTTGAACAATGGCAATACCAATTCGAATAAGGTAGATAACACTAATACTGATAAACATTCGAATAAGGTAGATAACGCTACTACTGATAAAGATTCGAATAAGGTAGATAACGCTAATACTGATAAAGATTCGAATAAGGTAGATAACACTAGTACTAATAATGAATTGGATGAATTAAATAGGATTGATACAAATCATAATGGCAAGGTAACGATAAGCGAAGCAAAAGCCGCCGGTTACAAAATGCCAATAACGAAAGATCATTGGTTATATAAATATATGATTGATAAAGACGGCGATGGTATGGTGGGTGAATAAGTAATAAGGGTAGTTATCTCAGGTAGAAAATAGCTCCTTATTGGTAAGAAATAAGATATGAATTTGAAACCAATAAGGAGTTTTTATTATAACACTAGCAAAAGAATAAAACAGACGACCCCCACCATATCCATTCACTCCATTGTTCTTTACTTAAGTCAGTGAATCCTATTGATTCATAAAATTGATAAGTTCGCTCTTTTTAATATTAGGATTCGTATAACGTGCATGTTTCTTTGTCAACCATTTCCAGTTAATTGCTTCATTTGGACAGATATGTAGGCAGGCTAGGCATAGCTGGCAATTTCCCTGAAATTCCGGCTTTCTAACCACAAGTTTAATATTTTTATTAGGGCAGATATTTACACACATGCCACAGGAACTACATTGCTTAACACTGAATTTCCTATCACAAGGTGTGCTATGATTTCCAGGATACCTTAAATAATTAACTCTATTAATTATTCCAAATGGCTTAATGGTTGTTGTCTTTTTTTGACAAAGCTCTTTGGTAATTTGCAATACTTTACATTCTGTAATCTGGTGTATTGATGGACGATCATTTACCTTATATGTCGGGGTAAAGTTTTCTACACATTGAACCTTTGCAAAGTATGATAATTTTAACCCCTTTTTTGTTAGGATTCTTTGTACGACATCATCTAGACAACATGTAAATTTCCCACAGGTTGCAATCGTAAAGATATATGCCTTCGGATTATCCATCTTTAGCTGATTAATAAATGAATCTACCACCTTTGGTAAGCCAAAATAAAAGGTGGGAAAAACAAATCCTATCATATCATCTGAGCATGTATGTACATTTGATGTCATAGAAATTACTTTTGCATTGATTCCTTGTGCGAGTCTTTTAGCAACATAAAGACTATTCCCTGTAGCAGAAAAACAAAATATAGTGGCCATAATAATTCCTCCCATAACGATTATACTGTTGATGATTTCTTACAATATACGCAAACAACTGAGGAATTTCAATGCTTTTTGAGAAAGTGTAACACTTTGATCTCATTTGATTACTTTATGCTCTCTTTTGACATCTCTAGAAAGAAAGTTTGAAATGTTCTGGCCATTACTTCTGGTGACTCTTTTCCACCTCGTTCCACCCACTTACATAAAAGCATCCAAAAAGCACCAGACGTAAATGCAGTATAATATTCGAATTCTGTTGTATTATGTTGTAATTGACATGGCAAAAGGATATGTATATATGGTAACAATTCCTCATACTTCTTTAAAATAAAGATAAGAAGATTATTTTTCGACAGCCTTTGTAAAAAGACGATATGTTTTTGCCAAAACTGAAAATATAACTGAACATGCATACAAATACTCGTTATTCGAACCTTGCTTATCTCATCAATATATTCCACATAAAGTGATTCAATATATTCATTTAAGATATCTTCCAAACGATAAAAGTGTTGATAAAATGTCTTCCGTGCAATCTGTGCTTCTTTTGCAATATCAGTTATCGTAATCTTTGAAAAATCCTTCTGTTTCATTAAGTTCAACAATGCATCCACAATCATTTTTCTCGATCGAATTGCGGATGGATTGTTGCTTTTTTGATCAACACTCATATTAACCTCTGCTATTGATTATTATTAGTTTTTCAGGCTATGTTCTTCATTTCTTATAACTCCGTATATTTTTTATTGCTTCCATACGCCATCTCTACATCAGCAAATTCTTCTCGAATCTTATCCTTCTTCTCTTCAATATATCCCCTTCTTCACTCACAAATCACAGACCATAATATATTCTTCCTTAGTTTCATCTACAACCTGAAACCCTACCTTCATATACAATTGATAAGCGTAATTTATTTTCTGTACCGCTAGTGACACTCTTCTATATCCCTTATCTTGAAGGTGAATAAGCATATGTTTCATCAAATTTGTTCCTATACCAAATCCTCGGTACTCTTTATATAAGGAGATTGCAAGAGATGGGGTATTATCGTCTATATGTCCATAATCATTCATGATTCGAGTCCATTTTATCACATTCTATTTGTTAATACTACAATTCAATTACCTTTCATTTAAATTATATGACTCATTTTTGATATTGTCTTAGTAAACCATATTTGATTTTGTCCTAAGTACAAAAATAGTGTATGATATACTCTCACACTTATGAGAGGACATACCAGAAATGAAGAGGATTGAACTAAGAA
>JAEYPP010000061.1 GCA_023410575.1 Bacillota bacterium | reverse complement strand
TATCAAAGATTTGTGGGCATATCTCCCTTTTCATCTTAATACAAGCGAGTGCTTTCTTTACGTCAGCCATGTATCACACCAAGCCTTTCCTTTTGTTATGTTATCCTAAACATAATAAACGAATTACGAAAGAAACGCAACACCAAATTATCAGCCCTCATGCACTGTAGCCATTACCGCATAGCACTCATTGGAATCATTGGTCCAGACTTCTGTCCAGACATCTTGTTTCTGAATCAGTTCAAGATACTCTTCTTTTGTAATCTTGCTATACGTTACTGTAACTTTATTTACATTACCATTAATAGAGTAGCTACTTTTGATTGTATCAAGATAATAAGAAGTATCATCATGAACTGCGTATGATACCCAAATATCACCTTTAAGCTTACCTTCCTCATCATAGATACTTTGATATCCCACAAGCTTTGAATCTTCAATATTCTTACATATAACCTCAATTGCTTGGTTCTTATCTAATCCATTTAAGATTTCTTCATTTACACTAACAATTGGGGTTTGAATGATATGATTTCCGTATCCAAAGAAAAACAGTAATATTGCACTACTGATTCCAATAAAACATAACATCAGAAAGGATGCAAAACTATTTTCCCAGTGCAAATCCCAACTTCTCGTCAACTTCCAATAGAGTGTGATGCCTATAATCACTCCAATTGTATTCGTAATTAAGTCATCAATATCACAAATTCCAAGATGAAATACGAACTGAATAAGTTCAATCGCTAAGCTAACAAAAAAACCTCTCAGTATCAACTTCTTTATCGCTAGTTTTGAGAACAAAACGGATAATATGATACCTAATGGAACAAACACTGCTATATTACCTACTACATTCTTTAAAAAAACCGTAAAGCTCATATTTTTACTCAATAAATCAATCATAAATTGAAAAGGAATCACATTAATCCCTCTCACATTTGCCGTAAATCCATTCTTAAATACGACTAATTTAAGTAGTACAGCTGCATAGATGATTGCAATAACGATACAGCCAATGATAGAAATTATGGCTGCCTTATTTTTCTTTAGATCCATACATAATCTCTCCTCATCATTTATATTCATGCTTTTTTCTTGTTGCATAAATAATAACAATAAAAGTGAAAGATAGATGGAATAGAATCTTAAGAAATAATGAAGTAATATAGAATTAATTATGATTTTCGATTCAAGTGACTGACGTCATTATACAAAAATATATGTTATAACCATAGGAAATTATCTATTTTAGTTAAAGAACGTATGGTATTATGTCCTGTGGACATTTTGCGATGTAAGTTGCGCCTGCTTTCCTATGTTCTTCCTGGTCGCCGTAACCATACAGTACTCCAATTGAATCCATCCCACAAGTTTTGGCACCAATGATATCATGCTTTCTGTCACCAATCATAACTACTTGTCTCAAATCCGTTATCTTTCTATTTTCTAATATATATTGAATCACTTCTGATTTTGTAGTTCTTGTATTATCCATATTACTTCCTACAACATCTGAGAAATACTGTCTTAATTCAAAATGGTCTAGAATTTTCTCTGCCATAATCGTAGGTTTTGAAGTTGCTACGAATAATGTTTTCTGCTTTGCTTTTAGTATCTCTAATACATGCACAATATCCTCATATGGCTGATTTTCAAAGATACCCTTGTCCATATAATACTCTCGATAATAGACGATTGCTTGCTCTGCCTGTTCTCTTGAAAACTTATAAAATTCCATAAAGGAATCCATTAATGGAGGCCCAATAAACTTATAAAGACAAGCTCGGTCATTTACATTTAGATTGAATTTTTTCAGAGCATACATTACGGAATTCGTAATACCGATTCCTGGATCAGTCAAGGTTCCATCCAAATCAAATAATAAGTATTGATAACTCATGTGTTCTCTCCTATCTGTTCTACTTGTAGACATCTACTATGTCTTACATATCTTTCATAAATTTGTTGATTAGTTGAATCACTTCTTCTTGGTTGGACCAATGAATATAATGGCTTGAGTTTTTAAGAACAACTAGTTCGGAATTTTCTGACCATTCACATAATTGTTTTTGCGCCTCAATCCATTCTTCCTCTTGATCTGTGCTAATGACTAACAAAGGGATGTCCAACTTCTTTTTATGTTCTAATACGGTTTCTGCATTCTCATTGATAAGCAGAATGCTGTCTATGTTACTTGTGTTACCAAGGAAACGGTTGTACATAGATAGATCAAGCTTTTGTATCTCCTCTGGCAACCCTTTATAACGTAGATTTTCTCCTACGAACGGCAACTTTACTAGTCCAGTAACCAAACGATTCCACCCAGTAAAACGTAAGAATGCACACGCTCGGTTTAACGCCACTGCGCTCGTTTCTGAATATTCTTTATAATACTCTGGGCTTCCACAATCTAAAAATACAATTCCACTTACTTTGTTCGTATTGATCTGTGCGAATCTTAATGCTTCCAAAGAAGCAAGGGAATGAGCTACAATTACATACGATTCCGAATCTCCAGTATATCCTAATAACTCCTCTAGCTCAATTGCAAGATTATCTACAGTCCGTTCTATCGATGTATCCTCACTCCACCCAAACCCAGCACGATCAAACGTAACTGTCTTTGCTGTCTTCGATAAATTATCTTGTAAATTATAAAAATCTGTATATGCACAAGGTGTTCCTGAGCCAGTAAGAAAGACAATGGTAAGGTTTCCTTCCCCTTTTTGTACCATATGTACCTGATGTGAATTTACATCAACAAGCTTTCCTACTGGCTTGTAACACTCCTCCTCTACCTTTTCCAATCCCTGTTGCCAGATAATAATAACCGTTTCTATTACAATAAATAATAATAAAACAATAATCTTTTTATGTTTTCTTCTTCTCTTATGATTTCTCATTTTACACTCCAACTTTTATCCTATTTGACATTATACCATTCTTTATCTAGTTTGGGTATTCAATTATAATACCATCTTGTGAACCTTCGTCTAAAGATGGATTCTCTTTTTTACTTTTTAAGTAAAATTCTACTGCAGGATCTTTCATTTCCAATACTCTATAACACTCCTTTGTTTCTGGATTTTTTATTGTTTCACATCGATTTCGATACAAAAATTTGGTAAGTGCATAACAATCTACCCAAATTTCGTTATTCCCCTCTTTTTGCGATTCATCAAAGATAAGTTGCAATCCAAAATGAAGATGGGAAGTTGATATGTTATTCACATTCTCTCTAACTGAATAACCTGTTCTTCCCAAATAACCAATTACATCCCCAGCAGTTACGATACTGCCTTCATTAAGACTTTTGTTATACGGAAAATCCTTTCGCATATGAGCATAATAGTAATATCTCTTGCCATCAAAACTGCGAATACCAATTCGCCAACCCCCGTATTGATTCCAACCAATGGCTTCAACATAACCTGATTCTACTGCAATAATAGGTGTACCAATAGCCCCCATCATATCATGACCGAGATGTTGTCGACGAAATCCATAGCTTCTTGACACTCCAAAATCATCAAAATCATTATAATAATAGTTTCTGGCAATTGGTGAAAAACCTTTGAGTCCATAACGAGTCTCCCATACTTTTTGAGGTTCACTCGATTCTGGAACTTCGTCCACAACCTCGTTTGGTAACGTATCCTTTTTTTGAAAACCCTCCACGAAATCGGTGGTTACATTAGAAGGCGGAACGAAAGGAGTCAACGTAACCGTTGGTGTCGGTGAAATTATATTCGTTGGTGTTGGTGTTGATGTAGGTTTTGATGTCGGTATTGATGTCGGTATTGATGTTGGTATTGATGTTAGTATTGATGTTGGTGTTGGTGTTGGTATTGATGTTGGTGCGTATACTTGTATCTCATATTCTCCAACCAATCCACCAAGTACTGCTTCATATGCTTCATAGTAATAAGAATAATATTTTTTATCCTCGGTCAAGCTAGCCATTGTTTCTTCTCCTGACAATAAGCACTCTGCTAACTTCACCATATCCTTTTCTTTATATTTTTTAAAATCGCCACCATATTTTGTAGCAAGATATGCTAATAATTCAATCCAATGAAGTTCAACTTCTTTACCATGGGTTTCTATGTCATATTTATATGCTTTATCTAATGCCGAATAACAAACATCAAAATCAACCCATTTTATATATTTCTTACCTTCCTTTGTTGTAGCTGTAACCTCAACAGACTCATCTACAAAAATGGAACGATTCACTAACATACCGCCCAATACTAAAAGACAGATTACTTCAAGAACTATTATGTAAATGCTCGGAATACGTAAATGCATGGAATACCCCTAATAAATACTTCGTAGTATCTTATGTTAATTTATTGCTTCTTATTACTAGAAATTTAACTCGTATATATACATTCTTAGAACAAATTATTTATTTATCAGAAGTATTCCTGAATATTTACTTTGAATAAGAAAATAATAAAAAGGTGGAAAGGCACGATTACTGTCCATAAGGCATAAAGTAGTAGTAAACCTAAGCGTTGAGGTGCCCGCTTGAAGTCGTTTCCGAAACCGTTAAGTGCTAAGGAAGAAAACGAAATGCTACTTTTGTGCAAAGCAGGCGATAAAACCGCACGCGATATTTTAATTGTGCGTAATCTGCGTCTTGTTGCCCATATCGTTAAAAAATATAACTCACAAGACAGAGAAACCGACGATTTAATATCCATAGGCACAATTGGACTTATTAAGTCCATCGATACCTTTGATGCTGATAAAGGGATCCGCCTTGCCACCTACGCTTCTAGGTGTATCGATAATGAATTGTTAATGATGCTTCGTAGTGGTAAAAAGCAATCAAAAGAAGTATATTTATATGAACCCATTGGGTCAGATAAAGAGGGAAATGAGATTAATTTATTAGATGTGATCGAGAGTACAGATGAGGATTTCATTGATATGTATGAATTACGCGAAAATGTTAAGTGCCTATATAGCTTTATAGACAATTGCCTAACAGATCGAGAGAAGGAGATAATTCTCCTACGCTATGGTTTACATGGAACAAGAGAAATCACTCAACGTGAAATAGCAGAACGTTTGAATATTAGTCGTAGCTATGTTAGCCGAATTGAAAAGAAGGCACTTAAAAAGTTACGTAACCGATTTGATGTATCCTAAAAAGAGGGTTAGTGGGGCTGTCACACGAATGGCAGTATGAAGAAAAAGAAGGAAGGGTGATGGTTTTCTTCGGTATGCTATGCTCGCAAGCCCACGAAATACATGTGGACTTGTAAGGCACTCCGAAAATACCATCACCCTTCCTTCTTTTATTCAATATTATGCTAGTGCTACAACCCCAATATTAACAACGTCCAAAACTAATTTGCATCATATCTTCTAATGTTACATTTCCACTCTCTTTTAATGTACCACCATAAAGATTTTCCTTTTCAACTGCAGTACCCTCAAGTTCACCAGTTTTAAAATTATAGTTATATGGATATTCCATAACGTCACTATCCGCTAAATAATCTGTTATGTAGCGATCAATATTTATAATTCCACCATACTGAAACAAATTACTTCCACTTCCTGAGCCCAATAGATGGCAATTAAGTTCTCCATCATATACACCGAAATAACCAAACATCATTCGATTTGCCACATTTACTTTTCCGTTCTTGAGTATAAAACTTGATGAATCTCTCACTTCTTCATTTCCTTCATCGCAATATCCGATGTTCTCTACTGTTAGGCTTCCACCGCATACCTCGATTCTTCCACTTGCTGATACGTGAATTGCTTTTCCCTCTATCGAATTACTATTTAATTCACCATCATTTAATGTATAAGAGGCACCATTTCCGATATAAATACCTTGAGCATATTCACATGTTTTAATTAAGATGTTCCCACCATTTTGAACAACTGAACCATATTCTGCATTAATTCCCTTAGCTTCCTCGCTTAAGACAAATAATAGCTTACTATATGGATCATAATCTGCAATAGAAAGTATCGCATTATTACCCAATAACATCACGCTAGAGTTTCCCGAAGCCTGGAACTTATTCTCACCTTCTAGTAGTAATATAACATCACGATTCGATCCGATTGTTAAAAATGGACGTAAGGAATCCTCTTTCATATTAACATTTACTGAATGAAATACTAATGTAGCACTGCCATCTACCATAATTGTATTTTTAGAAGTAGTACCTGTAATTCTAACTTCCCCGTTGTTGCATGAGGAATCATAAACATGATTATTGTAAATAAAACCATCTTCGAATATAATTAGAGAACCTTTGGTAATATCAAACACAAAATCACTCTCGTATTTATCTCCTATAATTTTTCCCTGCTTACAAGTTATCTTATCTTTCTTCCCATTGATATAAGTAATCTCAACCTTTGAATTCTTCGATGGTGTCCAAAGCGCTAAGTAACCTTGGGATTTCATACCTTCACATCCATAGGTAGCCTTATCAACTGTAATTTTTTTTAAACTTCCCTTTTTTGCATTGAATACTTGCATGCATAATTTCTTTCCGGTTTTATTCACTGGTGTAACAGATGTATTCGTTGCAATCAACATTCCGCCAGTAATGACGATTTTTTTTGCACTGATATCATTAACTTTAACATTACTTGCACCATAATAAAGATTTTGATTCACCCAACTATCACATTTAGTAATGCCTATTCCACCAAATGCATAAATCATACCTCCATTGATATTCACAAGAAATTTAGAAGAATCGATTGTATTGCCGATACCAGCACCATACATACCTCCATAAACTTCCAACGTACCACCATTCACATTTAAAGTTCCGTGACCGCCAATTCCTGAACCAAATCCATCTGCATGTAGTTCCAATGTACCAGTACTACCTTTAGAAATAGTAAGTTTCGAGCCCTTTTCTAATAGAATTGCATCCAACGGAGCATCACCACTATAATTACCATCGTTCCACGCACCATTGTAGATTTGATTCTTACCATCAACATATAATACAACATTTGCTTTCTCTCCAATTACGAAAGGAATATCTTCTGGATAATCACCCTTTTCAATTGTCAGATCCTTCATCCAAATATTCGCTTTAACCCCGTTTTCAACTACAATCCTATATTCACTCGTAAATCCTGTTAGATTGTAATCCCCACTTTTGGTAATTATAATATCACCTTTACTAATATCACATTTTTTTCGACTAGCTGCATTCGTACGATAATTAGGGCAGATTATAACTGTTAAAACTGTGATTAAAAAACAAACGATACCATACTTTACATATGCTTTCATGTTTTCCCTCCATTAATTATATAGTTAAATGAAAAAGTAAATTCCAGTCTCAGGGTATAGCTTGATTTTGTAGGACTAAATTCTAGTTATTCACTTAACAGATAGCTTTTTTTATTATATAATAGGCACTAAAGGACACCTGGTTT
>JAEYPP010000056.1 GCA_023410575.1 Bacillota bacterium | reverse complement strand
CCTCCGCCGTCAATTGATAATATTCTCTTTTTCATGGAAGCTACCTTTAGCAATTATTATTAACTATATGCTAAAAATTAAAATCCATTCCAACAAGATGAAGCAGTTCGCTACTTCCCTTGTAATGAATTAAAATACCTGCTTACTCCAACGGAACCGGTGCATATCAACACATCCATTTTCAAGAAATTGAACTCCTTCTTTTTCTAATAGCTCTCGTTGTCGATTTTCACCACCAAAAGCAAAAGCTTTTGAGACCTCTCCCTTAACATTTACAACACGATAGCAAGGGATTTTCTCTGGATTTGGATTAACATGTAATGCATATCCCACCACTTTTGCTAGTCTTTTATTTCCTGCAAGAGCTGCTATCTGACCATATGATGCTACTGTCCCATAAGGTATTTCCTTTACTACTTCATAGATATTTTGAAATGTACTATTGCCTTCCATGTTTTACTCCTTCTTACTAATCTATTACTCATTATAACTAACTATTCATTACGTGTGCTATACCAATAACCAAGTAAACTAATGATAGCACCAATAATAACATAAAACATAAAAGACGGATGTGAAATTGTACCGCCTACAATAATGATGGAGCCTAAGATTGCAAACCCTGGTACAATATATCCCATCATGTTCCCTTTAATCTCACCTTGTTTTCTAAGTTTCATAACTGTAATGTACAACACAGCGAATAGAACATAGCTTAAGCACACAGGAACTTCAGATACATCTCCCGGGATAGCATTTACTTGTGTTATATAATTTATAAGAACCCAAAATAAACATAATCCAAAGGCTATAAGCGCAGAATAGACTGGCATATGTCCAAAATGTTTCGATTGTTTTGTCAGTAAATTGGAGCATGGCAGCATTTTTCGAATTGCTAAGGAATAAGGTAATTGTATAAATGCCAATACTAATCCATTCAATGTTCCAAGAACGGAAATGATAACAAATACAAGGATTAATTTTGCTCCAACTCCTCCAAAAATCTGGTTTGCTGCCGTATAAACAGAATCGTTCCCCTGCTCAATAACAGCATTGACACCAACTAAAGATGTAATTCCTACAAAATACAGTAAGTAACAAGCAAGCACTACAATTGGTGCTATAATCATTGCTAATGGAAGATTTCTTTTGCTATTCTTAATCTCATGACAAATTGTAGTTGCTACAGACCAACCATCATAAGAGAATGCAATCGGTGCAAATGCAGCAATCCAACTAGAGGAGATTGCCGTATGAGAAATTGTATTAAAGTCATTTTGAGCAATTTCCATTGGATTACCCCAAAGGATACCAGTGATTGCAAAAATAACTAGTGGTATTATTTTTATTATCATCGCAATATTTTGAAAAGTTCCACCAAGAGCAGCTGAAATAGCATTCATTCCAAAGATTACAAGTAATGCGATAACAGCTATCATACTACTATTTTTTGTTGTTGCCTCAATATGAAACAACTGACACATGTATAGACCTGTTACCCATGCAACTACAGCGATAATTGGGGCAAAATATAAAAACATTTGAAACCATCCAGCTGCTCCAGCCATCCTTCGGTTAACAAAGGTCTCCATATATCCAATAATTCCACCTGGAGTATCTATTCTTGCTGCTAGTTGAGAAATTGTTAATGATCCAAAGATAATTGCGATTGCAGCAATTGCAAACACAACAATTCCAAGTAACATATTCCCATTTGTGTAACGTAATACATCATCTGACTTAAAAAAAATCCCTGAACCTATTACAATTCCTGTAATCATTGTAATAGACGTTATTAATCCGTACCTTTTTTTCATATTTTCTCCCTAGTAAAAGTATAAATTCTATTAGAATTTACTATTTCTTAAAGTTTCTGTCAATATAATTTTGCTGGTAGAACTTCATTCAAGCGAAAGCGTGTTGCGGATGAATTATGGTTATCATCCCATACCTATAACATTTCTTTGTGCAAAAGGACGTCAACCTTCTTTATTTTGTAGTGCGTTTGCGATTTCTCTTCGAATTATTAGCAGTTCTATCGCTTACTCCTTTACCACGTCCTGTTCTTTTATTTGTTCTCCTGCTATTTTCGTTTTTTCCATGATTCTGCTTTGGAGGATTATTTTTCGTACCGTAGCGATCCTTATCTTTATATGCAGGACGTATTAAGCACTTCTTATCAAAACCGATTAAGTCCGTACGACCAGCCGCCTCTAAGGCTTCAATAACCAATTTGTAGTTCTTTGGGTTTCTATACTGAATCAACGCACGCTGCATTGCTTTCTCATGCGGTGATTTTGGCACATACACTTCCTTCATGGTTCTAGGATCTAAACCGGTATAATACATACATGTGGAAAGAGTCGATGGTGTTGGATAAAAATCCTGTACCTGTTCTGGCATATATCCCAAGTCTCGTAAATATTCTGCTAACTCTACTGCTTCCTTTAAAGTAGAACCTGGATGGGAAGACATCAAATATGGAACAACAAACTGCTTCAGACCTAGCTTTTCATTCGTCTGTCTGTATTTACGAATAAATTTCTCATAAACACTATTCTCTGGTTTTCCCATCATATTTAATACATTATTCGAGATATGCTCAGGAGCTACCTTTAACTGACCACTTACATGATTAGCGCATAGTTCTTTCATAAAAGTATCATCTTTATCATGAATTAAATAATCAAAACGAATACCAGATCGAATAAATACTTTCTTTACTTTTGGTACTTCTCTCAACTTCTTTAACAAGTTAAGATAGTCAGAATGGTCTACTTTTAAATTTTTACACGGATTCGGGAACAGACATTGTTTATTTGTACAAACGCCCTTTGTTAACTGCTTTTCACAAGATGTATGTCGAAAATTCGCTGTTGGTCCTCCAACATCATTAATATAGCCTTTAAAATCTGGATCCCAAGTTAATTGAGTAGCCTCTGCAACTATAGATTCGTGGCTACGAGTTTGAATGATACGACCCTGATGAAATGTAAGTGCGCAGAAATTACAACCACCAAAGCAACCACGATTACTTGTTAAGCTAAATTTTAATTCCTCAATTGCTGGAATACCACCAAGTTCTTTATAACATGGATGATAATCTCTCATATAGGCAAGTGCATACACACGATCCATCTCTGACTGTGTTAAAGGCTTTGCTGGCGGATTCTGTACAACATACTCATTGTTCTTATAAGGTTCCACTAAACGACTCGCTGTAAATGGGTCAGTATTTTGGTACTGAGTATAAAAACTTTTTGCAAATGTCTTCTTATTCTTTAGAATGTCGTCAAAGGAAGGAAGGATTATCGCATCATAAACAGAATCCAAATTTCTTGTGTGATACACCGTTCCATCAATAAATGTAATATCTTTGATATCAATTCCACTATTTAGAGCGTCTGCAATCTCTACGATGGAATGTTCGCCCATACCATAAGAGATTAAATCTGCTTGAGAATCCAAAAGAATCGAACGTTTTACTTTATCACTCCAGTAATCATAGTGAGCAAGACGACGAAGAGATGCCTCGATACCGCCAATGATAATTGGTGCCTGCTTGTACACCTTACGAATCAGGTTACAATAAACAATCGTAGCACGATCTGGACGATGTCCACGCTCACCACCTGGAGAATATGCATCCATCGTACGTTCCTTCTTCGCAACCGTATAATGATTCACCATGGTATCCATGTTACCACCACATACTAAAAAACCAAGACGTGGAGTTCCAAGAATCTGAATCGATTTCTCGTCCTTCCAATCTGGCTGAGCAATAATACCAACACGATACCCGTGGCTTTCTAACACTCTGCTTATGATTGCTGGACCAAAAGAAGGATGATCTACATAGGCATCACCGATTACATACACGAAATCACACTGATCCCATCCTCTTTTCTCCATGTCCTGTCTATTTATAGGTAAATAATCTTTTATCATTCATAACTCCAATCTAAAACTATATCTAACTATGTTATAAAATGTAGAAAGTCCAATAGTTTCATGAACCATAGTATCATGAAACTATTGGACTTTCAAGAACAGATTAATGTTAAACGGCTGTTGCATAATGTAACAGCCCTCGCAACTTTATTAGCGTTTGTGATTTCACCTTCTATCCCGAAGAAAGAGTACACATGTATATTTTCGAAGGCCTTACAAGTCCCACACTCTCTTTGTGGGCTTGTGAGCGTAGCGCGCCGTAGAAAATATACATGTGTACTCTTTCTTCTTCATAGCAAAAAATCATAAACGCCTAGCAAACAAACAGGGGTGTTGCATTATGCAACACCCCCCTTAACATTCTATCTACTATTTTCTTTATTCTCCTTCTGCCTTCAGATATAATTCTGCTTCAGCAATTACTTTTTCTTGCACATCCGAAGGAGCCTGCTCATAACGGTTAAATTCATAAGAGTACTCACCGATACCACCTGTCATAGAACGAAGATCTGTAGCATAGCCATAAGTTTCACCAAGAGGAAGGTCAGCAATGATTTCTTGTTTTCCATTATGCTGAGGGTTCATACCAAGAACACGACCACGTCTACGGTTTAAATCTCCCATAATATCACCAGTAAACTTATCAGGAACAACAACTTTCAATGATACGATTGGTTCTAATAAAACTGGACTTGCTTCCATAAAGCCTTGTTTAAATGCTTGAATCGTAGCCATCTTAAATGCCATCTCTGAAGAATCAACAGGATGATAAGAACCATCCACTAACGTTGCCTTTAATCCAACAACCGGATAGCCAGCAACCGGACCCTTTAGAACACATTCAGCAATACCTTTTTCTACCGCTGGGAAGAAATTCTTAGGAACTGCACCACCAAAAACATTCTCTGCAAATACATAAGGTGTTTCCATATCACCAGATGGTTCGAATTCAATATGAACATCACCATATTGACCATGACCACCAGACTGTTTCTTATATTTGCCCTGAACACGAACTTTCTTGCGAAGTGTCTCGCGATAAGGAACTCTTGGTTTCTTAATCTCAATATCTACTTTATAACGTTGTAGTAATTTACTAACTACAATCTCAAGCTGTTGCTCACCAATACCATATAAAAGAGTCTGACGATTTTCTTTATCATTGACAACACGAAGGGTTAAATCCTCTTCCATTAACTTACCCAAAGCCTGGGAAACTTTATCATCGTCTCCCTTGTTCTTTGTCTTAAATCTCTGATATGCATATGGAACAGGCATCTTTGGCTGCTCATAAATAATTGGATTTGCCTTTGTTGAAAGAGTATCGCCAGTTGAAGTATTGGATAACTTACCAATTGCACCAATATCACCAGCATATAGCTCTTTTACTTCAATTTGCTCTTTACCGCGTAAGACATAAAGTCTGGAGAGTTTTTCCTCCGTATCTTTATCGGCATTGTAAATAACAGCATCTGATTTTAAAATACCAGAGCATACCTTAATCAATGAGAACTTTCCAATGAATGGGTCTGCAATGGTCTTCCATACAAAAGCAGTCAACGGCTTATTAGCGTCAAAATCAGCCGCGAATGTACTTTGAGTTTTCTGGTTAATACCAGTTAGGATACCACGATTAGGAGATGGAAAATACTTTTCAATTGCCTGTAATAACATTATTGTACCTTGAGTATATAAACCAGAACCCATTAATACAGGAACAATACTACAATCAATTACACTACTACGTAAGGCAGTTGAAATCTCTGTCATCGTAAATTCTTCACCTTCAAAGTATTTCTCCATCAGTTCTTCACTAGTTTCAGCAACTGCATCCAATAAAGCTTCTCTATATTTTGATACATATTCCATAGAATAATCAGGAATATCGCATTCTTCATAATCACTTAGTTTTGTAAAACGACGTCCTGCCATCTTAACAACGTTTACAAAGCCAACAAATTTTTCATTCTCACGGATTGGTGAATGGAACGGAGCAATTCTCTTTCCATACAGTTCTTCCAAACGCTCAACTACTTGACGAAAACTCGCATTATCATCATCCATATCTGTTACAAAAAAGATTCTTGGAAGCTTGTACTTTTCACAGTACTCCCAAGCCTTCATCGTGCCAATTTCTACACCAGCCTTTGCTGATACTACAATTACAGCTGCATCACATGCATGTAAGGCTTCTTCTACTTCACCTACAAAATCAAAATATCCAGGAGTATCGATTAAATTAATCTTTGTATCTTCCCATATTACGGGTACTACAGTTGTACTAATTGAAAATAAACGTTTTACTTCTTCTTTGTCGTAGTCACTAATCGTATTTCCTTCTTCAATTTTACCCTGTCTGTTCGTAATACCTGTTGTGTATGCCATGGCTTCAACTAAAGTAGTTTTGCCACAGCTACCGTGTCCTAAGACTGCTACATTACGAATCTTTTCATATTTGTAAGTTTCCATATCTCGTTGTCCTCCAATACATCATAGTCATCTGCTATATTTAGCATTTGCTGTACAGGTTTCAACCTTAATAAAACCTTGTAAGACTATTTTACTAAATTTTCAATAAACTTACAATAGTATTATGCAATTATCACAATTTTATTTTTACTTATAGCTCATATTTCAACATTATTTTAAAATCAACATATTTTTACACTTTTCACCATTTTTCATGGTTGATAATAGATTATAATTAACTCTTATGAAAATATATAAACAATATATCACTTTAAAGCGTTACACTTTAAAGCATTACAGTATTGACACGAAAAATAAAATGAGGTAGAATAACATATATTCCACAAAAGATATTATAAAACTAACTTCTTTTGTTTCAGATCTAATATCTTATCATAGAACATGGTTAGTTTTACTTAGATAGAAATAACATTCAGTATTTTGTGAATACTAATATTACCAGGTTGGAACTTTACATAAGCTCTTCCTGAGTTCTTGGAGGCATAATATGATAATTGTAATGAGACCAAATGCAAAGAAAGAATCAATTGACAATGTGTTAAGTATAATCAAAGGAAAAGGACTTGATGTTCATGTGTCCGCTGGTAAGGAAGTTACTATCATCGGTGTTATTGGAGATAAAACCAGATTATCTTGTAGTAATTTAGAAATCGCTCCAGATGTAGACCATATCCTTCCAGTTACTGAAACATACAAATTAGCAAATAAGAAATTTCATCCGGAACCAACAGTCGTAAAAGTAGGAAATACGACGATTGGTGGTAGCGAATTATGTATTATGTCTGGACCTTGTGCTGTGGAAAGTCATGAACAGGTTATGCAGACTGCAATTGCGATTAAAAAATCTGGTGCTACTATTTTACGTGGCGGCGCTTATAAACCACGTACTAGTCCATACTCTTTCCAAGGTCTTGAAGAAGAAGGTCTAAGATACATGAAAGAAGCACGAGAAGCAACAGGTCTTCCAGTAATTTGCGAAGTAACGAGTCTTGCCGCCATTGAAGCTGCAGTGAAATATGTAGATATGCTTCAAATCGGTGCACGTAATATGCAAAACTTTTACTTATTAAAGGAAGCAGGAAAAACTGGCCTTCCTGTTTTATTAAAGCGTGGTTTAGCTGCAACCATTGATGATTGGTTGAATGCATCTGAATATATTATCTCGGAAGGAAATTCTAATGTAGTGCTTTGTGAACGTGGTATTCGAACTTTTGAAACAGCTACAAGAAATACTTTAGATATTAGTGCTGTTGCTGTTATAAAAGAAAAGAGTCATCTTCCAATCATTGTAGATCCAAGCCATGCAACAGGTGTTCGTAACTACGTTACTCCATTAGCCAAATGCGCAATAGCGGTAGGCGCAGATGGCTTGATGATTGAAACCCATCCAGATCCTAAAAATGCGCTTTCCGACGGTCCACAATCTCTTAATTTTGCTCAATTTGATGAGCTTTGTGAAGAATTACGTCCATATGCCAAACTTGCAGGAAAGAGATTTTAACAAAGAAAGTGTAGGTGTTGATATATGAAAATAGGTTTTATTGGCTTGGGGCTAATTGGTGGCTCCATTGCCAAAGCCTTGAGTAAAAGAAAGCAAGCAGCCTTTGAACAGCACCCTTATGAGATCATTGCATATGATACGGATGCAAATATCAGTCAGTTACAAAAAGCTCTTTCTGATAATGTCATCGACCATATCTGTAACGATTTTGATTCGGACTTTCAAAGTTGTGACATTATATTCTTATGTGCTCCTGTACATATCAATGTTGCTTATCTATCAAGACTGCAGCATATTATCTCAGATACTTGTATTATAACGGATGTCGGCAGTGTAAAATCGTTAATGCATGAAAAAGTGAAAGAACTCGGATTATCCCATCAGTTTATTGGTGGACATCCAATGGCAGGCTCTGAACGGAGCGGATATGAAAACTCAAGTGAACGATTATTGGAAAATGCATACTATATACTTACTCCAACCTCTGAGGTTTCTAAGGAAAACATTCAACGACTCAATCAATTTGTAAAAAGTATTAAAGCAATTCCATTACTCCTGAATTACAAGGAACATGATCAGATAACTGCTGCCATTAGTCATATACCTCATATCATTGCTGCTTTGCTTGTAAACCTCGTAAAAGATAGTGATGACGAGACACAACGAATGCGAATGCTCGCAGCGGGAGGATTTAAAGATATCACCCGAATTGCATCCTCCTCACCAACAATGTGGCAAAGTATCTGTTTATCCAATTCAGACAGTATCATTGAGCAGTTAAGGAACTTTCAAGATTCCATTCAGAATGTTATCGAAGCGATTGAGACCAATAATTCAGACTATATTTATAAAGCTTTTGATGATGCTGGTACTTATCGAAGTTCGATTCCGAATCATAAAGGATTACTAAATCGCTTCTTTGAGCTATTCCTAGATATTAGTGATGAGCCGGGTGCAATTGCAATTATAGCAACGGTACTCGGTAGTAATGGAATCAGTATTAAAAATATTGGAATTATTCATAATCGAGAATTCGAGGATGGAGTACTGCGAATCGAACTTTATGAAGAAGAGGCTTTAAACAAAGCGTTAAGAATTCTAAAGGCACATAATTATACAATCTACGAACGTAAATAAACATCTTTTAAAAACAGTCTTGCTTAAAAGAGCTAAAAGCTTATTAAGCAAGACTGTTTACATTTTTATTATAAGTATTGGTTGAATAATGTACCAGATATACCAGCTGTACTATACTTACCGTTTGCACCGTATAGTCGATTTGCATATAATGCATTGACAGAGGCTGTAGAGATATCTACTGCTTTTGAGTATACACGATCTGCATAGGAATCTGAACCATGAAATAAGGTCTTAAGATCGTTCATGTTTGCACTCTTAATCTTTGCTTCGTCAACACTTAACGTATTATCACTACCTATCGTAACGCCAACTTTAGCTAATAAATTCTTATTTGCCTTTGTCATTGATACCATATATGCTGTCTTACGTAGAACCTGCGTAGAATCAGTTTCAGTAGCTGATTTAATCGTATCATTGTACGATTTAGCAAAACTACTAATGGCATCCGCAAGTTTATCCATATCATAGTCAGTTTCTTGTGACGTTGTTCCAGTGGTTGCATCAGTAACTGTCTTCGTAACTTTTTCAAACAGAGAATTCTTCCCAGTTGAAGTTAATGATAAAGTAGCAGTTTTTAAACTATCAGCACTACTTATTATAGACTGAAGCTTTGTCTTATCTGTGCTTTTCTGATCGGTATTCGTCTTTTTAACTTCCGAATTGTTTACCGACTCACTGTCTTGTTTCTTATAATAAGCCGACAAAAGTTTTTTATAGCTACCATTCTTAATGCTGTTATAATCTCCAATGAGACTGCTAGAAGAACCAGCTGAACTTGTCGACGCTGTCCCAAACAAACTCGGTGAGAAGTTAAAATAATTACTTGATATGCTTGCCATTCGATATCCCTCCTTTGCTTATCGAATTATTAGAACGTTACAAATTGTTCTTAGTAGACGTTAATGACCTCCATGTCACGTCTAAAAATCTTTCACTTTATATATCGACAATTATCATCGATATTTTAATACTATAATACTACTAATTTTACCAAATTTCAATATACTAAGCAAAATTAGACTAATTCCATTAAAGCTTTTGTTAATTCTTCCACTTTGTTGTTTGCATCCTCTAAACTAGAACCCTTTACTCCAATGTAAAACTTAATCTTTGGTTCAGTACCAGATGGTCGAACACAAACCCAAGCATCATCATTTAAGTCGAAATAAAGAACATCTGATTTTGGTAAACCAGTCTTTGTTACTTCACCTGTTTCAAGGTTTTGAATGGTATCATGCTCATAATCACGGAATGCCATCACACGATAATCTCCCAATGCTTTTGGAGGATTTAAACGGAAACTTTCCATCATTTCTTTAATCTTTGCCGCACCCTCTACACCTTTGAGTGTAATTGTCTGAAGACCTTCTTTAAAGTAACCATACTTCTTGTAAATCTCAAGCATCTGATCCCATAAAGTAAGTCCTTTTGTAGAATAATAAGCTGCTGCTTCACATAATTCCATAACTGCTACTACTGCATCCTTATCTCTTGCATGAGTACCTACAAGACAGCCATAGCTTTCTTCAAACCCAAACTCATAAGTTCCGGAATTGTTTTGCTCAAAATACTTAATCTGCTCACCGATATATTTAAAACCAGTCAATACTTCGATTAATTTAATATTATAAGCCTGTGCTACTTTATCTGCCATATTTGTAGTAACGATTGTCTTAATGAGAGCACCATCATTGGCAATTTTACCATAAGCCTTTCTCTGACTTAAGACATACTCACAGATTAACATACCTGACATATTACCAGTAAATGATACATACTCTCCAGATTTTGAATCCTTTGCATAAACGCCAAGACGGTCTGCATCTGGATCAGTTGCACAAATAATATCAGCATCTACCTTTTTAGCTAATTCCAAAGCTAATGTAAAAGCATTAGGATCTTCTGGGTTTGGAGATTTTACTGAGCTGAAATTACCGTCAGGTTTTTCCTGTTCTGGTACTACATATACATTCTGAAAACCTAATTCATTAAGTACACGGCGCACTAATACATTACCTGTTCCATGAAGTGGTGTGAATACAATCTTTAATTCCTTTCCAACTTCTTTAACTAGGTCTGGATTCAATACTAATTTCTTAATTGTATCAATATATTTATCATCGATTTCCTTACCAATTTCATGATATAAACCAGCTGCGATTGCATCTGCTTTGCTCATTGTCTTTACCGTATTGTAATCGGTAATAGAATTCACTTCTGTTATAATCTCCTCATCTTTTGGAGATGTAATCTGAGCTCCATCTTCCCAATATACCTTATATCCATTATATTCAGCTGGGTTATGGCTTGCTGTTACAACGATTCCTGCCGTACAACCTAATTCACGCAATGCAAATGATAATTCAGGCGTTGGGCGCAAAGAATCGAAGCGGTAGGCTTTAATACCATTTGCACATAAGCATAATGCTGCTTCTTCACTAAACTCTATGGACATATTTCTGCAATCATATGCAATTACAACACCTTTATCCTGAGCATTTTCACGGATGATGAAATTTGCTAGACCTTGGGTAGCTCTTCGAACGGTATAAAGATTCATACGATTTGTACCTGCTCCAATAATACCACGAAGGCCACCTGTACCAAATTCAAGATCCTTATAAAAGCGTTCTTTAATTTCTGCCTCATTATCTTTGATTGCTAACAATTCTGCTTTAGTAGCTTCATCAAAATAACTATCCTCACACCACAAACGATACGTATCTAAATAATTCATTGTTACCTCACTTTCTCACTACTATGTAGTAAATCATTATTATAGCTAATTTAATACACGAAATGTATATCAACCCTACCCGAAAAATTTCTCTTATCACTGATAGGATTCAGCTGTTAAAAGTACAAAATGATGTCAAACACTTTAGGGTCATAAATAGCGGTGTTCCTATCATAGAACTCCGCTAAATATTTTACCACATGTTAGTTCAATAATTCAAGGTAATTTCTTATACAATAACTGCTTTTTAGGCTATAAAACACATTTTAAACTATCCGTTAGCATCATTGCGTCTCCGAAAGAAAAGAATCGATAGTGTTCTTTAACAGCGATACAATAAGCATTCATTACATTCTCTCTGCCAGCTAATGCAGAGACAAGCATCAATAACGTTGATTCCGGTAAATGAAAGTTTGTAATTAAACAATCAAGTACTTTAAACTTATATCCAGGATATATAAATATTTCTGTTGCTCTGCTTTCTGCACGAACGGTACCATCTTCTTCTGCTGCAGATTCTAGCGTTCGACAACTTGTTGTACCTACACATATAATTCTTCCTCCGGCTTTTTTCGCGTCGTTAATTTTCTTCGCTTCTTCCGGTAGTATCTGGTAAAATTCAGAATGCATATGATGCTCTAAAATATTTTCTTCTTTTACAGGTCGAAATGTTCCTAACCCAACATGTAACGTAACTGTTGCGATTGTAACACCCATTTGATTGATTTGGTCTAATAGTTCCTTTGTAAAATGTAAGCCAGCGGTAGGAGCTGCTGCTGAACCCTCATACTTTGCATAAACAGTCTGATAACGTGTTTTATCTTTTAACTCATGCGTGATGTACGGTGGCAATGGCATCTGACCAAGTGCATCAAGAATTTCTTCAAATATTCCCTCATACGTAAATTGCACTTTACGATTGCCCTCTTCCATTACTTCGATAATTTCGCCAACTAATCTTCCATCGCCAAATTTAATCTTTGTCCCAACCTTTGCTTTTTTACCTGGTCGTACTAATGTCTCCCAGACATCATTCTTGAGACGTTTTAGCAATAACAGTTCAATCGTTGCACCTTCTTTTGGATAACTACAGCCTGGAGCTAACGGTTCTGATTTATCAATGATTCTTTCTCCGAATAAACGAGCTGGGATTACCTTTGTATTATTCAATACTAAACAGTCACCCGGTTTAAGATAATGGATAATATCATGAAAATGTTTGTGTTCCATTTCACCTGTTACTTTATTAAGTACTAACAATCGAGAACTTGAACGATCCTCCAATGGATCTTGTGCAATTAATTCTTCTGGTAAATCAAAATAAAAATCGTGCGTCTTCATCTTTCTTCTCTTTTCTTCTTTCTCTATCTGCTATTTGATATATTCAATGGAACATCCTTGAAAATAGTATTGCAATATTTCTATATAAGAATACCCTTTTTTGGCTAATCCTTTTGCTCCTGACTGACTCATCCCAACTCCATGACCATATCCTAAGCCTACAAAGTAATAAACATCATCTGATGTCGGACCATCTTTGATAAATGCGGTTAAATTATCACTACTTTTCACCACATAAATTTGCTGTTCTTCTTGATCTAATGTGGTTATCTTCCCATCTCCATTGATGACATAACTATCACTTAATTCTACCTTTGACTTTCCACTGCTACTTCGTGCCACGACATAATCTGTATTCTGACCACTTTTTACAACTTTAAATTTCGTACTATACAGTTCAAAAATTGTTCTTATTTGCTCTGTTTGTAATACTTGAGTCTGATAATCACCAACAATTTTTAATTTACTAACTCGGCCTGATTCTGTTTCTGACTGAACCGTTATACTAGCTATATTACCAACTACCATGCCTGCATTAGAAAGACGTCTTGCGATTTCACTCTTTGACATTGCAATTACCCAAGGACCTTTTTCTGGTTCTGTCTCATATTCATCGGTCACACTTACTAAATAAGGAGATTTTGAACCCCATACATTATATGAGCTTTCTGTTCTTCCACCGGAGGTTGAAAAATAATAAGAGCTAATTATATCACCCTCATAAGTAATGACATTGCCTCTTGTCGCATTTACAGCTGCAGTGGTTGCTGTCGTCTCAACCCCATATCCTTTGTAACTTTGATATGAAGTTGTATCGTTAATACAATAAGGTGATGTAATATCCGAATCGGTTCCATACTTTGTCTTTGAGAGTGTATAACTTCTCGCACATACTGCTTGAGCTTTTAAACTTTCGGTTGGCCAGGAGCTCGTCATTTCACTTGGCACAACACTATACAGATAAGATTCTATGTTAATAATATTCACAGCTGTTAAAGACGAATTACCATAGCGACCAATTTCGATACGTCCACGGTATTGTCTCGTACCAAGATTTAGGATCGCATTTTTGTTACTGTTTAAAGATATTGCTTTAAATTGAGGGTATGCACCTAACGTTTTGCCATCAAGTAACACGGTTAGATTATCACCAAGTATCAGAATTCGATGTCCGTTATCTGCATAAGGTCCTTGATAGGAATAACTATAATTAGTTCCTAATAGCTTTTTCGCTTCCTCAAGTTCAGCTAAAGAATTGTATCCACCCACATATACTTTCCATGTCTCACGATAAATGCTAACTGGATACGCTTTTACTCCAAGTCTTTCAATTTTCTTTACAACTTCCATTGCATCACGATAACTTTGAAAAGTCTTATCTAGGATATAGTAATCTCCTTTTGCTACTTGAAAGGTAAAACCAGTGCTAGAACTAAAAACCGTTTCACTTTTAAATTGGTCATTAATACTATATCCCATTCCAATTTTCGTTGTTGCAATTTTAAGAGTGGCTTTATTCTGATACAGATTTGTTAATCCAACACGAATATCAGTCATGGTGGCCGCCATAACTTCTGGTGTAAACCATGAAAATATTAAAGAAAAAATTAAAATTAATGCTACACTTTGTCGCAGTATAATTTTCTTTTTCATAAGTCCTCTACCTCATCCTATACTATCGCTATTATAATGTAAAATACGATAAAAATCTACATTAGTAGTTGAATAATTTGTTTTTTTTATTATAATAAATGTACACAAACTATAGTAATCACTTAAGAAAGGTAATTTATGAAAAAATCTGTTAATCTTTATTCTGCTGCTGTACCGTTATGGTTTCTGCTTTTTTCTCCAAATAATTGGTTATTTTTAGTATTAACTCAATTAATCATTGTAAGTCTAGTTCTATATGCTAGTTTAAAGTATATTGATTATCCTGATCCACCATCCATATGGCAAAAAAGTATCATTTGGAATACACTGTATGGATTTATCTCCTATATACTAATTTGTGCTCTCTTTCTTCTTACTCATTTGGTTTCGGATCAAAGCTCATTTGGCGTTTGGATACTTGATCATATTGGAACACCCCTTGATATGAATCCATTTTCTTCTATATATTCAATTATTTTTATTATAATCTGTTTATTAATCTGTGGGGTTATCGTCTATTTTGCAAATAGAAAACTCGCCTTTAATAAAACTTCTTTGACCGTAGAGCAAAAGCATAAAGTATCTTTATTTCTTTCCATTTTCTCTGCACCATACCTTGCATTAATTCCAAGCATTTTATTTTATAGTTAACAGCGTCATTGTGCACAAGGATATGTTATGAGCATGGGATGACAACATGGGATGACAAACATAATTCATCCGCAACGCGCTTTCGCTTGTATGAAGTTCTAAGCGGTATGTAAGGGCCTAAAATACCGATCCAGAGGAATTGCTTATGAAATAAAAAAGTACGCTTCGCGTACTTTTTTATTTGTTTAATTTACCCACTTAAGAGATGGAGAATATCTTAAAAAAACTTTACCTTTGATCAAGGATTCATCAACAAATGGTTGATCCCAGTCTCTTGCATCTAGTGAACCCGTCCGATTATCTCCCATCATAAAATAGCAATTCTCTGGAATATCGTAAGAACTTATTCCTTTGTCCAAAGTTTCTTTACCATGAACATAATCTTCTTCCAACAATTCACCATCAATAAACACTTTTCCATCAGAAAAACTAATTGTTTCACCTGGAAGACCAATCACTCGTTTAAACAAATCTTCTGATGGTTCATTCGGATCTTTAAAGATAACGATATCCCCTCGCTTTGGACTAGAGAATAAATAAGCTAGCTTATTCATAAGATATTTTTCTCCAACCATAATTGTAGGCTCCATCGATCGTGTCGGTGTTTTCACCTTCTCAATCACAAAAGTATTAACTCCTTTTGCTAACAACCATGCAACACCAATAATGATAACCCATTCAACAATTGTCTTTTTCGTCTTTTGACTAATTTTCTTTTTTTCCATTTTCCACTTTACCTTTACTTAATTGTACCCCATGATGGTGAATATCGAAACCATACTTTCCCCTTAATCGCATCCTCTGAAATAAAAGGGCTTCCTTCCCAATATCTTGAATCAGCAGAATTCGTACGGTTATCACCAAGCATAAAATAACTATCTTCAGGTACTACATACGTATCTTGTTTATCAGGTAAAGTATCTTTTCCATGGACATAATCTTCATCCAAAGCTACACCATCAATAAAAACTTTCCCATCTTCAAATGTGACTGTTTCACCAGGTAAACCAATAATACGTTTTACATAATTTTCCGTTTCGCTATATTTAAAGATAATGATATCACCACGTTCTGGATCAGAAAATAAATAAGCTAAACGGTTTCCAATTATTTTATCTCCAACCATAATTGTAGGATCCATGGATTCGGTAGGAACTACAGCTTTTATAATGATTACCCTAGTAACAAACCAAGCTAATAAGAATCCAACACCAATAACTAAAATCCAGCTAATAATCTCTTTTATGAAAGCCTTTCTTTTCATTTCTGTTGTTCTAAAATCATCTGTTTCCATATCTTATTCCCCCGCCGATTCCTACTTTTTGTATCCTTCTGGGTGAGTGCTATGCCACTTCCAAGCAGATGCTATGATGTCATCGAGCTTTGCATTTTGAGGATTCCATCCCAAAACTCTTCTTGCCTTGTCACTAGAAGCAATTAATTGTGCTGGATCACCAGCTCTTCTTTCTGCTTTCACTTCAGGTATTGGGTGTCCGGTTACTTTTCGAGCAGTATTAATTACCTCCTCCACTGTAAAACCAACTCCATTGCCTAAGTTAAAGATATTACTCTCTTTTCCTTCACGTAAATATTGAACTGCCAAAATATGTGCCTGTGCTAAATCAGTAACGTGAATATAATCTCGAACACAGGTGCCATCTTTCGTATTATAATCAGTACCAAACACTTTAATATTCTCACGCTGATTGTTTGGAACCTGTAATATCAGCGGAATTAGATGAGTTTCCGGTGAGTGTGCTTCTCCAATCATACCACTCTTATGAGCACCACATGCATTAAAATAACGAAGAGACACATAACGAAGATTATGAGCTAAGCTAGTCCACTTAAACATCTTTTCCATAGATAATTTCGTCTCACCATACGTGTTCGTAGGCTCGGTTCGATCTGTTTCAAGAATTGGAATATTCTCTGGTTCTCCATAGGTCGCTGCGGTAGAAGAGAATACAATTTTATCAATTCCATGTGCAACCATAGATTCTAACAATACCTTCGTTCCACACAGATTATTATCATAATACTTTAATGGGTTTTCCATACTCTCGCCAACTAAGGAGTTCGCCGCAAAATGAATTACTGCTTCAATCGATTCTTTTTCAAAAACTGAGTCAACAAAAACGCGATTACGAATATCGCCTTCATAAAATCTTGCTTTTTCATGCACTGCTTCTATATGACCAGTTTCTAGATTATCTACAATAACAACGTCTTCTCCTTGATCAATTAATTCATAAACTGTGTGAGAGCCAATATATCCAGCACCACCTAAAACTAAAATAGCCATATCTTATTATCCTCCTATGATAAAGTATATGGGCCACTTCCTATATCTACGATATAGAAATCTGCTGCATATCCAATCTTCTTTTTATAAGCACTTCCAACCTTATCAATAAATGTAGGTATTTCATCGTTTAAAACAATACTTACCGTACAACCACCAAAACCTGCTCCAGTCATTCGAGAGCCGATGACTCCCTTTAATTTGAGTGCTTCCTCCACTAAGGTATCTAACTCGATTCCTGTCACTTCATAGTCGTCTTTTAATGATTGATGAGATGCAATCATTAGTTCACCAAAAAGCTGTAAGTCATTCTTTTCAAGTGCTGTAACTGCACAAATTGTACGTTGATTCTCATATACAGCATGTCTTGCTCGTTTTAAAAGTACCTCATCCTTAAGAATCGATTTTACATTTTCCAATTCTTCAATTGTCAAATCTCCTAAGCTGTCAATCTTCATTACACGTTGAATCAAACTTAGTGCCTTTTCACATTGGCTTCTTCTCTCATTATACTTAGAATCACCTAACCCACGTTTCTTATTACTACAAGCAATGACAAGCTTAGCGTCGTCTAGTTCTACAGGTACATACTTATAATGTAAAGTTGCAGTATCTAAAAATATCGCATGTTCTCCTTTTCCCATAGCAATTGCGAATTGGTCCATAATTCCACAATTGACTCCATTAAATTCATTTTCTGACTTTTGAGTCAGCTTAGCCATTTCAACAAAATCTAACCCCAATCCAAATAATTCACGTACAAGATATGCTGTTACCACTTCGATTGAAGCAGAACTTGATAATCCAGAAGAATTAGGGAGATTACCAAAATAACATACATCGATGCCCTGATCGATGGAATACCCTGCATCTGATAAGGTTGCAATGACGCCAAATGGATAATTTGCAAAATCCTGGCTCTTTTTATAAGTAATCTGATTCACATCTGTCGTAACAATCCCAACTGATTTAAAATTCTGGGAATATACACGTATTTGATTGCAATGGTTTTTCCTAGCTGCAGCGTAAGTCCCAATCGTCAAAGCACACGGAAATACATGTCCACCATTATAATCAGTATGCTCTCCAATTAAGTTCACTCTTCCGGGTGCGAAAAAAACTTTAACCTCTTTAGCATCACCAAATACTTCCAAGAAGTATTCCATCATTTTTTTCTTCATCTCAATATCTAACATAAAACATACCCTCACAATTACATCTAAGAATGAAACCAACAACCTTATTAAAGCCTTCTTCTATATGTACTTATCATATTCATATAAAAGCTGTTACAACGATACAGATATGAGAACATAGATTTTCTTAATATAAACAGAAGCATCCCTTTCTCTCTTTGTATAGACTGTAACAGCTTTTTTATTAAAATAATACTTCTTTTTTTCTATGGAGTAATCTAGCCCCGTTCGTAATAATCAATGCTCCTGTAACACATCCTGCAACGATTACACAAATACCAATAACTAGATTGCCGATGCCAACCGATCTCATCGTTTTATAAACTCGTTCCATGCTTAACGACCTCCATTTACAATATTATTGAATACCGTACTGTACATAGTAGGCATCAATTGCCTTTTTCAACTCATCATCAATAATCACTTTTCCATTATAAGGCTTATTATATAAATGTTCAACTACTTCTTGCATTGTAACAATCGCACAAGTTGCAATACCATAGGTCTCTTCGATTTCTGCAAGTGCACTCTTAGTTCCCTTACCACGTTCCATACGGTCAACACTTACAACTAATCCCTCTACCTTCACATTGCCTTGAGCTGCTAAAATAGGCATTGTTTCGCCTATTGAAGTACCTGCTGTTGTAACATCTTCAATAATTACAACCTTATCACCATCGTTAATTGGGCTTCCAAGTAAGATACCTGTATCTCCATGATCCTTAACTTCTTTACGATTGGAGCAATATTTAATTTCTTTTCCATAAAGTTCATCAATTGCCATACTTGTTGCAACACTTAATGGGATTCCTTTATATGCTGGTCCAAAAAGAATATCAAAATCTACCCCATATTTATCATGAATTGCTTTCGCATAATATGTACCTAATTTACGAAGTTGACCTCCAGTACGATAAAATCCTGTATTGACAAAGAAAGGAGTCTTTCTACCACTCTTCGTTGTAAAATCACCAAATCGTAATACACCACAATCTACCATAAATTCAATAAACTCTTGCTTGTATGCTTCCATATTCTAATATCTCCTTTTTAAGTAGGTTCCTTACCTTTCTCCAACTTGTATATACGCAGAAAGGAATCCTCAAATCTTTCTAATTGTAGCATGTACACACTTAATTTTCAATCAGTATCATAGTATAGCCTTCTCCATTACTCATTTTACACAGCCAATCAACTCGTTAATGGCTGTAATCTCATGGCGTCTCATGTAGTCTTCAATTCCATTGATTACATCCACCGTTGCCATTGGATTTCTAAAATTAGCTGTACCAACGCTAACTGCAGTAGCACCAGCCATAATAAATTCTAACGCATCCTCAGCAGTCATAATTCCACCCATGCCAATGATAGGAAGGGATACCGCATTCGCTACTTGATATACCATACGAACAGCAATTGGTTTGATTGCAGGGCCGGATAATCCACCTGTTTTATTTGCTAGTGCAAAATTTCTTCGTTCAACATCAATCTTCATACCTGTTAAAGTATTAATTAAAGATAAGACATCAGCACCACCAGCTTCGGCTGCTTTTGCCATCTCTGTAATATCAGTAACATTTGGGCTTAACTTCATGATCAATGGTTGTTTTGCATACTTCTTTAGAGTAGAAGTAATTTGCTCAATCATCTTTGGATTCTGACCAAATGCAATACCACCTTCTTTTACATTAGGACAGGAGATATTAATCTCTAATAAATCAACTGGTTGATCTCCCAATTGCTCAACAACGTCAATGTAATCCTCCGTTGTTTTCCCACATACATTCACTATTATTTTCGTATCATATTTTTTTAAGAAAGGAATGTCTCGTTTGCAAAATAGATCAATCCCTGGATTTTGTAAACCAATTGCATTTAACATGCCACCATAAGTTTCTGCAATACGTGGAGTTGGATTTCCAGTCCAAGGAATATTAGCAACTCCCTTCGTTACGACTGCTCCAAGAAGATTTAAATCGACAAAGTCAGAATACTCTTCTCCTGAACCAAAGGTACCAGACGCTGTCATAACTGGATTTTTTAATTCAACACCAGCAAGTGTTACGTTTGTATTCATAGTCAATTCTCCTCTATAATTCAATCTCATCTGCAAAGAAAACAGGTCCGTCTTTACAGATTCGTTTATTATTTACATTCGTATGATGGTCTTTTTCTTTACTCTTGCAAACACAAGCCAAACAAGCTCCAATACCACAAGCCATCTTTTCTTCCATTGAGATTTGTGCTTTTATGTTATGCTCGTTAGCGAACGCTTTTACTCCACGAAGCATTGGTGTTGGGCCACAAGCATAAATGACATCTGCTGTCAGATGATGTTCATTCATCGCATCGATAACATTCCCACGAGTTCCAGTACTTCCATTCTCTGTTGCAATATAGACTTCGCCATATGTAGTAAACTCATCAGCTAAAAAACAGACATCACGATATCCTAATACGATTGTCTTCTTACAAGTTAGGTTTTTCGCCAATTCAAGCATTGGTGGAATCCCAATACCACCACCTATAATGATTGCTGACTTCTCCTCATCCATAAGAAATCCATTTCCCAATGGTCCCATGATTTCAACCATATCTCCAACACTATAATTTGAAAGTTCCTCGGTTCCTTTTCCAGCAATACGATATACGATTCGAAGTCTGCCATGTTCTTGATCAACTTCACATATACTAATCGGACGAGGTAGCAAACGACTTCCTTCTTTCATATAGATTGAAAGAAATTGTCCAGGTTTCGCATTGCCTGCAATCTCTGAATTTTCTAACCACATATCAAAGATTTGTGGGCATATCTCCCTTTTCATCTTAATACAAGCGAGTGCTTTCTTTACGTCAGCCATGTATCACACCAAGCCTTTCCTTTTGTTATGTTATCCTAAACATAATAAACGAATTAC